>NZ_DASYGF010000019.1:0-52936 GCF_036000045.1 Pedococcus sp.
CCCGCCACGAGACGCCAGTGGTTGGCTGGGAACGTGCTCGGGTCGATGACACCTTGAGCGGCCACCCAGTCCACCAGAAGCTGCCGGATCTCCCGCTGGCCGTCGTAGACGACCGGCGCCACTGCGAGGGAGGCGAAGCCAGCGGTTCCGGACCGCCGACGGCTGTCCATGGCGACGACGACCTCGTCGGTGGGGTCGACGGGTTGGCCGCCGTAGCTCAGGTTGACGAGCCGGCTCCCCGCAGCCCTGGAGAGGTCGATGTCGTAGGTCAGGGCCGCATCGACACCGGCGAAGACGTCGTAGTCGGAGTCCGGCACCGGCAGCCCCGTGAGCACGCTGGTCGCTCCGGTGACGTCATCGGGGGTGAAGGGTCCCGGACCGTCGACGCTCCGGAAGTAGGCCGCAGACTGCTCGAGATACGCCATGAGGTCAGCCCCGCTCAGCCGAACCGCCAGCACCGTCCCCGTCGAGGGGTACAACGCGCCCACGTCACGCACGGTGACGTCACCTGAGGGGAGCCCGGCGTCACGGGCGAACGGCGCGGTCGCCGAGAGGAGCGGCAGGACCTCGTCGGGCGTCCCGGAGATCGCGTCCTTGACGGTCTGCCCCTGGACGTGGTTCACGAAGTCGAGCTCGTCCGAGTGCTCGAACCGGGCGGTCGCAGCGGACAGCGCCACTCGAGAGGTGCCGATGACCGAGTTGGCGTACGTCCGCACGACCGCATGGTCGTCGCCCAGCAGCCCGGTCATGGCTGAGTCCTCTGCGACGACGGCGGTATCGAGCAGGTGGCTGTGGGCTGCGGTCACGCGCCAACCATGCCGGGCCGGAGCCAGGTCGAGGTCGATGACCGACAGCCGCATCCCCAAGGCACGCGGCTGGGACAGCAGCACCCGCTTGCCCTTGGTCACCATGCTGTCGACGAGCTGCTCGCCGATCTCTGGGCCCGTGTCGGCGGCGACGGTGTGGCCCACCAGGACGGCATCGACGTCCGCGACCCGACGCGCCACGTCGAGCGCAGCGTTGTCCACGTCTGACACGCCGGGGCACAGCACGACGACGACATCGCAGCCGGCCGCTTTGAGTCTCGGCACCCAGTGCCGCGCCTGCTGCGTCACGTCGAGGAAGCTCAGCTGCCCCTCGACGCTCTCGTCGTCCCAGGCCGCGATCTGGGGTGTGACCAGGCCGAGGATTCCGACACTCACCGGCGTGGGTGCTCCGGTCAGCCGCAGATGCTTGATGACGTAGGGCGCGAAGGCAGGCGCCGATGTGGTCCAGTCCAGGGAGTTGGCGCACAGCAAAGGGAACTGGCACTGCGACTGGAACGCGCGCAGCATGTCAAGGCCGTAGTCGAGGTCGTGGCCGCCCACCGCCGCCGCGTCGTAGCCCATCAGGTTCATGGCGGCCGCCATGGGATGCACGTGGCCGCCGATCACGGGGTCCACGCGCGCGTAGAAGTGCGCCAGTAGCGTCCCCCTGACGATGCCGCCGCCGTCGACCAGCAGCGTGTTCGCGTAACCGCGCTCCTGCCGCACGGACGTCACGAGGCTGGAGACCTTGGCCAGCCCGATGTCGTTGCCCTCAGCGTCGTCGTACTCCGCGTCCACGTAGTAGTCCCAGTTGAACACGGCACCGCGGGTGTCCGTCGTGCCCAGCACGGACAGCCGGTATGACGTGCCTTTCGTTGCCGTGCTCGCAGCCACCGCGTTGGCCGGGGCCGCGAAGAACGCCGCCGTGGCGCTCGCGCCACCGACCAGCGCCAGCTCGAGAACTTCGCGGCGCGAGGGCGTTGAGCGACGAGGAGTCACCTGACCTCCGGAGGGCCTGTTGTCGCGCGGGTGCACGGCATACCAGGGGCGCCCGCCGCGTCCACACTGACGCGGCGGGACTCTCCAGACTAACCCCGGCCGTCGCCCCGTCGTCCAGCCTTGCCCCAGGAGAGGGCATACGTCCCGTCGTCGACGGCGATGCCACCCTCGCCGAGCTCCAGTGGACGGAAGGTGTCCACCATGACCGCAAGCTCGTCGAAGTACTCGATGCCGATGGAGGCCTCCGAGGCCCCCGGCTGCGGCCCGTGGGCATGTCCGCCAGGGTGCACGGAGACGGAGCCCTTGCCGATGCCGGACCCCTTGCGCGCCTCGTAGTCGCCGTCGACGTAGAACATGATCTCGTCGCTGTCGACGTTGGAGTGGTAGTACGGCACAGGGATCGACAGCGGGTGGTAGTCGACCTTGCGCGGCACGAAGTTGCAGATGACGAAGTTCCACCCCTCGAAGACCTGGTGGACCGGCGGGGGCTGGTGCACGCGTCCGGTGATGGGCTCGAAGTCGCGGACGTTGAAGGCGTACGGGTAGAGACAGCCGTCCCAGCCGACGACGTCGAGGGGGTGGAACGGCAGCGTATGGATGGTCCCGACGATGCCCGACGGGCCGTTCCCGCGGTGCTTGATGTACACCTCGGTCTCGTCGTCTGCCCCGGCATCCACGTCCTCGGCCAACAATGGGCCGGCCGGCGCCCGCAGGTCGCGCTCGCAGTACGGCGCGTGCTCGAGTAGCTGGCCGAACCTCGACAGGTACCGCTTCGGCGGCGTGATGTGGCTGTTGGCCTCGATGCAGTACGTTCGCAGCGGGTCCTTGGCGGAGCGCTTGGGGATCCAGCGGTGGGTCGTGGCTCGCGGGATCACGAGATAGTCGCCCTCGGCCACGTCGAAGGCTCCGAAGACGGTCTCGACGCGGGCGCGGCCCCTCTCGACGTACACGCACTCGTCACCGATCCCGTTGCGGTACCACGGGCTCGGCGCGCCGGCCACGGCATACGAGATGCGCACGTCACCGTTGCCGAGGACGAGGCGTCGCCCGGTCACCACGTCCGTGTCCTTGACCTCCTTGGCGGCAAAGAGGTCGTGGAGCTTGAGGTGACGCGGCTGGAGCGGGTGGTTGGGCGTGGTCGAGAGGTCCGGGAGGCTCCAGGCGCTTGCACTCAGGATCGTCGAGGGGACGTTGCGGTGATAGAGCAGCGAGGAGTCCGAGGAGAACCCCTCCTCCCCCATGAGCTCCTCGTAGTACAGCTCACCCTTGGCGCCGCGTCCGGCCGGGCGCCGGTGCTGGGTATGCCGCTTGGGGGGGATGCTGCCCTGGTGCTGGTAGTACGCCATCGCTCACTCTCTCGTCATTGAGGGCGGGCCCTTCATTGTGGTGAGGGGTGAGCCGAGCATGTCACAGGACGCGGGTAGCCTGCCCCCCATGACACTGACGTCGGGGGCCGTCGCCGACCGCCCCGCCGAGCCCGGCCTGTTCGCCGGTCTGGTCGACGACGCGGCCGTGTTCCCGCCCGGGAACGCACCCCTCGCGGACGCGGTGCGGCTGCACCGGCTCCACCGCACCAGCGCGTATGCAGCGTGTGTCGGCCCCCTACTCGTCCCCGCCGCCTCTGCCGACGACCTCGTCGCCCTGCTGGCGGCGGCGACGGAGCCAGATCCGTTGCGCGTGGCGGTGATCGGACGACCCGGCACCCCGGTCGAAGAGGTGGTCTCGGCGGTGCAGACCCTGCGTCGCGCTCCCCGCGCCGTCGTCGTGGGCGCCGAGATCGGGTGGTCCCCTGACTGGCGCGAGGCGGCGCTCGACGTGCCCCTCAGCCTGGAGGTGCCACGCGGGGCCACCCAGTCCGGGGCGCTGGCCGACATCGCCGCCGATGCGAGCGACTCGGACCTGCTGCAGGCCAAGTTCCGCACCGGCGCCACCCCTACCTGGGCATGGCCCGACGAGGCGGAGCTGGCGGCGTTCATCCGCGGCGCCGTCGACCACGACCTGGGCTTCAAGCTCACCGGGGGCCTGCACCATGCCGTCCGCGGCAACCATGCGGGCGAGGAGCAGCACGGCCTGCTCAACGTTCTCACCGCGGTCCGCTGGGCGCTCAACGGCGAAGAGGCCGACGAGCTGACCCCCCTGCTGGCCGAGCGCGACCCAGCGGAGCTCGTCAGTCACGTCACCCGCATGAGTGCCGCCGACGCGGCCATCGTCCGCGCCTTCTTCACGACCTACGGCTGCTGCGCGGTCACCGACCCGATCACCGAGCTCACCAGCCTCGGACTCATCGAAGGACCATGACCATGACTCTTGTGCCCGCACCCTGGCTCGACCTGCCTGCGGACCACCCCTTCGGGATCGACAACCTGCCCTACGGCGTCTTCTCGACAGCCACGCGCGGCCCCCGGGTGGCCGTGCGCGTCGGCGACCGGGTCCTCGACGCGGGCGCGTGCGCGGAGCAGGCGGGCATGGAGTCGGGCGAGGTCTGGCTGGCGCCGACGCTCAACCCGTTCCTGGCCCAGGGCCGCCAGGCGTGGGCCGCCGCAAGGGCCTTCCTGCAGGAGCAGCTGACGGACGAGCTCTACCGCGATGCCGTCGAGCCCTTCCTGGTGCCGCTCGGAGAGGTGCGGCTGCACCTGCCGTTCGAGGTCGCCGACTACGTCGACTTCTATGCCAGCGAGCACCACGCGACCAACATCGGCCGACTGTTCCGGCCCGACTCCGAGCCGCTCACCCCCAACTGGAAGCACCTTCCCATCGGCTACCACGGCCGGGCCGGCACCGTCGTCGTCTCGGGGACGGACGTCATCCGCCCGCAGGGGCAGCGACGAGCACCCGGCGAGGCCGCCCCCGTATTCGGTCCGAGCGTGCGCCTCGACATCGAGGCCGAGCTCGGCTTCGTCGTGGGTGACCGGACCCGGCTCGGCGAGCGCGTCGACGTGGACCGCGCAGATGACCACCTGTTCGGGGTCGTCCTGCTCAACGACTGGAGCGCGCGCGACATCCAAGCCTGGGAGTACGTGCCGCTCGGACCGTTTCTCGGCAAGTCCTTCGCCACCTCGATCTCTCCCTGGGTGGTCACCATGGACGCACTCGCCGAGGCTCGGGTCGACCTGCCCGGCCAGGATCCCGAGCCACTGGGCTACCTGCGCGGTGCGCACGCTCCATACGGGCTGGACGTGCACTACGAGGTCGAGCTCAACGGCACGGTGGTCTCCCGTCCCGAGTACCGCGACCTCTACTGGTCGCCCGCCCAGATGCTGGCTCATCTGACGGTCAACGGCGCCTCGCTGCGGCCAGGCGACCTCTTCGGCTCCGGCACCATCTCCGGTGCAGCCAAGCAGACCCGCGGCAGCCTGCTCGAGCTGTCGTGGAACGGCGCCGAGCCCCTCACGCTCGAGGACGGCACGACCAGGTCCTTCCTCGAGGACGGCGACCAGGTCACACTGCGTGCGTGGGCGCCGGGTCCAGCTGGAGCCAGGGTCGGCCTCGGCGAGGTGACCGGGACCATCGTTCCGGCCCACTGAGGCACAGGGGTACTGAGGCCTAGCGGCGGGGCTGCTCCCCCACGACGACCACGGTGCCGGCCACCTTGTCATGGAGGGCCTGGCGGTTGGGGTCCCACGACGGCCACAGCAGGTCCAGTGCCCGGCCGATCAGGCCGAGCACGCCCACCAGCGTCACCAGCTCGACCAGGAACAGCCCCACGGGCAGGGCGATGCGCCGGGCGACGACCCCGGCTGGGGGCGGCCCGGGCCGCTCACGCAGCCGCACGCTGATACCGACGGCGGCCTTGCCGGGGGTGCGGCCCGACCGGGTGAGGAAGAACAGCTGGTATGCCGCGAACACGGCGATGCCGATGAGGGAGAAGATCGTCAGGGCCCCCCGGTCGATACTCGCCGCGAGCGCAGCGAAGTCGGGCTGCTGCCCGGGCTGGGCCTGGTTCATCATCGAGCTGAGCTGGTCGACGTAGCTCGACAGGGCCTTGAAGGCGAAGTACGAACCAAGCACACCCCCGATGACGGCCTGGATGAGCCAGTCGATGAGGAAGGCACCCACGCGCTGCCCGTAGCTCGCGAGAGGCTGGCCGTCGGGCGTGGCGGGGCGTCCCCACGATCCCGGGTAGGCCGGAGCGCTCCACTGCGGCGGCTGCTGGGGCGCGCCGGGGAGCTGCTGGTAGGGGGCCTGCTGCTGGCCGGGCTGCACCTGCCTCGGCTGGCCCGGCTGGCCCGGGTACTGGGGCGGGTGTCCCTGTCCCGGGTACTGCTGCTGTCCTGGCTGAACCTGGCCTCCCTCGAGCCCGCTGGACCGGGTGACGCGAGGGGCGGTGTGGCTCGTCCAGATCACGCCGTCGAAGTAGCGCAGCTGGGTGGAATCGGCGGGGTCGTCGAACCAGCCGGCGTGCGAGGGCATGGACATGCCCTCAGCCTCTCACGCCCAGCGCACCAGAACGGGCACGTTGGGCGACGCTCGTCGGCGCTGTCCCCGCTCTTTGCAGCCGCGTCGGACTCGTTGCCTGGCGTCCGGGCGAGCACTACGTTGAGGTTCCGGGCGGTGAGGTTGCCCGCTGGCCCGGGACTGAGCGTCTCCGGTCCGGCCACCGCGAAGGTCACCCCGTCGACCGCGAGCCCCCACGCCATCAAGACGTCGCCCTACGTCGCGCTGGGCGACAGCTACTCCTCCGCCGCCGGGGTCTCCCCGTTCGTCGCCGACGCACCCCCCGACGTGCAGCCGCTCGATGCTCAACCACGCCCACGACATGGCGGCGCCGACGATGCCGTCTTCGTCAGCTCGCTCTTCGGGTGTGCCACGGTCTCCGCGACGGACGTCTTGGGAAACCCGTGCCAGCAGATGTACGGGACCACGTTCACCGACCAGATCGTCAACCAGACCTACCCACACCTGGTCGCCGCGCTGACCGCGGTGCGCCAGAAGGCCCTGCGGCGACCGTGGTCATCCTGGGCTCCCCGCAGATCCTGCCGTCCGTCAGCAAGTCGGCCCAGCAGACCGGAGCGCGGTTCGTCGACATGTCCGGCCAGCTCGACCGGTCACGAGGCCTGCCAGCCCACCGGCGCCCGGTGGGTCCAGCCGGCGATCGCCCCCGTCAACGCCTTCCCGGTCCAGCCCAACGCGACTGGCGAGGCCGCGATGGCGGGGCGGACCCTGCTGTCGCTGGGGCGCTGACGCCGCTGGGGCGCTGACGCCTCAGAGGTTGCCTCGGGCGTCCTGCTCGCGCTCGATCGCCTCGAACAGCGCCTTGAAGTTGCCCTTGCCGAAGCCCAGCGACCCGTGCCGCTCGATGATCTCGAAGAAGACGGTCGGCCGGTCCCCGAGCGGCTTGGTGAAGATCTGCAGGAGATAGCCGTCCTCGTCACGGTCGACCAGGATCTTGCGGCTCTGCAGCTCCTCGATGGGCACGCGCACCTCGCCGATGCGAGCGCGCAGCTCAGGGTCCTCGTAGTAGGAGTCCGGAGTGTCGAGGAACTCGATCCCGTTGGCGCGCAGCTCGTCGACCGTGCGCAGGATGTCTCCCGTGGCGAGCGCGAGGTGCTGGGCTCCCGGGCCGTTGTAGAACTCCAGGTACTCGTCGATCTGCGACTTCCGCTTGGCCACGGCAGGCTCGTTGAGGGGGAACTTCACCCGGTGGTTGCCGTTCGCGACGACCTTGGACATCAGGGCCGAGTAGTCGGTGGCGATGTCGTCACCGATGAACTCGGCCATGTTCACGAAGCCCATGACGCGGTTGTAGAACTGCACCCACTCGTCCATCTTGCCGAGCTCGACGTTGCCGACGATGTGGTCGAGCGCCTGGAACAACCGCTTGGGGGCGCCGTCGCGCTTGACCCAGGTCGACTCCTTGGCGACGTACCCAGGCAGGTACGGGCCGTCATACCGGCTGCGGTCCACGAGGGTGTGCACGGTCTCGCCGTAGGTGGCGATCGAGGCGATGCGGACAGTGCCGTGCTCGTCGGTCAGGTCCTCCGCGTCCCGGACCACGCGCGCGCCGGCCGCCTTGGCCTGGGCCACGCACCGGTCCACGTCGGGCACCTCCAGCGAGATGTCGACGACGCCGTCACCATGCTTGGCGTGGTGGGCGATGAGCGGGCTGTCGGGGCTGACGGCGCCGTTGACCACGAACCGGATCGAGCCCGACTTGAGCACGAACGACTTGTGGTCGCGCTGGCCGTTCTCGGGGCCGGAGTACGCCACGAGCTCCATGCCCCAGGCGGACTGGTAGTAGTGCGCCGTCTGCGTGGCGTTGCCGACGACGAAGACGATGGCATCCCACCCCGTGACCGGGAACGGGTCCTTGCTCTGGTCGTACTCGACGAGCCCGACCAGCTGCTTGAGCTGCTCGAGGTCGAGGCTGGCCTCGCGCTCCTGGGGGGTGAGGTCGAGGGCGGTGGGGCGGGTCTCCGTCGTCATGCCTGGAGCGTGTCGCGTGGCACTTCGCTGTGCAACTGTATGCCGCCGCGCTGCGCAGTCTGCGCAGAATGGCCGCCCCTGGCGCCGATTTAGTGGACACTGTGTCCATGACGATCGATGCGCTGGACGGCCGCCTGCTGGTGCTGTTCTCCGAGCAGCCGCAGATCGGGGTCCTCGGCGCCTCCCGCGAGCTGGGCGTGGCCCGGGGCACCGTCCAGGCGCGGCTCGACCGTCTCGTGGAGCGAGGGGTGATCCGCTCATGGTCGCCGCAGCTGGACCCGGCGGCCATGGGTTACCCGGTGTCGGCCTTCTGCACCCTGGAGATCCGGCAGGGCCGGGGCCACTCCCCCGTGGTGGAGCACCTCTCCGGCATACCCGAGGTTCTGGAGGCCCACACCATCACCGGCTCCGGCGACCTGTTCATCCACATCGTGGCGCGCGACAACGCGGACCTGCAGCGGGTGATCGACGCCGTCGTCGACGACGAGCACGTCATCCGGGCCAACACGGCCATCTCGCTGGCGACCAGGATCCCCCTACGCACGCTGCCCCTCGTCGAGGCGGCGGCGCAGGCTGCGCCACGGACGGCGTCGCGACACTAGCGACGGCGCCCGCTGCTCACTCCTCCAGGCGGAAGCCCAGCTTGACGGTCACCTGCCAGTGCGCGACCGCGCCGTCGCCGATCTGGCCGCGCACGCTCTGCACCTCGAACCAGTCGAGGTTGCGCAGCGTCTTCGAGGCCTGGGTGACCGCGTTCGACACCGCTGCATCGATGCCGTCCGGTGAGGTCCCGACGACCTCGCTGATCGAGTACACGTGGTTGGCCATCGCGCTGCTCCGTCCTCGGCGGCCTCGTGCCGCCGACGGGCCCACGCTAGCGCGCGTCGTGGCTCAGCGACGCCCCACGAACCAGGCTCGAATGCGCTCGATCCGGGCGCCCACCTGCTCGGAGGTGGCTTCGTCCAGCGCCGGGCCACCGCAGGCGCGCCGCAGGTCGTGGTGCACGACCGCGTGGGGCGACCCCGTCTTGCGTGCATAGGCGGAGACAAGCTTGTTGAGCTCCTGCCGCTGCGCGGCGAGCGCGCGGTGCGCCGACACGGCCTGGTCGGCGCGGCGAGGGCGACGGGTGCTCTGGGCGGTCTGCCGCTCGTGCAGGAGCGTCGCCACCTGGTCGGGCTCGAGCAGGCCGGGCAGCCCGAGGTACTCCTGCTCCTCGTCGGAGCCGACCGAGGCGTTGAGCCCGAACTGCCGGGCGTCGAAAAGCACGTGGTCGAACTCGGCGTCGGACTCCAGTGCCTCGAAGCTCCGCTCGTCGAGGTCGGGCGTGCGCGTCGTGCGGTTCGCAGCCGAGAGGAGCGCGTCCTCCTCGGCCCACATCGAGGCCTCCGAGGACTCCGTCTTCGGACGGTCCAGCGCGTGGTCCCGCTCCTCCTCCAGACGCGCCGCGTGCTCGAGGATCACCGGCACCGAGGGCAGGAAGACCGAGGCCGTCTCCCCGCGCCGGCGAGCGCGGACGAACCGGCCGACGGCCTGCGCGAAGAACAACGGCGTCGAGGTGGAGGTGGCGTAGACACCCACGCAGAGCCGAGGCACGTCCACGCCCTCGGACACCATCCGGACCGCGACCATCCAGCGGGCCTCGCTCGACGCGAACTCCTCGATCCGGGCCGAGGAGCCCGCGTCGTCGGACAGGACCAGGGTCGGCTTCACCCCGGTGATCGACTCGAGCGTGCGGGCATAGGCGCGCGCGGCCGTCTGGTTGGAGGCGATGACCAGGCCACCGGCGTCGGGGACCCCGCGCCGCACCTCGGTCAGCCGCTTGTCGGCCGCCGCCAGCACCGAGGGGATCCACTCACCCTTGGGGTCCAGCGCCGTGCGCCACGCGTGCGCCATGGCGTCCTTCGTGAGGGGCTCGCCCAGGCGGGCGGCGACCTCGTCACCGGCGCGCGTGCGCCACCGCATCGCGCCGCCGTAGGCGAGGAACAGCACGGGCCGCACGACACCGTCACGCAACGCCTCGGCATACCCGTAGGTGTAGTCGGCCGCCGAACGGCGGATGCCGTCCCTGCCCTCTGCATAGGTGACGAAAGGGATCGGCGAGGTATCGGAGCGGAACGGGGTGCCGGTCAGGGCTAGGCGGCGGGTGGCCGGCTCGAACGCCTCACGGATGGCGTCGCCCCAGGAGAGGTTGTCGCCGCCGTGGTGGACCTCGTCGAGGATCACCAGCGTGGGCGTGACCTCGGTGCGGGTCCGGTGCAGGGACGGCCGGCTCGCGACCTGGGCGTAGGTCAGGGCGACGCCGTCGTACTCGCTGGAGTGCCGGGCCGAGGAGTTCGAGAAAGCGGGGTCCAGATGGATGCCCACCCGCGCGGCGGCGTCGGCCCACTGGGTCTTGAGGTGCTCGGTGGGGGCCACGACGGTGACGGCCTCGATGATGCCGCGGTCGAGCAGCTCGGTGGCGAGCCGCAGGGCGTAGGTGGTCTTGCCCGCCCCCGGCGTGGCGACCGCGAGGAAGTCCTGCGGGGTGGCCCTGAGGTATGCCGCAAGCGCAGCCTGCTGCCACGCGCGCAGCTTGGACGCCGTGCCCCACGCCGCCCGCTCCGGGAAGGCTGGTGAGAGGTGGGAGGCGGCGGCGGTACTCATAGGCCCGCCACGATAACCGTTGCGGTGGCTCGACATGCCGAGGCCCCGGCGTCTGAGCCGGGGCCTCGGGGGTGTGCTAGAGCGTGTCGGCACCGGTGCCGGAACGCCTGCTCGGGATCAGTCGTCGCCGCCGTCCTGCGGAGCGCGCAGGCCGTCGTAGATCTCCTTGCAGGTCGGACACACGGGGAACTTCTTCGGGTCGCGGCCGGGCACCCAGACCTTGCCGCACAGCGCCACGACGGGCTCTCCGGACAGAGCGCTCTCGAGGATCTTCTCCTTGCGCACGTAGTGCGAGAAGCGCTCGTGGTCGCCAGGCTCCTGCAGCTGCTCCTCGACCTGCTCACGCTCGAGCACCGCCGTCTGGGTAGCGGGCTGCGCTCCAGGCGCCAGCGGGTCGTCCAGGGGGATCGAGGGGTCGCTCATGGTCGCAGTGTATGCCGCGGCCAGGTGAGGCCTCAGTTCATCTCCGGGTCCTCGGGGAAGGTGGCGACGAACGCGAGATGGTCGCGCTGACGGCGCAGCACCCGCTGCCACAGGGCCGCCGGAGCATCCGTGAAGGCATCACGCCCCTCGGCCTCCACGACGAACCAGCTGCCCGACTCGACCTCACCCTCGAGCTGGCCGGGTGACCACCCGGCATACCCGGCGAAGATCCGCAGGCCGGCGACCTCCGGCACCACCAGCGCGGGAGGCGTGTCGAGGTCCAGCAGGCCGATGCCCCCGAACAGCCGCTTGACCCCCATCGGCTCGACGTCGCCGGGAACCGTCACCAGCCCCAGGGCGCTGTCGAGGCCGACCGGACCGCCTTCGAAGAGGACGGCCGGGGCAGTGGCGTGCGGCTGCCAGTCCGGTAGGACGGCGTCGATGCGGGCCTCCATCGGCCGGTTGAGCACCACCCCCTGCGCGCCCTCGGCGTCGTGGTGCAGCAGTAGGACGACAGACCGGTGGAAGACGCCCCCCTCGATCTGCGGCGTCGAGACGAGCAGTCTGCCCGACAGGTCGTGGTCCACGAGTCCATTGTGCCCGTGCACGTCAAAGCCCCGGTCCCAGGGACCGGGGCTTCGACTGTTCGGGTGATGCCGGGGGTGCTGAGGTCAGTCGCGCGAACCGCGCGTGTACCCGCCACGGTCGGCGCGCTCGCCGCCGTAGGACCGTCCGCCCTGACGGGGTCCACGAGCGCCCTCACCGCGAGGGCCACCGGTGCGCGGACCTGCGCTGCGCGGGCCGCTGGAGCGGGGCCCGCCCGTGCGCGGGCCGCCGTGGCCACCGGCGTAGCCACCGCTGCGACGACCGCGCTTCTCGCCCTCGAGCACCCGTCGGACCTGGTCCTCGGGCACCGGGACCCCGCTGGGAGCGGAGGCGCCGGTCGCGGCGAGCCGCTCGTCACCGGGGACGGCCTTGGTGGGCATGGCATCGATGCCGGCCTCGCGCGCCATCCGCTCCATCGTGCGGCGCTGGTGCGGCAGCGCGAGCGTGACCACGGTGCCCTTGTCACCGGCGCGGGCGGTGCGCCCGGAACGGTGCAGGTAGTCCTTGTGGTCGGCCGGCGGGTCGACCTGCAGGACGACCGAGACGTCGTCGACGTGGATCCCGCGAGCCGCGACATCGGTGGCCACCAGGACCGGGAGCGAGCCGTCGCGGAACGCGCCGAGCACCCGGTTGCGGGCGCCCTGACCCAGGCCGCCATGGAGGGCCGCGGCGAACACGCCCTGCTCGCGGAGCTGGAGCGCGACGCGGTCGGCGCCGAGCTTGGTCCGCACGAACACGACGGTGCGACCGGCGCGGTTGGCCACCTCGGCCGTGATGGTCTTCTTGTGCATGGGGTCGATGAGCAGCACGTGGTGCTCCATCGTCGTGACGGACGCCTTGGCATCATCCGTCGAGTGCGTCACCGGGTCGGTGAGGTAGCCCTCGACGAGCTTGTCGACACCCTTGTCGAGGGTGGCCGAGAAGAGCATGCGCTGGCCGCCCTCGGGCATGCGGTCCAGGATCGCCGTGACCTCGGGCATGAAGCCCATGTCGGCCATGTGGTCGGCCTCGTCGAGGACGGCGATCTGGATGTCGCCGAGCTGCACGGCCTCACGCTCGATGAGGTCCTTGAGTCGGCCGGGGGTGGCGATCAGCAGGTCGACGCCACGGTTGAGGGCGTTGATCTGGGTCGTGTAGGACAGTCCGCCCGCAACGAGCTTGTGGCGCAACCCGAGGACGTGGACGAGGGGCTCGAGAGCGTCGGACACCTGCATGGCCAGCTCACGGGTCGGCACCATGATCAGGGCATGCGGGCGGCGCGGGGACGCCTTGGGTCCGTCCGCCAGGCGCGACAGCAGCGGCAGGCCGAAGGCCAGCGTCTTGCCGGAGCCGGTCTGCCCACGGCCCAGGACGTCCTTGCCGGCGAGCGCGTCGGGGATGGTGGCCGCCTGGATGGGGAACGGCGCGGTGATGCCGTCACGGGCCAGCCGCTCGACGATGCGCTCGGTCAGCCCAAGCCCGGCGAAGCCGTTGTCGGCGTCGATGGTCACCGGACCGTCGACGCTCTTGCGGGTGGCCTTCACCCAGGTGTCGGCCTCCATGCGCTCGGACTCGGGGTCCGGCTGCGCCTCGAAGCGCGGGGCGCGGTCGCTGCGCTCGAAGCGCCGAGGACCGCGGTCGTCGCGGCTGCCGTAGCTGCGCGCCGGGCGGTCGTCGCGGCTGCCGTAGCTGCGCGCCGGCCGGTCGTCGCGGTTGAACTGGCGCGGCCCGCGGTTGTCGTCGCGGTTGAACTGGCGGGGGGCGCGGTCGTCGCGGTTGAGCTGGCGGGGGGCGCGGTCGTCGCGGTCGGAGCGGTTCATGGGACGGTCCTCACGGTTGAACTGACGAGGACCACGGTTGTCGTCTCGGTCGAATCGACGGGCTGGACGCTCGTCACGGTTGCTGAAGGTGCGGGCCGGGCGGTCGTCGCGGCTGCCGTAGCTGCGCGCCGGGCGGTCGTCGCGGCTGCCGTAGCTGCGCGCGGGGCGGTCGTCACGGTCGAAGCTGCGGGCGGGACGCTCACTGCGGTCGAACTCGCGGCGCTGGGGACGCTCGCCGCGGTCGAACTCGCGCCGCTGCGGGCGCTCATCACGGTCGTAGCTGCGGGCGGGACGCTCGCTGCGGGCGGGACGCTCGTTGTCGCGAGCCGGGCGGGCGGCATACGGCTTGCTGCTGGACGCGCGGCCGGGGGCGGCCGAGGCGGACTGGCCGCGGTGGGCCTTCTTGGGGCCGTTCTTCGCCGCAGCCTTCTGGTCTGGGGTCCACCGGGCCTTTTTGGGCGCGCCGGATCGCAGGTTCTTGGGCACAGATATTCAACTCACTTCAGGTACTCGAGTAGACGCGCCTCGAGCCACCTGGCGAGGGGGCGAAGAAGACGAGCCTCAGGCCTCAACGGCCCGGTGGACCGGATCGACAGTTGTCATCCGGTGGGTCTCAGTCGGAGTAGGAAAGAATCGGATGTGGCCGCTCTGCCACTGTTGGCGCTGCCAGGCGCCGCCGAACTGAGCCGGACCAGTCTAGCAGCGTCGTCGCGTGTCCCCGACCACCGCGAGGGGCGACCGCCAAGGGCGACCTCGGACCGTCCGAGAGGGCGCAGGTCATGGAATCGCCGCCCGCCCCGCCGTGTTGGCTACCGGTGTGACCGTCACCCCTGCGCGACCCCTGTCCCTGCTCGACTTCGTCGACGTCCCAGCGGGGTTGAGCGCCCAGGACGCGATCGCCCGCAGCGCGCAGGTGGCGCAGGCTGCGGACCGGCTGGGGTTCGCCCGCTACTGGATCAGCGAGCACCACAGCTTCGCCGGGCTGGCGAGCAGCTCACCGGAGATCCTCATCGCCCATCTCGCCGGCCTGACCCGCGGTATCCGGGTCGGGGCCGCCGGCATCATGCTGCCGAACCACTCCCCGCTCAAGGTCGCCGAGTGGTTCAAGACGCTGGAGATGCTGCACCCAGGACGGATCGACCTCGGCCTCGGGCGCGCCCCGGGCACCGACCAGCTCACGGCCTTTGCACTGCGCCGGTCGCGCGAGGCGCTGACCGCCGACGACTTCCCGCAGCAGGCGGCGGAGCTCATCGCGTTCCTGTCCGACTCGTGGCCGGAGGACCATCCCTTCCGGTCGGTGCTGGCCACTCCGGTCGTCGACACCAACCCCGAGCTGCTGATGTTGGGCTCCAGCGGCTGGGGTTCGGCGTTCGCCGCGGTGAACGGCATGACGACGGTGTTCGCCCACCACATGGCCCCCGAGCTCGCCGTCGATGCGCTGCGCGCCTATCGACAGGCCTTCCGGCCCGGCCCCTTCGGCGACACCCCGCGGGTCATCATCTCGGTCCTCGCCCTGGCCACCGAGGACGAGGACGTCGCCGAGGACTTCCGGGCCGGCTGGGCGCTGCAGATGCAGCGCATCCGCAGTGGGCAGACGACGCGGCCCAGCGCCGCCGAGATCCGTGAGTTCCGCCTCTCCGAGGCGTACGAGCGGATCGCCCCCTCGTTGCAGGGCCGGGTGTATGCCGGGCCGCCGGCCGACGTCGCCAAGGGCCTCACGGCGTTGGCCGACGAGGCCGGCGCCGACGAGATCACGCTGGTCGCGCCGACCCCGGACCTGGGCGCGAAACTGCGCAGCCTCGAGCTGCTAGGCGATGAGCTCGGGCTCGCCGCTCGCGTCTGAGGGGTCCCCGTCGAGAGACTGACGCTCGGCCGCCTCGGGGGTCATCCCCAACGCCGCGGCCTTGACCGCCGCCGCCACCACCTTGGACACGTCGGGGTGGAAGACGCTCGGGATGATGTATGCCGGGTTGAGCTCGTCAGGGTGGACGACGTCCGCCAGCGCGGTGGCAGCCGCCAGCATGACGTCCTCGTCGATGGAGGTGGAGGCAGCGTCGAGCAGGCCCCGGAACACCCCCGGGAAGACCAGGACGTTGTTGATCTGGTTGGCGAAGTCCGAGCGCCCGGTCGCGACGACGGCCGCATGCTGCGCGGCGGCGATGGGGTCCACCTCGGGCTCGGGGTTCGCCATGGCGAAGACGATGGCGCCGTCGTTCATCGTGGCGATGTCGTCACCGGTCAGGATGCCCGGTGCCGAGACCCCGATGAACACGTCCGCGCCGGCGACGGCCTCGCGCAGGGTGCCCGTGACGCCGCGGTGGTTGGTGTGGGCGGCCGACCAGGCGAGCGCGGGCTGCTGGCCGGACGCGATGTCCTCGCGGTCCGGGTGGAGGACGCCGAGCTGGTCGGCCACCACGACATCGGTGGCGCCCGCCTTGAGCAGCAGCTTGAGAATCGCCGTGCCCGCCGCGCCCGCGCCCGACATGACCACGCGGCATTCGCTGAGCTCCTTGCCGACCACTCGCAGGGCGTTGCGCAGGGCCGCCAGCGTGACGATCGCCGTGCCGTGCTGGTCGTCGTGGAACACCGGGATGTCCAGCTCCTCGCGCAGCCGAGCCTCGATCTCGAAGCAGCGGGGCGCCGAGATGTCCTCGAGGTTGATGCCGGCGAAGACCGGGCTGATGGCCTTGACGGTCGCGATGATCTCCTCGGTGTCCTGGGTGTCGAGGCAGATCGGGAAGGCGTCGATGTCGGCGAACCGCTTGAACAGCGCCGCCTTGCCCTCCATGACCGGGAGGGCGCCGAGCGGGCCGATGTTGCCCAGTCCCAGGACGGCCGAACCGTCGGTGACCACGGCGACGGTGTTGCGCTTGATGGTCAGGCGGCGCGCGTCGGCGGGGTTCTTGGCGATCGCCATGCAGACGCGCGCCACCCCCGGCGTGTAGATCAGCGACAGGTCGTCTCGGTTGCGGATCGGGACCTTGGACTCGATCTTGAGCTTGCCGCCCAGATGCACCAGGAAGGTGCGGTCGGACACCTTGCCGATCTCGACGCCGTGGACCCCGCGCATCGCCTCGACGAGCTCGTCGGCGTGGGTGGTGTCCCTGGCCGCCGCCGTCACGTCGACGCGCAGCCGGTCCGGACCCGAGGCCGTGACGTCGAGACCGGTCACGAGGCCGCCACCATGCTCGATCACACCGGTGAGCTCGGAGACCGCGGTGGCGCGGGCGGGCAGCGTCAGTCGGACGGTGATGGAGTTGGACACGGACGGCAGGGCGGTCATGGTCGCATTGTGGCCACTACTCGGGGGTAGGCCGAAATGCGGCCACCTCGTGGTCGTGTCACCATCTGCGCCGGCGGGTCGGCAGGTCCTGGCCTCGCAGCGCAAGCCAGACGCAGACCAGAGCCAGCGGCAGCTCGACCAGCACGGCCATGGCCGAGGCGATCAACCGGTCCGCCGTCGTGGGGGCGGTGACCACGTCGAACCATGCGTCCGTGGCGAGTACGGTCGCCGTACCGCCCGCGACAGGCGCGAGCCAGGGGCTCTGGCGCACCGCGGCAATGGCGGTCAGGCCCAGCAGGCCGACCAGACCCACGTCGAAGCCACCCCAGGCGAGGTCATAGTTCTCGGCGCGTGCCCGTGGCGGCAGCGTCAGGAAGACATAGGCGGTCCACGGCACCAACAGGACGGCCAGGACACCGAAGAGCCGGCCGACCGTGACGACGCGGGAGTCGGTTCTCTGCACAGCCCGACTCTAGGACGGCGACCTCTGGGAAGGACGGCCGCCCACGGCGACGGGGACGGCGGCGGACGGTTGCGGGAAGGTTGCGGCGCCGTTCGACGTTGACCACGCAGGACCGTGACCGTCGCGGGCCGATGGGAGTGGACGACCGATGACAACGACAACGCTGACCGCGGAGAACTTCGAGAAGACTGTGCTCGAGAGCGGCACTGTGTTCGTCGACTTCTGGGCGGACTGGTGCGGACCCTGCAAGCGCTTCGGGCCGGTGTTCGAGGCGGCCTCGCAGGAGCACCCCGACATCGTGTTCGGCAAGGTGGACACCGAGGCCGAGCAGGCTCTGGCCAGGGCCGCCAACATCACCTCGATCCCCATGCTCATGGGGTTCCGTGACGGCATCCTCGTCTTCGCCCAGGCGGGCGCGCTGCCCGCCCCGATGCTCACCGAGGTCATCGACAAGGTCAAGGCCCTCGACATGGATGCCGTGCGCGCCGAGGTCGAGGCGCAGAAGGCCGAGCCCGCTGCAGCCGAGGGCGCGGTCTAGCGCGAGATCGCCGCCCAGTCACCGCGAAAGGCCCGGTCGGATGACCGGGCCTTCGCGCTGACTGCGGCGTGTGAACACCAGGGTGGTGGAGGTGGCGGGAATTGAACCCGCGTCCATTGACGGGAAACCAGGGCTTCTCCGGGTGCAGTGCGCTACGGAGTTTCTCGGCCCCAGGGCTCGCACGCACACGTTCCCTGACAGGCCCAGCTGGGTAAGAGTCCCGCGCAGCCCCCCAACGTGACTACGCAGCAAGTTCTCTAGCTGACGCCAGACACTGAGTCGAGAACTACCTCAGGCTGACGGACTTCGAGGCTCGCTCAGGCGGCGAGGGCGAAGTCGGTGCGGTTGGAATTGGCACCTATTGGTTTGCCAGGAGCGTTAACGAGATAACCAGGCATCCTCGACCCGCTTCCCCTGGAATGCCGACCAATGTCGAAACCGATCACCCCCATGCTCCTGCGAGTGCAGGGGTGTTCACACAAGCGCTGTTCAGTTGTGCTGCTGATGACTCAGCCTATCGGTCAACGCCGGCCACCTCCCAATCATTTCCCGACGCCCCCTCCCTCACCCGGCATACTCCCTGCTTGGTGCGACCAACGCTCGCGCAGGTGGGCGACACGACGCGCCCAGGACGCGTCAGTCGCACAAAGCGGGAGAGGTATGCCGTTTCGCGGACTGAACGTGACCCGGCTCACCTCGCCGGGCGTTACTACGATCGAACCGCACCGTGTCGTCGCTGCCCCCCACCTGGAGGCCCCGTGTTCAGCAAGGTCCTTGTCGCCAACCGCGGTGAGATCGCCGTCCGCGCGTTCCGTGCCGCCACCGAGCTCGGCGCCAAGACGGTGGCCGTGTTCCCTTACGAGGACCGCAAGTCCGAGCACGTGCTCAAGGCCGACGAGGCCTACCAGATCGGCGACGAGGGACACCCCGTCCGGGCCTACCTCGACCCCGAGGGCATCGTCCGGACCGCCGTCGAGGCGGGGGCCGACGCCGTCTACCCGGGCTACGGCTTCCTCTCCGAGAACCCCGAGCTGGCCGAGGCGTGCGCGGCGGCCGGCATCACCTTCATCGGGCCGCCGGCCTCGGTCCTGCACCTGACGGGCAACAAGGCGCGGGCCATCGCCGCCGCCAAGGAGGCCGGCCTTCCGACCCTGCGCAGTGCGCCGCCCAGCACCGACGTCGACGAGCTGGTCGCCGCGGCGGAGGAGATCGGGTTCCCCATCTTCGCCAAGGCCGTCGCCGGCGGCGGCGGGCGCGGCATGCGACGGGTGGAGCGACCCGAGGACCTGCGGGAGTCTCTCGAGGCCTGCATGCGAGAGGCGGAGTCCGCCTTCGGCGACCCGACGGTCTTCATCGAGGAGGCCGTGGTCAGCCCCCGCCACATCGAGGTGCAGATCCTCTGCGACGCCGAAGGCCACGTGGTCCACCTGTTCGAGCGCGACTGCTCGGTGCAACGACGCCACCAGAAGGTCGTGGAGATCGCCCCCGCGCCCAATCTCGACCCAGACCTGCGCGAGCGGATGTGCGCCCACGCGGTGGCCTTCGCGACGCAGATCGGCTACGTCAACGCAGGCACCGTCGAGTTCCTGCTGGCGCCCGACGGCCGGTACGTCTTCATCGAGATGAACCCCCGCATCCAGGTCGAGCACACCGTGACCGAGGAGATCACCGATGTCGACCTGGTGAGCTCGCAGATGCGCATCGCCAGCGGCGAGACTCTCGCCGACCTCGGCATCGCCCAGGAGAGCCTGCAGATCCGCGGTGCCGCGCTGCAGTGCCGCATCACCACCGAGGACCCGGCCAACGAGTTCCGACCCGACACCGGCCGGATCACGACGTACCGGTCCGCGGGTGGCGCGGGCGTGCGCCTCGACGGCGGCACCGTGTTCGTCGGCGCCGAGATCGGCGCCCACTTCGACTCGATGCTCGTCAAGCTCACCTGCCGGGGACGTGACTTCCCGACCGCGGTGCGCCGGGCCCGGCGTGCGCTGGCCGAGTTCCGCATCCGCGGCGTCTCCACCAACATCCCCTTCCTCCAGGCCCTGCTGGAGGAGCCCGACTTCCAGGCGGGCCGTCTGTCGACCTCGTTCATCGACGAGCGGCCCTACCTGCGCACGGCCAGGGTCTCGGCCGACCGCGGCACCAAGCTGCTCACCTACCTGGCCGACGTCACGGTGAACCAGCCCTACGGCCCTGGTCGCACCCGGGTCTCTCCACGGTCGAAGCTGCCGGCCGTCGACCTCTCCACTCCCCCGCCGCCCGGCGCGCGGGACCGCCTCCTGCGACTGGGGCCGCAGGCGTTCGCCGAGGCCCTGCGCGCCCAGGAGGCGGTCGGCGTCACCGAGACGACGTTCCGCGACGCCCACCAGTCGCTGCTGGCCACCCGGCTCCGGACGCGCGACCTCATGCACGTGGCCCCCCACGTCGCCAGGCTCACGCCGCAGCTGCTCTCGGTCGAGGCCTGGGGAGGCGCCACCTATGACGTCGCGCTGCGGTTCCTGGCCGAGGATCCCTGGGACCGCCTCGCCCAGCTGCGCGAGGCGATGCCCAACCTGCCCCTGCAGATGCTGCTGCGTGGCCGGAACACCGTCGGCTACACGCCGTACCCGAGCGAGGTGACCGACGCCTTCGTCACCGAGGCGGCGGCCACCGGGATCGACATCTTCCGCATCTTCGACGCACTCAACGACGTGGGCCAGATGCGTCCGGCGATCGACGCGGTGCGGGCCACCGGCACCGCCGTGGCCGAGGTGGCCCTGTGCTATACCGGCGACCTCACAAGCCCCGGCGAGAAGCTGTATACCCTCGACTACTACCTGCGGCTGGCCGAGCAGATCGCCGAGGCCGGTGCCCACATCATCGCCATCAAGGACATGGCCGGGCTGTTGCGGGCCCCCGCCGCTCGCACGCTCGTCACGGCGCTGCGGGAGCGGTTCGACCAGCCGGTGCACCTGCACACCCACGACACCGCGGGTGGGCAGCTGGCGACGTTGCTGGCGGCGATCGACTCGGGCGTCGACGCGGTCGACGTGGCGAGCGCTGCCTTGTCAGGCACCACCAGCCAACCCCCGATGTCCAGCCTCGTGGCGGCGACCGACGGGACCTCCAAGGCCACCGGCCTCGACCTGCGGTCGGTCTGCGACCTCGAGCCCTACTGGGAGGCGGTGCGCCAGCTGTACTTCCCGTTCGAGTCCGGTCTGCCGGCACCGACCGGGCGCGTATACACCCACGAGATCCCCGGTGGCCAGCTCTCGAACCTGCGCCAGCAGGCCATCGCGCTCGGCCTGGGCGACCACTTCGAGGCGGTCGAGGACATGTATGCCGCGGCCAACCGCATCCTCGGCAACATCGTCAAGGTCACGCCGAGCAGCAAGGTCGTCGGTGACCTTGCGCTGGCCCTGGTCGGCGCCAAGGCCGACCCGGCCGACTTCGAGGCCGACCCCACCAAGTACGACATCCCCGACTCGGTGATCGGCTTCCTCTCCGGTGAGCTCGGTGACCCGCCGGGTGGCTGGCCGGAGCCGTTCCGGACCAAGGCCCTCGCGGGCAGGGACCTCAAGCCGAGGGTCAGCGAGCTGAGCGAGGACGACCGGGACGCGCTCAAGGCGAGCCCGCGGCATACGCTCAACCGGTTGCTCTTCCCCGGGCCCACCCAGGACTTCGAGAGCTCACGCGAGGCCTACTCCGACCTCGGGGTCCTCGGCACTCGCGAGTTCCTGCACGGCATCGAGGTGGGCTACGAGCACGAGATCGACCTCGAGCCCGGCAAGCGCCTGATCATCGGGCTGCAGTCGGTGTCCGACGCCGACGACCGCGGCATGCGCACCGTGATGTTCACGATGGGCGGCCAGCTGCGGCCCGTGCAGGTGCGTGACCAGAAGGTCGCGGTCGACGTCAAGGCCGCCGAGAAGGCCGACCCCAACGCCAAGGGACAGGTCGCCGCGCCCTTCGCCGGTGTCGTGAGCCTCGCCGTGGAGGAGGGCGCCCGGGTCGAGGCCGGTGCGGTCGTCGCCACCATCGAGGCCATGAAGATGGAGGCCAACATCACCGCGCCCGTGGCGGGCACGGTGAGCCGCCTGGCCATCGGCTCCCAGCAGCAGGTCGAGGGCGGTGACCTCATCGTCGTCATCGACGCGTAGGAGCAGCCCCGGCCGGCGGGCGTTTGAACTCACGCAGAGCGGGTAGAACGTGGGCTCCCCTACCAGAGGAGGCCCCACATGGGCGGCGACGACAAGATGAGCAACATGGCCGAGGACCTGACCGGCAAGGCCAAGGAAGCCACCGGCAAGGTCACCGACGACCAGAGCATGGAGGCCGAGGGCAAGGCGGACCAGAGCAAGGCTGACCTCAAGCAGGCCGGCGAGAAGGTGAAGGACGCCTTCGGCGACTGAACCAGCTGTCTCCTCCAGCAGGAAGGCCGGGCCCTCGTGGCCCGGCCTTTCTGCTGTCAAAGACCGTGGCTCCTTGCTGTCAGGACCGTGGTAGGTGGACGTCCTACCAGGAACCACCGGACGAGCCGCCGCCACCACCGCCGGAGAAGCCACCGCCGCTGGAGAAGCCCGAGCCACCCGATCCCCCAGGCGTACTAGCGAAGGTCCCCCCGGCCGTGCTGGCGAACGAGTCCATGCTGTCGGCGAGGCCGCCGAACGAGCCGTAGCCACCCCCGAGATACCAGAACGGCAGTGTGACGACGTGCCCCGCGGCAGCCGCCGACTCGGCGACCTGCTCGAAGGTCGACGCCCACTGCGAAGCCACGCCGAAGACGATGGCGAACGGGAGGTAGCGGCTGAAGATGTCCTGGGCCTCCTCCCACCGGATCTGGTTCGCCTCCGCCGTGACGAGGTACTGCTTGAACCCCAGCGACTGCGCGAGCACCGCACTGCCGTCAGCAGTGCGATAGGCCATCCGCCGACCCAGGAGCACGACGACGACACCAGCGAGGACCGTCCCGGCGAGCAGCACGATCCCGGGCGGCACGGGCACCCCGGCCACCGACCCGAGCCGGTCGACCCGGCCGCCGAGCCAGAAGAACCCGAACACCCCTGCCGCCACCAGCGCCCCGCCCAGCGCGGTCCAGCCGGCGCGCTGCGCCTGGGGCGAGCGCCGGAACCACCCACGCCGGACGACCTCGTCGTACATGAGGCTCTGCACGCGGTCCAGCGTGGGCTTGAACTCGTTGCGCAGCTCGGACAGCAGCACCGTGCTGCCGGAGAAGACACCTCCGTACAGCGCCACCTCGTACGGCAGCAGCGCCTGCTCCCCCACCGCGGGTGTCGTGCGCGTCAGCCGCCAGTCCTGGTCACCGACCGGCTCGATGGTGAGGTAGCCGCGCACCGCCAGGTCGACCAGGGTCGCCGCGACGTCGACCGTATCGACCGTCTCGTCGATGATGGTGCCGACCATTCCAGGTTGCACGCCCTCGGGCGGAGCGAACTGCACTGTCACGACAGGCTTTCCGCCACGCACGACCGCCCCCGAGTCGCCCATGCCCGGCCGCAGGCCCGGCGTGAGTCCCGCGTAGCGCTCGTCCCTGCCGCGGGTATAGACGAGCGTGCCCATCAGCCCCGCCGCCAGGAGCGGCAGCGTGAGCCCCGCGCCGAGTGCGAGCACCGCAACAGCGCGGCTGACCGGTGTGTTCACCACCCCACCGGAGGCGCTGACGGTTCCCTGGCGCAGGACGGGCTCGAGCGCCCCGAAGGCAGACCGGGGCAGCGAGACGAGGAGGGACACGCCCTGCCCCGGCTGCAGGTCCGGTGCGCTGAACTGCGCGACTGCTCCAGGTGTCGAGGTGCAGCGCGACGTCGAGCCGCGCTCGCCGTAGAAGCACTCGGCGCGGTCGCTGGGCGCCGGGCCTGTGACGGTCGCGGTGACGTGCTGGTAGATCTGGGTGTCGCCCGGCTGGACGAGGTTCCAGTAGAGCTCGGCGTGGTCGGGGAACCCGTTGACCACGGCGGCGAGGTGGTAGCGCACGACATAGGACTGCGTGCCGGAGACGGTCTGCTGCGGGTCGCCCACCCGGATCCGCACCGACGCTCCGTCGACCGCGTCTGACACCGACACCTGCGCCGGGGCTCCCGACGGTGAGCTTGCCGTGATGGCGCTGATCGGGTACTCACGGTAGACGTCGGTGCGGTTCTGGTAGCCCACGCGCACGCGCACGAGCCGCTCGATCCCGTGCCGCGGCTCCCCCTGCGGGAACTGCCAGGTGAGGTGCTCGGCGACATCGACCGACCCGTCGCGGTTCAGGGTGAAGTCGACGTGGAACTGCGTCGCCTGGTCGACCGCCTGGACGCCAGGGACCACCTGGGCCGCCTCGACCGCGGTAGCCGCCTCTGCCGGCCCCGACGCCAGCACCAGACTCCCGAAGAGCAGGACGAGAAGCCCCGCCAACGCGGCATACGGGCGCCGCCGCGCGGTGGTTGACATGGGCCTAGCGGGGACCCCGGCGGTGCAGCGCTCGCTGCGCGTCCATGGTGTCCTGCCGTTCGCGCAGGGTCTGGCGCTTGTCGAACTGGCGCTTGCCCTTGGCGATCGCGATCTCGACCTTCGCCTTGCCGTCCTTGAAGTACAGCTGCAGCGGCACGATGGTGTGGCCGCTCTCGGAGGACTTGCGCTGGATCTTGCCGAGCTCGGCGCGGTGCAGCAGCAGCTTGCGGCGGCGGCGTGGCGTGTGGTTGGTCCAGTTGCCGTTGACGTACTCGGGGATGTGCACTCCCTCGAGCCAGAGCTCGTCGCCGCGCCACGCGGCATACCCGTCGATGAGGGAGGCGCGGCCCATCCGCAGCGACTTCACCTCGGTGCCCATGAGGACCAGGCCCGCCTCGAAGGTGTCCTCGATGAGGTAGTCATGGCGAGCCTTGCGGTTGCTCGCCACCACCTTGCGCCCCTGCTCCTTGGCCACTGCTCTTCCCGTCCGTGCCTGCGTCGTGGGCCGTGCGCCCACGCGATGCAACGGTACCTGTTGACCCGGGTATCCCGGCCAGCCGGTTTCGTCGACGGCTCACAGCCAGCGGCGCGGGTCCCTCGGTATGCCGTCCTCGTAGGTCTCGAAGTGCAGGTGGCAGCCGGTCGACTCCCCGGTGGTGCCGACGTAGCCGATGACCTGACCGCGGTGGACGAAGCCGCTCGTCACCGCGAACCGCTCCATGTGGTTGTAGGTCGTGACGAGGTCGACCCCCCGCACCATGCCGTGGTCGATCTCGATGCGGTTGCCGTAGCCGCTGACGACTCCGGCCGAGATGATCTGGCCGTCGGCAGCAGCCCGGATCGGTGTGCCGCAGGCGGCGGCGAAGTCGCGGCCGGCGTGCAGCCGCCAGATGTGCAGGATCGGATGGAAGCGCATGCCGAACTCGGAGGAGATCCAGCCGTCGGACGGCCGCGAGAGGAAGCCGGTCGAGGTCATCGGCCCGGATGGCACACTGCGGCCGGTTGCCCGCAACGCGGCGGCGCGCCGGGCCGCAGCGGCGCGGGCGGCCTTGGCTCGGGCGACGAGCTGGGCCTGGAGCTGGGCCTGCACCTTCTGGGCGGCGGCGAGCTGCTTCTGCTCGACGACCTTCTGGGCGGCCAGGGCCTTGGACTGGGCCACCTGCTGGGCGGCGAGCGCCTCGAGCTTCTGCTGCGCGGCAGCCGCGCTGGCCCGAGCCGCCTGGGCGCGGGCCAAGGCTGCCTCCGCGGCCCTCTTGGCGGCGGCCACGTCGGCCTGCAGGGCGGCGAGGTGGGCCTCCTCGGCGGTGGCGGCCGCCGAGGCAGTGGCCAACGTGGTCAGCGACTGGTTCTGGACGCTGATCACCGTGTCGTTCATGGCGATGCGGTTGGCGAAGTCCTCCGGTGTCGTGGCGCTCAGCGCGACGGACAGCTGACCCATCCCCTGGTCCTGGTAGAGCTGGGCGGCGAAGCCCGCCACGCGTACCCGGGTCGCCGCCAGCCGGTCCCGGGTGGCGGTCAGCTCGTCGACGGCTCGCGCCTCGTTGGCCTGGGCGACGTCGAGCTGCACCGTCATCTCGCTGTTGTAGACATCGGCCTTGTTCACCGCCGCGGTGGCGCGGTCGAGCGCCAGCTGCGCGACGGGCAGGGCGGCCTGGGTGCGGCGCAGGGCGATGTAGGCCTTGGCCAGGCTGGCTCCGACGTCCTCGAGCTGGCCCTGCAGCGCCTGGATCTCGCGGTCCACCTGCTGCTTGGCCTGGCCGGGATCGGTGGCCGAGGGGGCCGCCGAGCTCAGCCCGGGCTCCCCCGCGAGCTGGCCGGCATACGCGCTGCTCACAGCCCCGGAGCTCACCACCAGGACCGAACACAGGAAGGCCAGGCCCGCGTGGCGCCGCTGCCGCGGGGAGTTCGCGCTCATAGACCTCATTGGTAACACAGACCTCACGGGTATCCCGGGAGTGACACGAGCGAGTCAGACGCGCAGGTAGCGCCAGAGCGTGACCCACGAGGTGCTGATGGCAATGACGAGCATCAGGCCCGCCAGATAGGGCGAGATGAGCCAGACGTCGCTGATGCCGACCAGTGGCACGTCCGGAAGGACCTTGACGACGTACGGAGCGACGAGGAACTGGGTGGTGGACCAGAGCAGCCCGATGGCCGCGCCCACACCGATGAGCGTGGCCAGGACGATCTCCATGACGAACGGCAGCCGGATCGTCAGGTTCGAGGCGCCGACGAGCTTCATGATCCCGGTCTCGCGCCGCCGGGTGAACGCCGCCTGCCGGATCGTCGTGACCATCAGCAGCACCGCACAGATGATCATGATGAACGCCAGGACCAACGAGGCCACCGTCACGCCGTTCATCACCTTGAACAGCTTGTCCAGCGTCTTCTGCTGGTCCTGGACCCTGCCCACCCCCGGTGCGCCTTGGAAGGCGCTCACCACGACGTCGTACTTCGTGGGGTCGGACAGCTGGACGCGGAAGCTCTGCGGGATGTCGCCGACGCGGATGTTGCTCGCGAGAGGGCTGTTGCGGAACTGCTCCTGGAACCGGTCGTAGGCCTGCTGCTCCGACTCGTAGTAGACGTTCTTCACCAGCGGCCGCATCTGGTCCAGCTGAGCCTTGAGGGAGGCCTTCTGCTGCTCGGTGATCGCCTTGCCTGCGCAGTTGGGTTCAGGCGCGTCAGGGCCACACATGAAGATCGACACCTGGATGCGGTCGTACCAGTAGCCCTTGAGGGTGTCGACCTCGCGCTGGGCCAGGAGCCCGAGGCCCAGCAGATAGAGGGACACGGTGGTGACGAGCATGACGGAGACGGCGATGGACAGGTTCCGGCGCAGGCCGGTCCAGATCTCGCCGAGCATGAACTGCAGTCGCATGGGGTGGGTCTCTTCCGAAGCGTGGGGGCCGGTGACAGGCAGAGGTCGGGTCAGCGACCGCTGCCGTAGACGCCCTTGTTCTCGTCGCGAATGATGTGACCGGACTTGAGCTCGACGACTCGCTTGCGCAGCTGGTTCACGATGTCGTCGTCGTGGGTGGCCATGACGATGGTGGTGCCGGTGCGGTTGATCCGGTCGAGCAGCCGCACGATGTCGAGGCTCGTCGTGGGGTCGAGGTTGCCGGTGGGCTCGTCGCACAGCAGGATCGGCGGCTTGTTGACGAACGCCCGGGCGATAGCGACCCGTTGCTGCTCACCACCGGAGAGCTCGTGGGGCAGCCGCTTCTCCTTGCCTTCCAGACCCACCATCTCCAAGGTCTCCGGCACGACCTGGCGGATCGCATGGGACGAGCGACCGAGCACCTGAAGGGCGAACGCGACGTTCTGGTAGACCGTCTTGTTGGGCAGCAGGCGGAAGTCCTGGAAGACCGTGCCGATCTCGCGGCGCAGGCGCGGGACCTTGCGCTGCGGCAGCTTGCCGACCTCCTGGCCGGCGACGAGGACCGTCCCCTGGGTGGCGCGCTCCTCCTTGAGGACCAGGCGCAGCAGCGTGGACTTGCCCGACCCGGAGGCGCCCACGACGAAGACGAACTCGCCTCGCTCGACGTCGAGGGTGATGTCGCTCAGCGCCGGCCGGGAGGACCGGGGATAGACCTTGCTGACGTTCTCGAACCGAATCATGCGCGGGGACTGAGCCTTACGGGCGGGGGCAGGGGCGGCAGACGGACGCACGCCGTGGTGCACGCACGCCGCACCCGAGGATAGGTAAGGAACCTTGGTATGCCGCGCAGCGGCACCTTCTCGGCGTTGCGCGGCCCTCGAGACCGGCCGTCGGCCTTGCTCGGGCTGCTCAGCTCACTCAGCCCTGAGCGGCCTTCTGCTGCTCCTTGCGCCAGCGCACCCCAGCCTCGAGGAAGCCGTCGATGTCGCCGTCGAACACCGCAGAGGGGTTACCCACCTCGAACTCGGTGCGCAGGTCCTTGACCATCTGGTACGGCTGCAGGACGTAGGAGCGCATCTGGTCGCCCCAGCTGGCCTTGACGTCGCCGGCCATCTCCTTGCGCTCGGCGGCCTCCTCGGCCTGACGCTGCAGGAGGAGGCGGGACTGCAGGACGCGCAGGGCGGCCGCGCGGTTCTGGATCTGGGACTTCTCGTTCTGCATGGAGACCACGATCCCGGTGGGGATGTGGGTCATCCGCACGGCCGAGTCGGTGGTGTTGACGCTCTGTCCACCCGGGCCGGACGAGCGGAACACGTCGACCTTGATCTCGTTCTCGGGGATCTCGATGTGGTCGGTCTGCTCGATGAGCGGGATCACCTCGACGGCGGCGAAGCTCGTCTGGCGGCGTCCCTGGTTGTCGAAGGGGCTGATCCGGACCAGACGGTGGGTGCCCGCCTCGACGGAGAGGTTGCCGAAGGCATACGGGACGTTCACCTCGAAGGTGGCCGACTTCAGCCCGGCCTCCTCCGCATAGGAGGTGTCCATGACCTTGGTCGGGTAGCCGTGCCGCTCAGCCCAGCGCAGATACATCCGCATGAGCATCTCCGCGAAGTCCGCGGCGTCGACCCCACCGGCGCCGGAGCGGATCGTCACGACCGCCTCGCGCTCGTCGTACTCCCCCGACAGCAGCGTCCGCACCTCGAGCTCGGCCACGGCCTTCTGCAGCGAGGCCAGCTCGCGCTCGGCCTCGGCCATCGTCTCGGCGTCGCCGCCGTCCTCCGTGCCCATCTCGACCAGCGTCTCGAGGTCGTCGATGCGCGAGTCCATCCCCGTGACCCGCTCGTACTCGGCGTTGGCGCGCGACAGGGCGGAGGTCACCTGCTGGGCCTGCTCAGGGTCGTCCCAGAGGTCTGGCGCGCCGGACTTCTCCTCCAGGTCCTTGATGCGGGCCTGGAGGGTGTCGAGGTCGGTCACCTCGCGCACCGAGTCCATCGTCGCGCGCAGGGTCTTGATCTCTTGCTGGAAGTCGGTTGCCACGAGGGTCAAGCCTAGTTCACCGGCGGATCCAACCGGGCCGCCCGTGTCGCGCACAAAAGACAAGCGGGTATGCCGCGCGGCCTGGCCGCGCGGCATACCCGCCGTCGATGGGGTGTCGGGTCCGCTCAGACCACGAGGCCGAGCAGGAGCACGAACACCAGACCGGTCACGGAGAGCACAGTCTCCATGAGCGACCACGACTTGATCGTCTGGCCGACGCTCAGGCCGAAGTACTCCTTGACCAGCCAGAAGCCTGCGTCGTTGACGTGCGAGAAGAACACCGACCCGGCACCGATCGCCAGGACGAGCAGCGACACGTGGGCAGGGGCCATGCCCGAGGCCAGCGGCGCGAGGATGCCCGACGCGGTGACCGTGGCCACCGTGGCCGATCCGGTGGCCAGTCGGATGAGCACGGCGACGAGCCAGGCGAGCAGGAGCACGGACAGGCCGCTGCCCTGGACCCACGTGGCGACGACCTTGCCCACGCCGGTGTCGACCAGGGTCTGCTTGAAACCGCCACCGGCCGCCACGATGAGGATGATGCCGGCGATCGGCGGGAGCGACTGCTCGAGCGACTTCGCGAGCTCCTTGGTGCCCATGCGCGCACCGCGGCCCAGGGTGAACATGCCGACGATGACGGCGATGAGCAGGGCGATCAGGGGCGTGCCGACGAAGTCCAGGACCACCCGGACGGGGGCGTCCTTGCCCTCGAGGATGTCCGCGACTGCCTTGCCGAGCATGAGCACGACGGGGGTGAGCACCGCGAACAGGGTCAGTCCGAAGGAGGGGCGAGGGTCGAGGGCGTTCTCACGGGTTTCGTACATCGCCGGGGCGGGGACGTCGACCCAGCGACCGGCGAACCGGGCGAAGAGCGGGCCGGCGATGGCCACGGTCGGGACGGCGACGAGGACACCGAGGCCGAGGGTGAGGCCGAGGTTGGCCTTGAGGGCGTCGATGGCCACGAGCGGACCGGGGTGCGGCGGGACGAGCCCGTGCATGGCGGAGAGACCCGCGAGGGCCGGGATGCCCACCTTGATCACCGACAGGCCGGAGCGGCGGGCCACGAGGAAGATGACCGGCATGAGGAGCACGAGGCCGATCTCGAAGAACATCGGCAGGCCGATGATCGCGCCGACCAGGGCCATGGCCCACGGCAGGGTGCGCGCGCTCGAGCGACCGACAATGGTGTCGACGATCTCGTCCGCACCACCTGAGTCAGCCAGCAGCTTGCCGAACATCGCGCCGAGGGCGATCAGGGTGCCGACGCTCGCAGCCGTGGCACCAAAGCCCTTGGTGTAGCTGTCCACGACGGACGACAGCTGCACGCCGGCGACCGCTCCGACCACCAGTGAGCCGATCGTGAGGCTGAGGAAGGGGTGGACCTTGAAGCGCGTGATGAGCAACACGATGACGGCGATGCCCAGCAGCGCCGCCGGGACGAGCCGTGCCGCCGGGATCGCCGGTGTGCTGGCAGCCGCCAAGGCGGGGTGCAGGAGGGAGAACAGGTCGGGGGTCATGCGGAGACTCCGCCTTTCGCGGTGAGGAGGGTGACGGACTGGTCGACCAGGTCGTCGATGGAATGCGAGACGTCGAGGGTGGCGCCGCGCTCGTCGGCCTGGAGGGGCTCGAGCGTGGCGAACTGGCTGTCGATCAGCGCGGCCGGCATGAAGTGGGCCGGACGGGCTGCGACCCGGGACGCGAGCACGTCACGGTCGCCATGCAGGTGCAGGAAGAAGGTCTCGGGCGCTGAGGTCGTGAGGATGTCGCGGTAGGAGCGCTTGAGCGCCGAGCAGCTGGCGACCCCGCCCGACGCGGCATGCGAGGCGAGCCACTGCGCGATGGCCTCGAGCCAGGGCCGGCGGTCCTCGTCGTCCAGCGGGATGCCGGCCGACATCTTGGCGATGTTGGCCTCGGGGTGGAAGTCGTCGGCGTCCGCGAACGGGACGCCGAGGCGCTGCGCCAGGGCGGCACCGACCGTGGTCTTCCCCGAGCCGGACACCCCCATCACGACAACCAGGGGTGGTGGACTTTCGTGCATGCTTCCGAGACTCCTTCGTCCGGCTCGAGTACTCCTCATCGAGTCGCTCGGAACAGAGTGCCCTCTCAGACCTGTCTTATCAAGAGGTCAGTAGAAATAAATATGATTTCTTTCCCGGCCGCCGCCTCAGATGGCACCTCTGGCACGCTTGACCCCATGCTCCCCGCCAGCCCCGCGACCCCCGACGCTCCCCCGCCGCCCCGGCTCGGGGACGGTGGTGCGGCCGGTCACCCCGGCGGCCTGCACGCCTCGGTGCTCGACGCCCTCGGGCACGACATCGTGTCGGGCGCTTCGCCCGTGGGCGCCATCCTGCGTATCGACCAGCTCGACGAGACGTATGGCGTGTCCCGCTCGGTCGTGCGCGAGGCGGTGCGCGTCCTGGAGTCGATGGGCCTCGTGGAGACTCGGCGGCGCCTCGGCGTGCGGGTCCGCCCCCGGCCCGACTGGAACGTCTTCGACCCGCGGGTCATCCGCTGGCGTCTCGACGGCCCTGACCGCGAGGAGCAGCTGCTGTCGCTCGGCGAGCTGCGGCGTGGCTTCGAACCGGTGGCCGCATCGCTCGCCGCGGAGCGAGCCACTCCCGAGCAGTGCGGGGCGATGACGGGCGCAGTGATGCAGATGTCCATCCATGCCAAGGCCGGCGACCTCGAGGCGTACCTCGAGGCGGACACCGTCTTCCATCGCACCATGCTCGAGGCCTCCGGAAACGAGATGCTCGCGGCCCTGCACAACGTTGTCGCCGAGGTGCTGGCCGGCCGGACCCATCACCACCTGATGCCCGCGCGGCCCAACCCGGTGGCCGTCCGGCTCCATGCCGACGTAGCAGAGGCGGTCCAGTCGGGCGACGGCCCCGCCGCCTTCGCGGCGATGACCTCGATCATCGACGAGGCGAGCGCGGCGCTGCGCGAGGGGCGACCCGCCGTCCGAGGCTAGGCCTCGCCGGTCGGCGGTCGCCGGCCGGGCTATCCCTCGCCGGTCGCCGGCAGAGGCTCAGCCTCGCCGGTCTCCAGCAGCCGGCGGAACCCGGCCTCGTCGAGGATGGGCCGACCCAGCTCGCGGGCCTTGTCCTCCTTGGACCCGGCATTCTCGCCGACGACGACGTAGTCGGTGTTCTTCGACACCGATCCGGAGGCCTTGCCCCCCCTGGCCAGGATCGCCTCCTTGGCCGAGTCGCGCGAGAACCCCTCCAGCGAGCCGGTCACGACGACCGTCAGTCCGGCCAGGGTCTGGTCCACGGAGGTGTCACGCTCGTCCCGCATGACGACCCCGTCGGCCGCCCACTGGTCGACGATGCGCAGATGCCAGGCGTTGTCCGGCGCGTCGAACCACTCACGGACCGCGTCGGCGATGACCCCGCCCACGCCCTCGACCCCGGCGAGCTCGTCGCGGCTCGCCTCGCGGATCGCGTCCATCGAGCCGAAGTGCTGGGCCAGGGCGCGCGCAGCCGTGGGCCCGACGTGGCGGATCGACAACGCGACGAGCACCCGCCACAGCGGCTGGGTCTTGGCCTGGGCCAGGTTGGCGACGAGCCGCCGTCCGTTGGCCGACAGCACCCGCCCATCGACGACGGCATCGGCAGGGTCGGTCTTCTTCGCGGCGCGGGTGAACAGCGGGACCTGCGCGATGTCCTGCTCCCCCAAACCGAACAGGCCGCTCTCGTCCTCGAGCACCCCGGAGTCGAGCAGTGCCGTCGCGCCCTCCCAGCCCAGCGCCTCGATGTCGAAGGCGCCGCGCCCGGCCAGCCCCGCGAGCCGCTCGCGCAGCTGGGAGGGGCAGGTGCGCGAGTTGGGGCAGCGGATGTCCTTGTCGCCCTCCTTCTCGGGGCGCAGAGCCGTGCCGCACGACGGGCAGTGCGTCGGCATCACGAACTCCCGCTCGGTGCCGTCCCGGAGGTCGACGACCGGTCCAAGGATCTCGGGGATCACGTCGCCGGCCTTGCGCAGCACCACGGTGTCGCCGATGAGCACGCCCTTGCGCCGCACCTCGTCCGCGTTGTGCAAGGTGGCCCGCTCGACGGTCGAGCCGGCCACCACGACCGGCTGCATCACGCCGAACGGTGTGACCCGACCGGTGCGACCGACGTTGACCTGGATATCGAGGAGCGTGGTGTTGACCTCCTCGGGCGGGTACTTGTAGGCGATCGCCCAGCGCGGGGCCCGCGACGTGGAGCCGAGCTGGCGCTGCACGGCCACCTCGTCGACCTTGACCACGATCCCGTCGAGCTCGTGCTCGACGCTGTGGCGGTGCTCGCCGAAGTAGCGGACGAACTCCTGGACCTCGTCGATGGTGTCCACCACCCGGAAGTGCGTCGAGATCGGCAGCCCCCACTCGCGCAGCTTCTCGTAGGCCTGCGACTGCCGGGTCAGCTCGAACCCCTCGTGGTAGCCGATGCCGTGCACGAGCATGTGCAGTGGGCGGCTCGCGGTGACGCGGGGGTCCTTCTGGCGCAACGATCCGGCCGCCGAGTTGCGAGGGTTCGCGAAGGGCGCCTTGCCCGCCTCGACCAGTGCCGCGTTGAGCTCGGCGAACCCCTCGAGGGGGAAGAAGACCTCGCCCCGGATCTCGACCGTGGCCGGGTGGCCCGACCCGGCGAGCTGGTGGGGCACGCCCTCGATCGTGCGCACGTTGTGGGTGACGTCCTCGCCTGTTCGGCCGTCGCCGCGGGTCAGGGCCCGGGTCAGCCGGCCCCGCTCGTAGAGCAGGTTCACGGCCAGACCGTCGATCTTGAGCTCGCACAGATAGTGGTATGCCGCCGTGCCCGCGTCGCGGGTGACCCGCGCCGCCCATTGGGCCAGCTCCTCGGGCGAGAAGCAGTTGTCGAGGCTGAGCATCCGCTCCAGGTGGTCGACCGCCTGGAAGTCGGTGGAGAACACCGCGCCCCCCACCTGCTGGGTGGGGCTCTCGGGCGTGCGCAGCTCGGGGTACTCCTCCTCGAGGCTGTTGAGCCGTCGGATCAGGCCGTCGTACTCGCCGTCGCTGATGGTCGGGGCATCCTTGACGTGATAGGCGAACTGCGCTGCGCTGGCCTGCTCGGCGATCTCTGTCCACTCGTGGCGGACCTGCTGCGGGACGGTGCTCGACACGATCTCACTCACGGGGCCATCCTGCCGCACCCCACTGACGGCCCGCGGCATACCGAAATCCGGTGATCCATAGCCAACCAGGGGATGACCAGGGAGGATGACGCCAACGCCCCAAGCCCGTTCCTCGCAGAAGTGGAGTCAACGATGACGAACCTGGCCACCAACCTGGTCGAGACCGCTCGGAAGCAGCCCGACGCGCCGGCCATCAAGTTCCACGGCCAGGACCTCAGCTATGCCCAGCTCTCGGCCATGGCGGCCACGGTGGCCGGACAGCTGCGAGCCGCGGGCATCGAGCCGGGCGACCGGGTGGCGATCATCCTGCCCAACGTGCCGGCCTTCCCGGTGGTGTTCTTCGGCTCGCTGTTGGCGGGCGCCATCGTCGTCCCGATGAACCCGCTGCTCAAGGCCGGCGAGATCGACTTCTTCTTCAGCAACTCCGGGGCCAAGGTGGCCTTCGTGTGGCCTGACTTCGTCGCGGAGGCCACGGCCGGCGCCGAGCGCTCGGGCACCCGGATCGTCACCTGCGGCGTGCTCGGCCCCGAGGCAGGCGCTCTCGACGAGGGTGAGCCGATCGCTGAGCCGGTCGAGCGCGACGACGAGGACACCGCGATCGTGCTCTACACCTCGGGCACCACGGGCCGCCCCAAGGGAGCCGAGCTGACCCATCGCAACATCCACCTCAACGCCTACCGCAGCGCCGTCGAGATCCAGCAGACCGGTCCGCAGGACGTGGTGATGGGCTGCCTGCCGCTGTTCCACGTGTTCGGGCTCGTGGTGGGGCTCAACGCTGCAGTGATCTCCGGTGCGTCGCTCGCCCTCATCCCTCGGTTCGACCCCGCCGAGGCGATCAAGGTCATCGGCGCCGAGAAGGTCACCATCATGATGGGCGTGCCGACGATGTATGCCGCCATCCTGAACCACCCCGACTCGGACTCACTTGACACCAGCTCACTGCGCACGTGCTGCTCCGGCGGCTCGGCCATGCCCCTGGAGGTCATGAAGGCGTTCGAAGAGAAGTTCGGCTGCGTCATCCTCGAGGGCTACGGCCTGTCGGAGACCTCGCCGGTCGCGTCGTTCAACATGCCCGACCGCGAGCGCAAGCCCGGCACCATCGGCGTGGCCATCCCCGGGTGCGAGATGAAGCTCGTGGACCTCGAGGGCAACGACGTCCCGCCGGGCGAGGGCGTCGGCGAGATCGCGATCCGCGGCGACAACGTCATGAAGGGTTACTGGGACAACCCGGAGGCCACGGCGGAGGCGATCCCGGACGGTTGGTTCCGCACCGGCGACCTCGCCACCATGGACGACGAGGGCTACTTCACCATCGTCGACCGCAAGAAGGACATGATCCTGCGCGGCGGCATGAACGTGTACCCGCGGGAGGTCGAGGAGGTGCTCTATACGCACCCCGACGTGCTGGAGGCCGCTGTCGTCGCCGTCCCGGACGAGCTACTCGGCGAGGAGGTGGGCGCGGCGGTGGCGCTGCGCCCCGGAGCCACGGCGTCGCTGGACGACGTGAAGGCCTACGTCAAGGAGCGCATCGCCGCCTACAAGTACCCACGGCACCTGTGGCAGGTCGACGAGCTGCCCAAGGGCGCAACCGGCAAGATCCTGCGCCGCGAGGTGCACGCGCCGACCGGCTCCTGAGCAGCCCGAGCCGCGCGTCAGGCGGCGGGTCGGGGACGACGAGCCGGCAGGCCGATGACGACCGCCGAGACGAGCACGATCACCGCGCCGAGCAGCTGCGGCCAAGCCAGGTGCTCGTGCAGGACCAGCACACCCAGGATGACCGACACCACGGGGATGAGGTAGGTGACGGTCGTGCTCACGGTGGCACCGGCACCGCGGACCACGTCGAACTGCAGCATGTAGGCGAGGCCTGTGCCCACGACGCCGAGGACGAGCACGCAGACCAGGGGCAGCAGGACACCACCCTGACCGGTGTCCGCGTGCCCGGACCACGGGGCGGCATAAGCGGACCGGTGGAGCAGCCACCAAAAAAGGACCACGGGCACCATCAGGGCCGACCCCACCAGGAGCAGGGCCGTGGGCATCGAGAGACCGCCCAGGTCCGCGTGCCCGAGGTACCGGCGGTTGTAGGTCCACCCCAGCCCGTAGCAGGCGCCGGCCACGAGGGTCATGCCGAAGCCGAGCAGGTCAGGACGACCCGCCGACGCCCACGGCTGCATGATGACGACCACCCCGACGAAGCCGATGACGACGGCCGCCAGCTTGCGTGGCGACAGCCGGTCGCTCGGCAGCAGGGCCAGGGCGAAGAAGACGGCCGCGAGGGGGGTGGTGGCATTGCCGATGCCCGCGAGCGCCGAGGACACGCGCTCCTCCCCCGCCGCGAACAGGCTGAACGGCAGTGCGGTGAGGAACACCCCGGACACGGCCAGGTGCCCCCAGACGCGTGGCTCGCGGGGCAGCCGGCCACCGGTGGCGGCCAGCAACGACAGCAACGTGGCCGTACCGGCGAAGATGCGCAGACTCGAGATCTGCAGGGGTGCCATGGTCCGCAGTCCGACCTTCATCAGTAGGAAGCTCGAACCCCAGATCAGGGCCAACAGCAGGTACTTCACCTGCCACGGCACCCTGGTGGTGGACGGCGTCTGCGCGACGCGATCACGGGTGGCAACGCTGCTCATGGTGCGGTCAACTCTCTGCTCGCTCGGACCATTCCGCGGCCACGTCGACCGCTGCGCGTTGAACGCGCCAGGCACCCTCCGGTGTGAGTCCGGGGAGGCCACACGTCGGGGTGGCGACCAGGTCGGCCAAGGCGGCGACCGGCAGACCGGCGTCGTGCCACCCCCGCGCCACCAGCTCGGCCGCCGCCCGCGCGGTGCCGCTGCCGTCGGTAGGCAGGCACCCGGCCCACAGTGCGACCCCCTGCTCGACCGTCGCCGCCACGGACTCCCAACGCTGCGGCTTCAGCGCGGTGGTGTCGAACGACACCGCCCCCACGCCAGTCGCGCGGAGCAACGGCAGCGGTATGCCGGGGTCGCAGCAGTGGACGACGGTCGCCGCGGCGTCGGTCGCGGCCGCGAGCACCTCACGCAGGCCGTCGGCGACGGTCTGCGGGTCGACGGCGCGCAGATGGCCATAGCCGGAGACGGTCGGGAGCCGCCCCGCCAGGACCGCAGGCAGCGAGGGCTCGTCGAGCTGGAGCACGAGGCTGGCCGACGGCACCAGGCGCTGGACCTCGGCCAGGTGCTGACGCACCCCCTCGGCCAGGGATCCGACCAGGTCGCGCACGGCGCCCTGGTCGGACAACGACTTCTCTCCCCGGGTCAGCTCGACGCCGGCCGCGAGGGTCCAGGGGCCGGCGCACTGGAGCTTGAGCTCACCGGCGTAGCCGTCGAACGCCTCGGCGAGCTCGTCGAGATCCTGTCGCAGGAGACCGCTGGTGCGCCCCGCGTCACGTCCGGGACGCTCGACGAAACGCCACCCACCGGGCTGCAGGTCCACGTGCAGGTCCACCAGCATCCCCGCCGCCCGACCGAGCAGGTCCGAACCGGGACCGCGGGCCGGCAGCTCGGGCAGGTAGGGCAGGTGCCCGTCGCCGAGGATGTCGCGGACCCCCCGCAGCGCCTCGCGGATATCGGTGCCGGGCAGGGATCCGATGCCAGTTGCGCGAGCCACGGGCCGAGCCTAGCCGGGCCCACCGACAGCCCGTGACCGTCGCGAACCCGGTCAGCGCCAGAGCTCGGTCAGCTGCTCAGCCAGGGCGTGCCCCTGCGCGAACCCGGCCCGAGCTGCGGGCGGACGCGTCGACGGGTCCATCACGTTGTCGCCGAACGCCTCGAGCGAGCTGCTGTCCGGGAAGACCGTCTCGACCCTGCTGCCATCGGCCCGGAGCTCCTCCACCTGGCTGGCCAGCTGAAGCCCCCACTCCAGCGGATGCCGGGTCCTGCCGCCGAAGGGCGAGAGCACGAGCACCCGTGCGGATCCGGCAGCCAGGTCGGCGTTCTCGTTGCGCCGGTAGCCGCCGTCGATGTACCGGCTGTCGCCGATCCGGTAGCCGGGTGCCCCGGGCCCGGCGGTGCTGGCGACGACGGCGTCCACCAGGTCGACTCCGCTGTGACGGTCGAACACGGCCGGTTCGCCGGTGTGGGCATCGACCGCCACGACGAGCAGCGGCCGCTGCGGCCAGTCCGGGCTGGGCAGGCGTGCTGCGACGAGGGCGCGCCGCTGCGCTCGAGCCGAGTCGTCCGACCCCGCACCCTGGTCCAGCGCCGCGGCACCCATCCTGCGGCGCATATCGGCCGCGTCCGTCGCAGCACGGATGATGGCGTTCGTCCGCTCGATGTGCTCGGACACCCCGCGGGCCCCGCGCGCCCCAGGTGCCCCGTTCGGGGCCTGAGGCCCGGCCTCGAGAACGGCGGCAAGGAGCTCGGTCGGGCGGGGTCCGCTCATCACCTGTGCCGCGGTCGTGGACCCCGACGAGGTTCCGACGACCAGGTCGGCCTCGGTCACATCGAGCCCGGCGTCGAACAAGCCGGCGATCACGCCGATCTCCCAGGCATTGCCGGCGGACCCGCCGCCCCCGAGGACCAGTGCCCGCTCACGCACCACGGCCATCGCTCGAGCCACGGTCAGCGCTCGAGCCAGGCCGACGCGATCGTGGCCGAGCCGACCACCCGCGTCCCGTCATACAGCACCACCGACTGCCCCGGCGCCACCCCGCGCAGCCGCGACGCCAGCCGGACCTGCACCTCGTCGCCCTCCGCCCACGCCTGCGCTGGCACCTCCTCGCCGTGGGCACGCACCTGCGCGCCGAGCGCGACGACGCCCTCCGGAGCGGCCCCGCACCACCGCGCGTGGTCACCCCTGAGCGCGTTCACGCCCAGGAGGTCCCCGGTACCGATGACGACGCGGTTGGCGACCGCGTCGACGCCGACGACATAGCGCGGCTCGGCATCCAGCGACGCCCGGTCCAGCCCGAGCCCTCGACGCTGGCCGACGGTGTAGGCGTAGGCGCCCGAATGCGAGCCCACCACCGTGCCCGACGTCGCGTCGACGATCTCGCCGGGCTGCTCCCCCAGCCGGTCGGTGAGCCAACGCTTGGTGTCACCGTCGGCGATGAAGCAGATGTCGTGAGAGTCGGGCTTGCTCGCGACGTAGAACCCACGGGCCTTGGCCTCTGCCCGGATCTCGGGCTTCGTGGTGTCGCCCAGCGGGAAGTGGGCCCGAGCCAGCTGGTCGGCGTCGAGCACGCCCAGGACGTAGGACTGGTCCTTGGCGGGGTCGACTGCGCGATGCAGCTCTCGAGCGCCCCCGTCGCGGGTCACCACCTGGGCGTAGTGGCCCGTCGCCACGGCGTCGAAACCGAGCGCCACCGCCTTGTCGAGCAGCGCGGAGAACTTGATCTTCTCGTTGCAGCGCAGGCACGGGTTGGGAGTGCGCCCGGCGGAGTACTCGGCGACGAAGTCCTCCATGACGTCGCGCTTGAACCGCGCCGCCATGTCCCAGACGTAGAAGGGGATCCCGAGCATGTCGGCCACGCGGCGCGCGTCCCCGGCGTCCTCGATCGTGCAGCAGCCACGGGCCGACTCGCGCAGGGTGGCGGCGCTCTGCGACAGGGCGAGATGCACGCCCACCACCTCGTGCCCGGCGTCGAGCATGCGTCCGGCCGCCACGGCCGAGTCGACCCCGCCGGACATGGCGGCGACGACCCGCATCAGCTCGCGACCCCGCTGGCCCGCCGCGCCCGCTCGATGGCGGCGGGGAGAGCGGCCAGGGCGGCATCGACATCGGCGTCCGTGGACGTGTGACCCAGGGTCAGCCGGAGCGCGCCTCGAGCCGCTCGCTCGGGGATGCCCATGGCCAGCAGCACGTGCGAGGGCCGGGGGACCCCCGCCTGACAGGCGGAGCCGGTCGAGCACTCCACGCCGGCCGCGTCCAGCAGGTAGAGGAGGGAGTCACCCTCACAGCCCGGCACGAGCAGGTGGGCGTTGCCCGGCAGCCGGTGTATGCCGTCGCCGGGCTCCCACGCGCCCCCCACCGTGATGTCGTAGCCGAGGTCGAGTGCGGACCGGATCAGCCGGTCACGCAAGGCGACCAGTCGCGTGCACTCGGACTCGAGCAGTCGGGTCGACTCCTCGACCGCGACCGCGAAGGCCAGGATCGCCGGCACGTCCAGCGTGCCGCTGCGGATCTGACGCTCCTGGCCACCGCCGAAGCTCTGAGGAACCAGGACGACGTCGCGTCGCACCACGAGAGCCCCGACTCCCAACGGCCCGCCGACCTTGTGGCCAGTGATGGTCATCAGGTCGGCCCCACTGGCGGCGAAGTCGACGGGGACATGACCGGCGGCCTGCACGGCATCGGTGTGGAACGGGATGCCGAACTCGCGCGCGACGGCGGCGAGCTCGGCGACCGGCTGCACCGTGCCCACCTCGTTGTTGGCCCACATCACGGTCACCAGGGCCACCGAGTCGGGGTCGGCCTCGATCGCCGCCCGCAGGCCCGCGACCGTGACGACACCGTCGGCGGTGGGGTCCACCCAGGTGACCTTGGCGCCCTCGTGGGCGACGAGGTGCTCGATGCAGTCGAGGATGGCGTGGTGCTCGATGGAGCTGGAGACGATGCGGTTGCGGGCCGGGTCGGCCTCACGCCGCGCGGCGAACGTGCCTGCGACGGCGAGGTTGTCAGACTCGGTGCCCCCTGAGGTGAACACGACCTCGGAGGGGCGCGCTCCGATCGCCTTGGCCAGACGCTCCCTCGCCTCCTCGACGGTCCGTCGGGCCTGCCGTCCGGACGTGTGCAGGGACGAGGCGTTGCCGGTGATGGCGAGCTGCCGGGTCATCGCCGCGCGGGCCGCCGGGAGCATCGGCGTGGTGGCGGCGTGGTCGAGGTAGGCAGGCACCCGGAAAGTTTACGCGTCAACTGCACAGCGAACGCCCCGGACCACGGTGTGGTCCGGGGCGTTCGCTGGGTATGCCGCGTTCGCGGCAGACGGGAGGAGGTCAGCCCTTGGCGGCCTTGACCGCCTCGGTGGCCTGCGGGAGCACCTGGAAGAGGTCGCCCACGACACCGAAGTCGACGAGCTCGAAGATCGGGGCCTCCTCGTCCTTGTTGATGGCCACGATGGTCTTGGACGTCTGCATGCCGGCACGGTGCTGGATGGCGCCGGAGATGCCGCAGGCGACATAGAGCTGGGGCGAGACCTGCTTGCCGGTCTGGCCCACCTGGCTGGTGTGGGGGTACCAGCCGGCGTCGACCGCCGCCCGGGACGCACCCACGGCAGCGCCGAGGGAGTCGGCGAAGTCCTCCACCTTGGAGAAGTCGCCACCGGTGCCGCGACCACCGGAGACCACGATCGCGGCCTCGGTGAGCTCGGGGCGGCCCGTGGCCGTCTTGGGCTTGGACTCGGTCACCTTGGCGCCCTTGGCGGCGTCGGAGACCGCCACCTCGAACACCTCGTCGGCGGCCGCGCCTGCAGCCTCCTCGGGTGCGGCGGAGTTGGGCTTGACGGTGACGATCGGCGTGCCCTTGGTGACCGTCGCCTGCACCGAGTAGGAGCCCGCGAACACCGACTGGGTGGTGGCGACACCGCCACCCTCGCCGGCCTGGACGTCCACCGCGTCGGTGATCAGCCCGGACTCGGTCTTGATCGCCAGCCGCGCGGCGATCTCCTTGCCGGCGGCGTTGCTCGGGATGAGGACGGCGGCCGGCGAGGTCTTCTCGACCAGCTGGGCGAGCAGCTCGGCCTGGGGCGCCACGAGGTAGTCGGTGACGTCGGCCGACTCGACGCGGTAGACCTTCTCCGCGCCGTACTTGGCCAGCGTCTCCTTGGCGGCCTCGAAGCCGTCGCCGACGAACACGGCGGACGGCTCGCCCAGACGGCGGGCGATGGTCAACAGCTCAGAGGTGGTCTTGCGAACGGTGCCGTTCGCGTGGTCGACCAGCACGAGTACTTCAGCCATGACAGGAACTCTCTTCTCTGCTTGCCTGAGCGGCAGGGCTCAGACGAACTTCTGCGCGGACAGGAACTCGGCGAGCTTGGTGCCACCGTCGCCTTCGTCGGTGACGATCTGACCCTGCTGGCGCGGCGGGCGCTTGGTGAACGAGGTGACCTTGGTCCAGGCGGCGTCGAGGCCCACCTGCGAGGGGTCGACGCCCAGGTCGGACAGCGACCAGGTCTCGACCGGCTTCTTCTTCGCGGCCATGATGCCCTTGAAGGAGGGGTAGCGCGGCTCGTTGATCTGGTCGGTCACCGACACCAGCGCCGGCAGCGAGGCGACGATCGTCTCCGAGGCGGCGTCGCCGTCGCGGCGGATCGTCACCGTGGAGCCGTCGACCGTGAGCTCGGAGGCCAGGGTCACCTGCGGCAGCCCGAGACGCTCGGCGAGCATGGCCGGCACGACGCTCATGGTGCCGTCGGTGGACGCCATGCCGGTGATGACCAGATCGGCCGGGCCGACCTTCTTGACGGCCTCGGCCAGCACCAGCGAGGTGGCGATGGCATCGGAGCCGTGGATCGCCTCGTCGTTGACATGGATGGCCTTGTCAGCGCCCATCTGCAGGGCCTTCTTCACCGCGTCGGCAGCCTGGTCGGGGCCCACGGTCACGACGGTGACCTCGCCCTCGCCGGCCTCGACCAGCTTGAGGGCCTCCTCGACCGCGTACTCGTCGAGCTCGGACAGCAGGCCGTCGACACCCACCCGGTCGGTGGTGTTGTCGGAGTCGTTGAACGTGCGGTCGGACTGTGCGTCCGGCACGTACTTCACGCAGACGACGATGTTCATGCGCTGATCGTCCTCTTCCAGGTAGGGATCGAACTGAGGTCAGGTGCCATCCTTACAGCCCCCACCCACAATCGACATGTCGGCACCGCGTGACGCTCACCACGGCCCGCCGAGCGGGTGACGGTGCGCACACGGCAGACTGGCCTCTCGTGACTGCACCCGTGCCGGGCACGTTCTGCCTCGTCCTGCACTCCCACCTCCCCTGGCTGCCGGGCCACGGGGTCTGGCCGGTCGGCGAGGAGTGGCTGTTCCAGGCCTGGGTCGAGTCCTATCTGCCCCTCGTCGCCGAGCTGGACTCCCTTGCGGCTGAGGGACACCGAGACGTCCTCACCCTCGGCGTCACGCCCGTGCTCGCCGCCCAGCTCGACCACCCACGCATGCGCAGGGATGTGACCACCTGGGCGGGGCTGTGGGAGCAGCGGGCCCGCGAGCTCGGGTTCGACCCCGACCCGGACCGCCGTGACGCGGCCGGCAGGGAGTATGCCGCGGCCGTACGGGCGCAGACCCTGCTCGCCGACCGCTGGGCTGCCGGCGGGTCGCCCGTCTTCCGCTCCCTTCGGGACGCTGGGGTCGTCGAGCTGCTCGGTGGTCCCGCGGCACACCCACTCCTACCCCTGCTCCGGCCCGAGCTCGTCCGTGCCGCCCTGGCGTGTGGGCTGACTGACAGCAGCTGGCGGCTGGGCGCGCGCCCGAGCGGCATCTGGTCCCCCGAGTGCGGCTGGGCTCCCGGGCTCGCCACTGCCTTCGAGAAGGCCGGCGTGGGTCACTTCGTGGTCGACGAGCAGACGGTGCGTGACGCCGGAGGGCATCCGCACGGCGCCTGGCGGGTCGCCGGTACCTCGGTGGTCGCCGTGCCTCGTGACCTCGAGGTCACCAACCTGATCTGGTCGTCCCGCACCGGTTATCCGGCCGCCGGTGCGTACCGCGACTTCCATGCTCGCGAGGAACAGACCGGCATACGACTGTGGGCTGTGACCGAAGCCGATGTCGACGTGACGCGCAAGCAGCCCTACCACCCGGCTGCCGCCTCGGTGCAGGTGCGCCGCGACGCCCACCACTTCGTCGAGGCCGTGACCGCGCGGCTCCGTGGCGCCTACGACCGGACCGGGGCACCTGCCCTCGTCGTCGCCGCCTACGACACCGAGCTCTTCGGGCACTGGTGGCACGAGGGTCCGGAGTTCCTCGGCCACGCAGTCCGCGCGCTGCGCGAGGCCGGCGTGACCGTGACCACGGTGCAGAAGGCCCTCGAGGCCGGTCACGTGGCGGGCGAGCTCGACCTCGGACCGGGCTCGTGGGGTGCGGGCAAGGACTTCTCGGTGTGGGACGGTCCGCGTGTGCGCCAGATCGCCTACGAGAACGACTGGATGCAGCGCCGTTGGGTGGACCTGATGACGCGCGAGGGTGCCGCCGGCCGGCTCGGCGCGCGCCGGCCCGACCTCGACCAGCTGCTGACCTCCCTCTTCCACGCGTTGTCCAGCGACTGGGCGTTCCTCGTGACCCGCGGCCAGTCGGTGGACTATGCGGAGCGACGGGCTGTGTTGCATCGCAAGGAGTTTCACGTGCTCGCCCAGCTCATCGAGGACGGACGACGCGACGATGCAGCGGCCGAGTCCGCGCGTCTGGCGGCGCGCGACGGCGCCTTCGCGTCGCTGGATGCCCGGCTCAGCTCCGGGTCTTGACGACCTTGCCGGGTATGCCGGCCACGACCGACTTGGGCGGGTAGACGCCACGCGCCACGGCGGCCGCCGCGACGACGCAGTGGTCCCCCAGGTCGGTTCCGCGCGTGACGACCACCTTGGTGCCGAGCCACACGTCGTCGCCGATCCGCACCGGAGACTTCACGATGCCCTGGTCCTTGACCGGCACGTGCGTCGAGGTGGTGACGTGGTCGAAGTCGCAGACGTAGACGTCGTCCCCGAACAGGCAGGTGTCGCCGATCACGATGTCCAGCCAGCAGTTGACCGTCGTCCTGATGCCGATGACCGACTTGCTGCCGATGCGTAGAGTCCCCTCATGTGCGCGCACCCTGGCATGGGCGCCGAAGTGGGTGTAGGCGCCCACCACCATCCGCGCATAGCCCTCACGCACCTCGAAGCGCACGTCGGGGCCTATGAAGCACGGGCCCTCGAACCGCAGCGACGGGTACCGCGCACTCGCCCGGGCCATCCTCAGGTAGCTCAACAGGTGGTGGCGGGTGAAGGCGCGGTTGCGGACCGCCCACGCCACCCACCGCAGCCACGCCATCGGCCGCGGAAGCCCCCACGGAGCGCGCTCGCCGTGGTCGGCGGGCGACATGTCGGCGTCGGCCGCCGACGTCAACTCGGCTTCACGCCGGTGATCCCGACGTTGTAGTAGAACCGGGAGGGGACGACCCTGGAGAGCGCGCGGTCGACCGCCGAGAGCCGTTGCCAGGACCCGAACGCGAACCTCGCCCAGCCCCAGCCCAGCACTCCCGGTTTCACGGCCGCCTCGAACGTGCGCACCGGCCAGCCGAGGAAGGCGGCAGTGAGCTCCTCCGTCTTGGTGCGCACGTCGACCGCGCCCGCCCGCAGGGCCATCCGCGCCAGCTCGTCGGGATCGAAGGTGTGCAGGTCGACGACGGCCTCCAGGGCGGCGGCCCGGGAGGACTCGTCCAGCTGCTCCTGCTCTTTGGCCCAGCGTTCGCGCAGCGTCGGCAGGTGGGTGATGCGGGTTGCCGCCGCCCAGGTGATACGGCCCAACCGGCGGGCGTACCAGTCGCCGATCCGCGTCGGCTCACCGGCGACGACGAACCGGCCACCGGGCTTGAGGACGCGCAACATCTCGCGGAAGGCTGCCTCGACGTCGGGGATGTGGTGGATCACCGCATGCCCCACCACGACGTCGAAGGTGTTGTCGTCGTAGGGAATTCGCTCTGCATCGGCGACCCTGCCCTGGACGCGGAAGCCCAGCCTGTCGGCGTTGGCCTGCGCTGCCTCGACCATCCCCGGGGACAGGTCGGTGACGTGGACCTGGTCCAGCACACCCGCCTGCTTGAGGTTCAGCGAGAAGAAGCCGGTGCCCGCGCCGAGCTCGAGGGCGGTGCCATACGGCAGGGGATCGGGCAGGCCGGTGATCGCCTCGAACCGCTCGCGGGCGTAGTCCATGCAGCGGCGGTCGAACGAGATCGACCACTTGTCGTCGTAGCTGCGCGCCTCCCAGTCGTGGTACAGCACCTGGGCCAGCTTGTTGTCCTCGTATGCGGCCGCCACCTGCTCGGCGGTCGCTGCCGCGTTGGTCTCAGCCATGGGTTCAGGCGCCCTCGAACTTCGCCTTGCCCGGTCCGTTCTCGACGAACGACCTCATGCCGATCTCGCGGTCCCTGGTCGCGAACAGCGCGGCGAACTGGGCGCGCTCGATGTCCAGCGCGGTGTCGAGGTCGACCTCGAGCCCACGGTCGATGACCTCCTTGGCCGCGCGCAGGGCGAAGGCGGGACCACCGACGTACGCCTCCATGCGGCGCCTGGCAGCGGCATAGACGTCCTCGGCCTCGACCACCTCGTCGACCAGCCCGATGGCCAGCGCCTCGTCGGCGGACACGAAGCGCCCGGAGAAGATCAGGTCCTTGGCCTTGGCAGGTCCGACGAGGCGGGCGAGCCGCTGGGTGCCACCGGCCCCGGGAATGATGCCGAGCAGGATCTCCGGCTGACCGAGCTTGGCGTTCTTGGCCGCCACCCGGAAGTCGCACGCCAGGGCGACCTCGCACCCGCCACCGAGCGCATAGCCGGTGATGGCAGCGACCGTCGGCTTGGGGATGCGCGAGATCGCCCGGGTGAAGTCCTGGAGGGAGCCCGCGTGCTGCACCATGTCCGTGTAGGACATGCGCTCCATCTCCTTGATGTCCGCGCCTGCGGCGAAGACCTTCTCGCCGCCGTAGAGGATGACGGCTGAGACGTCGCGACGCTCCCCCACCTCGACGGCCGCCGCGCTCAGGGCACCCTGGATCTCGGCGTTGAGGGCGTTCATCGGCGGCCGGTTGAGCAGGATGGTCGCCACCCCGCCGTCGACCTCGACGCTGACGAGCTCGCTCATGCGGGGCCTCCTTCGGGGGCCGGCTGGCCCGCTCCAGGGCCGCTGTCGGGGCCGCCGCCCATGATCCGCTCGTGCCACATCTGGACTCCGGCGAGGACCAGCTGCGTCGACACCGCGACCAGCGTGGGCAGGTCCGACTGCGGCGAAACGACGTGCTCGGCGGTCACCACGAGGGTGTCGTGCGCCAGGCCGAGCTTGACGATGTTGAGCTGGAGCGTGAGCTCGTTGCAGGTCTCGAGGCGCTTGAGCGGGTCGGCCGGGACGGCCTCGCCGATGGCCCACTGGCCGAACACCCGCATGATCTGGAAGTCGCCCTCGCTGCACCGCACGAACAGCTGCTGGTCCTGCACCGTGAAGGCCACGTCCCCGTCACCGTCGATGTCGGGGCCGAGGCCCTGGTCGATCAGGACGTCCAGCACCCGTCCGCGCAGGGGATGCTCGTCCGGCGGGGGTGGGAAGTTGGGAAGGGACGTGGGGTCACTCATGGGCCCAACCGTAACGACTGCCTAGGCTGAGGGCCATGTCGCCCGCCGTCCGTCCGCGTGACCTTCCTCCCAGTCTGGGAATGACGCTGATGGCCGGCGGTGCGGACTTCGCCGTCTATGCCGGGCATGCCGAGTCGGTGACGGTCTGCCTGTTCGAGCCGGGCGACGCCAGGGGGGCCTCCGAGCGGCGGATCCCGCTCACCGAGCGCACCCACGGCGTCTGGTCCGGGTTCCTGCCGGGGGTGAGCGCAGGGCAGCGCTACGCCCTGCGGGCGGACGGGCCCTGGCGCCCGGCCGAGGGGCTGCGGTACAACCCGGCCAAGCTCCTTCTCGACCCCTATGCCCGCGCGATCGAGGGCGAGGTCACCTGGTCGCCGGAGGTGTTCGCGCACCGCGTCGACGAGCGGCTGCACGGGGACGACCTGGTCCGCAGCAGTCTGGACAGTGCGGCAGCCACCCCCCGGGGCGTGGTCGTGGACCAGCGCTTCGACTGGGGTGACGACGCTCCCCCACACACGCCCCTGGCCGAGTCAGTCATCTACGAGGCCCACGTCCGCAGCCTCACCCAGCGGCACCCGGCGGTGCCCGAGAGTCTGCGTGGGACGTACGCCGGCCTGTGCCACCCAGCAGTCATCGAGCACCTCTTGACCGTGGGGGTCACGGCGGTCCAGCTCCTGCCGATCCACGCCAACGCCACCGAGCCCGAGGTGGCGCGGCGCGGGTTGGTGAACTACTGGGGCTACAACACCCTCGGGTTCTTCGCCCCCCACGCCGCGTATGCCGCCGCGTCGGACCCCCAGGGCGTGCTCGACGAGTTCAAGGGCATGGTGCGCCTGCTGCACGCCGCGGGGATCGAGGTCCTCCTCGACGTGGTCTACAACCACACCGCCGAGCAGGCCGGCCGCACCGGCGCCTCCCTGTCGTGGCGCGGTCTGGACAACCGGGCGTACTACCGGCTGGACGACCGTGGTCAGGACATCGACGTGACGGGGTGCGGCAACACCCTCGACCTGCGGCACGCGATGGTCTGCCGGATGGTGCTGGACTCCCTGCGGTACTGGGTGCAGGAGTGCCATGTTGACGGGTTCCGCTTCGACCTCGCCGTGGCGCTGGGACGCGGCCAGAACGACGACTACGACCCCAACCACCCGTTCCTCGTGGCCCTGCGAACAGACCCCGTCCTCTCCCGGGTCAAGCTGGTCGCGGAGCCCTGGGACGTCGGGATGCACGGGTGGCGCACCGGACAGTTCCCACCGCCCTTCTCGGAGTGGAACGACCGGTTCCGCGACTCGGTGCGCACGTTCTGGCTCGACGACCTCAAGGCCCGGTCCATGGGCCACCAGGGCCACGGGGTCCGAGAGCTCGGCACGCGCCTGGCCGGCTCCCAGGACCTGTTCGGCTCGCGCGACCGGGGGCCCGTCGCCTCGGTGAACTTCGTGGCGGCCCACGACGGGTTCACGACCGCGGACCTGACCCGTTACAACGTCAAGCACAACGGGCCGAACGGCGAGGGTAACCGGGACGGCAGCGACCACAACCGCTCCTGGAACCACGGCGTCGAGGGCCCCGTGGACGGGCGTTCCGACGCAACGGCCATCGAGACCGCGCGGCGCCGCTCGATGCGCAACCTGCTCGCCACGACCCTGCTCGCGACCGGCGTGCCGATGCTCAACGCGGGCGACGAGCTGGGCAGGACCCAGGGCGGCAACAACAACGCCTACTGCCAGGACAACGAGATCTCGTGGTTCGACTGGGACCTGGCGGACTGGCAGCGGGATCTGCTGGCCTCCACCGCCTTCCTGACGCGGCTGCGTTCAGAGCTCCCTGCCCTGCGTCCGCGGAGCTTCTTCACCGGACGCGAGGTTCACGCCGACGGGTCGATGGACCTCGCCTGGTTCGCCGCAGACGGCCGGCCGATGGAGAACGGCCACTGGGAGGACCCGGCGACGCGCACCCTGCAGATGCTCCTCAACGGGACCTGCTTCGACCACGACTCGGTGCTCGTCGTCCTCCACGGCGGCGAGGCGACCACGGTGCGGCTGCCCACGGTGCCGAGCCTCCTCGCGGCATACGAGCTGCTGTGGGACTCCACGGACGAGCGGCCAGGGGTGCGCGATGCGACGATGCACGCCGGCCCGGTCGAGATCGGGCCGGCGTGCATCCGGGTCTATCGAGGGGTGCGAGGCGACTCAGCGGACTGAGCCGACCCCCGGTCAGGCGTTGACGACCAGCCCCAGCTCGCTCGTGCTCGCCAGCCCGGCGTGCTTGGGCAGGATCCGCACGGTGTAGCCGAAGGAACCGGTGCGGCTCAGGGCGAAGTCACCGGCGAAGTGGTGCCGGCCACCCTCATAGGACTCGGCGAGCTGCAGCGACTCGACCTGCACGTCGGAGAGGTCGTCCGAGTAGTGGGCCTGGCCGTGCGCGACCTGCACGTCGACGTCGTCGGGCGACAGCGCACCCAGGGAGACGTAGGCGTTGACGTGCAGGTTGTCACCGATCTGCGGGGAGTCCGAGACGCCCGAGGACTCCACGTGGTCGACGTGGACACTGGGCCACGCCTCCTTGACCTTCGCCTTGTATGCCGCGAGCGCTCGGGCCCCGTCGAACGTGGTGCCGTTGAGCGCCCAGCCGGCTCGGGCCGCGGGGCCGTAGAGCTGGGTGGTGTAGTCGCGCACCATGCGGCTGGCGAGCACCTTGGGACCGAGCGTCTGCAGCGTGTGGACCAGCATCGACAGCCAGTTCTGGGGCAGTCCGTCGGCGTCGACGTCGTAGAAACGGGGCGCGACGCTGTTCTCGATGAGGTCGTAGAGCGCGGCCGCCTCGATGTCGTCCCGACGCTCCGGGTCCTCGACGCCGTCAGCGGTCGGGATGGCCCAGCCGTTCTCACCGTCGAACCACTCGTCCCACCAGCCGTCGAGGATCGAGAGGTTGAGACCGCCGTTGAGGGCGGCCTTCATCCCCGAGGTCCCACAGGCCTCGAAGGGACGCAGCGGGTTGTTGAGCCAGACGTCACAACCCGGGTAGAGGTACTGGGCCATCGCGATGTCGTAGTTCGGGAGGAACACGATGCGGTGACGGATCTCGGGGTCGTCGGCGAAGCGCACCATCTGCTGGATGAGCTGCTTGCCGGTCTCGTCGGCGGGGTGGGACTTGCCGGCGATGACGAGCTGGATGGGGCGCTCCTCGTCGAGCAGCAGCCGCTTGAGGCGGGCCGGGTCGCGAAGCATGAGGGTGAGCCGCTTGTAGGTCGGCACCCGTCGGGCGAACCCGATCGTCAGAATGTCGGGGTCGAGGACGTCGTCGACCCAGCCGAGCTCGGCCGCGCTCGCGCCACGCTTCTTCCACGAGGACTTCGTGCGCCGGCGGGCCTCCTTGACGAGCTGCTCGCGCATCTCGCGCTTGGTGGCCCAGATCGCGTCACGGGGCACGTCCGGGATGCGATCCCAGGCGTTGTCGCGCTCGATGTCGGCGGTGCCGAGGTGCTTGGCGGCGAGCTCGTAGACCCGACGGTCGACCCAGGTCGGGGCATGGACGCCGTTCGTGACGCTCGTGATCGGGACCTCGTCGTCGTCGAAGCCCGGCCACAGGCCGTCGAACATCTCGCGGCTGACCACGCCGTGCAGCTGGGAGACGCCGTTGGCGCGCTGGGCCAGGCGCAGGCCCATGACCGCCATGTTGAACATGCCGGCCTGGCCGCCCGGGTAGTCCTCGGCGCCCAGCTCGAGCAGCCGCTGCACGGGGACGCCCGCCACGGCGTTGTCGCCGCCGAAGTGCAGCTCGATGAGCTCCGCGCCGAAGCGGTCGATGCCGGCGGGGACAGGGGTGTGGGTGGTGAACACCGTCGCGGCGCGCACCGCCTCGAGAGCCTCGTCGAAGGTGAGGCCGGCGCTCTTCGTGAGCTCGTGGATGCGCTCGACGCCGAGGAACCCAGCGTGCCCCTCGTTGGTGTGGTAGACGTCGGGCTTGGGGGCACCGGTGAGCCGCGACCACAGGCGCAGGGCCCGGACGCCGCCGATGCCGAGCAGCATCTCCTGCTGGAGGCGCTGCTCGCCACCGCCGCCGTAGAGGCGGTTGGTGATGTTGCGGGCAGCCTCGTCGTTGCCGGGGACATCGGAGTCGAGCAGCAGCAGCGGGACGCGGCCCACCTGGGCGCGCAGGACGTGGGCGCGCAGCTCGCGGCCGCCGGGCAGGTCGAGGGTGATGACGCAGGGCTCGCCGTCGTCCTCGCGCAGCAGGCTCAGGGGCAGCTCGTCGGGGTCGAGGACCGGGTAGGTCTCCTGCTGCCAGCCGTCGCGGTTGAGGCTCTGCTTGAAGTAGCCGGTCTTGTAGAAGAGGCCGACGCCGACGATCGGGACGCCGAGGTCGGAGGCGGTCTTGAGGTGGTCGCCGGCCAGGATGCCGAGACCACCGGAGTACTGGGGCAGCACCTCGGTGATGCCGAACTCGGGGCTGAAATAGGCGATGGCGCGGGGAGCGCCACCTTCGGTCTCCTCGGCCCACGCCTGGAACCAGCGGGGCTCGGTGAGATAGGTGTCCAGCTCGGCCTTGGCCAGGCCGACGGCCGCCACGAAGTCGTCGTTGGCGGCCAGGTCGGCCAGCTCCTGGGGAGACAGGGCGGACAGGAGGCGGACCGGGTCCTTGCGGACGGCGACCCAGCGCTGGGGGTCGATCCGTTCGAAGAGGTCTCGCGTGGGCGGGTGCCAGGACCAGCGGAGGTTGCTGGCCAGGTCGCCGAGCGCTGCAATGGGCTCGGGCAGAACAGTACGGACGCTGAAGCGTCGGATGGCCTTCACGAGGGGTCATCCTAAGGCCTCCGACCCCGTGCTCTTGACGTCTTCTTGCAGGACTTTCACAAAATTTCACGGATCGACCCGCGCAGAGCCTGCGGGAGGTGCGCAACGTGCAGAACGAGTAGCGTCGGGCCCGTGACTGCGACTCCCCCAGCAACCACACCGGATACACCTGACGCCGCGGGCGCCGGGAGCACGGGCACCGCCCCGACCGGAGCCCCCGTTCCCCAGTCCGAGGCACCGCAGACGCCCATCGGCCGGATCCCGGTCCTGGACGTCTCCCCGCTCGTCGACAACGGGCTGCGACCGGCCAAGGCGGTGGTCGACGAGCAGTTCACGGTCCGAGCGACGGTCTTTCGCGAGGGCCACGACGCCGTCAACGCGACCGTGGTCCTCGTGGCTCCGGACGGCACCGA
>NZ_DASYGF010000026.1:0-10705 GCF_036000045.1 Pedococcus sp.
TCTGGGCTGTGGCCAGGCTGATGCTGTGGTTGCAGACCAGGGTGTGGAGCCTGTTCTCGACGCGATCCTTGACACGGGCGCCTTCGGCTGTGTTGTAGGGCTCGGGCCATAGGTTCGCTGCAGCGGTCGGGGAGCCGCCGAGCTCGAGGGAAATCAGGTGGTCTTCCTCGTAGTCGCCGGCCGCGGTGTCGCCTCTGTAGGCGTAGCCAGTGGCGAGCTGCTCGATCTTGAGCCTGGTCGTCACCGAGGACGGTGGGCGCACGGTGGCGGTCCAGCCGGCCACGCAGATGGTGCTGGCGATGTTGGCCTGGGTGACCGAGGCATTGGTCGCACCCGGGGTCCGGGCGGAGTTCGGCAGGACCGCACCGGCCGCGTCGATGATGTCACCGCCAGCCGCGGGGACGACTCGCGTAGCGGGAGGGCGCGCCGTGGCCGACGGTCGCGCCGCCTTCGTGGTGGCGGGGCTAGCTGACGGTCTCGGCGCACTCGTCGTGGCGGTGGTTGTCGGCGAAGCCGGTTGGCTGGCGGCCGGGGATGAAGGGCCCGAGGCGGCTGTCGAGGTGATTGACGTGGGGGCCGGTGCGGGCGCGGCCACGGCGCCGAGGGTGAAGGCAAGCAGCGACGCCCCCAACGCCACCGTTCCTGCGCCCCGGCTTCGTAGATGCGCCCAGTCGACGCGGCCCCGCACCAGACTGACCAGGGCGACAACCAGCGCGAACGTGGCGAACATGATCGCGGCGCCACTGACGCCGCTGCTCGCCGCACCGACCAGGACGGCGAGGGTCAGGCCACCCCAGCCGGCCGCGCCAAGCACACGACCTCGTGCGGTGGCCCCAACACCCTGCTGCACCGGTCGACCTCCATGGGACGCCTCACTGCCAGTGCCCGCGCCCGTGCTCGGGGGACCGCCGGCAGCGAAGTGGTCGGTCCACTGTTGGCCGTCCCAGTACCGCAGTCCACCCTCGGACTGCGGGTACCAACCAGCGGGACTGCTCACGACGACGGCTCCCTCGAATGATGATCACAGCACGCTACGCGCGCGATGGGGCATCCCGCGGGAGTTTTGAGCAGAATGCGCCGGTTGGACGATGGCCCCAGGTTCGCGTGTCGCTGACTTACCCGTTCGCGCCATGGGACGCGAGGCGGGCGGCCAGGTATGCCGCGGTGGTGCTGTCCTCGGCCCCGGCGACCTCTTCCGGGGTGCCCGTGGCCACCACCCGACCGCCCTCGTCCCCGCCGCGTGGACCCAGGTCGATGACCCAGTCAGCGCTGATGATCGTGTCGAGATCGTGCTCGACCAACACCACGGTGTTGCCGGCGTCCACCAACCTGTGCAGCTGTCGCAACAGCAGAGCGATGTCGGCGGGGTGCAGCCCTGCCGTCGGCTCGTCGAGCAGATAGAGCGCGTGCCCTCGACGCGCGCGCTGCAGCTCGGTTGCCAGCTTGATCCGTTGGGCCTCCCCACCGCTGAGCTCGGTGGCGGGCTGACCCAGGCGCAGGTAACCCAACCCGACCTCACGGAGTGTGGTCAGGCTGCGCGCAGCCGCCGGCACCTCAGCCAGGAAGTCGGAAGCCTCATCGACCGACAGTGCCAGCACCTCGGCGATGTTCTTGCCGCGGTACTCGATCTCGAGGGTCTCTGCCTTGTAGCGGGCCCCGTGACAGGTCGGGCAGGGTGCATAGGTGCCGGGCAGGAAGAGCAGCTCGACCGTGACGAAGCCTTCCCCCTGGCACGTTTCGCACCGCCCCTCGGCTACGTTGAAAGAGAAGCGACCCGCGCCGTAGCCGCGTTCGCGGGCTGCCGGCGTCGCGGCATACACCTTGCGCACGGCGTCGAACAGGCCCGTGTAGGTCGCCAGGTTGGAGCGCGGAGTGCGGCCGATGGGGCGCTGGTCCACGCGCACGAGCCGGTCGAAGGACTCCAGCCCGGTGACGTCGTCGACGTCGATCTCGAGCTCGCTGTCCTCGGATTCGTCGGGGGCCTGCCCGAGGTGACGGCGTACCAGCTCGGCCAGCACCTGGGTGACCAGGGTCGACTTGCCGGAGCCCGAAACCCCCGTCACTGCCGTCATGACGCACAGCGGTACGTCCACCGAGAGGTCCTCGAGGTTGTGCCGGCTGACCCCGCGCAGGTGCAGCCACCCTTGTGCAACGCGCTGGGGGCGCGGCGGTGCCCCCACCCGGCCGAACAGGTGTGCCCCCGTCGCCGAGTCCGTCACCTGTTCCAGGCCCGCGACCGGCCCGGAGTACAGGACGCGCCCACCGTTCTCGCCGGCGCCTGGGCCGATGTCGATCACCCAGTCGGCTCGACGCACGATATCGAGGTCGTGCTCGACGACGAACAGCGAGTTGCCCGAGCCCTTGAGCGTCTCGAGGACATCGAGCAGCGGCGCGGCGTCCGCCGGGTGCAGCCCTGCTGAGGGCTCGTCGAGGACGTACACCACCCCGAACAGCCCCGAACGCAGCTGCGTGGCGATGCGCAGACGCTGAGCCTCGCCCGGCGACAGCGTCGTGGAGCGGCGCCCCAGCGAGAGGTAGCCCAGTCCGAGGTCGAGCAGGACCTGGACACGGTCGAGGAGGTCGGTGCACAGCCGCACCGCTACCTCGCTGGCCTCGCCCGAATCGGCCGTCGTCGTCGCCGCGGCCGCCTCGGACACCTCGGCCACCGGCCGCAGGAAGCCGACCAGTGAGGCGAACGACAGCGCGTTCACCTCAGCGATGGTGAGGCCGCGGAACGTCACCTTCAGGGAGTCGGGGCGCAGCCCGGTCCCCGCGCAGTCCGGGCACGGGACGCTGCGTATGAAGCGCATCGCCTTCTCCCGCATCATCGGGCTCTTCGAGGTGGCCAGAACGTGGTGGACGTGGGCGCGGGCGCTCCAGAACTTGCCGTGGTAGCCGTAGTCGACGCGGTCACGCTCGGGCTTGATCAACACCTTCGGCTGCTCGTCGGTGAACAGCAGCCAGCGTCGGTCCTTCGCCTTGAGGGACCGCCAGGGGGCGTCGACGTCGATGCCGAGGCCGGACACGATGCTGCGCAGGTTCGCGCCCTGCCAGGCGCCGGGCCACGCAGCGATCGCGCCCTCGCGGATGCTCAGGGAGGGGTCCGGCACCATCAGCTCCTCGCTGACGTCGTGCTCCTCCCCGAGGCCGTGGCACCGTGGACAGGCGCCGGCCACGGTATTCGGCGAGAAGGCCTCTGCCGGCAGGTGGGGTGCGCCGGCGGGGTAGGTGCCGGCGCGTGAGTAGAGCATCCGGAGGAGGTTCGACAAGGTCGTGAGAGTGCCCACGCTGGAGCGTGAGCTCGGGGCGCCGCGGCGCTGCTGCAACGCCACCGCAGGCGGCAGCCCGGTGATCTCCTGCACGTGAGGCACGCCCATCTGCTGCACCAACCGACGGGCGTAGGGAGCGACCGACTCGAAGTAGCGGCGCTGGGCCTCCGCGTAGAGAGTGCCGAAGGCCAGCGATGACTTACCGGACCCGGAGACCCCGGTGAAGGCCACCATCGCGTCACGTGGCAGGTCGACATCGACATTCTTGAGGTTGTGCTCGCTCGCTCCGCGGACATGGACGAAGGGATCGTTCGGGTCGTGGGGCACACCCCCTGTCTAGCCGCTGCAAAGCGACTGCGCACAACTGGCGCACGGCGAAGCGCCGCTTCGCGCACCCTTTGCTCTCTGCCGGCTGATCGCGTCTGCGGCAGAGGTGCGTGTTCTGCTCAGGAGAAATGAGCCTCCTGAACGCGCTTCTGGAGGCGCTCCAGGCCAGAGCGGACGAGAGCTCCGTATCCGTCGATGGGAAGCGAGCTCCCAGCTTGCATACCCGCCGCTAGTTGGGCCTTCGCCTCGCCTACCCGGCCTTGTCGCAGATACCCGTCACCAAGGTTCAGATGCAGGCTGGGCGCCAAGGTGGCGGCCGACGTGATCCCCACTGACGCAAGATCCTCGTCGACCACATGCGCATACTCGGACAAGGCCACTTCGTCCCAGGCCACCTCCTCGGCGAGCGAAGACTGCTGGTCGGCCAGGTAGTGCGCCAGCACGCACCGTTGGGCATGGTCGTGCTGCGCAGTGGCTCCCCAACAGGCCAACAACGCGTCGCGTCCCCGCGGTTGATCGCCACCCAAGGTGAGCCCGATCGCGTCCGTGATGGCGGGCCAGTCAGTCATGGCGTTGACGCTACGACTGAGGGCCGACATCGAACCGGCCCAGGACCACCAGACCCCGCCTGCGGCAGAACCCCCAGCCACGCGTTGGTCGGTCGCGGGCCTCAGGTCTGCGTTTGCATCGCCGATCGATCTGCGTCGGACTGTGTGGGGGGTTCAAAGGTGCTGTCGAAGGGAAGCTCGTTCATATCCAACATGGGATTCTCGTCCTGGGTTGCCACCAGCTCGCGGGCTGCAGCTTCTGACTGCACGCTGGGCATTGATCCTGGGAGGTGTCGCCGAGCGGACTCCGGGAGGAAGAAGATGGTGACTGCGCTGATCGCCGAGGTGGCCATCAGGTAGTAGGCCGGCATCAGTTCGTTGCCTGTTGCCTTGATCAGAGCCGCAATGATGAACGGGGTCGTACCTCCGAAGATTGCCACCGCGAAGTTGTACGCGATGCCCATGGCCCCGTAGCGATGGGCCGTCGGGAACAGGGCCGGCAGCGCGGACGCGAGGTTGGCCACATAGAACGTGACGGGGAAGGCGATCAAAGCCAGACCGAGAAGCGTCGACCAGATGCCTCCTATTCCAATCAGCAGGAATGCGGGCAGGGAAAGCACGACCGTGCTGATAGCCCCTATCCAGAGCACGGGACGGCGCCCGACGATATCGGAAAGATGTCCGGTCAACGGGATGCACAATGCCATGACGATCAGAACGGGAATGGTCAGCAGAGTCCCGTGGAGCTCGTCATATCCCTTGTTGCTGGTGAGGTAAGTGGGCATGTAGGACGTGAGCGCATAGCCCACCGTATTGGCCGCGGCCACGAGAACCATGGCCAGCAGAATCCTGGGCCAGTACGCCTTGAAGATTCCGACCGGGCCCATCGCGGCCGCGCCCTGGTCGGACTGGGAGCTCGGGGTCGCTGTCGACTCCGCATCCAGGGTTGCTTGGAAGGCGGGCGATTCCTCGATCTTCATGCGGAAGTAGATGGCGATCAAACCGAGGGGTCCGGCGAGCAGGAAGGGCACGCGCCAACCCCAAGCCTCCATGGCAGGCTGGCCCAGGATCAGCTGCAGGACGGACACCAGCCCGGCACCGATCGCAAATCCCAGATAGCTGCCCATGTCCAGGAAGCTGGCGAAGAAGCCACGGCGCTTGTCTGGAGCATGCTCGCTGACGAAGGTGGTGGCGCCTGCATACTCGCCGCCCGTGGAGAATCCCTGCACGAGCTTGGTGACGACCAGCAGTACTGCTGCCCAGATACCCAACGTCGAGTAGCCCGGGAGCAGCCCCACGACCAAAGTCGCCGCAGCCATGATGATCAGCGTCATGGCGAGAACCTTCTGCCGGCCGATCTTGTCACCAAGCCAGCCGAAGTACACGCCACCTAGGGGGCGGGCGATAAAGGTGGCGCCAAAGGTTCCCAGCAGGAACAGGTTCTGGACGGATCTGTCGGCTTCCGGCAGGAAGACCGGGCCCATGGTGGTGATCAGATATCCGAATACGCCGACGTCGTACCATTCCATGGTGTTGCCGACAATGGTCCCGCCCAGGGCCATTTTCAGCTTGGGCCGGTCGACGACGTTGATATGTGAAACCTGCAAACGACGCCTCAGGAGGGGTTCCCTTGCCATGTCTACAGCGCCCCTGAACCAGTACTCAAGTCGCTAGAACGTTCGTGCTTTGGCATCTTGGCGCTCCTCTAGTCGAGATCCGTTCCCACAGAAGATGGCTCTCTTCCATCATTTCCAGGAGTGAATCCAGCAAAAGCCGCCGCAACGTTACATTAGTCCTGGGCAGGTTCCTAATCGTACCGGGAATGTGTCCCTCATTACTCCGAGGAGTGTGTTTTGCATTACTTCGGAGAGTGGCCGGCCGACGGCCGACACCGGCTCCCGGCGGCTGCACGTGCATCCGGTGGGTCTCTCACCCCTGAGCTGCTCGGTCGTCGCCAGACCCCAGCTCGACCGGCACGTGAGTACTGGTCACCGCGGCAACGTGGTGTTCACCTGAGTCCTTTAGGCTGGCCACGTGAGCGAGACCAAGCCGACGGCGCCGACGCAGGCGCCGTCCTCCCCGCCGTCCGACCTGCCGGAACCCGTTCAGGCCCCAGCGCCGGCGACCCCCAAGACCGGCACCCGCATCCTGGTGGCCGAGGACGAGGCGCTCATCCGCCTGGACCTGGCCGAGATGCTGACCGAGGCCGGTTATGACGTGGTCGGTCAGGCCAGCAACGGTGAGCAGGCCGTCGACATGGCCAAGGCTCTGACCCCGGACCTGGTCATCATGGACGTCAAGATGCCGGTGATGGATGGCATCACGGCGGCCGAGGAGATCGGCGCGGCCAAGATCTGCCCGGTCGTGATGCTGACGGCCTTCAGCCAGACCGAGCTCGTCGAGCGCGCTCGCGACGCTGGTGTGATGGCCTACATCGTCAAGCCGTTCACGGCAGCCGACCTGGGTCCTGCCATCGACATCGCCCGGCACCGCTGGACCGAGTACACCGCGCTGGAGCGCGAGGTCGCCGACCTCGGGGAGCGACTGGAGACGCGCAAGGCTGTCGACCGCGCGAAGGGCATCCTCATGAAAAAGCTCAAGGTCAGCGAGGCCGAGGCGTTCCGGTGGATCCAGAAGACGGCGATGGACCGGCGGCTCGGCATGCGCGAGGTCGCCGACGCGGTGATCAACGGCATGGACAAGGCCTGAGCGATGCCCGTGTCGGTCCGTCCGGCCACGGTCGCGGATGCGCCGGTTCTGGCCGAGGTCGCGGCAGCCACGTTCGCGCTGGCCTGCCCGCCGCATGTCACCGAGGAGTCCGTGGAGACCTTCATCCGGACGGTGCTGTCCGAGCAGTGCTTCGAGGAGTACCTCACCGACGACCTGCGCGACCTTCTTCTGGCCGAGGACGAGGCAGGGCCGTTGGGCTACGCCATGGTCGTCGCGCGGGAGCCCACCGACGATGACGTCCGTTCCGCCCTGACCCGGCTCCCGGCCGTCGAGCTGAGCAAGATCTACGTCCTGCCGCGCAGTCACGGCACGGGAGCGGCCGCTGAGCTCATGGCTGAGGCCCTCGCCCGGGCGAGCCGGCGGGGCGCGGCCGGCGTCTGGCTGGGCGTCAACCAGCTCAACGAGCGGGCTCAGCGGTTCTACGCCAAGAGCGGGTTCACCAGGGTGGGAACGAAGCGGTTCCTCGTGGGTGAGCGGTACGAGGACGACTTCGTGTACGAGCGGCGGCTCGACGATGAGCAGGCTTCGCTGTGAGTGCCCTGAGGGAGTTCCTAGAGAACCCTTCACGAGGCCCTTCGAATGGGCCTAGAGTCCTTTCTCGGTTGCCCTTCGGGGCGGCTGCGGCCGTTGGGGGAGCCGTCTGCACAGGTGAACAGCAGCGCGACCATGATGGAGGAGACCGGTGAGCCGTCCCGCGATCAGCGTCAGGCAGGTGTCGGAGGAGCACGAGGGCTCGTTCGTCGAGCTGTGGGCAGCCTCCCGGGTCGAGGCGGGCGTGAGCCCCGATGTCGTCGCCCGGGCGGCCGCGGAGGGGCGGGTCACCACCGCGTTGCATAGGGACGACGTGCGCGCCTACATCGCGCTTCACGACGGGCGTCCGGTCGGCTTCAGCATCGCCGCGACGAGCCCCTTCTCCGCGCTGACCGACGCTCCCTGCGTCACCATCGACCAGCTCTATGTGTCCCCCGACGCGCGTCGCCACGGGGTGGCGCGGCACCTCATGAGTGCGGTGACCCTGTATGCCGACTCGCGCGGCTGCGAGCAGATCGGCTGCAACGTGCCCGCTCCCAACCGCGAGGCCAACCGCTTCTTCGCCCGCCTGGGCTTCTCCTCCCAGGTGGTCCGTCGCATCACGACCGTCGCGGCTCTACGCCGCCGGCTCGGGGCCGACGAGCCCCGTCACCACTCGCTCGAGCAGCTTCTGCACCGTCGGCGCTCGCTGCGTGCGCGCGCGACGGCCGCGGCGGGCAACCGCCTCGCCGGCTGACCCCTCTGACCCGGCGGCCTTCCGGCTCAGCCCGCGCCACCGCCCGGATCGGGACCGCAGGCGGCGCTGTGGGTGGCTGGCAATAGGCTGCAACGCGTGAGCCGACTTCTCCTCCTCGACGGTCATTCCCTGGCCTACCGCGCGTTCTTCGCGCTCCCGGCAGAGAACTTCTCCACCAGCACCGGGCAGCACACCAACGCGGTCTACGGCTTCACCTCCATGCTCATCAACGTGCTGCGAGACGAGCAGCCGACCCATATCGCGGTGGCTTTCGACGTGTCCCGCCAGACCTTCCGCACCGAGGTCTACTCCGACTACAAGGCCGGCCGTTCGGCCACCCCCTCCGAGTTCCAGGGTCAGATCTCGCTGCTCCACGAGGTCCTCGACGCGCTCAAGATCCGTTACGTCGAGGTTGACGGGTTCGAGGCCGACGACGTCATCGCCACGCTGACGACCAACGCGCTCGCCGAGGACCTCGAGGTCCTCATCTGCTCGGGTGACCGCGACTCGTTCCAGCTCGTCACGGACGCCAGCACGGTCCTCTACCCCGTCAAGGGCGTGTCCGAGCTGGCCCGGATGACCCCAGCCGCAGTCGAGGCCAAGTACGGCGTGGCACCCGAGCGTTACTCCGACCTGGCGGCCCTCGTCGGCGAGACCTCCGACAACCTGCCGGGGGTGCCGGGCGTCGGTCCCAAGACCGCTGCCAAGTGGCTGGGCCTCTACGGCGACCTCACCGGCCTCGTCGCCCATGTCGACGAGATCAAGGGCAAGGCGGGCGAGTCCCTGCGCGAGCACCTCGACAGCGTGCTGCGCAACCGCCGCCTCAACCAGCTGGTGCGCGACCTCGATCTCCCCGTGACCATCGCCGACCTCGAACGCCAGAACTGGGACCGCGAGCTGGTCCACGCCGTCTTCGACAGCCTGGAGTTCCGGGTGCTGCGCGACCGGCTCTTCGAGTACCTCCAGGCGCCTCAGGAGGAGGCCGACCACGGTTTCGAGCTGGAGGGCGAGGTGCTCACCTCCAGCGAGGTGTCCGGGTGGCTGGACGAGCACGCCGCCGCCGGGACGCGCGTCGGCGTCCACCTCGTCGGGCGCTGGGGACGCGGCACCGGCGACGTCACCGCCCTGGCGCTCGCGACGGACGGTGGCGCGGCGGCATACCTCGATGTCACCCAGCTCGACCCCGCCGCGGACGCCGCCGTCGCAGCGTGGCTCGCCGACGCGAGCCGACCCAAGGTGATGCACGACGCCAAGGGTCCGACCCTCGCCCTCGAGGCGCGGGGGTGGACCCTGCACGGGCTCGTGACCGACACCGCGCTGGCGGCCTACCTCGTGCGGCCCGACCAGCGCTCCTACGACCTGGCCGACCTCGTGCTGCGGCACCTGGGCCGCGAGCTGCGGGCCGAGCAGGAGCCGACGGGGCAGGGCCTGCTTGAGTTCGGCGACGAGGGCGAGGCCGGCGCCCAGGACGCCATGGTCCGGGCGCGCGCCGTGCTGGACCTGGCCGGGTCACTCGCCGAGCAGCTCGAGGCCACCGGGGGGACGGCCCTCCAGCACGACCTCGAGCTCCCCTTGGAACGCGTGCTCGCCGACATGGAGCGCACGGGCATCGCCGCCGACGTGGACGTGATGACCGAGCTCGAGAAGGACTTCGCGGCAGCAGTCCGCGAGGCCCAGGAGGACGCCTACGACGCGATCGGTGGAGACCAGATCAACCTGGGCTCGCCCAAGCAGCTCCAGGTCGTGCTGTTCGAGACGCTCGGGCTGCCCAAGACGCGCCGCACGAAGACCGGCTACACCACCGACGCCGATGCGCTCACCGACCTCTACACCAAGACGGAGCACCCGTTCCTCGAGGCGCTGCTGCGGCACCGTGACGCGGCTCGTCTGCGGGTCACGGTCGAGGGCCTGCTCAAGTCCGTGTCCGACGACGGGCGCATCCACACCACCTACCAGCAGACCATCGCCGCCACGGGCCGGCTGTCGTCCACCGACCCCAACCTCCAGAACATCCCCATCCGCACCGATGCAGGCCGTCGCATCCGCGAGGTGTTCATCGTCGGCGACGGCTTCGAGTCGCTGATGTCCGCCGACTACAGCCAGATCGAGATGCGCATCATGGCGCACCTGTCCGGCGACGAGGGGCTCATCGAGGCGTTCCGATCCGGCGAGGACCTGCACCGGTTCGTCGGGTCGAGGGTCTTCTCGGTCGAGCCTGCCGACGTCACGTCTGCCATGCGCTCCAAGGTGAAGGCGATGTCCTACGGCCTCGCCTACGGACTCTCGGCCTTCGGGCTGTCCAAGCAGCTGACCATCTCGACAGGTGAGGCCCAGGGCCTGATGGACGAGTACTTCGCGCGCTTCGGCGGGGTGAAGGACTACCTCGCCTCGGTCGTCGCCGAGGCGCGGGGGACCGGCTACACCCAGACCATGCTCGGTCGTCGTCGCTATCTGCCCGACCTGACCTCGGACAACCGGCAGCGGCGCGAGATGGCTGAGCGCATGGCCCTCAACGCGCCCATCCAGGGCTCCGCCGCCGACATCATCAAGATCGCGATGCTGCG
>NZ_DASYGF010000068.1:0-32782 GCF_036000045.1 Pedococcus sp.
GCCCAGGCGTGCTGGAGGATGGTGCGCACCTGCACCGAGGCGCTGTGCTCACGCAGCGACTCGTATGCCTCCGGCACACCCTTGACCCGGTCGACCGCCACCAGCAGGTGGCGGCTGGCGTAGCCGAAGCGTCCCTGTCGGGCGGTCTCCTGACCGAGGTCTCGGTCGTCCAGCACGCTGAGCTGGTCAGCGAGCAGGTCGGCCACTGCAGTGACGTCCCCGTGGAGATAGGTGACGACGCGCACGCCGACCTGGTCGGTGATCTGGGTGAGCGGCTCGGGGTAGACCGGCTCACCGCCGATCAACCGCGCCGCCTTGCCGGCGAAGGACGCCACGCTCTTGGCGCGGCCCGTGACGCTGACATAGTTGATGCCCGCGTCGTCCAGCTGCGCGGTGATGAGGGCGACGAACTCGTCCGCCACCTCCTGCAAGGCAGGCTGCATCGCGGCATACCGGCGCACCGCCTCTTGGACGCCCTGCTCCCATTCGGTCACGCAGACACGGTACGGGGTGGGGGCATGGCGACTAGTGCACCACGACCGGCGCGACCTGCTCGTCGTCGAGGAGGTGGCTCACCTCGCGCCGCCGCGGCAGGAACAGCGCCGGCACCAGGGTGAGCAGGACCAGGCTGGCCGCCACCCAGTAGGTCTTGGCGAACGCCTCGGCGGCGTCGGCGAGGCCCTGGACCACGGCCGGGTGGCCGCCGATCTTGTCGATGATGGACGGGTCATGGCGCGAAGCCATGGCCGGACCCGCGAGCTTGGACTCCTTGAAGTGGTTCGTGAGCAGCACCGACATGACCGCTACGCCGACCGAGCTGGCGATCTGCTGGGTGATGTTGAGCAGCGTGGAGCCGCGAGCGACCTCGTGGTGCGTCAGCGTCTTGAGGGCCGTGGTGAAGATGGGCATCATCGTGCCGCCCATGCCCAGTCCCATGATGAACAGCAGGACGATGATCGTGGAGTACGACGTGGTCGACGTGATCTGGGTGAGCCCGAACATGCCGCCGCTGATGGCCAGCAGCCCGAAGGGGACGATCCGCCCGACGGGGATGCGGTCCACGAGGGCGCCGGCGATCGGCATCGTCAGCATCGCGCCGAGGCCCTGGGGTGCGACGAGGAGGCCCGCGTGCAGGGTCGACTCGCCGCGCACCGACTGGAAGTACGTGGGCACCAGCAGGAGGCCGCCGAAGAATGCCGCCGCGAACAGGAACATCGTCACCGTCGAGACGGTGAGGTTGCGGTTGCGGAAGAGCCTCAGGTCGAGCAGCGGATGGCGCGGCCGGAACGAGTGGAAGACGAAGGTCACCATCAGCACCAGCCCGATGGCCATGTTGACGTAGACCTTGGGGGTGTCCATCGTCCCCTTCTCGGGGATCGAGGAGATCCCGAAGAGGAACAGCGCCAGCCCCGGTGACATCAGCGCCACCCCCAGCAGGTCGAGCGACTCCGACGGCTCGGTGTGGTCGCGGGGGAGCGCGAAGTAGGCGTAGACCACCGCGATCACCCCGAGCGGCAGGTTGATCAGGAAGATCCAGTGCCAGGAGTAGTGCTCGATCAGCCAGCCGCCAAGGATGGGGCCGCCGATGGGCCCCAGCAGCATGGGCACGCCGAGGATGGCCATGAGGCGGCCCATCCGCGCCGGGCCTGCGGCCCTGGTCATGATCGTCATGCCGAGGGGCATCAGCATGCCGCCGCCGAGACCCTGCAGGACCCGGAACCCGATGAGCATGGAGATCGAGGTGGCCGTGGCGCACAGCGCCGAGCCGGCAGTGAAGAGCACGATGGCCAGCATGTAGAGGCGCTTGGTGCCGAAGCGGTCGGCGGCCCACCCCGTCAACGGGATGACCGTCGCCAGCGCGAGCGTGTAGGCGGTGACCGTCCACGCGACGGCCGAGTACGCAAGCGGCTTGGAGGGGTCGTCGCTGAACACGGTCTGGAACGTGGGCAGCGCGACGTTGACGACGGTGATGTCGAGGATCGACATGATCGCGCCGAGCACGACGACGCCCGCGATCTTGAGCACGGCAGCGTCGATCTTCTCCGGATACTGCACAGGAGACGCGACAGCGGTTGACACGGTGACCTCCGGTTGATGAGCGGTGCGCGCCCCCGCAGCTGTGCGCGTGAAATCAGGCTAGTCGAGCGCACTGACAGCCCGCTCAACCATTTTTGGCGGTGCAGGTCAGGCGGCTACTGGCTCGGTTTGTCAGGACCGTCCAGCCGCCTCGAGCACCGCGATGTCGAGCTTCTTCATCTGCATCATCGCCGCGTAGACCTTGGCCGCCCGCTCCGAGGGGCCCGAGGCGATGCGGTCCCAGTCCTGCGGGACGACCTGCCAGGAGAGCCCGAAACGGTCCTTGAGCCAGCCACAGGGACCCTCCTGACCGCCACCCGAGGTGAGCGACTCCCAGTAGTAGTCGATCTCCTCCTGGTCCTTGCAGTCGACCGTCAGCGAGATCGCCTCGTCGAAGGTGAGCTCGGGGCCGCCGTTCAGCGCCACGTACGGCGTCCCGTCGAGCTCGAATGCCACGGTCAGCACCTCGCCGGCGCGCTCACCCGACCCCTCGGGGTAGCGGGTCGTCGTGGTGATCGTGGATCTGGGGAACACCGAGACGTAGAACTCGGCGGCCTCCTCGGCCTGGCGGTCGAACCACAGACAGGGATAGGTGCGTGGCATATCGGCTCCTTCCGGGGCCGGGCGCTCACCCGGCATACCTCCCATGAGACCTCATCGGGGCCGAGAGGTGACGGGCCCAATGGCGTAGCGTCCGGTGTCGTGCCGGAAGTCTCGCCCGCGCTCACGGAGGCGCTGCAGGCGCTGTATGCCGTGGAGCCGGACGCGTTCATGGCCGCCCGTCGCGAGCGGGTCGCGGCCGCGCGGGCCGGCGGGGACCGAGAGTCGGCGACCGAGATCGGCAAGCTCCGCAAGCCCACGGTCGCGGCCTGGTCCATGAACCTCCTCGCCCGACAGGCCCCCGAGGTGGTCGACGGCCTGGTCACTCTGGGGTCCCGGATGCGGGCAGCCCAGGCGCGCCTGGACGCCGCCACCCTCACCGCACTGCGTCCCGAGCGAGACGAGGCGGTGCGACGCTTCGTCGGCGCGACCGCCGACCTCGCGCAAGGGTCCGGACGCACCCTGGCTCCGGCCGCCCTCGAGGACATCCGGGCCACGGCGGTCGCCGCGCTCGCCGACGAGGGAGCGAGCACGGCGCTGAGCTCGGGGCAGCTCACGCGCGCGTTGTCGTACAGCGGGTTCGGTGAAGTCGACCTGTCGGAGGCGGTCGCCCGGACGGCATCGGGGGCCATCCTGACCGTGGTGTCCGGGACAGGCGGCGCGCACGCCGACGGGGGCGCGGATGAGGAGACCGGCGAGCAGGCGGCCGGCTCCCAGCCGGCGAGCGCCGAGGCGCGGCGGGAGGAGCTCGAGGACGAGCTCGCGGCCGCCCAGCGCCGCCTGCAGCAGGCCGAGGCCACGGTGGTCGAAGCCCGCGAGCACGCCGACGACACCCGCCAGAGGCTCGCGGTCGTCGAGCGGCAGCTGACCAAGGCGCGCGAGGCGGATGAGCGCGCCCTCGAGGCGGTCACGGATGCCGTGCGAGAACGCAAGCAGGCCACCGCGGCCCGCGACGCGGCACGGCAGGCGCTCGCGGACGCCGAGTCAGGCGCCGACGACCCGACCTGAGCCCGCTCGTCGCAGGGCGACCCGTCAGGCCGAGGCGGTGAACCGGCGCAGCCGCAGGCTGTTCGTCACCACGAACACCGACGACAGAGCCATCGCGCCCCCGGCGATCATCGGGTTGAGCAGCCCCAGGGCCGCCAGCGGGATTGCCGCGACGTTGTAGGCGAAGGCCCACACCAGGTTGCCCTTGATGGTGCCCAGGGTCCGCCGCGCCAACCGGATCGCATCCGGCGCCGTGCGCAGGTCGCCTCGGACCAGGGTCAGGTCACTGGCCTCGATGGCGACGTCGCTGCCGGTACCCATCGCCAGGCCGAGGTCGGCCTGCGCCAGGGCGGCTGCGTCGTTGACACCGTCGCCCACCATGGCGACGGTGCGCCCCTGCGCCTGGAGTGCCCTGACGGCATCGACCTTGCCCTGCGGCAGTACGTCGGCCACGACCTCGTCGATGCCGACCTGGTGGGCGACGTGAGTGGCGGCGGCAAGGTTGTCTCCGGTGAGGAGGATCGGCCTCAAGCCGAGCCGCCTCAGCTCGCGCACCGCGTCCGCGGAGCTCGGTTTCACGGTGTCCGCGACCGCGATCATGCCGCGGGCCACGCCGTCCCAACCCACGACGACGGCCGTGGCGCCTCGCTGCTGGGCCGCGCTGACGGCATACGAGACCTGCTGTGGGACCGACATGGACCGCTCCTCGAGGAGCCGAAGGCGGCCCACCACGATGTCGTGGCCCTCCACGGTTCCCGCCACCCCTAGCCCGTCCAGGCTCACGAAGTCCTCCACCGGCGGCACCGGACCGTCCCCGGCCGCGGCCAGAGCAATGGCTGTCGCGACGGGGTGCGCCGAGGCCGCCTCGGCCGCGCCCGCGAGCCGAAGGAGCGTCGCGGCGTCCTCGCCTGGGCCGGAGACGACCTCGGCCAGGGACATCTGGCCGGTCGTGACGGTGCCGGTCTTGTCGAGCAGCACCGTGTCCACCGAGCGAGTGGACTCCAGCACCTCAGGTCCCCGGATGAGCAGGCCGAGCTGGGCTCCTCGTCCCGTGCCCACCATGAGGGCCGTGGGGGTGGCGAGACCCAGTGCGCAGGGGCAGGCGACGATGAGGACTGCCACGGCTGCGGTGAACGCGGCAGTCCAGCCCCCGCCCACCGCCAGCCACCCGACCAAGGTGGCGGCCGCGACGGCCAGGACGGCGGGGACGAAGACCGCCGAGACCCGGTCGGCCAGCCGTTGCACCTGGGCCTTGCCGTGCTGGGCGTCCTCGACGAGCCGGGCCAGCTGCTCGATCTGGGTGTCTGCGCCGACGCGGGTGGCACGCACGACGAGCCGGCCGGCGAGGTTGACGGTGGCACCCACGACCGGGTCCCCTGGCCCCACGTCGACCGGCACGGACTCGCCGGTCAGCAGCGCCGCATCGACGGCGCTGGTCCCCTGGACGACCTCGCCGTCCGTGGCGACCTTCTCACCGGGGCGCACGACGAACCGCATGCCGACCTCGAGGTCTGCCACGGGGATCCGCTCCTCGGTCGGGTGCGGGCCGTCGCCGTCGCCCTCGACAGCACCGCGCAGGACGCTGACGTCCTTGGCGCCGAGCTCGACCAGGGCACGCAGAGCGTCGCCGGAGCGTCGCCGGGCCCGCGCCTCGGCATACCGACCGGCGAGCAGGAACGACGTGACGCCCGCCGCCGTCTCGAGATAGATGTCGTCGAGGCCGCCGCCGCGCTGGAGCGCGAAGGTGAAGTGGTGCGTCATGCCCGGCTCGCCCGCGGTCCCGAAGAACAGGGCATAGAGCGACCAGCCGAAGGCGGCGAGGGTACCGATCGAGACGAGGGTGTCCATGGTCGACTGGCCGTGTCGCAGGTTGAGCCACGTCGCTCTGTGGAAGGGCAGTCCACCCCAGATGACCACCGGCGCGGCCAGCACGAGCGAGGCCCACTGCCAGTAGCGGAACTGCAGTGCCGGCACCATGGCGAGCAGGACCACGGGTGCCGTGAGCGCGGCCGACACGAGCAGCCGCTGGCGCAGGGTGGCAGCGGCATCCGGTGTCACCGCGGGCTCGTCCAGCGTGGCCCGCCGGTGCCGGCTGCCGCCCGAGGACGCGACCGGATGCCGCGGCGCCGGAACCGTCGCGGTGTAGCCGGTGCGTTCCACGGTCTCGACCAAGTCGTCGGGGGTGACCTCGCCGGTGTAGCTGACCCGAGCCTTCTCGGTTGCGTAGTTCACGGTCGCGCTGACGCCGGTCAGCTTGTTGAGCTTCTTCTCGACGCGGGCCGCGCAGGAGGCGCAGGTCATGCCACCGATGACCAGCTCGATCTCGCGGGCACCGGGGTCGGGTGACCGCGTCGTCGTGCTCATGGCGCCAGTCGGTAGTCGCCGGCCTCGTCGAGAGCATCGCCGACCTCGGCTGTGGTGAGCTCACGCGCGGACTCGACGCGCACCGTCGAGGTGCCGCCGGCGACGAGCTCCACGTCGACCGCGGTCACGCCGTCGAGTGCCCGGAGCTCGTCGGTCACCGCGCTGGCGCAGTGGCCACAGGTCATGCCGTCCACCTGGAACGTCTGGGTGCTCATGGGAACCTCCGGTGCTGGGTCGGGGCGGGAATGGTCAGGAGCGGACGAGCCGGGCGATCGCCTCGGACGCCTCGCGGACCTTGTCCTGGGCCTCGGGGCCGCCTCGGCGCGCGGCATCGACGACGCAGTGCTCGAGGTGCTCCTCCAGCAGCTCGAGCGAGAACGACTGCAGCGCCTTGGTGGCGGCCGACACCTGGGTGAGGATGTCGATGCAGTACTTGTCCTCCTCGACCATCCGCTGGAGCCCGCGGAGCTGCCCCTCGACCCGCCGCAGCCTCTTGAGATGGCTGTCCTTGCTGTCGTGGTAGCCGTAGTGCGTCTCGCCCATGGTCATGCCATCACCATACCCCCGTAGGGTATTTCCGCAAGCGCATGCTCTGCACAAACAAGCGTCCCGCTTCGCGGTGAGCAGGGCTCTGCGAAGCGGGACGGTGGTATGGCGAGTGCGCGTCAGCGGTGCGAAGCCCGCCGGCCCCGTCAGCGCAGGGGGTTGAAGGGCCTGAGCGCGTCGACCTGCTTGCCCGTCACCATGGTCTGCGCCAGGAGGCGGCCGGTCACCGGGCCGAGGGTGATGCCCCACATGCCGTGGCCGCCCACGGCATACACGCGAGGGGACTTGGTCGCGCCGATGAGCGGCAGGCCGTCCGCGGTGCAGGGGCGCGAGCCCACCCACTCGTCCTGACGGTGGTCGAGGTCGGCACCCCGCAGCAGCGGACGGGCGGCCTCGGCGATCGCCTTGATGCGGCGGGGGTCGAGGGCGGCCTCGGGCTTGCGGAACTCCATCATCCCGGCGACGCGCAGGCGGTCGCCGATCGGCGTGCACGCCACGCGCTCCGCGGGGAAGTACACCGGACCGTTGGGCACGTGCTCGATCTCGACCGAGAACGAGTAGCCGCGGCCGGCCTGGACGACGTTCTTGACGCCGAAGCGGCGTGCCAGGTCGCCCAGCCACGCGCCGGTCGCCAGCACCGCTGCGTCGAACTCCTCGACGGAGCCCTCACGTGTGGTCACGACGACACCGGCGCCCGTGTCGCGGACGTCGGAAACCGTCGCGGCGTCGAGGATCTTGCCCCCACGGGCGCGCACCGAGTCGGCCAGAGCGTGCACGAAGGCGCCCGGGTTGACGAAGCGCTGGCCCTTGAGCAGGATCGCCGCCCCGATCTCGTCGGACAGGCTCGGCTCGATGGCCCGCGCCTGGTCGCCGGTGAGCGCCTCGAACTCGATCGCCTGGCCCGCGGCGTGGATGTGCTCGATCTCCTCGAGCAGCGTCACCCGCTCGGCCTCGGTGCGGTATGACGCGAGGAAGCTCTTGGCCTCGACCGTCTCGCCCTCGACGCCGCCGGCCGTGAGCAGGTCGAAGCTCTCGAGCGAGAGGTCGTTCACCGGGACGAGCGACCCCATGGCCTGCTTCCACGCCTTCATGGTGGAGTGGCGCGTGAAGCCGGCGACGAACTTGAGGAACCTCGGGTCGGCGCTCGGCGGTACGTAGACCGGCGAGGAGGGGGAGAGCACCGCGCGCAGGCCGTACTTGAGGACAGCCGGCTCCGGCAGCGGGGTGGCGATCCCCGGGGTCAGCCAGCCGGCGTTGCCCCAGGACGACCCGGCGGCGACACCCTCGCGGTCGAGAACGGTGACCTCGACACCGTGCTCCTGAAGGAACCAGGCGGTGGAGAGTCCGACCATGCCGGCGCCGACGACGGCGACACGGTGGGGGACGGGGAGACCAGCAGCGGTGATGGAAGCCATGCCTCGAGCGTGACAGTGCCGGGGGGTCCCCGCCTTGGGCGCAGAGGCTCAATCTGAGCCAAGGCATTGTGCTCAGAGCACAACGACGGCGATGCTGGGCGCATGCTTCCCGTGACCGCTCTGGTCCAGACTCTCGGCGGCCTGCTGACCTCGGCCGTCACCGTGGACGGGGTGGCGGTGGACGACCTGACCATCGCCGAGCCGGCGGCGGGCATCGTCGGCCAGCGCGACGACCTGGTGCTGGGTGTCGGCATCGAGACTCCGGAAGCGGCCACCGCTCTGGTCGCAGCCTCGGCAGCAGAGGGCGCCGGGGGCGTGGTCCTACGGCGCGGTCTGGCCAGGCGCCGGATGGTCCGTGACCAGGCTCGCCAGGACGGCATCGCCCTCGTCGAGCTCGCCGAGCACGCGTCCTGGGCCCACGTGGTCTGGCTCCTTCGGGGGGTCATCGACCGGGCCGCGGTGGGCCCAGGCCGGCGTGACGACGCGCCGGTCCAGGACGACCTGTTCGCGCTGGCTGACGCCGCCGCAGCCCTCGTGGACGCCCCGGTCACCATCGAGGACGCCCAGTCGCGGGTGCTGGCTTACTCGTCTCGACAGGACCTCGCCGACCCAGCCCGGGTGTCGACCATCGTCGGCCGCCGGGTGCCCGACGAGGTGCTGGCGACGATGCGCGCCCAGGGCGTCTTCCGACGGTTGGCGCGATCGTCCGACCCCGTCTTCGTGCCCGCCTCCGGTGGCACCAAGCCGCGCCTGGTCATCCCGGTCCGCGCCGGCGGCGAGTGGCTCGGCTCGATCTGGGCCGTCGTGGCCGAGCGTCCCCCCGCCGCGGTGGTGAGTGAGCTCGTGCAGACCTCGTCCGTCGTGGCGCTGCACCTGCTTCGCCTGCGCGCCCAGGCGGACCTGTCACGCCGGGTGGCCGTGGACCGGTTGCGTAGCGTGCTGTCGGGGAACCCCGCAGGAGCCGACGACTGGCTGCCCCCGGCACCGTGGCGGGTGGTGGCCCTCGGCGGCGAGGCGGAGCCGGCTCGCCTTCTGGATCTATGGGAGTCGGTGTCACGGCGCCATGCGTGGAACCAGCCGCTGCTCGCCGACCTCGACGGCCGTGGGTATGCCGTGGTGCGCGACACCGAGGAGTCGTCGCCCGGCAGCTGGCGCTGGCTGGCCCGCGTCCTCGCCGAGGTGCGGGGTGAGGGGCTTGCCCTGACCGCGCGAGCCGGTCGCACGGCATACGCGGCGGGTGAGCTGGGCCGCTCGCGGGCGGAGGCACAGGAGGCCGACCGGGTGCTCGGCGACGCGGAGCCGGTCGCCACGCACGAGGAGGTCTGGGCCGAGATCACCATCGCCCGCGCGGTGGCGCCGCTCCGGGCGGACGCGCTGGGGCCGCTGGCCGCGCTGCGCGAACATGACGACCAGCACGGGAGTGACTACCAGCGCACCCTGGCCGCGTGGCTCGACCATCCGGGGGCACCGGCGCAGGCGGCACGCGCGATCCACGTCCACCCCAACACGATGCGGTACCGGATGAGCCGCATCGCCGACCTGGCCGGCCTCGACCTGCACGACGCCACGGTGCGCCTGGCGGTGCGGCTCCAGCTGGCGGCGACCCTGGGTCAGGCGCGGCTGTCGTAGCCGCCTGCGACCCACGCCTCCACCGTGGCGCCGGCCCCCCGGCGGTGCAGGGACTCCAGAGCAGCGAGGTATGCCGCGGTGAACCGTGGGTCGTCCGCGACCGTCCCGAACAGGTCCCGGTCGCGCACGAACGACAGCGGGTCCGTGGCGCGACGGCCGGCGGCCGACATCACCCGGTCCTTGAGCCGGTCCACGACCTCGATGGGCTGGCCCTGCTCCTCGGTGCCCTCGGCATAGCGCGCCCAGGAGGCCACCACGAGTGCCGACAGCTGGACCGGGCCACGGGTGCGCAAGTCATGAGGCAGGACGCCGACGCCACTCAGGCCCCATTCGTGCGCCTCGCCCTCGTTCATCAGCCCGTCGAGATACCTCGCCTGGTGGGCCCGGTGGAACCCGCCGGCCCCGAAATGCATGATGGCTGCCTTCACTGCGAGCGGTCGCATACGGGCCGGCTCACGTCCGGGTCGAGCTGCCCGATGGTGTTGTCGGACAAGGGGATCGGCGGCACGAGCATGAGAGTCACGCTGAGCCCGAGGGTGGGCCGTCGAGGCGTGGGAACCACTCGGTGACCGGCGCATCTGTTGCGCCGGGGCGTCGGTAGGGGCATAGTCGAACAGGACATGTAAGCGCTTTCAATGACGAAAGGCACGTCTGTGGTCGACGCGTCGCGGCACCCCTCAGGGACGACGATCTACTCGGTCGCCGAGCTGGCGGGCGTGTCCATCGCCTCTGTCTCACGCGTGCTGCAAGGCTCGCCGGCGGTCTCGGACCGGACTCGCGACCGCGTCCTGCGGGCCGCCGAAGAGCTGCGCTACGTGCCGCTGTCAGCAGCCCGCAGCCTGGCGGTCCGCCACCACGAGGCCCACGGACTGGTGCTGCCCGAGCTGTCGGGCCCCTACTACTCCGAGCTGCTCATGGGCTTTGAGTCGAGAGCGGCTGACCTTGGCCAGAGCGTCGTACTCATGCTCGCCGAGGGCAAGCGTGACCTTTCCCGCTCGGTTCGCAAGCTCGCCACCCGGGTCGACGGGATCGCGATGTTGGGATCGGCCGCGATCCCGGCCGAAACCGTGACCTCTCTGCACGGCAGCAAGCCCGTCGTGCTGATCGCCGGAGAGGCGCTCGCGGACGTGGATGCGGTCTCGGCCGAGAACACCACCAGCGCCATGGCCTTGACCGAGCACCTGCTCGAGCACGGGCGCCGGAAGCTCCTTTTCGTGGGGGACCCCGACAGCGGTCCAGATGTGCGCGACCGGTATGCCGGCTTCGTCGCCGCCCACGGCAGGCGTCGCCGGCGCGCCGCCGCCCCCGTGCGGGTGGAGCTGCGCGAAAGCGCCGGAACGGCCCTGGGTGAGCGCCTCCTGGGGGGCACCTACTCGGTCGATGCCCTGGTGTGCGCCAACGACGAGCTGGCTCTGTCGATCATGAAGCGCCTCCGCGAGGGCGGCACCCGGGTCCCGGACGACATCGCGGTGGTCGGCTGGGACGACGTGATGACCGCGCGCTACGTCGAGCCGGGACTCACGACCGTCCGGCAGCCGGTGCGCGAGCTCGGCGCGATGGCAGCCGACTGCCTGCATGCCCGGATCACGGGAGCCGCGGCCCAACACAGCACCCAGGTCATCCCCACCCAGCTGGTCATCAGGTCGTCGTGTGGCTGCCCCGCCGCATCCGGTGACCCCCTCCCGCCGCGCCCGCGGCATACGAAGAACCGCACCCAAGGAAAGAGATCACCATGATGAGACGCACCCCCGTGCTGGTGGTCGCCACCCTGGCGACCACAGCGCTCACCCTGACGGCCTGCGGTCGTGGCAGCAGCGGCACGACGAGCAACGAGACGGCCAAGAGCATCAGCAGCGGCAAGGCCACCGGTGCCATCACCGTCTGGGCGATGGGAGCCGAGGGCGACAAGCTGCCCTCACTCGCCAAGCAGTTCGAGGCGGCCAACCCTGGGGTCAAGGTCAACGTGACGGCCATCCCGTGGGACTCGGCGCACGACAAGTTCACGACCGCGATCACGGCAGGGTCCACGCCTGACGCCGCCATGGTCGGCACCACGTGGATGGGTGAGTTCGCGGGGCTGGACGCGCTCGACCCGACGCCGTCCTCCATCGACAGGTCCCAGTTCTTCCCCGGCGCCCAGAAGACCACCGAGGTGAACGGCACGTCCTTCGGCATCCCCTGGTACGTCGAGACCCGCCTCGTCTACTACCGCACCGACCTCGCGAAGAAGGCCGGCTACAACAGTGCACCCACCGACTGGCAGGGGCTCAAGTCGATGGCCAAGGCCATGCAGACCAAGGCCGGGGCCAAGTGGGGCATGGGGTTCCAGGCCGGCGGCCAGGGCTCCTGGCAGTCGATCATGCCGTTCGCGTGGTCTGACGACGCCAACCTCGCCAAGGACGGCACCAAGGGCTACAACTTCGACAGCCCGCAGCTCCTCGAAGCCGTGAAGTACTACCAGAGCTACTTCACCGACGGGATCTCTGACAAGGCAGCTCCCGCGACCCCGACCACCGAGCCTGACTTCGTCAGCGGCAAGGTCCCGATGTTCATCTCGGGTCCGTGGGAGATGTCCGCGGTCGAGAAGCTGGGTGGTGCCGGCTTCAAGGACAAGTACAACGTCATGAAGATCCCGGCCAAGACGAAGTCCTCGTCGTTCGTCGGCGGGTCGGACCTCGTCGTGTTCAAGAAGTCCAAGAACCGCGACACCGCCTGGAAGTTCGTCAAGTGGCTGTCCGACCCGAAGGTCCAGGTCCAGTGGTACCAGGCGTCGACCGACCTTCCCTCGGTGTCCTCCGCCTGGAGCGACCCCTCGTTGAGCGGTGACAAGAAGCTGGCCGTGTTCGGCGAGCAGCTCAAGACCGCGCAGGCTCCGCCGAGCTTCGCCACTTGGGAGCAGGTCGTCGCCAACTTCGACACCGAGATGGAGAAGGTGACCAAGCAGGGGGCGGACCCGGCCGCCGCCCTGAAGTCCGTGCAGCAGCAGGCCGATTCGATCGGCACCGGCAAGTAGCGATGGCCGCCACCGTCGAGGTGACCCCGACCGGGGGGACGGGTCAGCACCCGTCCCCCCGGCGGGGAGGCGCCGGAGCCGCATCCAGGCGACAAGGGCTGGCCGCGTGGACACTGGCCCTGCCCTTCTGCCTGCTGTTCCTCGTGTTCACGGCCTGGCCCGTCGTCCAGTCGCTCTTCATGAGCATCACTGACACCCGGGCCCGAGACCTGCGCACGCCCTTCGCGGTGGACATCGTCGGATTCGCCAACTTCAGCAAGGCCTTTGCCGACCCGATGTTCCGTCGAGCAGCGCTCAACACCGCCTACTTCGTGCTCATCGGTATGCCGCTCACGATTACCGTGGCGCTGGCCGCGGCGGTGGCGCTGGACCGGGGGATCTCCCGCTTCCGCGCCGCCTTCCGGCTCGGGTTCTACACCCCGGTCATCACCTCGATCGTGGCCGTCGCGGTCGTCTGGCGCTTCCTGCTCCAGACCGACTTCGGGCTCATCAACACGGTGCTGGGGTGGGTCGGCATCGCCGGGCCGAACTGGCTCGGCGACCCGCACTGGTCGATGCCGGCGCTGATCCTCATGACCACCTGGCGCAACTTCGGCACCGGCATGATCATCTTCCTGGCCGGGCTGCAGGCAGTGCCTTGGACCCTCCATGAGGCCGCCTCGATCGACGGTGCGAACGCCTGGCAGCGGTTCCGGCACATCACCATGCCGCTGCTCCGCCCCACCCTGCTCTTCGTCTGCGTCACCACCGGCATCGGCTACCTGCAGTTCTTCGAGGAGCCGTTCGTCATGACCGACGGCGGACCCCTGAGCAGCACCATCTCGATGTCCATGTACACGTACCAGCAGTTCGGCTTCGGCAACTACGGCTACGCGGCCGCGATGAGCTATCTGATCTTCGTCACCATCGCCATCGTGACCGCCCTCCAGTTCCGGCTGCTGCGAGAGAACACGTGAGGACCCCATGACCGGCACCCGGAGACTCCCGAACTGGTGGCTCTACGCGATCCTGCTCGTCGCGCTCGTGGCCGTCATCGCCCCGTTCGTGTGGATGGTACTGGGCAGCTTCAAGACCCAGGGCGAGCTGCTCCAGAGCCCACCCACGTGGTGGCCCAAGCACTTCACGTTCGACAACTACACCCAGCTGTTCTCCCGCCTGAACTTCAAGCAGTACTTCCTCAACTCGACGCTCGTGGCGGTCGCCGTCACCGTTGGGAACCTGCTGTTCTGCTCCATGGTCGGCTATGCCCTGGCGATGCTCGAGTTCCCGGGCCGCAAGGCGCTCTTCATCGTCGTCATGGGCACCCTCCTCGTGCCCGGTGTGGTGACGTTCGTGCCCTTGTTCGTCCTTGTGACCAACCTCGGCCTGACCAACACGCTGCCCGGGCTGATCCTGCCCTTCCTCGTGAGCCCGTTCGGCGTGTTCCTCATGCGTCAGTTCATCCTCGGGCTGCCACGTGACCTGCTCGACGCGGGGCGCGTCGACGGTGCCAGTGAGCTGCGCATCTTCGCGCGCATCTTCCTGCCGCTGTGCGGTCCGGCACTGGCGACCCTCGGAATCCTCACCTTCCTGGGCAGCTGGAACAACTTCCTCTGGCCACTCGTGGTCGCCCAGCAGGAGGACAAGTACACGTTGCCTGTCGCCCTGGCGCTCTACGCGAAGGGTCAGAACTCCACGCAGTACGGGCTGCTCCTCGCCGGAGCGACCGTCGTCGTCATCCCGATCCTGGCCGTCTTCCTGGTCTTCCAGCGGCGGGTCATCGAAGGCATCGCCACCACCGGCATCAAGTGAAACGAACTCAGATTGGAGCACCACTCATGGGCACTCCCTCGTCCCCCGTCGTGTCACCCCCTAGCCGCCGGCAGCTTCTCGTCGGTGCAGGGGCCGCTGCCGCGATCGGCTTGACCGCCACCCGCGCGTCCGCAAGCGCCCTCGGCGTACCGGCATACGTGCCGTCGACCGTTGCCGGCGCCGCGGAGCTGTCGCGCCTGCGCACCTGGGCCGTCGATACCTGGCACAGCCTCGTCGCCATGACCGACCGGACTACGGGACTCCCGGCGGACAACATCCCCGAGTCCTTGGCTACCGCCGATCGGTCGGCATACACCTCGCCCACCAACATCGGCGGCTACCTGTGGTCGACCGTCGTTGCTCGCGAGCTCGGGATCATCACCAACGGCGAGTGCACCAGCAGGCTGCTGCGCACGTTGCACACGCTCCTGCGGATGCAGCACCACCAGCCGAGCGGCATGTACTACAACTGGTACGACGAGTCGACCGGCGACGTCATCACGACCTGGCCCACGAGCGGCGACCGCGTCTACCCCTTCCTCTCCAGCGTCGACAACGGCTGGCTCGGTGCCGCGCTCCGGGTGGTCATGAGTGCCAACGCCGGCGCAGCCCCGCTGGCTCGACGCATCTTCGGCCGCATGCGCTGGGACATGTTCTACGACACCAACGCTCCCTTGAAGCCGGGCCTGATCCACGGCGGCTTCTACGACGCCCCGCCGCCCCCCGGCTTCTCAGGGTTCACCGGCAACCACATCGGGGTCGGGCCTGACGTCTGGTACACCAACCACCACTACGACACGACCGTGTCGGAGACCCGGATCACCAGCTATCTCGGGATCATCACAGGACAGATACCAGGCGCGCAGTACTTCGCGATGTGGCGCACCTTCCCCGCCACCTGCGACTGGGACTGGCAGGAGATGCAGCCCGTCGGGGAGAACCGGACCTATCTAGGCGTCAACGTCTACGAGGGCGCCTACACCTACCGGGGCATGCACATCGTGCCGGGCTGGGGTGGCAGCATGTTCGAGGAGCTCATGCCGGACATGTTCGTCCCGGAGTCGAGCTGGGCGCCCAGGTCGTGGGGGCTCAACCACCCTCTGCACGTCCGTGCGCAGCGCGAGCACGGGCTCATCGACGCGGGCTACGGCTACTGGGGCTTCTCGCCGTGCAGCAACCCCGCCGGCGGATACCGTGAGTACGGCGTGGACGCGCTCGGACTGGCCCCCGGGGACCATCCAGGCGAGTCGGGCTACGGGTACTTCTCCGACCAGGAGATGACCAACTACGACGTGGGGTTCGGCACCTGTCGCCCCGCCACGAACCCCACACCTCACTACGGCAACGGCGTCGTCACGCCACACGCCTCGTTCCTGGCCATGATGCACGAGCCGCAGCAGGCCTATGCCAACCTGGTCGGCATCCAGGACGACCTCAAGGCGTACGGGACCGGTGGGTTCTTCGACGCCGCGACCGTGCACTCCGGCGAGATCGCCCGACGCTACCTTTCGCTCGACCAGGCCATGGTGATGGGATCTATCGGCAACGTGATGGCAGACAACGTGGTTCGGCGTGCCTTCAGCACGCCGGCCGTGGAGCGGGCGCTTCGGCCTGTGATCGGCATCGAGGAGTTCGGGGCGGGACTGGCGTGACGCGCGCGTCGTTCAGCATCAGCGAGGAGGGTGTCGCCTACCGCGACCTCAACGGCAACGGACAGATGGATCCCTACGAGGATCCGCGACTGTCCATCGAGGAGCGGGTCAAGGACCTGTTGGGCAGGCTCTCCTTGGCGGAGAAGGTCGGCCTGATGTTCCATACGGTCATCGAGGCGGCTGCCGATGGCACCGTGAAGGAGGCGGCGGGTGCGATCAGCAAGTCACCCACCAGTGATGTCGTCCTGCACAAGTACCTGAACCACTTCAACGTCCATGAGCTCGGTGACGCCCGGCTCGCGGCCCGCTGGCACAACGCCCTGCAGGCCTTGGCCGAGCAGACGCCACACGGCATACCCGTCACCGTCTCGACCGACCCTCGGCACGGCTTCGTCGACAACGCCGGCGCATCGTTCGCCGCGCGGTCGTTCTCCCAGTGGCCGGAGGCACTGGGACTGGCGGCGCTGCGGGACCCTGCCGTCGTGCGGGAGTTCGCAGACATGGCTCGCCAGGAGTACTGCGCAGTCGGCATCCGGGCGGCTCTGCATCCGACGCTGGACCTCGCCACCGAGCCTCGGTGGGCACGTCAGGCCGGCACCTTCGGGCAGGACCCCGACCTGGTCACCGAGCTGGGGGTGGCGTACCTCAAGGGCTTCCAGGGCGAGACCCTCGGTCCGGACAGCGTCGCGTGCACGAGCAAGCACTTCCCCGGTGGTGGCCCGCAGAAGGACGGCGAGGACGCGCACTTCCCGTACGGACGTGAGCAGGTCTACCCCGGCGGCCGCTTCGAGGACCACCTCAGGCCCTTCCCGGCGATCATCGAGGCCGGCACCGCCGGGATCATGCCGTACTACGGCATGCCCGTCGGGCTCGAGCTCGACGGTGAGCCGGTGGAGGAGGTCGGGTTCGGCTTCAACCGCCGCATCGTCACCACTCTGCTGCGCGAACAGCTGGGGTATGACGGCGTGGTGCTGACCGACTGGGAGCTGGTCAACGACAACCACGTCGGCGACCAGGTCCTTCCCGCGCGCGCGTGGGGGGTGGAGCACCTCGACGCTCACGCTCGGGTCGAGAAGATCCTCGAGGCCGGGGCCGACCAGTTCGGTGGCGAGGAGTGTGTGGAGACCCTCCTCGACCTCGTCGAACAGGGTCGGGTCGCCGAGAGCCGCATCGACGAGTCGGCCAGGCGGCTGCTCACGGTCAAGTTCCTGCTGGGCCTGTTCGACGACCCCTATGTCGACGAGGACGTGGCGGCGGCCACGGTCGGCAGGTCCGACTTCGTCGAGGCCGGCTTTGCCGCCCAGGCCCGATCGGTCACCGTGCTCCAGAACGGCCGGAACGGCCATGACGGCCAGACCGCCGGCAGCCCTGTGCTGCCGCTGAAGAGCGGCGCGCGCCTCTATGCCGAGAACCTCGACCCCGACCTGCTCGCGGGGCTCGACTGGGTCGGCGCGGTCGTCCCGCGCCCGCAGGACGCCGATGTCGCGCTCGTGCGCGTGCCGGCGCCCTTCGACCCGCGCAGTGACCTGTTCCTCGAGTCGTGGTTCCACCAGGGGTCCCTCGACTTCCGACCCGGACTGGTGGCGCGCCTGGCCCGGATCGCCGAGCACTGCCCGCTGGTCCTGGACGTGGCCCTCGACCGTCCGGCGGTCCTCACGCCCCTGCTGGGCTTTGCCAGCGCGGTGGTCGTGACCTACGGCACCAGTGACGCAGCGCTGCTCGCCGCGCTGCGGGGCGAGATCCTGCCCCGAGGTCAGCTTCCGTTCGACCTGCCCACGTCGATGGAGGCGGTGCGCCGCCACGCCGAGGATGTGCCCGGGTTCGCCGAGCCTCTGTTCGCGTTGGGCGCGGGGCTCCGGCTGGACGACTGACGCGCGCCCTACCGTTTGCCGCGCTGAGCCCTTATGTTTAGGCCGTGAACCCATCGCAGGCGGCTCCGGGCTCGCAGGCGTCCCTGCGTGAAGCCAACCGGCAGCGCGTTCTCGAGGCGCTGCGGGACCAGGGGGCCATGACCCAGGTCGAGATCGCGGGGTTCACGGGCCTGTCTCCTGCCACCGTCTCCAACATGGTCAAAGAGCTCGACAGCGCCGGTGTCGTCGACCTGGCCCCGAGCATCCGCAACGGCCGGCGGGCCACGCTCGTCTCGCTGACGACCGGCAGCACGCTGGTCGCGGGGATCGCCTTCGGGGACCGTGACGTGCGGGTGGCCCTGGGCACCGGACCGCGGGACGTCATCGGTCGCCAGCGGATGCCGCTCCCGGCCGACCACGCTGCCGACGAGGGCATGGACCGGGCGTCCCGGCTGCTCCTCGACCTCGTCGAGAAGGCCGGCAAGACGATGTCCGACGTCCGTGGCGTCGGCGTCGGGCTGCCCGGTCCGGTGGACAGCGTCTCCGGACAGGTGGGGAGCGAGGGCATCCTCCCCGGCTGGCGTGGCGTCGCGGTGGCGGACGAGATGGGCGGCCGCATCCAGGCACCCGTCCTCGTCGACAACACCGCGAACCTTGCGGCCTTGGGCGAGCTGAGATGCGGTGCACTGCAAGGGGTTCAGCATGGGGTCTATATCAAGCTCTCGCACGGTGTCGGGTCCGGGCTGATCCTCAACGGTGAGCTGTTCCGTGGGGCAGCCGGGACCGCCGGCGAGATCGGACACCTCACCATCGACGAGAACGGCCCGGTCTGCCGTTGTGGCAACCGCGGCTGCCTGGAGACGTACATCGGGGCGCGCGGTCTGCTCGAGGCGCTGGCAGCGTCCCACGGTCCGCTCAGCCTCCGTGATGTGATCAGCCACGCCCGCGCCGGGGACGCCGGGTGCCGCCGGGTGCTGGAGGATGCCGGACGCCATCTCGGCGTGGCCGTGGCCGGCCTCGTCAACCTCGTGAACCCCGAGGTGATCGTGCTCGGCGGCCAGCTCGCCAAGGTGGGTCCGATCATCACCACGCCGATGCGCGTCTCGCTGGAGCGCTGCGCCATACCGAGTGCCGCAGCCTCGGTCGTGGTGCGCTTCGGCCAGCTCGACACCGACGCGGACGTGGTGGGGGCACTGGTCGCCGCGACCACGCTCCTACCGGCGAGCGAGAGCGCCCTGGTTCTGAGCGCCTCCACTTCTTGAATTCAACTCTTGACGTCAAGGGGTCACCAGCGATTAACTCAGGTCACGGGCACCACAGGGGTTGCCAGTGTCTGACCAAGGGAGTTCAGCTATGCCCACCCGTTCCATTCGTCTCACCGGGGTCGCTCTCGTGGCTGGCCTTGGCATCGCCTCGCTTGCCGCCTGCGGCAGCAGCGGAAGCGGCTCTGGTTCGTCGTCATCCTCCAGCAGCTCCGGTGGCAACGGCGGCGGCAAGAAGATTGCCCTGCTGCTGCCCGAGTCCAAGACCACTCGCTACGAGACCTTCGACCGGCCGCTGTTCGAGGCCGCCGTCAAGAAGGACTGCGCCAGCTGCACGATCATCTACAGCAACGCCGACCAGGACGCGAGCAAGCAGCAGCAGCAGGCCGAGGCCGCGTTGACCCAGGGCGCCAACGTCCTGGTCCTCGACCCGGTCGACGGCAAGGCCGCCGCCTCCGTCGCTGCCAGCGCCAAGAGCCAGGGCGTGCCGGTCATCGCCTACGACCGCTTCATCGCCGGCGTGGACTACTACGTCTCCTTCGACAACGAGGCGGTGGGCAAGCTCCAGGCCCAGACCCTCGTCGACATCCTCAAGTCCAGCGGCAAGACCTCGGGCGACCTCGTCATGATCAACGGCTCGCCGACCGACCCCAACGCCGCGAGCTTCAAGAAGGGCGCGCACAGCGTCATCGACACCAGCGGCTTCAAGGTCGCGGCCGAGTACGACACCCCCGACTGGAGCCCCGACAAGGCGCAGTCCTGGATGGAGGGCCAGATCTCGGCCGTCAAGGGCAAGCTCGTCGGTGTGTATGCCGCGAACGACGGCACCGCCGGTGGCGCCATCGCCGCGCTGAAGGCCGGCGGCGTCAACCCGGTGCCGCCCGTGACCGGTCAGGACTCCGAGATCACGGCCATCCAGCGGATTCTGTCCGGTGACCAGGCCATGACGATCTACAAGCCGATCCCGCCGGAGGCCGAGGCCGCCGCCAAGGCTGCCATCGCCCTCGCCAACAAGCAGAAGCCCGCTTCGACCATGGACACCCAGGGCGTCCCCTCGACGATCCTCACCCCGATCGCCGTGACCAAGGACAAGATCAAGGACACCATCGTCAAGGACGGCGTCTACAAGGTCGCCGACATCTGCTCCGGGTCTTTCGCCGCCGCGTGCGCGAAGGCAGGCTTGAGCTGACACCGTCCGCGGGCGGGAGGAGCCACGCACCACTCGGCTCCTCCCGCCCGCGGAACCACCCGCACCACCCGCACCACCCGCACCACCCGGCATACCGCACCACCAGGCTCCCACCAGCGCTGTGAAGGACGACGATGACCGCCACCCTCTCCCCGTCGACAACGGCCGCGTTGTCGCTCACGGGTGTCTCCAAGCGCTTCGGCGCGGTGCAGGCACTCAAGGACATCGAGTTCGACGTCCACCAGGGCGAGGTCGTGGCCCTCGTCGGTGACAACGGCGCCGGCAAGTCGACCCTCGTCAAGACCATCGCGGGCGTCTACACCCCCGACGAGGGCACCATGACGTTCGACGGCAAGGCCGCCACGGTGAGCAGCCCGGCCGAGGCTCAGCACCTCGGCGTCGCGACGGTGTTCCAGGACCTCGCGCTCTGCGACAACCTCGACGTCGTGGCCAACCTCTTCCTCGGCCGCGAGCTCTATCTGGGACGCGCGCTCGACGAGGTGACCATGGAGCAGGAGTCCTGGCGCCTGCTGCGCCAGCTCAGCGCCAAGATCCCCTCGGTCCGCATCCCGGTGGCCAGCCTCTCCGGTGGGCAGCGACAGACCGTGGCCATCGCGCGTTCGCTGCTCGGTGAGCCGAAGGTCGTCATGCTCGACGAGCCGACCGCAGCGCTGGGCGTGGCCCAGACCGCCGAGGTGCTCAACCTCGTCGAGCGGCTGCGCGAGAACGGCCTCGGGGTCATCCTCATCAGCCACAACATGTCCGACGTCATGGCCGTTGCCGACCGGGTCAGCGTCCTGCGCCTGGGTCGCAACAACGGGACGTTCAACGTCGGCCAGACCACCAGCCAGGAGATCATCGCCGCCATCACCGGCGCGACGACCAACGCCGTCTCGGAGCGGGCCTCGCGCCGCTCGGCGCAGGAGGAGCAGTCATGAGTGGGTCCACCCCGACGCCGGAGGCGCAGCAGGGCGACGTGACCGCGGCGCTGCCGTCCGACCTCCAGGACGAGCGGCTCATCGCCTCGCAGGGCGTGGGTGGCTTCCTGCGCGTCTTCCTCTCGCGGCTGCGCAGCGGAGACCTCGGCTCGTTGCCGGTCGTCGTGGGACTGGTCGTCATCTGGGGTGTCTTCCAGTGGCAGAACAACGCGTTCCTGTCCAGCCGTAACCTCGTCAACCTCACGCAGCAGAGCGCAGCCACCGGGACCATCGCCCTCGGCATCGTGCTCGTCCTGCTGCTCGGCGAGATCGACCTGTCGGTGGGCTCGATCAGCGGTCTGTCCGCGGCCATCCTCGCCGTCGGCTTCGTCAACCACGGGTGGGCGCTGCCGCTGGCCATCGTCGTGTCCCTGCTCGCGGGCGCCCTCGTCGGCGCGCTGTACGGGTTGCTCTACACCCGGTTCGGGGTCCCCAGCTTCGTCATCACCCTGGCGGGCCTCCTCGGCTTCCTGGGCCTGCAGCTCAAGGTCCTCGGCCAGGAGGGGTCGATCAACATCCCGTTCGACTCCGGCTTGGTGAAGTTCGCGCAGGCCAGCTTCCTGTCGCCCGTCGAGTCCTACCTCGTCATCCTCGTCGTGGTGGTCGTGTATGCCGCGACGCGCCTACGAGCGAACCAGCGTCGCGACGCGGCTGGGCTGTCCACCACCCCGACCCTCACCATCGCCATCCGGGCGGTCGCGCTGGCCGTCCTGCTGCTCGTGCCGATCTACGTGCTCAACCTGGACCGCGGCGTCTCGCAGATGTTCCTGCTGTTCGTGCTGCTGGTGGTCGTCACCGACTTCCTCATCCGCCGCACCCGGTGGGGACGCTCGGTCCTGGCCATCGGTGGCAACGTCGAGGCCGCCCGTCGCGCCGGCATCAACGTCAGGCGCGTCTATGTCAGCGTCTTCGTGTTCACCTCGACGCTCGCGGCCCTCGGCGGCCTGCTCGCGGCCGGGCGCCTCGCGGCGGCGAACCAGAGCAGTGGTGGTGGCGACGTCAACCTCAACGCCATCGCGGCCGCGGTGATCGGTGGCACCTCGCTGTTCGGTGGTCGCGGGACGGCCTACTCCGCGCTGCTGGGCATCCTGGTGATCCAGTCGATCTCGAACGGGCTCAGCCTGGTCAACCTCGGGTCCCCGGAGCGCTACATGATCACCGGTGGCGTGCTGCTGCTGGCCGTGATCGTCGACTCCCTCAGCCGCCGGAGCCGGGCCGCTCACGGTCGCGCCTGACGGGCCGCCCCCCTCGAGCTAGGGCGAGGGGGCAGGCACTCGCTCGGTCGTGGGACCGAGCGTGGCGGAGCAGGTGCGCGCGGGTACGGCCGCGCCCGTACCACCACCTGTCCCCGCGGCCGGCGCGGTGGCTGGGGGCGGCTGCACCTCGATCCGGGAGCCGTTGACCAGCGTGACGTCGTCGTAGGCCGGGCGGCCCTCGATGACGTTGCGGAACTGGTAGCGGGTGAGTGCCGTCAGCCGGCAGTCCTCGCCGAACGTCGCGATGTCGAACGCCGACGGCTGGCCGGTGAGCTCGCCGCCACCCGGCTCGGTGATGAAGTGGCTGAACGGGCCGCCGCCGGTGAACGTCCCGACTCCGATTCGCGTGCCGTCGAGCTCGGCGATGTGCATGTGCCCGTTGACTCGGATGCCGGCCATAGTCACATCCTCGGCTGCCGCCGGCTCATGGGCCACGACGATGTCGGGCACCGGACGGTCCGCCATGGCCGTGTTGAAACGGTCGGCCGCGGGCTTCTGCTTGGCGGCGTTGTCCTGGTTGTCGTCGCCGAACCAGCGGGGGTCGTTGAACCCGGCGATGCGGATGCCATGGATCGCCTCGACGGTGTAGGTCGACGCGTCGGGCTCGAGGAGCACGACGTTGGGCACCGTCGCCAGCTTGTCCAGCAGCCCGTGGTCGGTCGCGGACCGCGCGTCGTGGTTGCCCTTGACGAACAGGTACGGCACGCCGAGCGACCGGATGCCCTGGAACATCCCAGCCGCCTGGGCCTCGGCCGCGCTGCCGAAGTTGACGAGGTCGCCGGAGTCGATGACCGCGTCGATGTGCTCCTGCTGGACGATCGTGCGCATCAGGGGGTACTGGTTCGCTCCGTGCACGTCCGAGACGAGCAGGAACCGTGCGGCGGTGGGGGTGTTGAGCACCTGGGGGCGGTACTTGTCCTGCAGCGCTGCCGAGAGCGCCAGCAGGTTCGTGAGGTACGGCGTGGTCTCCTGGGCCCTGGTCTCGACGCCGGCGAGGAGCTCGGGGGTGCGCTGCACGGCACCGAGCAGCCCGGTCGTCGTGAAGCGGTCGAGGCGGTCCGGCTGGTACGTCAGCGCCAGCACACCGAAGGTCGCGACACATGAGGCGACCCACACCGCGGCGACCACCGCCGCCGCCGTAGCGCCCAGGCGCCGGTGCCGCCACCCGGCATACGCCATGAGGAAGAGCAGGGCGACGCACAGCGAACCGATGGCGAAGCGCCAGCCCAGGCCGATCACGGCGTCCCGCGCGGCGTGCTCGAGCTCGAGCGGACCCGGCTCGAGGGAGCTGACAGTGATCCCCGGTCGCGAGAGCAGGTCGGTGATGCGCTCCTTGACCTGCACCTGAGCCAGCACGCCGGGGGCAGGGACGGGACCCGCGAAGCTCACCCGGATGGTGCCGAACACTGTGGGACTCTGGAGCGCGCTCAGGTCCGCCGGGCTGATCGACAGGTGCAGGCTGGCCGCGTAGTTCAGGGTGTCGGCCGTGCTGGGGAACAGCGTCGTGGCCGCCACGCCGCCGGAGTTGCAGGCCACGAAGAGCACGACGAGCCCCACTCCCCGCATGAGCCAGCGGAGGACCCTGGGCACGCCACGCCTGTGAGGTGGGCTCTGCACAGGCTCGCTCACCCGTCCACCGTAGCGGGGCGGGCGTCGTGGTCCGGCTTGTCCCGGCCCGGTCGCGCAGTCCACCTACGCTGGCCCGTATGCCGTGGACCCTGGGAACGTTGGAGAGCCGGCCGTTCGCAGCCGTCCTGTTCGACATGGACGGAACCCTCATCGACTCCATACCCACCGTCGTGCGCAGCTGGCTGCGGTGGGCGAAGGAGGAGGACGTCGACCCCCGCCGGCTCGCCGGCTTCCACGGGGTGCCGGCCCGGGGCATCGCCGAGCGGCTGCTCCCGCCCGAGCGCGTGGACGCGGCGGTCGCTCGGATCGAGGCGATCGAGGTCGCCGACGTCGAGGGGATCACCGTGCTGCCCGGCGCGCTCGACGCCTTGGACGCGCTGGGAGCCTCGGGGGCCTCGGGGGCCGTGCACCGCTGCGCGATCGCCACGTCCTGCACCGCACCCCTGGCCGAGGCGCGGATTGCGGCGACCGGGCTCCCGGTGCCACCCGTGGTGGTGACGGCCAGCGATGTCACCCGCGGAAAGCCGCACCCCGAGCCCTTCCTCCTGGCGGCGGCCAGGCTAGGAGTGGATCCGACCGACTGTCTCGTCGTGGAGGACGCCCCGGGTGGTCTGGAGGCGGCCCGGGCCGCCGGCTGCTGCACGCTGGCCGTGGCCACGACGACCACCCCCGCCGACCTCATCGCCGACGCCGTGGTCGAGAACCTGGCGGCGGTGTCCTTCGTGGTGGTGGACGGTCAGGTCTGGCTGCACGGGGTTACCGACCGGTAGGTTCCTGTCATGGACGCTGACGTCATCGTGGTCGGAGCAGGGCTGTCCGGGCTGGTCGCCACTGCGGAGCTCGCGGATGCGGGGAGACGCGTCCTCGTGGTCGACCAGGAGAGCGCTGCCAACCTGGGCGGTCAGGCGCACTGGTCGTTCGGCGGCCTGTTCTTCGTCGACAGCCCCGAGCAGCGGCGGATGGGCGTCAAGGACTCACCCGAGCTCGCGTGGCAGGACTGGCAGGGGACGGCGGGGTTCGACCGGTTGGACGACGAGGACCGCTGGCCGGTGCAATGGGCGCGTGCCTACGTGGACTTCGCCTCGGGGGAGAAGCGGTCCTGGCTACGCGCGCAGGGGATGCGGTTCTTTCCCGTCGTCGGGTGGGCCGAGCGGGGCGACGGGACGGCGTCAGGTCATGGCAACTCCGTCCCGCGGTTCCACATCACCTGGGGGACCGGGCCCGGGGTGCTCGAGCCGTTCCTGCGCCGGGTCGCCGAGCATGTCGCCGCGGGCCGGGTGGAGGTCCGGCATCGGCACCGCGTCGACGAGCTGGTGACCGTCGACGGGACCGTGACCGGCGTCCGTGGGGCGCTGCTCGCGCCCGATCCCGCCGACCGTGGACGGCCCACGAACCGCTCCCCCGTCGGCGAGTTCGAGCTCACTGCCCAGGCTGTCGTCGTCACGAGTGGCGGCATCGGGGCCAACCACGACCTGGTCCGCCAGAACTGGCCGCGGCGGCTCGGTCGCGCCCCGGAGCGCCTGATCACCGGTGTGCCGGCCTATGTCGACGGTCGGATGCTGGCCATCACCGAGCAGGCAGGCGGCCGCATCGTCAACCGCGACCGCATGTGGCACTACGTCGAGGGCATCCAGAACTGGGACCCGATCTGGCCGGACCACGCCATCCGGATCCTGCCTGGCCCCAGCTCGCTGTGGTTCGACGGGAACGGCGACCGGCTGCCGCCACCACTGTTCCCGGGCTTCGACACCCTCGGCACGCTCGCTCATCTGCGGCAGACCGGGCACGACCACAGCTGGTTCGTGCTGACCGCCAAGATCATCGGCAAGGAGTTCGCCCTGTCGGGGTCCGAGCAGAACCCCGATCTCACCGGCAGGTCGGTGCGCCAGGTGCTCGGCCGGGCCCGCACCGACATCCCCGGTCCGGTCCGGGCCTTCCTCGACAGGGGCGCCGACTTCGTGTCGGCGGCGACGCTGCCCGAGCTCGTGGCCAAGATGAACGCGCTCACGCCCGAGGCTCCGCTCGACCTGGCCCACCTCGAGCGGCAGATCGTCGAGCGCGACCGCCAGCTGGCCAACCCCTTCGGCAAGGACGCGCAGGTCACCGCCCTGCGTGGGACCCGCAGCTTCCGTGGCGACCGGCTGATCCGTACCGCGCGCCCGCACCGGATCCTCGACCCGGCGGCAGGCCCGCTCATCGCGGTACGCCTGCACGTGCTCACCCGCAAGACGCTCGGCGGTCTGGAGACGGACCTGTCCTCGCGTGTGCTGTCGGCCTCGGGGGACCCGGTGCCCGGACTGTATGCCGCGGGTGAGGTCGCCGGGTTCGGTGGCGGAGGCATGCACGGCTACCGGGCCCTGGAGGGCACCTTTCTGGGCGGGTGCATCTTCTCGGGCCGAGCAGCCGGTCGGGCCGCAGCCGCTGCCGTCAGCTGAGCACCCCCGGTTCACCTCCCCCCACAGGTGAGGAGTGGTGGCTCAGAGGTATTGGCCGGTCGGTCCGCCCTGGTGGTCGGCCGGCCCACCCGGCATACCGGGCATCCCGCCAGGGACGCCCTCGGGCACGTGCCCCGGAGGCAAGGCCCGTCGCATCTGCGCGAGCTGTTGCTGGGCCGCCATCTGCTGGGCGAACAAGGCGGTCTGTATGCCGTGGAAGAGCCCCTCGAGCCACCCGACGAGCTGTGCTTGGGCGATGCGCAGCTCGGCGTCCGTGGGGGCGTGGTCCTCGTTGAAGGGCAACGCGATTCGCTCGAGCTCTTCGATGAGCTCCGGGGCAAGGCCGTCCTCGAGCTCCTTGATCGAGCGCCGGTGGATCTCGGCGAGCCGCGCGCGACCCGCGTCGTCCAGAGGAGCGTTGCGGACCTCCTCGAGCAGCTGTTTGATCATCGAGCCGATCCGCATCACCTTGGCGGGCTGCTCGACGAGGTCCGCCGGGTTCGTGCGGCCGTTCTCGTCGTCCTGGTGCGGTGCGACGCCCATGCCGTCCTGGGTGACGACGACCACGCGCTGCTGGTCCCGGCCTGCCTCGTCCTGTGGGTGCTCGGTCATGCGACCCATCCTGCTACAGCCCCGGCCGGGCGCGCAGGCGGCGTCGGCCTCAGGAACCGGTGGACTCTGCGCCGACCGTGAGCAGGATCTTGCCGATGTGCCCGCTCGCCTCCAGCTCGCGGTGCGCCTCGGCCGCCTGCGCGAGGGGATGCCGAGCGTGGACGATGGGCTTGACCCTGCCCGACTCGATGAGGGGCCAGACGTGCTCGCGCACGGCCGCGACGATCGCTGCCTTCTCGCCTGCCGGTCGCGCCCGCAGCGAGGTGGCGATGACTGCGCCCCGCTTGCGCAGCAGCTGACCGAGGTCGAGCTCGGCCTTGGCGCCACCCTGCAGCCCGATGACGACCAGCCGGCCGTTGACAGCAAGGGCTTCGACGTTGCGGGCGAGGTACTTCGCACCCATGTTGTCCAGGATCACGTCGGCCCCGGCGCCGGCGGTGGCCTCCTTGATCTCGGCCACGAAGTCCTGCTCGCGGTAGTTCACGAGGATCTCGGCCCCGAGCTCTCGGCAGACCTCGAGCTTCTCGGCCGAGCCGGCGGTGACGGCCACCCGCGCGCCCACCTCGCGGGCCAGCTGGATCGCCATGGTCCCGATGCCCGACGATCCGCCATGGACCAGCAGGGTCTGGCCGGGCAGGAGGTTCGCGGTCATGAACACGTTGGACCAGACCGTGCTGACGACCTCGGGCAGGGCGGCGGCGTCCTCGAGCGACACGCCCCGCGGCACGGGGAGCACCTGGGCCGCCGCGACGCACACCTGCTCGGCATATCCACCTCCCGCCAGCAGCGCGCAGACCTGGTCGCCGACGGACCAGCCGTCCACCTCGGCGCCGATGGCGTCGATGGTGCCGCTGACCTCGAGACCGGGATACTCCGGCTCACCCGGCGGCGGCGGGTAGAGGCCCATCCGCTGCATCACGTCGGCGCGGTTCACCCCGGCCGCCGCCACCCGGATGCGGACCTGGCCTGCCGTCGGCTCGGGGGCGCTGACCTCGGCCAGGACCAACGCAGACGGGTCTCCGGGCTGGGGGATCGTGATCGCCTTCATCCCTCGACCCTATGCCGCGCGCTTCGCAGGTCCTCACGGGTGTCGATGTCGAGGGCTGCGCGGCCGTCCGTCGGCACGCCGGCGTGGACGAGTGCGTCGACCACCCGCATCAGGGCAACCCCTGTGGGTGGGTCCGGGACGGCTCGGCGCAGCGCCTCTGTCCGGTATGCCGCGAGCAGCGGCTGCGTGCGCCCCTGCGGGTCCCGACCCACCACGGCGTCGACGGCCGGGTCGGCGAGCAGAGCTGCCACGAGGGCGGTGGCTGCGGGCGCGGCATACGGCATGTCCCCGCCCAGCACGACGACCACAGGGCCGCCCACCCCAGCCAGACCGGCGGCCAGGGCCGCCACAGGCCCGCCACCGGGTGGCTCCTCGCAGACCCAGGTGACGGGGGCAACCGTCGGTCGCTCAGGGCCCACGCAGACCACCGGCCACGATGGTGGCAGCTGTCCGACCACATGGTCCAGCACCGGCACGCCGTCGATGAGGGCCTGCGTCTTGTCGCCGCCGAACCGTCGCCCGGTGCCGCCACAGAGCACCACCGCGGTGACGCCCACCGCGGTGACCTCGGCGTTCATGGGCGGTCTCGCGGTGCCGGCCGGCCGCCCAGCCGGGCCGTGAGTGTCTGCGCCGTCCGAGTGACGGCCTGCGCGAGGCGGACGCGTTCGTCGGCGTCGACCTGGTCAGTGGGGAACGTCACCGCCACTCCGGCGACCGGGTGTCCGGTGTGGTCGAAGGCCGCATGGGCGACGGAGGACAGGCCCGCGCTGATGCTGCCGTCCTCGACGGCGTGGCCGCGGTTGCGGACGTCGGTGAGCTGACGGCGCAGCTCGCTGACGGAGACCGCTCCGACGCCATCGCGCTGGATCAGGCTGTCCCGGTTGGGGAACAGCGCGCGCAGCTGGGCCGGGGAGAGCTCGGCGAGCATCGCCATCCCGCTGGCCGTCAGCGAGGCGGGCAACCTGACCCCGACGTCGGTGACGAGCAGGGGCCGGCCGGGCGCGCGCTCCTCGATCACGTAGAGCACGTCGCGTCCGTGCAGCACGGCCAGGTGGGCGTTGTGCGTTGTGGTGTCGACGAGGCGGCCGAGCAGAGGGCGGGCGATGCGCTGCAGAGGCGCCTGTCGCTGGTACGCGGACCCGAGCTCGAACGCGGCCACCCCCAGGCCGTATCGCCGCTCCTCGGCGAGGTGGGTCACGTAGCCGTGGTCCCGCAGGACACCGAGCAGGTGGTAGGTCGTCGACCGCGGCAGCCCGAGGTCGCGGGCGATGGCGCCGGCAGGCAGGGGTTCGGTGTGCCGGGCCAGCAGGCTCAGGAGCGACAGCGCCTGACCGGCTGCGGGTGCGTTGGCCATGACCGTATGGTCTCAGATGCGAGACGGTATGCCGCCCTCGCCAGGTTCGCGGACGGCATACCTCCGCTCCAATGGAGGGATGACGCAGAGCATTGCCACCACGCACACCGTCACCGTCGGTACGGGTCCGGTCTCCTTCGACGACGTCGTGGCCGTCGCCCGGCACGGCGCCGCGGTGGTGATCGCCGAGGAGTCCCTCGCCGAGGTGCGCCGGACGCGGTCGGTCATCGAGGCGCTGGCCGACGACGTGATCCCGCACTACGGCGTGTCCACCGGATTCGGCGCACTCGCCACCCGCCACATCCCCGTCGAGCTACGCGCCCAGCTGCAGCGCTCACTGGTGCGCTCGCATGCGGCGGGCTCCGGCCCCGAGGTCGAGCGCGAGGTCGTGCGGGCGCTCATGCTGCTGCGCATCTCGACGCTCGCCACCGGCCGCACCGGCATCCGCGAAGAGACCCTGCAGACCTATGTGGCGATGCTCAACGCCGGCATCACCCCGGTGGTGCACGAGTACGGCTCCCTGGGCTGCTCGGGCGACCTCGCCCCTCTGTCGCACTGTGCCCTGGCGCTGATGGGCGAGGGTGTCGTCCGTGACGTCCTCGGTGAGCGGATGGCCACGGCGGAGGCGTTCGCCGCCGCCGGCATCACCCCGGTCGAGCTGCGCGAGAAGGAGGGCCTGGCCCTCATCAACGGGACCGACGGCATGCTCGGCCAGCTCGTCCTGGCCATCACCGACCTGCGGGCCCTGCTCACCGTCGCTGACATCACTGCGGCCATGAGCGTCGAGGGCCAGCTGGGCACCGACGACGTGTTCGCCGCCGACCTCCACGCGCTGCGTCCGCAGCCGGGGCAGGCCAAGTCGGCCGAGAACCTGCGAAACCTCATGCGCGACAGCGGCATTCGCGAGAGCCATCGCGACCCCGAGGCCTGCACCCGTGTCCAGGATGCGTACTCGCTGCGCTGCTCCCCGCAGGTGGCGGGGGCGGTCCGCGACACGGTGGAGTATGCCGCTCAGGTCGCCGGCTTCGAGCTCGCCTCGGCGGTCGACAACCCGGTCGTGACCCCTGACGGGCGCGTCGAGTCCAACGGCAACTTCCACGGTGCACCCGTGGCCTACGTGCTGGACTTCCTCGCCATCGTCGCGGCTGACCTCGCGTCGATCAGCGAGCGCCGCACCGACCGGTTCCTCGACGTCACCCGCAGCCACGGGCTCAACGCGTTCCTCGCCGACGACCCGGGCGTCGACAGCGGTCACATGATCGCCCAGTACACCCAGGCGGCGATCGTGTCGGAGATGAAGCGGCTGGCCGCACCGGCATCGGTCGACTCGATCCCGTCGAGTGCGATGCAGGAGGACCACGTCTCCATGGGGTGGTCCGCGGCCCGCAAGCTGCGCAGGTCGGTCGACGGCCTGACCCGCGTGCTGGCCGTCGAGCTGCTCACCGCGGCTCGGGCGCTCGACCTCCGGGCGCCGCTCGAGCCGGCGCCGGCCACCGCTGCCGTCGTCCGCGCGCTGCGCGAGGCGGGTGCACCGGCGCCGGGGACCGACCGGTTCCTGGCGCCCGAGATCGAGACGGCCGTGCAGCTCGTCGCCAGCGGCGCGGTCGTCAGCGCCGCCGAAGCCGTCACGGGCCCCCTCAGCTGAACCACCCGGCATACAACCAGACCCACTGAAGGAGAACAGAGATGGAAGGCGCACGCCCCGTCCGCGCTCCCCGCGGCACGCAGCTCACCGCACAGCACTGGGGAGCCGAGGCCCCCCTGCGGATGCTCATGAACAACCTGGACCCCGAGAACGCGGAACGCCCTGACGACCTCGTCGTCTACGGCGGTACGGGACGCGCCGCGCGCGACTGGAAGTCGTTCGACGCGATGGTGCGCACCCTCACGACCCTCAAGCAGGACGAGACGATGCTCGTCCAGAGCGGCCGTCCGGTCGGCGTCATGCAGACCCACGAGTGGGCGCCTCGCGTCCTCATCGCCAACTCCAACCTGGTGCCCGACTGGGCCACCTGGCCTGAGTTCCGCCGTCTCGAGCAGCTCGGCCTGACGATGTACGGCCAGATGACGGCCGGCTCCTGGATCTACATCGGCACCCAGGGCATCGTCCAGGGGACGTACGAGACGTTCGCGGCCGTCGCCGAGAAGCGGTTCGGCGGCACCCTGGCCGGCACCCTGACGCTGACCGGCGGCTGCGGCGGGATGGGCGGCGCGCAGCCGCTCGCGGTCACCCTGAACGACGGCGTCTGCCTGATCGTCGACGTCGACCGGACCCGGCTGCAGCGTCGGGCCGACCACCGCTATCTGGACGAGATCGCCGCCGACCTCGACACCGCGGTCGAGAAGGCTCTGCAGGCCAAGGCCGACCGCAAGGCGTGGTCGATCGGGCTGGTCGGCAACTGCGCGGAGATCTTCCCCGAGCTGCTGCGCCGCGGGGTCCCGATCGACATCGTCACCGACCAGACCAGCGCCCACGATCCGCTGTCCTATCTGCCCGAGGACATCGCGTTGGAGGAGTGGGCCGACCTCGCCGAGTCCAAGCCCGAGGAGTTCACCGATCGGGCTCGCGCGTCGATGGCCAAGCACGTGCGGGCGATGGTGGAGTTCCAAGACGCCGGCGCCGAGGTGTTCGACTACGGCAACTCGATCCGTGACGAGGCACGCCAAGGCGGTTACGAACGTGCGTTCGAGTTCCCCGGCTTCGTCCCGGCCTACATCCGGCCGTTGTTCTGCGAGGGCAAGGGTCCGTTCCGGTGGGCCGCGCTGTCCGGCGATCCGAAGGACATCGCCGCGACCGACAAGGCCGTGATGGATCTCTTCCCCGACAACGATCGGCTGCAGAAATGGATGCGCGGCGCACAGGAGCGGATCGCGTTCCAGGGGCTGCCGGCTCGGATCTGCTGGCTGGGCTACGGCGAGCGGGACAAGGCCGGTCTGGCGTTCAACGACCTGGTCGCCCGCGGCGTGGTGTCGGCGCCGATCGTCATCGGTCGTGATCATCTGGACTGCGGTTCGGTCGCCTCGCCCTACCGGGAGACCGAATCGATGGCCGACGGTTCCGACGCGATCGCCGACTGGCCGCTGCTGAATGCGTTGA
>NZ_DASYGF010000073.1:0-43202 GCF_036000045.1 Pedococcus sp.
GGGGTTCCTTGCGTTGGTCGAGAGGCCGGATGCACGACGGGGTATGGCGCGCGGCCGCCTCATATTGTCGCGCACTTCGGGGGCCCCGCAGTACGGGCCTGTTGCCCCGCGCTCAGAGGCGAGGGTCGAGCCCCCGCGCGCCGTCGTCCTCGGGGAGCAGCACGCCGTGTCGCTGCTGGGACTCGCGGACGTGCGAGGCGAGGCCCTCACGCAGCGCGGCAGTGGCCGCGACGAGCCGCTGGCGGCCGGTGAGGCCCGCGTCGACGGCCAGGTCGACCGGGTTGCCGAACTCGACGACCATGCGGCTGCGCAGCGGCGGCAGCGATCCCGTCGAGGCACCGCTGGCTCGGGTGCCCAGGAAAGCGACAGGCACGACCTGGGCGCCGCCCTGCTGCGCCAGCCACGCCGCCCCCTGGTGCACGGCGGCGACGTTGCCGCGGCCACGGGTGCCCTCGGGGAACATGCCCACCGCTCCCCCGGCGTGCAGGATCGCCACCGCGGCGGACAGCGCGGCCCGGTCACCGGAGCCTCGGGTCACGGGGATGTGCCCGATGAACCGCAGGAACCAGCCCAAGAGCCCCCGGAACAGCTCGCGCTTGACCAGCACGCAGGTGGGCCGCGGCGCGAGCGCCGGCAGCATCGGACCGTCAAGCACCCCCACGTGGTTGCCCACGAACAGGACCGGCCCCGAGGCTGGGACGCGCTCTCGGCCCACCACCGCGACGCGATAGAAGGCCCCGAACAGCACGCGCCCCACGACCATGTTGACCCGGACGCGCCAGAGCGCAGGCACGGGCACTGACCCGCTCACGCGAAGATCCCGTCGCTCACGCGGGCACCTTGTCGGGCGCCTGCGCCCGCACGACCCCAAGCAGTGCCTCCACGCTCTGCCCGAAGTCGAGCTCGGAGGTGTCGACCAGGTGCACCCCGGGCGCAGCCTCGGTGAACTGGGACACCGTCGAGTCGTCGGCGTCGCGCCGGACGATCTGGTCTCGGGTCGCCTCGACGGCGGCTGCGCCGGCCTCGCCGTGCAGCTCGGTGGAACGTCGCCTCAGCCGCGCCTCCACGCTGGCGGTCAACAGGACGCGCACGTCTGCGTCGGGAGCCACCACGGTGGTGATGTCGCGCCCCTCGGCCACCACTCCCCCGGTCTCGCTGGCGATCCGCCGCACCAGCTCACGTTGCAGGTCTTGCAGGATGGGCCGGACCAGGGTGTTGGTGGCCACCTTGGAGACCACCTCACTGACCTGGGTCGTGCGGATGTCGTCCTCGATCTCTCGACCGCCCACCCGCACGCTCGGATGCGACGGGTCGGTGCCCATCTCGAGCCGCAGGTCACGCGCCACCTCGGCGACCCGCTGACGGTCGGCCAGGTCGATCCCGTGCTCAAGGCACCACCACGTGACCGCCCGGTACATCGCACCCGTGTCGAGGAACCCGACGCCCAGCGCCTGGGCCACCGCCCGGGACACGCTGGACTTGCCGGAGCCGGAGGGCCCGTCGACGGCGATGACCAGGTGCTTGCTGCTCATGAGGACTGAGCCTATTGGCTGGGTCCGACGCCCGGCGAAACGTCCATGTCAGCGCGGCACTCAGCCGTGCAGCCGCCAGCCTCGTGCGGTCAGCTCGCCGGCGAGCCGCTCGGCCACCGCGGGCAGCACGGACACCTCGGCCAGCCCGAACGGCTGCCCCATCCCGTGCTCGAGGTGCAGGTCCTCCAGGTTGACCCCGGCGTCCCCCACGTCGTGCAGCAGCCGGGCCAGCTCGCCCGGCCGGTCGGGGACCAGCACGACGACCACGCTGTATGCCGTCGGCGCCGCCCCGTGCTTGCCCGGGATCCGTGCGTGGCCGGCGTTGCCGTGGGCCACGACCCGGGCCAGCACCTCGCGGGCGCCGACACCGTCACCGTCGGCCAAGGTGTCGAGGGCGCCCAGGATCTCGGCGAGCTCGGTCTGCACGTGCAGCAATACGTCGCGCACGGCCGCGGCGTTCCCGCCGAGGATCTGGGTCCATAGCTGCGGGTCGCTGGCCGCGATCCGGGTGACATCGCGGATGCCCTGCCCGGCGAGCGCAACGGCCGGGTCGGTGAGCTCGCGTAGGCGGCTGGCGACCAGCGAGGATGCCAGCTGCGGCACATGCGAGACCACAGCGACCGCCGCGTCGTGCTCCTCCGGGCTCATCGTCGAGACGGTGCCACCGGCAGCCTGGGCCAGCTCGTGGACGGCCTTCACGGCGGCCTGCGACGACGTCGCGTGCGGCACCACCACCCAGGCGCGCCCGTCGAACAGGTCACCTCGCGCGGCGACCGCCCCGGACCGTTCTCGACCGGCCATGGGGTGGGAGCCGGCATACCGGGTCAGGTCGGCGCCTCGGGAGCGGACGTCCTCGAGTACGGCCACCTTGACCGAGGCGACATCGGTGACGACGGCCGACGGCCATGCCGCCAGCTCGGCGGCGACGACGGTCCCGGCCACGTCGGGTGGCGCGGCGACGACCACGACCTCCGGCGCCTCGTCGTCCGACCCGGCCACGACACCGGCACCGAGGTCACGCGCGAGCGCCACCGCCGTCGGCGAAGGATCGCTCAGCGTCACCGCGTAGCCGGCCCGGGTCAGGGCGATGCCGAGACTCGTGCCGATCAGGCCGGTCCCGACGATGCGCACACGTGAGGTCACGACGCGAAGGCTACCGAGCAGGCCCGCGCTCGGGCACTCAGAGTCCGGCGGCCGAGTAGAGCTTGCCGACCTCGTCCTTGCTGAGCTTGCGCAGCTTGCCCGGCTTGGTGTCACCGAGATGGATCGGGCCGACCTGCGTGCGCACCAGAGAGAGCACCGGGTGGCCCACGGCATCGAGGAGGCGGCGCACGATGTGCTTTCGGCCCTCGTGCAGGATCACCTCGACGAGCGCCTTGCCCGGCTGGGAGTCGACGATGCGGAACGAGTCCACCGAGGCGGGTCCGTCGTCCAGCTCGATGCCCTCGCGCAGACGCTTGCCGATGTCGCGCGGGACCGGGCCCCGGATCTGGGCGAGGTAGGTCTTGGCGACGCCGTACTGCGGGTGCTGCAGGCGGTGCGCGAGGTCACCGTCGTTGGTCAGGATCAGCAGGCCCTCGGTGTCGGCGTCCAGGCGGCCCACGTGGAACAGCCGCTCGTGACGGTCACCGACGTAGTCGCCGATGTTGATCCGGCCCAGCTCGTCGTTCATCGTGGTGACGACGTTGAGCGGCTTGTTGAACGCGAAGTAGACGCGGCTCTCGTCGAGCTGGACGCGCACACCGTCGACATGGACCGTCTGGTCGGTGCGGATGCGCACGCCGAGCTCGGTGACGATGTGGCCGTCGACCTCCACCCGGCCGTCGGCGATGAGGTTCTCGCACACCCGCCGCGACCCGACGCCGGCCGCCGCCAGCAGCTTCTGGAGGCGGATGCCGTCGGGGTCGTGGACATCGACGGTCGGCTCGACCCGCTCCTTGGGCACGCGCGTGGGCTGGCTGCGCTTGGTCGTGCCCGAGCCGGCGCGCTGGGGTCGGCCCGTGCCCGAGCCGGAACCGCTTCTGCTGCGTGGGGGTGTCATGCGCGTCCTTGTTCTGCGATCTCGTCGAGCACGTCGACTTCGGGAAGGTAGGGGGCCAGTGCGGGAAGCTCGTCAAGGGTCCCGAGGCCGAGTCTCTGGAGGAAGTAGTCGGTGGTGCCGTAGAGAACGGCACCACTGTCGCCCTCGGCACCGAGCTCCTCGATGAGGCCGCGGTTGAGCAGCGTGCGCACGACACCGTCGACGTTGACGCCACGCACCGCGCTGACCCGAGAGCGCGAGATGGGCTGCCGGTAGGCGATCACCGCCAGCGTCTCCAGGGATGCCTGCGTCAGCTTGGCCTGCTGGCCGTCCAGCAGGAACTTCTCGACGACGGGGGCGTAGTCGGACCGGCTGTAGACCCTCCACCCGCCGGCCACCGAACGCAGGGTGAAGCCGCGCTGCTGGGCGGCATACTCGCGCTCGAGGTCCTCGAGGTGGGCCCGCACGTCGTCCACGGGCAGCTCAAGGGCCGAGGCGAGGGCGATCTCGGTGATCGGCTGGTCGACCACCATCAGGACCGCCTCGATGGCGCTACGGGCGCCCCCGGGGAAGTCGTTGACGTCTAAGGCGATCTGCTCCTGCTCGACCGTGTCCATCTCACTCATCCGCGTTGTCCTCCACTGCCTCGCCCTCGTTCTCGGTCTCGTCGAACTCGTCACTGACCTCGACCGCCCCGTCGTCGGTCCCGGTCCAGCGGACCGTCAGCTCGCCGAGCGCCTCGGCCTGCTCGAACGCGATCGCGGCCTCGCGGAACAGCTCGAGGAGGGCGAGGAAGCGCGCCACGATGACCAGTGTCGAGTCGGCGTCGGCGACCAGCGCGCGGAAGGAGCAGGTGCGTTCGCTGCGGAGCCGGGCCGCGATGACTCCCGCCTGCTCGCGGACGCTCACCTGCGGCGCGTGGAGGTGCTCCAGGCCCACCGTGGGGGCGACCTTGGGAGTCATCGCGCGCGCGGCGATCATGGCCAGCTGCTCGGGGGTGATGCCCATGACCAGCTCGGGGAGCAGCGCGGCGAACTGGGGCTCAAGCCCGGCCTGGCGCGGTGTCATGCGGCCCGCGGTCTCCATCCGCTCGGCGAAGGTGAAGGCGATGTCCTTGAAGGCGCGGTACTGCAGCAGCCGGGCGAAGAGCAGGTCCCGGGCCTCGATCAGCGCCAGGTCCTCCTCGTCCTGCGGGCCACTCTGCGGGAGCAGGCGAGAAGCCTTGAGGTCGAGGAGCGTCGCGGCGATCAACAGGAACTCCGAGGCCTGGGACAGGTCCCACTCGGTCTCGGCGGCGCGAGCGGCCTTGATGTGGGCGATGAACTCGTCGGTCACCTTGGCCAGGGCGATCTCGGTGATGTCGAGCTTGTGCTTGCTGATGAGCCCGAGCAGCAGGTCGAACGGCCCCGAGAACACGTCGAGGTGCACCTCGAACGGCGTCGACCCGCCACGCCGGGTGATGACGCCTCCCGGCGTGATCGCAGCTGGCTCGGCCCTCACGGCCTCGTCGGCCACCGAGGTCAGGCCGCACCGCCGCGGGCGATGAGCTCGCGGGCGAGCTGTCGGTATGCCGCGGCCGACGCGTGCGCCGGGGCGTAGGTCGTGATCGGCTCGGCCGCCAGGGTCGCGTCGGGGAACTTCACCGTGCGGCTGATGACGGTGTGGAAGACCCGCTCACCGAAGTGGTCGACGACGCTGCGCACGACCTCCTTGCTGTGCAGGGTGCGGGAGTCGAACATCGTGGCGAGGATGCCGTCGACCTGCAGGCGGGGGTTGAGCCGGTCGGTGATCTTGTCGATCGTCTCGACGAGCAGGGCCACACCGCGCATCGCGAAGAACTCACACTCCAGCGGGATGACCACACCGTGAGCCGCGGTCAGCGCGTTGACCGTGAGCAGCCCCAGCGAGGGTTGGCAGTCGACCAGGATGACGTCGTACTCGTCCATGACGGGGCGCAGGACTCGCGCCAGGATCTGCTCGCGGGCGACCTCGCCCACGAGCTGCACCTCGGCCGCGGACAGGTCGATGTTGGCGGGGATCACGTCGAGGTTCTCGGTGGCCGTGCTCTGGATGACGTCGCGGACGTCGTGCCCGCGCTCGACCAGCAGCGTGTAGACCGTCACGTCGAGCTCGTTCGCCCGCACGCCCAGCCCCACGGACAGCGCGCCCTGCGGGTCGAAGTCCACCAGCAGCACGCGTCGGCCCACCTCGGCCAGCGCAGCGCCCAGGTTGATCGTCGTCGTCGTCTTGCCGACGCCGCCCTTCTGGTTGCACATCGCGATGATCCGGGCCGGCCCGTGGCTCGCGAGCGCAGGGGGCTCGGGGAAGTTGGGCATGGGCCGCCCTGTGGGGCCGAGCTGGCCCACCTCGACGGCCTCGATGCCGGGCAGCCTCGCCGAGGACGCTGCACCGGAAGGCTGGAGGGCGGAGGTCTCGTGCGACGGCTGGATCTGCGTCGTGGTCACCTCAGGGTCCACAGGCGTTTCACTCCCGGTGAGATTGCGTTCGTCGGTCAGCCTCGCGCTGATCGGCACGACCCTATCAGCGGGTTTCTCAGCGGGCCCTGGGATGGCTCTGTGCATAGACCTCGCGGAGCCGCTGCACCGTGACGAGCGTATAGATCTGGGTCGTGGTCACCGACGCGTGGCCCAGCAGCTCCTGGACGACCCGGACGTCGGCGCCCCCGTCGAGCAGGTGCGTGGCGAAGGAGTGCCGCAGGGTGTGCGGGGACAGGTGTCCGTCGAGGTTGGCCCGTTCGGCGGCCGTGCGCATGACCGCCCAGGCCGACTGACGTGACAGCCGGCTCCCCCGCTGGTTGAGGAACACCGCGGCAGTGCCCTTGCCCTTCGCGGCAAGCACCGGCCTCCCCCGCACGAGGTACGCGTCAAGGGCCTGCGCGGCATACGAGCCCAGCGGCACGAGGCGCTCCTTGCTGCCCTTGCCGAACAGCCGCACGACCCCCTCCTGGGCGTCGATGTCGTCGATGTCCAGGCCGACGGCCTCCGAGATGCGCGCGCCCACGCCGTAGAGCACCTCCAGCAGGGCCCGGTCGCGCAGCGACGCCGGGGTGTCTCCCACGCCGGCTGCGGCGAGAAGCCGCTCCACCTCCTCGATGCCGATGGCCTTGGGCAGCCTGGCGGGCGCCCGCGGAGGGCTCACGGCGGCCGCCGGATCCGTCGGAGCGTCCCCTTCGAGCGCGAGGAACCGGTGGAAGCCGCGCACGGCCACGAGCGTGCGGGCTGCCGACGACGCGGCCAGCGGGGGGTGGTCGGGGCTGCCCTCGCGCAGGGTGGCCAGGAAGTCGCTCACGTGCGCCTCGGTCACCTCAGCCGGCTCGTCGACCCCCCGCCCCTCGAGGTATGCCGCGTAGCGAGCGAGGTCGCGCCGGTAGGAGCTGAGGGTGTTGGTGCTGACCCCGCGCTCGACCTCGAGGTGGTTCAGCCAGCCGCGGACCGCGCGCTCGACCGCGCTGGAGGGAGGCACGAATGGGAGTCTAGGCGGCATGAAGCTGTATGCGGACCTGCCGGCCCGGCGCACGATGCAGATCCTGGCCGACGTGGCCATGCTCACCTGGGTCTGCGTCTGGGCGTGGGCGGGGCGGCTGGTCCACGACCAGACCATGGACCTGGCCGCACCCGGTCGACGGCTGCAGAGCGCCGGCTCGGGGTTCCGCCAGCAGCTGGACAGTGCCGGCAACGCCGTTCACGACGTCCCCCTCGTGGGCGACTCGATCTCAGCGCCCTTCCACCGGGCCGCCGCGGCCGGGACCACGATCCAGCAGGCCGGCACCGACCTCGTGGGCGCGGTGACCCGGCTGGCGCTCCTGCTGGGCTGGGTCACCGCCCTGGTGCCGATCCTTGTCGTCGGGGGGGTGTGGCTGCTGCTCCGTGGCCGCTTCGTGCGTCGGGCCACGGCGGCCCAGCGGTTCGTCGACTCCGCGGCCGACCTCGACCTCTTCGCACTGCGCGCCATGTCCAACCAGCCGCTGCAGGTGCTGGCGAGGGTGTCCGACGACCCGACCGGCGCCTGGCGACGCGGTGACGAGCCGACGATCAGGTCCCTGGCACTGCTCGAGCTGAGGGACTGCGGTCTGCGTCCCCCGGGTGGCGGCCGTTCAGCGCAGTGACCGCCCGGAGCCGCTGAGCGAGGTCGGTGGTCAGCGCCCCCGGCTCGAGCTGCCACCGCCACCCGCCCTCGGTGCCCGGGGCGTTCATACGGCCCTCCGAGCCCAGCGACAGGACGTCCTGGGCCTGGGTCATGGCCAGCCCGCACGGCGCGGCGAAAGCCAGCTCGATCAAAGCCCAGGACGGCTCCTGGTCGATGTCGACGGCGATGCCGCGCGAGGCGCACTCTGCCCGCGCCCGCTCGCGGCGGTGCTCGGGCAGGTCGGCCCACCACCCGCACACGGTGTCGTTGTCGTGGGTGCCCGTGTAGACGACCTGGTTGACCTCGTGGTGGTCGGGGTCGTGGGTGTTGACCTCGTAGCCCGGGTCGAAGGCGAACTGGAGCACTGCCATCCCCGGGAAGCCCAGGGCCCGGCGTAGCTCGTTCACCGGCTCGTCGATGTCTCCGAGGTCCTCGGCCAGGACGGGTAACGGCCCGAGCTCTGCTGCGGCCGCGTCGAACACGGACCGGCCGGGGCCCGGCTCCCAGCGCCCCTCCAGGGCCGTCTCAGCCTCCGCCGGGACGGCCCAGAACGCGGAGAACCCTCGGAAGTGGTCGACGCGCACGAGGTCGAACAGGTCGAAGGTCCGCCGTAGCCGCTCGGTCCACCAGCGGTACCCGTCAGCCGCGAGCGCGTCCCAGCGATAGAGGGGGTTGCCCCAGAGCTGGCCCTCGGCGGCATACGCGTCCGGTGGGACACCGGCGACCGCGTCGCTGCGGAAGAACTCGGGCCACGCCCGCTCGTCGGCGCCGTCGGGCGCGACGTAGATGGGGACGTCGCCCATCAGCCTGATGCCACGCGCCCGGCCGTAGTCCCGCAGAGCGGTCCACTCGCGCTCGAACCGCACCTGGTCCGCGAGGTCACCGCCGAACGCCGTCCACGAGCCGGCCCAGTAGGCCTGGCGTTCGGCAAAGTCCTCGAGCTCATCCGGGCTGACCTCTGCGTCGGGGTGCTCCAGGAGACCGGGCGACGCAGCGAAGGCCGAGGGCGACTTGTAGGGCGAACCATGCCGGTCGGGGATGGTCACCGGCAGCACCTGCCACACAGACTGCCCGGCCTCGGCGAGCCAGTCCACGAACTCGCGGGCCGGAGCGCCCAGACGACCCCCGGGCAGCGAGGTCACGTGCAGCTGGACGCCGCTGGCCCGACGCGCCGTGACCGGTGAGCCGGTGGCCTGGGTGCTCATGGTGCGAAACCCTACGCGGCGGCGCGGTCGGGCGCGCGAGAGCTCAGGCCCTCAAGCGCGCACGATCTGAGGAGCAAGGTCCTCAGCGGGAGGAGACCACGTCGACCCGTCGGCGTCCACCTGGTCGCCGGAGCGGATGTCCTTGACCTGGTCACCGGAACCCCCGCCGCCCGGGAACCAGACGTACGGGATCCCCCGCCGCTCGGCATACCGGATCTGCTTGCCGAACTTGGCCGCCGCAGGAGCCACCTCGCACGGTATGCCGCGGCCACGCAGCGCCGTGGCGACGCGCGTGGAGCTCCGGCGGCTGGCCTCGTCGTTGACCGCCACCAGGACGCAGGCAGGGGTCGAGCGGCTGGCCTTCAGGAGCCCCTTGCCGAGCAGCAGTCCCAGTAGGCGCGACACCCCGATGGAGATCCCGACGCCCGGATAGGTCGTCCTGCCGTCGCTGGCCAGCGAGTCGTAGCGGCCCCCGGAGCAGAAGGAGCCCCACGACTCGTAGCCCACGAGCTGGGTCTCGTAGACGGTGCCGGTGTAGTAGTCCAGGCCGCGGGCGATCTTGAGGTCGGCGACCATCGCCCCCGGCGCGTTGTCGAGGCCGGCCTGGATGACGGCGCCGAGCGCCTCCAGCCCCTCGTCGAGGATGGGGTGCTCGACGCCGAGGGCGCGGACGCGCTCGACGAACGACAGGTCCTCGGAGCGGATCTCGGCCAGGGCGAGGCACCGGGCGGCCTGCTCCTCGGTGCAACCCGCGTCGACCAGGGCGTCCGCCACCTTGGCGGGGCCGATCTTGTCGAGCTTGTCGACGATGCGCAGGGTGCCGGTGACGTCCTCGATGCCCAGCCCGAGATAGAAGCCCTCGGGGATCTTGCGGTTGTTGACCTGGATGACCATCGGACCGATCGGCAGCCGGCGGAACACCTCGGCCACCACCAGCGGCATCTCCGCCTCGAAGTGCGGGGCCAGCGCACCGACATCGACCACGTCGATGTCGGCCTGGGTGAACTCGCGGTAGCGGCCCTCCTGGGGGCGCTCGCCACGCCAGACCTTCTGGATCTGGTGCCGACGGAAGGGGAAGGGCAGGTGGCCGGCGTTCTCGAGCACATAGCGGGCGAACGGCACCGTCAGGTCGAAGTGCAGCCCCAGCTCGGCATCCGCGGCGCTGTCCTCGGCCGCGAGCCGCGACACCGCGTAGATCTCCTTGTCGGCATCGCCGCCCTTGCCCAGCAGCCGCTCCACGGGCTCCACGGCGCGCGTCTCGATCGAGGGGAACCCGTGCAGCTCGAAGGTCTCGCGGATCACGTCGAGGAAGTGCTGCTCCACGATGCGCTCGGCCGGGAGGTACTCGGGAAAGCCGCTGATCGGCGAGATCTTCACGCGCCCAATCCTTGCAAATAGGGGTTCGTGGCCCGCTCCCGGTCCATCGTCGTGGCGGGACCGTGCCCGGGCAGCACCAGGGTCGTGTCGGGTAGCGGTAGCACGACATCGCGCAGTGACCGCTGCATCGCTGCGTGGTCGCCACCGGGCAGGTCGGTCCGCCCGATAGACCCGGCGAAGAGCACATCGCCGCTCAGGACGGTGCTGGACACCTCGACCCCGGTGACGCCATCGGGCACCTGCGGGAGGCCGAACATCACCGACCCCTCGGTGTGTCCGGGAGCATGCATCACCGAGACCTGCAGTCCGGCCAGCTCCAGCGCGTCGCGCCCGGCCAGCTCGACCACCCGCTCGGGCGCGCGCCAGGTCGCTTTGCGCCCGAACTGCTGCTCCAGCATCGCGAGCATCCCGGGGTTGACGATCGCCAGGGGGTCCTCGAGCCGGTAGCGGTCCTCCGCGTGGATATAGGCCGCGGTGCCGCCGCCGCACACCGGCGCCACGGCATACACATGGTCGAGGTGGCCGTGGGTGAGCAGCACCGCCGCCGGCCGGAGCCGGTGCTCGCGGAGGACCGCCGCCACGGTGTCCTCGACCCCGATCCCCGGGTCCACGACCAGGCACTCCTCGCCCGCGGCAGGGGCGATGACGTAGCAGTTGGTGTCGAAGGCAGCAGCCGGAAAGGCGATGGTGAGCACGGCCCGAAGCCTAGCCATGACGACTCCTGCCTAGACTGGCGCGCGTGACGAGGGAACAGGAGCGGGCCAAGGCCCGCCGCCGCCATCAGAAGCTCGAGGCCCGCGCGGCCGAACGGGCGCGGATCGCCGCGCGGAACCGCCAGGTGGGCATCGTGGTCGCCGCAGTGCTGGTGGTCGTGCTCGGGCTGGTCTTCCTCACGTCTGCCCTCAACAGCCACAGCACACCGGCCGTCGCCGCCAGCAGCGCACCGGCCTCTGGTGCCAAGCCCTCGCCGAGCGCCAGCACGGGCCCCACGACGCTCGAGGGCTGCGCCACGCCACCGCCGCGCCCCACCACCATCAAGACCAGCAAGCTGCCCGACAAGAGGACCGCGGCCGGCAAGCACTTCACCGCGGTGGTCACGACGAACTGCGGGCGCATCACCCTGGCGCTCGACGGCGCCAAGGCTCCCCAGACCGTCGCCTCGTTCCTCGCGCTCGCGAGGTCCGGCTACTTCGCGGCAAGCCCGTGTCACCGGCTCACCACTGCAGGGATCTTCGTGCTGCAGTGCGGTGACCCACTGGGCGGCCGGGGCACCGGCCCGGGTTACTCCTACGGCATCGAGAACGCCCCCAAGGACGGGAAGTACCCCACGGGCACCCTGGCCATGGCGCGCACGAGCGATCCCCACAGCAACGGCGACCAGTTCTTCATCGTCTACAAGGACTCGACCCTCCCGACTGACGGTGGCGGCTACTCCATCTTCGGCACGGTGACCGGCGGAATGGATATTGTCGACAGGATCGCCGCAGCAGGCGCGAGCGGTGGCACCGGTGACGGAGCCCCGAACGCACCCATCAGCATCCTTTCGGTTGCTGTGACCGAGAAGAAGGCCTGACCCGTGACTGAGCAGAACTCCGCACCCAAGCCAACGCCGATCCCCAGGCCCACCCCCGCGGCGGTTCGCAAGGTCGCCCATCCCCAGCCCACGGCCGCCCCGACGCCGCCGCCAGGACCTCCCGCCGAGACCTTCGGCCGTGTGGCCGAGGACGGCACGGTGTTCGTGCGCACGCCCGACGGCGAACGAGAGGTCGGCGCCTACCCCGGCGCCACGCCCGAGGAGGCCCTGCACTACTTCGCGCGCAAGTACGACGAGCTCTATGCCTCCGCCGACCTGCTGCACCAGCGGGTCACGACGACGGACCTGTCGAGCAAGGACGCGACCGAGGCGCTGGCCAAGCTGCGCCAGCACTGCGCCGAGGCGCACGTCGTCGGCGACCTGGCGGCACTGGACGCCAAGCTGGCCGAGATCGACTCGGCCACGTCGGCACGCAAGCAGACCGAGACCGCCGAGCGCCACGCGGCCCGCGCCGCCGCGACCGCCGAGCGCGAGCGGATCGTCTCCGAAGCCGAGGCGATCGCCGCCCAGCCGGAGAGCAAGGTCCAGTGGAAGACCAGCGGAGCGCGTATGCGGGCGCTGCTCGACGAGTGGAAGCAGCATCAGCGGGGCGGAGTCCGGCTCGAGCGCGACGTCGAGGCCTCGCTGTGGCAGCGGTTCTCCTCGGCCCGCAACAGCTTCGACAAGGCCCGCCGCGTGCACTTCGCCCAGCTCGAGGGCAGCCAGGCCGAGGCCAAGGCCGCCAAGCAGGCGCTCGTGACCGAGGCCGAGGCGCTGGCCACGAGCACCGACTGGGGCCCCAGCGCCGGGGCCTTCAAGCGGCTCATGGACCGCTGGCGCCAGGCCGGCCGGGCCTCCCGCGCCGACGACGATGCCCTGTGGGAGCGTTTCAAGGCGGCCCAGGACTCCTTCTTTGCCGCCAAGGACGCCGTGTCGGCCCAGGAGGACGAGGAGTTCCGCGCCAACCTGGCCGTCAAGGAGGAGCTGCTGGCCCAAGCCCAGGCGATCCTGCCCGTCACCGATCTCGAGGCCGCCAAGGCCGCCCTGCGGACCATCCAGGACAAGTGGGATGCCGCTGGCAAGGTGCCGCGCGGCGACGTCGAGCGGGTCGAGAAGGCCATGCGCCGCATCGAGCAGGCCGTTCGCGACGCCGACGACCAGCGCTGGCACCAGACCAACCCCGAAGTGGCCGCCCGCGCCCAGAGCATGGTCGACCAGCTCGAGGCCTCGGTGGCCGCGCTGCGCGTCGACGTCGACAAGGCGAGGGCCGGCGGCAACGAGCGCCGGCTCAAGGACGCCGAGGCCAAGCTGGCGGCCCAGGAGCAGTGGCTGGCCCAGGCTCGGGGCAACCTCGACGAGTTCGGCGGCTGAGCCCCAGCGCAGGCGCGGCTAGGCCTTCGCGGCGGTCGCCTTGGTGCCGGTGATGCGGTAGACGTCGAACACGCCGTCGATCTTGCGCACGGCCTTGATCACGTGGTCCAGGTGGCTGGGGTCACCCATCTCGAAGGTGAACTTGCTGACCGCCACTCGGTCGCGTGAGGTCTGCACCGACGCGGACAGGATGTTGACGTGCTGGTCGGACAGCACCCGGGTCACGTCCGAGAGCAGCCGGTTGCGGTCGAGCGCCTCGACCTGCAGCTGGACGAGGAAGACGCTGGCCGCTGAGGGCGCCCACTCGACCTCGATCAGCCGGTCGGGCTGGGACAGCAGCGACTCGGCGTTGGTGCAGTCGGTTCGGTGCACGGATACCCCGTTGCCGCGGGTGATGAAGCCCATGATCGGGTCGCCAGGCACCGGGGTGCAGCACCGCGCGAGCTTGACCCAGACGTCCGCGGTGCCCACGACGACCACGCCGGGGTCGCCCGAGCGGCGGCGCATGGTGCGGCCACTCGGGATGGTCGCCTCGGCCAGGTCCTCCGAGGCGCCCTCCTCGCCACCGAGCGAGGCCACCAGCCGTCCGACCACGTGCTGGGCCGACACGTGGCCCTCCCCCACCGCGGCATAGAGGGCGTCGATGTCCTGGTAGCGCAGCTCGGAGGCCAGCCCCGTCAGGGTCTCCACCGACATGAGGCGCTGGAGGGGCAGGCCCTCCTTGCGCATCGCCTTGGCGATCGCCTCCTTGCCGGACTCGATCATCTCGTCGCGGCGCTCCTTGGAGAACCACTGCTTGATCTTGTTGCGGGCGCGCGGCGACTTGACGAAGGTCAGCCAGTCACGCGACGGGCCCGCTCCGTCGGCCTTGGACGTGAGCACCTCGACGACGTCGCCGTTCTCCAGCACCGACTCCAGTGGCACGAGGCGGCCGTTGACCCGCCCACCGATGCAGTGGTGACCGACCTCGGTGTGCACGGCATACGCGAAGTCCACGGGAGTCGAGCCCGCGGGGAGGGCCACCACCTCCCCCTTGGGGGTGAAGACGTAGACCTCGCGGGCGTTGATCTCGAACCGAAGGGCGTCGAGGAACTCACCCGGGTCGGATGTCTCCTTCTGCCAGTCCAGCAGCTGTCGCAGCCAGGCCATGTCGTTGATCGGGCCGGTCTCGCCCTCGCCCGCGGACGCCGGAGCCGCGGTGGCGTCCTCCTTGTACTTCCAGTGGGCCGCGACGCCGTACTCGGCCCGGCGGTGCATGGTGTGGGTGCGGATCTGGATCTCGACCGGCTTGCCCTCGGGCCCGATGACCGTGGTGTGCAGCGACTGGTACATGTTGAACTTGGGCATCGCGATGTAGTCCTTGAACCGCCCGGGCAAGGGGTTCCAGCGGGCGTGCAGCGCACCCAGGGCCGCGTAGCAGTCGCGTACCGAGTCGACCAGTACCCGCACCGCGACGAGGTCGTAGATGTCCTCGAAGTCGCGACCGCGCACGATCATCTTCTGGTAGACGGAGTAGTAGTGCTTGGGGCGTCCGGTGACCGTGGCCTTGATCTTGGCGGCCCGCAGGTCGTCGCTGACCTGCTCGCGGACCCCGGACAGGAACTCCTCACGGGCTGGGGCACGCTCGGCGACGAGTCGCACGATCTCGTCGTAGACCTTGGGGTACAGCGTCGCGAACGACAGGTCCTCGAGCTCCCACTTGATGGTGTTCATGCCGAGCCGGTGGGCCAGCGGCGCATAGATCTCGAGCGTCTCGCGGGCCTTGCGCTGGGCCGACTCGACCGAGACGTAGCGCCAGGTGCGCGCGTTGTGCAGCCGGTCGGCCAGCTTGATGACCAGCACGCGGATGTCGCGGGCCATGGCCACGACCATCTTGCGGACGGTCTCGGCCTGGGCGGCGTCGCCGTAGGTCACCTTGTCGAGCTTCGTGACGCCGTCGACGAGCATCGCGACCTCGTGGCCGAAGTCCTTCTCCAACCGCGCCAGGCTGTATGACGTGTCCTCGACCGTGTCGTGCAGGAGCGCCGCCGCCAGAGTGGCGGGGGTCATGCCCAGCTCGGCCAGGATCGTGGTCACGGCCAGAGGGTGGGTGATGTAGGCGTCGCCGGACTTGCGGACCTGGCCCCGGTGGGCCTCCTCGGCCACCACGTAGGCCCGCTCGATGACGGTCAGGTCGGCCTTGGGGTGGGTCGCCCGGACGCTCTGGAGCAACGGCTCGAGGACCGGGTTGGCCAGTCCCGCGCGACCGCCGAAGCGGGCGAGCCGAGCGCGGACACGGCTGGAGGAGGACGCGCCGCTGACCGGCCCGGTGATGACGAAGTCCTCACTCATGAACGAAGCCTACGTGACCACCACGGTGGCGTGGACGTCATACCGGGCCAGACGCTCACGCCCCGCCAGGAAGGCCAGCTCGACGAGGGTCTCGAAGGCCACGACCTCGGCTCCGGCCTGCTCGAGCAGCCGGCAGGCGGCCTCCGCGGTGCCGCCGGTGGCCAGGACATCGTCGACGAGGAGCACCCGGGCGCCGGCCACGAAGGCGTCCTCGTGGATCTCGATCGTGGCGGTGCCGTACTCAAGCTCGTAGGTCAGCCCGTGGGTGGCGCCGGGCAGCTTGCCGGCCTTGCGGACGGGGACGAAGCCGAGGCCCAGCTCGTGCGCCAGCGCGGCCCCGAAGATGAAGCCACGGGCCTCGATGCCGACCACGACATCGACGGTCCCGCGCCGGCGGTCTGCCATGTCGCGGACGACGGCCGAGAAGACCTCTGCGTCGGCCAGCACCGGGGTGACGTCCTTGAACACGATCCCCGGGCTCGGGAAGTCCTTGACATCGCGCAGCCGGGCGTCGACGAGCTCGGCGAGAGAGGCAGTCATCGCAGGCTCGCTCAGCGCCGCGACTTCGGCGGACGGCGAGGCTGGTTGCGGGGACCGGTCTGCGCGTACTTGTGGGTCTCGCGGACACCACCGGCCGCTCGCGGAGCCACCCCTACCTCGTCACGCCCCACCGGCGCGGGCAGCGCGTCGTCGACCTGCGCGTCCTCGTCCGCCTCGCCGTGCGGCACCGGAGCCGCGTCGGAGGAGGACACGACCCCACCGTGGCGAGCCTGGTACCGCTGGGCCTTCTTGGCGAGGTCGACGACGGGCAGCTCCTTGGAGCGCAGGTGCACCAGAAGGGGTGTCGCGATGAAGATCGAGGAGTAGGCGCCGACGGCGATGCCGACGAACAGGGCCAGCGCCAGGTCGAGCAGCGTGCCGGGGCCGAGGAACAGGAAGCCGATCGCGAGGATGGAGCCGATCGGCAGCAGCGCGACGATCGTGGTGTTGATCGAGCGCACGAGCGTCTGGTTCACAGCGAGGTTGGCGGCCTGGGCGTAGCTCATCCGGCCGTTGCCCAGCGCCTCGGTGGTGTTCTCGCGGACCTTGTCGAACACCACGACGGTGTCATAGAGCGAGTAGCCCAGGATCGTCAGGAAGCCGATCATCGTCGCCGGCGAGACCTCGAACCCGGCCAGCGCATAGACGCCGACAGTGATGAACAGGTCGTGCAGCAGGGCCACCAAGCCCGCAACGGCCATCTTCCAGGTGCGGAAGTAGATAGCCATGACCAGCGACACCAGCGCGAGGAAGACAGCCAGCGCCTTCAGAGCCTGCTGGCTGACCGACGCACCCCATGAAGGACCCACGAAGGACGCCGAGATGTTCCGGGCGTCCGTCTTGAACGCCGAGGCCAGCGCGGTGCGGACCTGCTCGGACTGTGCGTCGTCGAGCTTCTCGGTCTGCACGCGCACGGTGCCGCTGCCGACCCGCGTCACCTCGGCAGCGCCGGCGGAGCTGACGGTGTTGACCGCGGCCTTGGCCCGTGCCTCGTAGTCGGAGGAGGTGCTGACGCCCGAGACCCGGAACTCTGACCCGCCCCTGAACTCCAGGCTGAGGTTGAGCCCGTGCAGGGTCAGGCCGAGGGCAGCGAGCAGGATGAAGAGCCCGGAGAGGGCATACCAGCGACGGTGCCGCCCGACGAAGTCGATCGACCGCTTGCCGGTGTAGAGGTCGTTGCCGAATGCCGCGAAGTTGATCACAGCACGCTCCCCTCGTTCGCGACGGGCGTAGGTCGGCCGACGGCGATCCGGCCGCGGCCGGCATACCGGACGGCCTTGGCGCCGAGCCGCTCACGGTCGAGCCCCGACCAGCGATGGCCACCACCGAAGAACTTCGTCGTGGCCAGCAGGCCCACCAGCGGGTGGGTGAACATGACGACGACGAGGAGGTCGATGAGCGTGGTCAGCCCGAGCGTGAACGCGAAGCCGCGCACGTTCGAGGACGCCAGCAGGTAGAGGATCATCGCCGCCAGGAAGTTGACGCCGTCCGCGGCCAGGATGGTGCGTCGCGCGCGACGCCACCCCGTGTCGACCGCGGCGCGCAGCGGCCGGCCCTCACGCACCTCGTCGCGGATGCGTTCGAAGTAGACGATGAACGAGTCTGCCGTGACACCGATCGCGACGATCAGACCCGTCACGCCCGCCATATCGAGCCGGAAGTTGTGGGACCACCCGAGCAACGCGATCGACACGTAGGTCAGGGAGGCGGCGATCACGATGGACAGGACGGTCACCAGGCCGAGGGCGCGGTACTGGGCCAGGGAGTAGAGGAACACCAGGAGGAAGCCGATGAGGCCGGCGATCAGGCCCATCCGGAGCTGCTCGCTACCCAGCGTGGGGCTGATCTGGTCACGGGTCTGCAGCGAGAACGACATAGGCAGCGCACCGAACTTGAGCTGGTTGGCGAGGTCACGGGCGCTGGCGATCGTGAAGTTGCCGGTGATGCTGGCCTGCCCCGTGAGAATGGCGGCCTGCGCGACAGGCGCGGTCAGAACCCTGGAGTCGAGCGTGACGGCGAACCGGTTACGGGGGTCCGGAAGGCTGACCAGACGGGTCGTCACCTTCCCGAAGGCGTCGGTGCCGCTGCTGTTGAAGGACAGCCGGATCTCGACCTGGGTCGACGGCTGGCCGTTGGACAGCGGCACGTAGCCGGCCTGTGCGTCGCTGATCTGGTCACCACGGACCTCGACCGGCCCGAGGACGTACTTCTCGGTGCCGGTGTCGTTGCACGTGACCAGCGGCTTGGCCGGGTCGTCGACGAGCTTGTCGAGGGCGCTGGCGTCCTTGACGCAGTCGAGCGCCTGGAACTGTGCCGCAATGGCGGGCGTGACCCAGGCCGGGTCGCTGGCGTTCGCGGGCTTGGCCGTGCCCTGGGTGGCACTCGGGCTCGAAGTCGCGGTGGCCTTGGCCCCGGGGGTCGCCGTGGAGGTCGTCTTGGGGGTCGTCGTGGAGGTCGCCGTCGGACCGGGCGCCGTCGTCGCACGGACGAACGCGCCGGGCAGGGCGGACCCGGCCTTCGTGGTGGTCGCCGGCGTGGCCTTGGCGGTGGGCGTGGAGGTCCCCGTGCCGGTGGGCGGGGGCGCGAGCGGGCCCGTGGACGTGCCGGTGGGTGTGGCCGTGGGCGTCGGCGCGGTGGTGCCGGGAGCAGCCTCGATGACCGGGCGGAAGCGCATCTGGGAGGACTTGCGGATCGCGTCCTCGGTGGCGCGGTCGGGGATGCCCGGCATGCTGACCACGATGTCCTGGCCGTTGCGGGTGGTGACCTCTGCGCCCGCGATGCCGTTGGCGTCGACGCGCTGGACGATGATGTCGCGCGCCTGGTTCAGCTGGTCCTGCGAGACGCTGCTGTTGCCGACGAGCACGGGCTGCAGCACGATCTGCGTGCCGCCCTCGAGGTCGAGCCCCAGCTTGGGCTTCCACTGGGCGGTCCCCCAGGTGGTGGCCGCGAACAGCAGGCCGTAGAGGCCCAGGATGATGGCGGCGAGTGCGGCCAGGACGCGCAGCGGTGTGCGGTGGTGCGGGTTGATTGCCACAGGTGGTGACCTCTACTCGGTGCTCTCGGGCGCGCTGGGCGCGTCGGCCGCGGGGGCGGTGGGGCTCACCTTGGAGCCGATCGCGCGCCGGTCGAAGCGGACGGTGACCCCTGGAGCGATCTCGAGGGTGACGACGGAGTCGTCAAGACTGGTGACGCTGCCGAACAGGCCGGAGGTGGTGCAGACCTCGTCGCCGACGGCAAGACCCCCTTGCAGGGACCGCACGTCGCGCTGGCGACGCCGCTGGCTGAGCACCATGAAGCCGATCAGCAGCACCGGCAACAGGAAGAACAGCAGGCCGGCTGAGGAGCCGCCACTTGACATGAAAGAGTCCTTCACGGGCGAGTTGGATGGGTGGCCACCAGTCTGGGCGACCGCCCGAGTGTAGGTGACACACGGCATACCGACCAACGCGCCCCGTCGGCGTGGCGTTCCGTCTCAGGCGCCGAAGCGCCCCAGGTCGCCCTCGATCGGCAGCGGAGCCTGGCCCTCGACGCCGTGCGGCGGGGCGAGGCCGAGGTGAGCCCAGGCGAGATGGGTGGCCATGCGGCCACGAGGGGTACGAGCGACCAGCCCCTCGCGCACCAGGAAGGGCTCGGCCACCGTCTCGACGGTGTCAGCCTCCTCGCCGACCGCCACCGCGAGGGTGGACAGGCCGACCGGGCCGCCGGCGAAGCGGCGACACAGGGCGTCGAGGACTGCGCGGTCGAGGCGGTCCAGGCCGCGGTCGTCGACATCGAACAGGGCCAGCGCCGCGTGGGCGGCCTCCTCGTCGACGATGTCCTGGCCGTGCACCTGCGCCCAGTCGCGCACCCGGCGCAGGAGCCGGTTGGCGATCCGGGGCGTGCCCCTGGACCGGCCCGCGATCTCGCCGATGCCGGCGCTGTCGGCACGCACCCCCAGCAGCCGGGCGGACCGCTCCAGGATGGTGACGAGGTCCTCGGTGGCGTAGAAGTCGAGATGGCCGGTGAACCCGAACCGGTCGCGCAGCGGCGCCGGCAGCAGACCGGCGCGGGTGGTCGCTCCGACGACCGTGAACGGCGGCAGCTCGAGCGGGATGGCGGTCGCCCCCGGTCCCTTGCCGACGATCACGTCGACGCGGAAGTCCTCCATGGCGAGGTAGAGCATCTCCTCGGCCGAGCGCGACATCCGGTGGATCTCGTCGAGGAACAGCACCTCGCCCTCCATCAGCGAGGACAGCACGGCCGCCAGGTCGCCGGCGTGCTGGATCGCGGGCCCGCTGGTGATGCGGATGGGGCGCTCCAGCTCTGCCGCCACGATCATCGCCAGGGTGGTCTTGCCGAGCCCTGGTGGCCCGGAGAAGAGCACGTGGTCGGGCGGCGTGCCGCGACGTTTGGCCGCCTCGATGACCAGCGAGAGCTGGTCCCGCACGCGGTGCTGCCCCGACAGCTCGCTGAGCCGTCGTGGCCGCAGAGCCGCCTCGACCGTGCGGTCGTCGGCCTCGCTGCCTGCGTCGACGATGCGAGCGGTCGCGTCGAGGGACTGGTCCTCGTAGATCTCGGAGGAGAACCCGTCAGCCATGGAGGACAGCCTGCCTCACCGGGGACCGAGCTCGCGCAGCGCCGCGCGAAGCAGGTCGGACACGCTGGCGTCGGGGTCGGCGTGCTCGGCCACGCGTGCCACGGCGTCCTCGGACTGCTTGGCAGACCAGCCCAGGCCCACGAGCGCCTCGGCCACCTGGTCACGCCAGGCGACCGTCGGGGAGGCCGTGGTGGCGGCAGCGACGCCGCCGGCGCCGGGCAGCGCGCCGATCTTGTCGCGGAGCTCGAGGACCATGCGCTCCGCGCCCTTCTTGCCGATGCCGGGCACCGTGGTCAGCGCCGCGATGTCGGACCCGCTGATCGCCGCCCGCAGCCGGTCGGGCACCAGGACCGACAACATGGCCAGGGCGAGTCTCGGGCCCACACCCGAGACGGTCTGGACCTGCTCGAAGATGTCGCGCTCGTCGTCGGAGGCGAAGCCGTAGAGGGTCAGCGAGTCCTCACGGACGACCAGCGTCGTCGAGAGCGCGGCCTCCTGACCGTGCCGCACGGACGCCGCCGTGGCTGCGGTCGTGTGGACCAGCATGCCCACTCCCCCGACCTCGACGACGACGCGGTCCAGGCCTATCGAGCGGACCGTCCCCCGCACCGAGGCGATCACCGGGCCACCGCAGCGCGCAGCCGGGCCCGCTCGCTGGCGGCGGCCAGGGCCAGCCGGTTCGAGCCGGAACCCTGCCAGAGGTCACAGATGGCCAGGGCGAGCGCGTCCGCGGCGTCGGCGGGTCGGGGCGCCGCCGTCATCCGCAGGATCCGGGTGACCATCGCGGTCACCTGGGCCTTGTCGGCCCGCCCGGAGCCGGTCACCGCTGCCTTGACCGACGTGGGCGTATGCAGCGTGACCGGCAGGCCGCGTCGGGCCGCGGCCAGCAGGGGGACGGCAGAGGCCTGCATGGTCGTCATCACGCTCGCGACGTTGACGTCGGCGAACACCTGCTCGACCGCCACCGCGTCGGGCTCGAACCGGTCGAGCCAGATATCGAGCTCGTCCTGCAGGTACAGCAGCCGCTGAGCCGTCGGGTGCTCGCGCGGCGTGCGCACGACACCGACGGCCACCAGTGAGACGGAGCGGCCACGGCCGCCCTCCACCACGCCGACGCCGCACCGGGTCAGCCCCGGGTCAACCCCGAGAACGCGCACGCCGAGCCTCCTTCGATCCGAACAGGTGTTCGGGTCAGACGCTACACAGTGAGCGGAGCCCGAGACGGCACCAACACGCGCTCACTCCTCGGCGTCGAGCTCCGCGAGCACCTCGTCGCTGATGTCGCCGTTGGCGAAGACGTCCTGGACGTCGTCGGAGTCCTCGAGCGCCTCGATGACGCGGATCATCTTGCGGGCGCCGTCGGTGTCGAGCGGGACCTGGAGGTTGGGCACCCACGACGCCTCGGCGGAGTCGTAGTCGATGCCGGCGTCCTGGATGGCCTTGCGGACGGCGACGAAGTCGGTCGCCTCGGAGATGATCTCGAAGGACTCGCCCAGGTCGTTCACCTCGTCGGCACCGGCCTCGAGCACGATCTCGAGGATGTCGTCCTCGGTCTTGTCGCCCTTGGGCACCACGACCACGCCCTTGCGGTCGAAGACGTACGACACCGAGCCCGGGTCGGCGAGCTGGCCGCCGTTGCGGGTCAGGGCGGTGCGCACCTCGGCGGCCGCGCGGTTGCGGTTGTCCGTCAGGCACTCGATGAGGATGGCGACCCCGCCGGGGGCATACCCCTCGTACGTGATCGTCTCCCAGTCCGAGCCGCCTGCCGTGGCCCCGGACCCGCGCTTGACCGCGTTGTCGATGTTGTTGTTGGGGACCGAGGACTTCTTGGCCTTCTGGATGGCGTCGTAGAGCGTGGGGTTGCCGGTGGGGTCACCACCGCCCTGACGGGCCGCGACCTCGATGTTCTTGATCAGCTTGGCGAACAGCTTGCCGCGCTTGGCATCGATCGCTGCCTTCTTGTGCTTGGTGGTCGCCCATTTGGAATGGCCGCTCATTGATGTGTCCTCACGATCTCGACGAACTCAGCGTGGACCCGATGGTCACCGCTCACCTCCGGGTGGAACGAGGTGGCCAGCAGCGCCCCCTGCCGAACGGCGACGATCCTACCGGCGGCCGGCCCCTCCTCCACTCGAGCCAGGACCTCGACGCCATCCCCGGTCTCCTCGACCCAGGGGGCGCGGATGAAGACGGCTCGCACGGTGGAGGCCAGCCCGGTGAAGTGGATGTCCTCCTCGAACGAGTCCACCTGACGTCCGAACGCGTTGCGGCGCACGGTCATGTCGATCCCGCCCAGCGTCTGCTGGTCCGGCCGGGCGTCGGCGATGCGGTCGGCGAGCATGATCATCCCGGCACACGAGCCGTAGGCCGGCATACCGTCGGCGATGCGCTTGCGCAGCGGCTCGTAGAGCTCGAAAGCGCGCACGAGCTTGTCCATGGTGGTGGACTCGCCGCCGGGGATCACCAGCGCATCGACGGCCTCGAGCTCGGAGGGCCGGCGGACGGTGACCGCCCGGGCGCCCGCCTCGCCCAGGGCAGCCAGGTGCTCACGGACATCGCCCTGGACAGCCAGGACGCCGATGGTCGGACGCGCAGGCGACGTCGTCGCCCCGCTCACCAGCCGCGCTCGGCCAGGCGGTGGGGCTCGGGGATCTCGTCGACGTTGATGCCCACCATGGCCTCGCCCAGACCGCGGGAGACCTTGGCGATGACGTCGGGGTCGTCGAAGAAGGTCGTCGCCTTGACGATGGCCTCGGCGCGCTGGGCGGGGTTGCCGGACTTGAAGATGCCGGACCCGACGAAGACGCCCTCGGCGCCGAGCTGCATCATCATCGCGGCGTCGGCGGGCGTAGCGATGCCGCCCGCGGTGAACAGCACGACGGGCAGCTTGCCGGCCTCGGCGACCTCCTTGACGAGCTCGTAGGGGGCCTGGAGCTCCTTGGCGGCCACGTAGAGCTCGTCCTCGGGGAGGTTCTGGAGGCGGCGGATCTGCTGGCGGATCTGGCGCATGTGGGTCGTCGCGTTGGAGACGTCACCGGTGCCGGCCTCGCCCTTGGACCGGATCATGGCCGCGCCCTCGGTGATGCGGCGCAGTGCCTCACCGAGGTTGGTCGCACCACAGACGAAGGGCACCGTGAAGGCCCACTTGTCGATGTGGTTGGCGTAGTCGGCCGGGGTGAGCACCTCGGACTCGTCGATGTAGTCCACGCCCAGCGACTGCAGCACCTGGGCCTCAACGAAGTGACCGATGCGCGCCTTGGCCATGACCGGGATGGACACAGCCTCGATGATCCCGTCGATCATGTCGGGGTCGGACATGCGGGAGACCCCGCCCTGGGCGCGGATGTCCGCGGGGACCCGCTCGAGCGCCATGACGGCGACGGCGCCGGCGTCCTCGGCGATCTTGGCCTGCTCGGCGTTGACGACATCCATGATGACGCCGCCCTTGAGCATCTCGGCCATGCCCCGCTTGACGAGACGGGTGCCGCGCTCGGTGGGGGCGGTGCCGGTGGTGGGCCCGGCGGTGGGCTCGGTGGCTGAGGCAGTTGCGTCGGCGGACATGGGGGGACTACTCCAGATCTCTTCAGGGCGCAGCGCAGGAAACGCGCTTCGCGCTCCATCGTAGTTGGTGCTGCGGCCCCTCAGTCGCGCAGGCTGCTCGGCAGCTCATCCTCGAACTCGACCGTCCGTGGCAGGTCGGCGTGCCCAGCCAGGCGGAACAACCGCACGGCCCGCTTGCGCCGGACCCGCTGCACGTCCTTGACGGCGTCGTTGTGGAACCGGCGGGCCAGCTGGACCCGCACACCGGCGGCCTCGACCCGCTCCAGTGCCGCCAGCCCGGGCCCGTGCTCGGCTCGGATCTGGTCCAGCACAGGCTGGCTGAGCGCCGCCTGGAGGGCCAGGCTGAGGTCACTCTCGAGCACCTCGCGCCCGGCGAAGTGCTGACCCTCCAGCAGGTCGTGCTCGACCGCGCGCTCGTTGTGCGCCTCGATCGACTCCGAGGCCGCCGCCGCGAGCATCAGCGCGCTGGCCGGGTCGAGCGCACCGGAGTTCGCGAGCTCCAGCGTGGCCTCGGCGCGGCGCACCAGCTGGGCGTCGAGCGCCGACAGCGCGCCCTCCACCCGCGAGTGCAACCGGTCGAGCCGGGCGGCGCCGTAGGACAGGTACCACGCGGCCCCGATCAGCACCGCGACGGCCACGACGAGCCACGTGGGGCTGTCCATCAGGCCTCGCTCCCTCGCACCTTGCCGCGCAACAGGCGCGTCCAGCGGGTGTCCGTCGACTCTCCCCGAGGGCCGTCGGCGACGTGGGTCACCGTGTCGTAGACGGCCATGACGTCCTCCGCGACCACCGACCAGTCGAACAGCTGGGCGCGCCGCTGCCCCGCCTCACGCAGCCTGGCCCGCTCGGCCGGATCGGCGAGCAGGCGGACCAGGATGCGGGACAGGTCTGCGCTGTCCTCGTTGGCGAAGGTCACTCCGGCCCGTCCACCCGCGTGCCCGCCGTCGAGGACCCGGACGAACGCGGCGAGGTCGCTGGCCACGACGGGCGCACCGGCGCTCATGGCCTCGACCAGCACGATCCCGAAGCTCTCACCGCCGGTGTGCGGGGCGACGTACACGTCCACCGAGGCGAGCAGCGCCGCCTTGTCCTCGTCGCTGACCAGACCGAGGAACTCGGTGGCTGCGGCGACCGCTGGGTCCAGCCGACCTCGCGCCGCGTCGATGTCTCCGGGACCGGCCACGAGGACCCGGGCGCCGGGGAAGCGCTGCAGGACCGTGGCCATGGCGGCCCCCAGCACCGGCAGCCCCTTGCGCGGCTCGTCGATGCGCCCCAGGAAGGCGATCGTGGGCGCCGTGTCGGTGCCCGACCAGTCGGCGCGCGGCCGGGCACCGGCGAAGCGCGCCACGTTGACCCCGTTGGGGATGACGACGGCGTCGCCGCCGAGGTGGGTGGTGACCGTGCGCCGCGCGTCCTCGGAGACGGCGATGCGCCCGCTGATCTTCTCGAGGCTGGGGCGCAGGAGCGGGTAGGCCGCCTGCATGGCCCGTGAGCGCAGGTTAGAGGTGTGGAACGTCGCCACGACCGGCCCCTCGGCGGCCCACAGCGCGAGGATCGAGATACTCGGGGTCACCGGCTCGTGCAGGTGGACCACGTCGAAGTCCCCCCGCTCGACCCAGCGCCCGACCCGGGCCGCCGTCACCGGACCGAAGTTCAGCCGGGCCACCGAGCCGTTGTATCGCACTGGGACAGCGCGGCCGACCGACTCCACGTAGTCGGGCAGCGGGGTGTCCTCGTCCGCCGGTGCGAGCACCGAGGCATGGTGCCCCTGGGCGAGGAAGTACTCCGCGAGGTCGCGGACGTGGAACTGGACCCCGCCGGGGATGTCGAAGGAGTAGGGACAGACCAGCCCGATCCTCACAGGAAGACCCGCTGCATCATGTGCCAGTCCTCGGTGTGCTCCCTGATCGCGGCGCCCAGGACGTCGGCGCAGGCCTGGGTCAGGGCGGTGGCCTTCGCGCGGGTGGTGCCCGAGCTCGGCGGCTCGACCGGCTCGTGGAAGCGGATGACGATGCGGTGCCGCCAGTCCGAGCCGGGCACGGGCTCGTAGTGGATGGACACCGGGAAGAGCTGGACGCCCGTGGCGAGGGACAGCGCCGCGGGACCCGCGGCCATCGAGGTGCGGTGACCACACAGCTCGACCTCGATCCCCCGAGCGGTCAGGTCGCGGTCCGCCAGTAGGGGCATGACCACCGGTGAGGTCAGGTGGCCACGCAGCTCGGCGAAGACGTCGGGACCGCCGGTGAGCGGCAGGATCGTCATGCCGAGCGACTCCCGGAAGGCGAGGAAGTCGGCATACACGGCCTCGGGCTTGAGACGTTCGGCGACGGTCACCACGGGCCCGAGCTCACGCGCCCCCCATGCCCCCGCGAGGTCCCAGTTGCCCAGGTGGCCGAGGAAGCAGAGGACCGGTCGCCCTCGTCGCAGCTGCTCGCGGACGGGTCCGTCACCCTCGACGCGCACGGATGCGCGCAGCTCCTCGGCGGTCCGGTCCGGCAGCCGGAAGGCCTCGCAGTAGTAGCGCAGGTAGGACCGCATGCCGGCTTTGACCAGCGCGTCGAGCTCGGCGTCGGACAGCTCCGGTCGCACCCGTGCGTAGTTGGCCCGCAGCCGCTGGACGCCCATGCCACCTCGCGCGACCGTGAGGTCGGCGAGCTGCTCGAAGGCGGCGTAGGCCGCCCGCTCGGGCAGGCGGCGCACCGCTCCCCAGCCAAGGCGGTAGCCACCGACCGCGAGGGCGTCGCCGACGACGCTCACGGCCGCCTCACAGCGCCTCCAGCGCCTGCTTGCGCACCGTGAGCATCCGCTGCACGACGGTGACCAGGCTGGCGACGGACAGCAGCGACAACACGATGGTCAGCACCACCTCGGGAAGCCCCAGGCCGACGAGGCCGGTCGTGACCAGGACCGCGACGAGCCGGTCGGCCCGCTCGGCGATACCGACGTTGGCCGTCATGCCGAGTCCCTCGGCGCGCGCCTTGGCGTAGGACACCACGCTGCCCAGGATCAGGCAGCTCAAGGCCAGGGCGGCGAGGAACAGGTTGCCCCCGCGCCCGGCATACCAGAGCACGAGGCCGCCGAAGATCGCCGAGTCGCCGACGCGATCGAGGGTGGAGTCCAGGTAGGCGCCCCAGCGCCCCGAGCGCCCCGACATGCGCGCCATGACGCCGTCCACGGTGTCGGAGAAGACGAACAGGGCGATGACGACGGTGCCCCAGAAGAACTGGTGCCGGGGATAGAAGGCCAGCGCGCCTGCGCAGACGCCCAGGGTGCCGACGATGGTGACCACGTCGGGACTGACGCCGAGGGACAGCAGGAGCCTGGCCACCGGTGTGAAGATGCGGGTGAACAGGGCGCGTGCGTACTTGTTCAGCATGGTGGTCGCCAGCCTACTGAGCCCACACCCCCGTCAGGTCGAGGGCCACGCGGAGGCGATCCGCGACCGTACATCCTCCAGCAGCATCGGCAGCGCTTTGGTCTGGGCGATCACCGGCAGGAAGTTCGAGTCGCCACCCCACCGGGGGACGATGTGCTGGTGCAGGTGCGCCTGCACCCCGGCCCCAGCCACCGCGCCCTGGTTCATGCCGAGGTTGTACCCGTGCGGGGCCGATGCCTTGTCGATGGCCGCGATGGCCGCCTTGGTGAGAGCCGTGAACTCGACGGTCTCCTCGTCGGTGAGGTCGACGTAGAGCGAGACGTGACGGTAGGGGCAGACGAGCACGTGGCCGGGGTTGTAGGGAAAGAGGTTCATCACGACGTAGCAGTGCTGCCCACGATGGACGACCAGGCCGGTCTCGTCGTCCTTGGCCGGCGCTGCGCAGAAGGGGCAGCCTTCGCCGGCGTCGTCGCTGGGACGCTCTCCGGTGACATAGGCCATGCGGTGCGGCGTCCAGAGCCGCTCGAAGCCGTCCTGCACGCCGGCGAAGTCGGTGTCCGGCTCGAGTGAGTCGCTCATGGACAGCGATCCTAGGACGGCGCCGACAACGTCACACCCACGGCCGGTTTCGACGCCCCCGCGGGCGGGCAGTGAGCAGACGTGCCACACGACGTGGCTCCGGATACGGAGCCAGCCATCAGACGGGCGGTGGGCCGGGACGCGGACGACATCGCCCGGCTGCTGGCGACAGTGCGCACCGAGTCGGTCCCCGACCTACCGCTCGCCGGGCAGTCCACGGAGGCTGTCACGCCGTTCGTCCGTCAGGTGCTGCTGGACGAGTTCGAGGTCTGGATGGCCGAGGCCCGCGGCCACCCCGTGGGGTTCATGGCGCTGATGCCCCCGGACCACATCGCACACCTCTACATCGCCGCCGGACACCGTGGGAAGGGGCTGGGCGCCCGCTTCGTCGACCTGGCCCGCCGACGGTTTCCTGCGGGCCTGCAGCTCTGGACCTTCCAGGAGAACGACGAGGCCCAGCGGTTCTACGAGCGCGAGGGCTTCGTCCCTGTGGAGTGGGCCGACGACCGCGACGAGGACCGGGCCAGCCCGGACCTCCGGATGGCCTGGCGCCCCGGGACGGGGCGCGCCTAGACCTGCACACGCGACTCCACGGCCGCCATGATCTCGTCGATGGCCTCGGCGACCGGTATGCCGTTCTTCTGCGACCCGTCGCGGTAGCGGAACGAGACCGCGCCCGCGCTGCGGTCCTCCTCACCCGCGATGAGGACGAATGGCACCTTGGCCTTGGAGGCGTTGCGGATCTTCTTGGGGAAGCGGTCGTCGCTGTCGTCGATCTCGACGCGAATCCCCTTGCGGCGCAACAGGTCTGCGACCTCATGCAGGTGACCGGAGAACTCCTCGGCGACGGGGATGCCCAGGACCTGGACGGGCGAGAGCCAGGGTGGGAACGCCCCGGCGTAGTGCTCGACGAGCACGCCGAAGAACCGCTCGAGGGAGCCGAACTTCGCCGAGTGGATCATGACCGGCTGCTGGCGCGACCCGTCGGCCGCCTGGTACTCGAGCTCGAACCGGGCCGGCTGGTTGAAGTCGTACTGGATGGTCGACATCTGCCAGGTGCGGCCGATCGCATCACGAGCCTGCACGGAGATCTTGGGGCCGTAGTAGGCGGCGCCGCCGGGGTCGGGCACGAGCTCCAGCCCGGTCTCCTCGGCCGCCTCGCGCAGGACGTTGGTGGCGTGCTCCCACTGCTCGTCACTGCCGATGAACTTGTCCTTGGAGTCGTCCCGGGTCGACAGCTCGAGGTAGTAGTCGTCGAGCCCGAAGTCACGCAGCAGCCCCAGCACGAAACCGAGCAGGTGCTTGATCTCGGCGGGCGCCTGCTCCGCGGTGACGTAGGAGTGGGAGTCGTCCTGGGTCATACCGCGCACCCGGGTCAGCCCGTGCACCACGCCGGACTTCTCGAACCGGTAGACCGAACCGAACTCGAAGAGCCGCAGCGGCAGCTCGCGGTAGGAGCGCCCGCGCGACCTGAAGATGAGGTTGTGCATGGGGCAGTTCATCGCCTTGAGGCGATACTCGGCGCCCTCCATCTTCATGGGCGGGAACATGGTGTCGGCGAAGTAGGGCAGGTGGCCGGAGGTCTTGAACAGTCCGTCCTTGGTGATATGGGGCGTCCCGACGTACTGGAACCCCTCCTCGATGTGGCGGCGGCGGACGTAGTCCTCCATCTCGCGCTTGATGATGCCGCCCTTGGGGTGGAACACCGCCAGCCCCGAGCCCAGCTCGTCGGGGAACGAGAACAGGTCGAGCTCGACCCCGAGCTTGCGGTGGTCGCGCTTCTCGGCCTCCGCGAGCCGGTCGAGGTAGGCCCTGAGCTCGTCCTTGGTCGGCCACGCGGTGCCGTAGACCCGCTGTAGCTGCGGGTTCTTCTCGCTGCCGCGCCAGTAGGCGGCGCTGCTGCGCATCAGCTTGAAGGCGTTGCCGAGGACCTTGGTGGTCGGCACGTGCGGGCCGCGGCACAGGTCGCCCCACGCGCGGGTGCCGTCGCGACGAACGTTGTCGTAGATGGTGAGCTGCGCACCGCCCACCTCGACCGATGCGCCCTCGGCGATGGACTCGGCGTCGCCCGCGCCGCCCTTGAGCCCGATCAGCTCGATCTTGTAGGGCTCACCGGCCAGCTCGACGGCGGCATCCTCGTCGCTGACCTCACGCCGCACGAAGGTCTGGCCCTCGTTGACGATGCGCTGCATGACCTTCTCGAGGGCCTTGAGGTCCTCGGGAGTGAACGGCTCGTCGACGTCGAAGTCGTAGTAGAAGCCGTCGCGGACCGGAGGACCGATGCCGAGCCGGGCCGACGGGTTGACCTCCTGGACGGCCTGGGCGAGGACGTGGGCGGCGCTGTGCCGCAGCACATCGAGCCCGTCCTGCTCCTGGGCGGTCACGGCCTCGACGATGTCGCCGTCTACGAGGGGGTGCGCGAGGTCGCGCAGCTCACCGTTGACGCGGGCGACGAGCACGGCGCGATCGCCCTCGAAGAGCTCGGCCGCCGTCGTCGACTCCGGCACCGATCGCTCGGCTCCGGCGACGGTCACGGTGATCTGGGCAGACACGGGTGGGCTCCTGGGGATGGAGGGACAGACGGTATGCCGCGCACCCTGGGCGCGCGGCATACCGATGCTATCGGCCGTCGGCTGCTACCTGCCGTTGACCAGGTCCGTGAGGTGGCGTCGGGGACGCCGGATCGGGCCACTGTCCGTCGGCATGACGGCGTCGCGGCTGTGCAGCTCCAGCTCGCGCACCAGCCGGCGCGCGTCGAGCAGCAGCGCCCCGTAGGCGGTCCAGGCGCGGGGGTCCTCCAGCCGCGTGGTCCGCACCCTCTCCCCCAGGTCCTCGATGGTGCGGCTCGCGTGGTCGAGGTGGCGCGTGACGAGGTTGCGCTCGCCCTCGCCTCTGCGCCCGAAGTGTTCCAGCGCCTGCGCCACGTCCCCGAGGACCCCGGCGTACACCTCGAGGAACTCCGGCGACGGCGCTGGCTGCGCCTCCTTCTCGTCGGCCGCGTCCACGAGCGTCCGGGCGATCCCGGAGACCTGCCACTGGCAGCGGCGCACGGCCTCCACGGTCTGGGCGTACCCGCCCCAGTCGACGTCGACCGGGCGCAGGTTGTCCCGCGGGTTGAACCGGGTGCTCTCGACTCCGGTCTCGATCTCCTCCCGGACCGCCGGGGCGAGGGCGACCAGCTCGGTGCTGGCGTCGTACCACCGCCGCGCCGTGTCGGCGTCCCAGCCCTCGCGCAGGCCCACGCTCATGTCCTCGAGCAGCTCCCCGACGCGCTGGGCGAGGGACTTGACCTGTTCACGTGGTCGCCGGATATGCAGCGGCGCGAAGACGATGGCGTTGGTCAGGACGCCGATCACGCCACCGACGACCGTCTCGACGATCGTGAGGGACGTGAACCGTGTGTTGGTGCCGCCCACCGTGATCAGCGACAGCAGCACCATGGTCGGCACCTGGATGCCATGGTCGCCCAGGTGCCGCCAGCGCCCGATGAGCAGCGCGAGATAGAGCACCGGCAGCATGCTCCACCAGTGCACGCCCACGAGAGTGCCGACGAGCCAGGCGGTGCTCATGCCGACGACGACGGCGACGACGCGCTGGGCGCTGGCGCCGATGGACCGCACCATCGTCCGGTCGACGACAAGCAGGGCCGCCATCGGGGCATAGAACGGGGACGGGCTGTGCATGACGCGGACGACGAACTGCCAGGCGATGACGGTGGCCAGCGCCGCCTTGAGCATGAGGAGCGCTGCATCGCGCTCGGGTCCGCGCTCGCGAACCGCCCGAAGAGCGGTCGTCAGGCCCCGGCGGACGACGTTGGGGCGGGTGGCGGACGTAGAGCCCGCGGCTGCGGGGCCCGCTTGGGGATGATCGTCCGGCACCCCCTCACGCTAGGCATCGGACGGAGGAACCTCAAGCCCCGCTGGAGCTACCCGCCGAGTGGGTGAGGACGAGATGACAGCGGTCCGCCTCCTTGGCCGAGCGCAGCCCGACGACGGTGGGTTCGCGGGGGCTCGTCGCGGACCCGACGACCACCTCCACCGTGCTGGGCAGCAGGACCGGCTTCTGGAACCACACGTGCGAGGAGCCCGCACCGCTGGTCGCAGGGCCCAGGGTCGAGAGGGCACGGGCATAGGTCCACATGCCGTGCGCGATGGCCCGGGGGAAACCCATCGCCCGCGCACTCAGCGGATGCAGGTGGATGGGGTTCACGTCGCCGGACACGGCGGCATACGCCCGGCCCAGGCCCTCGGGGAGCCGCACCACACCCGCGGCCTGGCCCCGTGGCATGGGGGGAGCAGGGGACGGCGTCGCGGCGTTCGCATCGCCACGGCCTCGGCGGAGGTAGGTGCTGCGGCCCTCCCAGACGCGCTGCCCGTCGACCTCGACCGCAGTGACCAGGTCGACGAGGGTGCCCTTGGGATGAGCGCGCAGGTGCTCGGCGCTGACCGTCAGGTCGAGGACATCGTCGGCCAGGAGCCGGCGTTGGGCCGTGATCTGGTTCTCCAGGTGCACGAGACCGGGCAACGGGAGCGGGAACGCCCGGTCGGCCATCAGCTGGACCTGCAGGGGGAAGCCCAGCAGATGCGGGTACGAGTGCGGCAGGACGTCGCCGCCGTTGAACCGGCAGATCCGCTGGTACGACAGGAGGTGGTCGCGGTCGACCTCGACACCGGACCGGCGCAACGCGTAGCCCGGCAGGTCGCCCCCACGCCCGCGCTGGGTGAGCGCTGCCTGGACGAACAGCCGGGGCAGGGAGGGTGCGGCCGAGACCGCGCGAACGGTCACCTCAGGCCCCCAGCAGGCTCTGCCCGCAGACGCGGACGACGTTGCCCGACACGCCGGCGTTGGCGTCCTGGCTGAACCAGGCGATCGTCTCCGCGACGTCCAGCGGCAGGCCGCCCTGGTTCAGGGAGTTGAGCAGCCGGCCGACCTCGCGCGTGGCGAACGGCACCTTGGCCGTCATCTCGGTCTCGATGAACCCTGGGGCAACGGCGTTGACCGTGACGCCACGACGGCGCAGCCCACTGTCCGCGGCCAGCGCCTCGACGAGGCCGATGACCCCGGCCTTGGATGTCGCGTAGTTGGTCTGGCCACGGTTGCCCGCGATGCCGGCGATGGAGGAGACCAGGACGACGTGGCCGCCGTCCCGCAGGCCGCCGGAGCCGAGCAGCGTCTGGTTCATCCGCAGGATCGCGCCGAGGTTGACGTCGATCACCGAGCCCCACCGGCCCTCGTCCATGTTGGCGAGGAGCTTGTCGCGGGTGATCCCCGCGTTGTGGACGACGATGTCGAGGCCACCATGACGTGAGTTCGCGTGCTCGAGGATGCGCTCACCCGCCTCGGCGGAGGTCACGTCGAGCTGGAGCGCGGTGCCTCCGACCCGGTTGGCGGTGCGGGTCAGGGCGTCACCGGCGGCGGGGATGTCGACACACACGACCGCGGCCCCGTCGCGCGCGAGGACGTCGGCGATCGCAGCACCGATGCCGCGCGCCGCCCCGGTGACCACGGCGACCTTGCCATCGAGCGGGCGAGCCCAGCTCGCGGGCTCCGTGGGTGAGCCCGGGCCGACGCGCACGACCTGCGCGTCGACGTAGGCGGACCTGCCCGAGAGCAGGAAGCGCAGGGCCGCGTCGGCGTTGGCGTCCGCACCCTCCTCGACGAGGAGGAGGTTGGCGGTCGAGCCCGCGCGCAGCTCCTTGCCCAGCGACCTCGTGAAGCCCTCGAGGGCACGCCGGGCCGCTGCCTGCGCCGGGCTCGCAGCCGTGCGATGGTCGCGACCGACGACGATGACGCGCCCGCTGGGCTTGAGGCCCTTCACCGCCGGGGCCACGAGCGTCCGCAGGACGTCCAGCTCGTCGAGGGTCGAGATCGCCGTGAGATCGGCGACGACGGCGCCGACACGCTCCCCTGCCGTCACCTCTGCCACGGTGTCGATGGCCTCGGCCGCCAGCAGGGCGCGCACGCGCGAGCCGACCGGCGCCTCGCCCAGGCCTCCGACCAGAACGGGGCCGTCGACGAGCGGCGCGCCGACGGCATACCTTCGCAGCTGCGCCGGGCGGGGCAGGCCGAGCTGCACCGCGAGCTTCTTGCCGAGGGGGCTGCTGACCAGACCCGCGTAGGTGCCCGCCATGTCAGGCCGCCTCGAGGATGGCCATGACGCCCTGGCCGCCTGCCGCGCAGATGGAGATGAGACCGCGCGCTCCGGACCCCTTCTCGTGCAGCATCTTGGCCAACGAGGCGACGATCCGACCGCCGGTGGCGGCGAACGGGTGGCCCGCGGCCAGCGAGGAGCCGTTGACATTGAGCCTGCTGCGGTCGAGGGAGCCGATCGGGGCGTCGAGGCCGAGCCGGTCGCGGCAGAAGTCCTCGCTCTCCCAGGCGGCGAGCGTCGACAGCACGGTCGAGGCGAACGCCTCGTGGATCTCGACCAGGTCGAAGTCCTGCAGGGTCATGCCCTGGCGGTGCAGCAGGTGCGGCAGCGCGTAGGCGGGCGCCATGAGCAGGCCCTCGCGACCGGTGACGTAGTCGACCGCCGCGGTCTGTGCGTCCACGATGTGCGCCAGCACCGGCAGCCCGTGCGACGCGGCCCACTCGTCCGAGCCGAGCAGCACCACCGATGCGCCATCGGTCAGCGGGGTGGAGTTGCCCGCCGTCATCGTCGCGCCGGGGCCCTTGCCGAAGACGGGGTTGAGCTTGGCGAGCTTCTCGACGGAGGAGTCGGCCCGCAGGTTCTGGTCGCGGGTCTGCCCGAGGAACGGCGTCAGGAGGTCGTCGAAGAAGCCGCGCTCGTAGGCCGCGGCGAGGTGGTGGTGGGAGGCCGCGGCCAGCTCGTCCTGGGCCTCGCGCGTGATGCCCCACTGGGCTGCGGTCTGGGCCATGTGCTCGCCCATCGACAGGCCCGTGCGCGGCTCGACGTTGCGCGGGATCTCGGGAACCAGCTGTCCTGGACGCAGGCCGGTGAGCGCCTTGAGCCGCTGGGCAGGGGTCTTGGCGCGGTTGAGGGTCAGCAGCGTCTCGCGCAGCCCCTCGTTGACGGCGATGGGCGCGTCGGAGGCCGTGTCGGTGCCGCCGGCGATGCCCGAGTCGATCTGGCCGAGCGCGATCTTGTTGGCGACGAGGATGGCCGCCTCCAGGCCCGTGCCACAGGCCTGCTGGACGTCATAGGCCGGCGTCGTGGGCGACAGGCTCGAGCCGAGGACCGACTCCCGGGTGAGGTTGAAGTCGCGGCTGTGCTTGAGCACGGCGCCCGCGACGACCTCGCCGAGCTGCTCCCCCGCCAGCCCGTGGCGCGCCACGAGGCCTTCGAGCGCTGCCGTGAGCATGTCCTGGTTGGACGCCTTGGCGTACGGCCCGTTCGCGCGGGCGAACGGAATGCGGTTGCCTCCGATGACCGCGGCGCGGCGCGGCTGCTGGGACGTGCTGGGCGAGCTGGATGACTGTGCCACGGGTGCTCCTCGACGTGTCGTGGTTAACTGATACTGACGGTAGCAGGTACGGCTAGTACCTGCTACCGTCAGGGACTGTGAGCACGACCACGAGCGGGGCCTCATCCGCCACCGACGGCCGCAGCACCCGGTGGGACCAGCACCGTGCCGCGCGCCGGCGCGAGCTCGTCGAGGCCACCCTGCGGGCCATCCGCGAGCACGGTGCGGGGGTCGGCATGGAGGACATCGCCTCCTCGGCCGGCACGTCCAAGACCGTGGTCTACCGTCACTTCGCGGACCGCCAGGGCCTGTATGCCGCGGTGTGCGAGAGCGTCGACCACCGCATCCTGCGCACCATCGGCCGCGCCCTGGGTGCCAGCGGGACCGATCTGGCGGCAGTCCGACGGGCACCTCGCGAGCTCGTCGCCGCGGCGATCGACTCCTATCTCGGCCTCGTCGAGAAGGACCCGGAGGTCTACCGGTTCGTCGTCACGGCTCCCCTGCTGGACCGTCCAGGTGGGGATCCCGCGGCTCCCGTCACCGACCACATCGCGGCCCAGCTGACGCAGCTCATCGCGTCAGCGCTCACGACCGCCGGCCGGGACGTCGGCGCCGCACCCGTGTGGGCTGCCGGCGTGGTCGGGATGGTCCGGGCCGCGGCGGACCACTGGCTCGCACAGCCACCCGGGCCCCGGCGCCCGACCCGCACGACCTTGACCCAGCACCTCACCGACCTGGCCTGGGGCGGGCTCTCCGTCGCCTGGGCCAGCCCATCCACGCAGGAGGACTCATGACCGACCTCACGACCGCACTGCAGACCTGTCTCGACGGGCGCTGGGCCGCCATCCGGGACGAGACCCGCACCGAGCTCGACGCGGAGCGCTTCGCACCGCCGGGCCAGTGGCTCAGCCTCGAGGACTACCGCGCCCGGATCGCCGACCAGGTCCAGGGCCTCGCCGAGACGGGGCACCCGGCCCGCGGCTTCCCCGTCGAGAGCGGCGGCAACGGCGACCTCGGCGGGTCGGTGACGGCCTTCGAGATGCTCGGGCACGCCGACCTGTCCCTGATGGTCAAGGCCGGGGTGCACTGGGGGCTGTTCGGCGGCGCGGTCGCCAACCTCGGCACCGAGCGCCACCACGCGGCATACCTGCCGTCCATCATCGACGCCAGCCTGCCGGGCTGCTTCGCGATGACCGAGACGGGTCATGGCTCCGACGTGCAGTCGCTCGGCACCACGGCGACGTACGACCCGGCGACCGACGAGCTCGTCGTGAACACCCCCGACGTGCGCTCGCGCAAGGACTACATCGGTGGGGCGGCGCGCGACGGCCGCCTGGCGGCCGTCTTCGCCCAGCTGGTGACGAACGGTGAGAGCCACGGTGTGCACTGCGTGCTGGTGCCCATCCGCGACGAGGACGGCAACCCCATGCCCGGCGTGACCATCGGTGACTGCGGGCAGAAGGCCGGACTGGCGGGCGTGGACAACGGGCGGCTCACCTTCGACCAGGTGCGAGTCCCCAGGACCAACCTGCTCAACCGGTACGGCGACATCGACGAGCACGGCACCTACACCTCCCCGATCGAGAACCAGACCCGGCGGTTCTTCACCATGCTCGGCACCCTCGTCCGTGGCCGGATCAGCGTGGCCGGCGGTGCCGGCGCCGCCACCCGCACGGCCCTCACCCTGGCCATCACGTATGCCGGTCACCGCCGCCAGTTCGCCCCTCCCGGCGCACCCGACGAGGTGCTCCTGCTCGACTACCGCACGCACCAGCGCAAGCTGCTGCCCGCGCTGGCCAAGTCCTACGCGCTGCAGCTCGCGCAGAACGAGCTGGTCGAGCTCATGCACGAGGTGCAGCTCGCCGGCGACAAGGCCGAGGAGCACCAGCAGCGCCTCCTCGAGGCCCGGGCCGCAGGGATCAAGGCGGTCGCCACCGCCCATGCCACCGCGACCATCCAGACCTGCCGGGAGGCCTGTGGCGGCGCCGGCTACCTGTCGGTCAACCGGCTACCCGCGCTGAAGGCCGACACCGACGTCTTCACCACGTTCGAGGGCGACAACACGGTCCTGCTCCAGCTGGTCGCCAAGGGCCTCCTGACGGACTACCGGGACAGCTTCGGCGACCTCGACACGCTGGGCATGGTGCGGTTCGGCGCCAAACAGTTCGCGGGAGTGGTCATCGAGCGCACGGCGGCGCGCGGGCTCGTCCAGCGGCTCATCGACAGCGCGCCAGGCCGCGACAGCGAGAAGGGGCCCCTCGACCGGGGCTGGCAGCTCGAGCTGTTCGAGGACCGCGAACGCCACCTGCTGGAGACCGTCGCCATGCGGCTGCGCAAGGCAGGCAAGCCGGGCGCCGACCTCTTCGAGGTGTTCAACGACGCCCAGGACCACGTCGTCGAGGCCGCCCGAGCCCATGTCGACCGGGTGGTCCTCGAGTCTTTCGTGGCCGGGATCGAGGCGTGTGCAGACCCGTCAGCCGCCCAGCTGCTGGAGCGCGTCTGCGACCTTTATGCGCTGAGCAGCATCGAGCAGGACCGGGGCTGGTTCCTCGAGCACGGTCGCATCACACCCGCGCGGAGCAAGCAGGTCACGGCCTCGGTCAACGAGCTCTGTGCCACGCTGCGCCCGCAGGCCCAGGTGCTCGTCGACGCCTTCGGCATCCCGCACGCCTGGCTGGGCACCGAGCTGCTCGAGGAGCCGGCGTAGCCCTCAGGCCTCCCACCAGGGGCGCAGCGGCAGGCCCGCCTCACCACGGTCGTCCAGCTTCACCGCCAGCACCTGATGGAGCTGGACGACGTTGCGCTCGAAGCCGACCCGTGAGCCCGCCATGTAGAGGCCCCAGACCTTGGCGGTCGCCTCACCCACCTCGGCGACGCAGTCGTCCCAGTTGTCCTTGAGGTTCTGGCACCACCCGGCGAGGGTCTTGGCGTAGTGCTCGCGGAGGTTCTCCTCATGGCGGACCTCGAGGCCGATGTCCTGGATGGCGCTGATGATCGAGCCCGACCCCGTCAGCTCACCATCGGGGAACACATAGCGGTCGATGAAGGCGCCGGTGGAGGTCCGCCGGTTGTCCGGCCGGGTGATGCAGTGGTTGAGCAGGAGGCCGCCAGGGCGCAGCCGGTCGTTGATGAAACCGAAGTACGCCGGGTAGTTCTTCACGCCGATGTGCTCGGTCAGCCCGATGGAGGACACGGCGTCGAAGCCGGTCTCCGCGACGTCGCGGTAGTCGCTGTGCCGGACCTCGGCGAGGTCCTCGAGTCCCTCGCGCCGGATCGCCTCCTGGGCCCAGGCAGCCTGCTCGCGCGACAGCGTGGCGCCGATGACGCGCACGCCCTGCCGCGCGGCATACCGGACCATGCCGCCCCAGCCGCAGCCGATGTCGAGCAGCCGGTCGCCCTCCTTGAGGCGTAGCTTGTCGAACACCAGGCGGTACTTGTTCTCCTGGGCCTCCTCCAGCGTGGCGCCCTCGTGCGGGTAGCAGGCACAGGTGTAGGTCATCGAGGGGCCGAGGACCTTCTCGTAGAACGCGTTGGAGACGTCGTAGTGGTGGTGGATGGCCTCCGCGTCGCGCGTCTTGCTGTGCCGCAGGCCCTCGGCCACCCGGCGCCAGCGCGGCCGTGCCTCCTGAGGCGGCGGCGGCGGGGGCTTGAGCAGCTCGAAGCCCAGCGAACGGGCCACGGCAGCAGCCGTCTTCGGTGGCGGCAGCTTGAACCGCAGGTCGCCCAGGGCGTTGAGCAGCTCGTAGGGGTCGCCGGGGTGCACGCCGATCACGTCGAGGTCACCGGCCACATACGCGCGGGCCATCCCGAGGTCTCCAGGCGCGGTGGCGAGATAGCTCGCCCCGCGGGGCGAGAGCAGCTTCAGCCCGTATGCGGCGTCCTGCGGCCCGGTGGCCGACCCGTCGTAGGCGACGAACCGCAGAGGCAGCACGCCGTCGGTCACGGTGTCCATGATCTGTGCCATCGACAGGCGTTCGCTGGGAGCCTCGGCTCGGCTGGTACGGAGAGTGGTCACTTGCGTAGCACCGCCTTGGAGTAGAGATCGAGCAGTCGATCATCGGGGTCGTAGCGCTTCTTGAGGTCGGCGTAGTCCTCACCGCCGTAGAGCTGCCAGAACTGGTCCTGGTCGTAGAACGAGTCGGAGTACAGCGACTTGTGGCCGTCGAGCGCCGTCACCTGCTGCTCGACGAGACGGTTGGCGGCACCGGTGTCACCGCTGGGGTCCTGCGGCACGCTCGACCAGAAGCCCACGTTGACGTAGGTCTGGCCCGGGCGCAGCGGGTACAGCGGCCAGCGGTCGCGGCTGCGGACCGGACAGAGCCAGAGCGGCTCGATGGGGATCTCGCGCAGGAACCAGCTGACGAACTCCTCGGTGCGCTCCAACGGCACCTCGATGTCCTGGACGACGCGCTCGCGCGGTGGGCGTCCGTGCCGGGCCTCGAGCCGGTCCGCCACACCGAAGCGGTGGTCGAGGGCGATGAGCTTCCAGTAGAACGAGCTGCGCCGGTAGCGGGCCGGCCACAGCCGCCGGACCACCGGATGCTGCGCACCGAACGCCCGGCTGCACCAGAACCAGTCGGTGTCCCAGCGCCACAGATAGTCGCTGATGGTGAGCCGGTCCCGTCTCGGCTCGGGGCCGTCGTGCTGGATCGACCGGTAGAAGATGCCCTGGCCCGTGTAGTCGCTGGTCGGGCCTGGCTCGGCGGTCTGGGTGCCGAGCGTGAGATAGGCCTCGGTGCCCGAGAACACGACCCCGTCGACGTAGTCGACCGCGATGCCGTCATGCGTGCGCTCGTCGACCACCCGGCCCAGCGTGGCCACGAGCTGGCCCAGGTCGCGGAAACGCAGGTGCCGCAACGCCACATAAGGCTCGACCGGCTCGAGGGCGATGCGTAGCCGGGTGGCGTAGCCGAGGGTGCCGTAGGAGTTGGGGAAGCCGTGGAAGAGGTCGGCGTGGGGGCCGTCCGGAGTGGCGGTGACGATCTCCCCCGAGCCGGTCAGCACATCCATCTCGAGGACGGACTCGTGCGGCAGGCCGTGACGGAACGACGTGGACTCGATGCCCAGACCCGTGACGGCACCACCCAGGGTGATGGTCTTGAGCTGTGGCACGACCAGGGGCGCGAGGCCGTGCGCCAGCGTGGCGGCCACGAGGTCCTCGTAGGTGCACATACCCTGGACGTCAGCGGTGCGGGCCTGGAGGTCGATCGAGATGACGCCGTCGAGCTCGGAGACGTCGAGACCGGGTGCGCTCGACGCGGCCCGGGCCCGGAACAGGTTCGACGTCCTCTTGGCAAGCCGGACCGGCGCGTCAGCGGGAATGGCGCGGTAGCTCTCGGCCAGTCGGCCGACAGCCCGCTCGTGTCTCCCCGGCTCTTGCAGCAGCACCACAGCTGGACCCTATGCTCCCGCTTGACGTGGCGTCACCCCGACCCCGTCGCCCACGCGAAGCACCCCTGGACGGGCCACCGCGGCATACACGCCGGAGCAGCTGCTGGGCGCGCCGGTGAGGGTGAGCTCGACCTCGCCCACACGCAGCGTGCCACCGATGCCGGCGGCGAGCTCGTCCGCGGTGAGGGTGACCACGAGGTTGGCTCGGGTGCCGGGAGCCTCGTCGGCCGCGATCACGTGGACCGCGGCCTTCTTGCGGCGGTCGCCCTCGAGCCCGTCCGCCTCGACGACGCTGGTGTCGAGGTGCTGGCCCGGCTCGCCGTGGACCGGGTAGATGTGGATCTCCCGCAGGGCGCCCACCATCACACGCCGTCGGGCGCCGAGGCGAGGGCCGCCGTGATCGCGCCGACCAGGCGCTCGGCCGACTCGCGGGTGAGCTCGACCGCGACCCTGGCGCCAGGGCCGCGAGAGGGGTCGGCGAGGTCGATGTTGAGGCTGTGCTCTGCCATCGCGTGGACAGGGTGGTCGTAGTAGACCGTCGCGTCGGTGACGTGGAACCACGCCCCTCCGGGACCCTTGGCACTGCCGTCGACGCGCTCGCAGACCGTGGCGTACGTGCACATGTCAGGCTCCCAGGTGGCGCTCGAAGAAGGCGGCGATCCGCTCCCAGCCGTCGTTGGCGGCCGCCACGCGGTAGGCCGGGCGGTCGACGGCGAAGAAGGCGTGACCCGCGTCGTCGTAGGAGTGGAGCTCGTGGGGCTTGCCCAGTCTGGTCAGGATCTCCTCGAGCTCGCGGACGTGCTCCGGGCTCGGGGCCTTGTCCTCGGCGCCGAACAGGCCCAGCAGCGGGGCCCGCAGGTCGGGGAGCTGGTCGACGAGGTTGGTCACCTTGAGCGGGAAGCCCTCCGGCGGCTCGCCGGTGACGAACGCGCCGTAGCAGTCGACCGCCGCGTCCAGGTCGAGATGGCACGCGGCCAGGACGGACTGGCGCCCACCCGAGCAGTAGCCGATCACCCCGACCCGACCGTTGCTCGTGGACAGACCACGCAGGTATGCCGCGGCCGTCGCGACGTCCGCGACGAGCCGCTCGTCCGGGATGCCGCCCTGAGCCCGCGCGGTGGCGGCCGCGTCCGAGGGGTCGGCACCGGGGGCCTCACGGGAGTAGAGGTTGGGGCAGATCGCGTCGTAGCCCAGCTCGGCGAACCGGCGGACGATCTCCTTGGTGGCCCGGTCGTAGCCAGGAAGATGGTGGATCACGACCACGCCACCCCGGGCCTGGTCGCCATGTGGGCGGGCGAGATAGGCCTCGACGTCAGCGCCGTCGTGGCCGGTCAGGTGGATCGTGGTCGCAGTCAGGGAGTCGGTCGCAGAGGCAGTCACACTCGCGATGCTATGTGCTGGTGGACGTGAAGGGACTCGAACCCCTGGCCTCTCGCGTGTGAAGCGAACGCTCTAACCAACTGAGCTACACGTCCAGTGCCGAAAACGGCTCCCGAAGAATAGCGGGAGGTGGTGGGCGACGTGAAATCGGGCGTCACCACCAGACCCGGCCCTAGGGTCGGGGGTCATGAGCCGGCTCATCCACCTCAACGGACCGCCGGGCATCGGCAAGTCGACTCTGGCGCGACGGTATGCCGACGCCCACCCAGGCGTGCTCAACTGCGATGTCGACGTGCTCAGGACGCTCATCGGTGGATGGCAGCGTGACTTCGCTCGTGCGGGCGCTCTGATCCGGCCCGCCGCCTTGGCGATGATCGAGGCCTACCTGCGGAACGGCCATGACGTCGTCTTCCCACAGCTGCTGGGCGACCTCGACGAGCTGGTCCGGTTCGAGCAGTGTGCGACGGACGCCGGTGCGCTGTTCGTCGAGCGCGTCCTGATGGACACCCCGGCCGCATCGGTGGCGCGGTTCCACCGACGCGGCCAGTCCGAGCCCGAGGACCCCTGGCACGAGCACGTGCGCACGATCGTCGCCGCCGAGGGAGGCGACGCCCTCCTGGCCGGCAACCACGCGGCCCTGGAACGGGTCCTGGCCGCTCGGCCGGATGCCGTGATGGTGACCAGCGTCGAGGGCGAGGTCGACCAGACCTACCGCGCCCTGCTCACCACGCTTCGCTGACCACCACTGGTTCCAGACCACCAGCCGCTGCCTCGCCCAGTCGCGCAGCCGGGCGGCCCAGGCGAACTCCGAGGCCCAGAC
>NZ_DASYGF010000005.1:0-23077 GCF_036000045.1 Pedococcus sp.
AGTTCGGTGTGTCGCGTCAGACGCTGCAGGCGTGGCTTGTGTGTTAGGCCCAGCCACGGCGCAGCCGGCGTGATCACTGGCGGCATTGGGAACGTGGGTCGCCGATGGAGCCGTGGCAGCTGGACCTGGTCGGCAGGTTCCTGCCGGCTGACGGCAGCCATGCGAGGGCGTTGACCGGCATCCACGGCCGATCATGAGAGCATGCGCGCGTGCAGCCTGACCTCCTCGCCGAACTCGCCCGAGACATCGACCGCACCTGCCGCTTGACCGGCAGCTTCACCCTGCGGTCGGGCCAGAGCGCAACCGAGTACTTCGACAAGTACCTCTTCGAGTCCGACCCGCGGCTCCTTCGCCGAGTCGCCGAAGCCATGCAACCGCTCGTGCCGAATGACACCGACCTCCTCGGCGGCCTGGAGCTTGGCGGCATCCCCCTGGCCACCATGATCAGCAGCCTTACCGGCATACCAGCACTGTTCGTCCGCAAGCAGGCCAAGGAATACGGCACCCGACGCCTCGCCGAAGGAGCCGACGTCGCAGGACGCCGCATCACCATCGTCGAAGACATTGTCACGACCGGGGGCGCCGTCCGTGACGCCACACGCGCCCTGCGGGCAGCCGGCGCCACCGTCGAAACGGTCATCTGCGCCATCGACCGCAGCCCCACGCCAGGCACCGCCCTGAGCGACATCGACCTCACCACGACGCCGCTGCTGACCCGTCAGGACCTCGACAGGACCCGGTGAGCCCATCGCGGATGAGTCACGTTGGAGCCGCCGACCCCGCGCTCCACTGTCCGCCCGCCTCCCGGCCGCATCAGGAGGGCTACGCGTCACTGCCTGATGGCATGCGGCCACTCTTGTCGCGACGACTCAGGCGGGCTCCCCTTCTCCACTGTCGGTCGGTGGCTGGCTGTGGTCGGGTCTCGAAGCGCTGGAGACCTCCCTCGACCCGTGTCTCTCAGGGCGCTGGACGTTCCTTGTCCAACCAGCCGGCGATACACGGCTCGATGCGAGGCCCACGTGATCGCCAGGAACGTGACCGCCACGACGGACGACAATGGATCTCGAGGGCCCAGCCCAACAAGAGCGAGGGTCAGGAAGCTGCCACCCTGCGCGAGGTCGAGAAGATCGCCGCTCAGCTTCGCGGCTGGGAGGTCGGCCCGCTGCCATAAGGGCTGTCGGCATCGAGTGAGCTCGCCTGCCCACCAGGACTGGGTGCGGGTCAGGACTGGGGCGGCTAGCTCTTCGGCTTAGGAAGAGTCGTCCCCTCAGGGCCAGAGGTGGGGAACGGCATCACTCCGGACTAGAGCGGGCCTTGCGCAGTACCCGACGGTTGCTGATCCGGCCGCGCTCGAGCAGCTCGGCTCCCCACACCCCGGTGTCCCCGCGCTCGGTGGCGCCGGTGAGGCACTCGTGACGCACGGCGCAGCGCTGGCACAGCGTCTTCGCACGCTCGATGTCGCGCGGATCGTCGGAGAACCACAAACCCTCGTCCTCTCGGACGCACGGGACCTCGAGTCCACGGTCTGCCGCGACATCGATGGTGGTGAAGAGGCGGGTGAGGCTGGTCACGGGTCTCCAAGTCGGCTCGAGGCCCGGACCATGCTCGGCCGGCCATATCTCTATTGAGGCGCTCCGGTCTCTTTCATGACGCGTCACCTCTGGCCCACCCGTGCGTCTCGTAGGGGTCCCGGTGAGAAGGCGAGGAGAAGGCATGGGCATCGACGCCTGGAGAGACGACCCCGACAGGGTTCAGCTGCCCGATGCCCTGGGCAACTTCGTGGTCGAGATGGGCGTCGCAGAGATGGACCTGCCCCACATCGTGTTGTGCCGGGACTCCAGGGGCGTCAGCGCCTCGTTCTCCGGTCCCTATGCGTCGGCAGTCGAGGCCCTGGTCGCCGCCGACATCGAGCAGCAGATCGAGGCGGAGTCCGACGGCCAGGACGCGTTGACCTTCCATGTCTTCGCCCTCTACCCCGCACTCGACCCGTCTGCCGGCCAGCGAGGGGCGTGCGGGTGAGCTGCAGTCCTGCCCACACGTTCGTCGAGAAGGCTCACGCGTCTGACGGTCGACGGTCGCAACACACAGGGGCGACAATGACTCGATGGCGCGTGATCTGCCCGGTGTCCGCGTCGGTCGCCACCACCGGCCGCACCTCGGGGCGCAGAGGACGGCTCCGGTGACGCCGCTCGACCTGTCCGAGGTCGATGACCTCGAGCTGACCTCCCGTGCGCGTGAGGGCGACGACGGCGCGGTCGTCGAGCTGTGGAAGCGACATTTCCCGGCGGCCCTGTCGACGGCCCGCCGCGTCGCCCGCCAGCCACGTGACGCCGAGGAGCTGGCGGCGGACGCGTTCTCAGGCATGCTGGCCGCGCTCAACGCCGGTGGCGGCCCCACCGGTTCGGTGCGGGCCTACCTGCTCACCTCGGTGCGCAACGGGGTGACGACCCGGGCCCGACGGGCCAACGCGAGTGACATCCTCACCGACGAGAACGCCGTCCTCGAGAATGCCGCCGACGTGCCGTTCGACCCGGTCGCGACATCGGGCGAGCTCAGCCTCATGCGCGAGGCCTTTGCCACGCTGCCGCCCCGCTGGCGCCATGTGCTGTGGCGCACAGCGGTGGACCACGACTCCAACATCCTGGTCGCCGAGGAGCTCGGGCTCACTCCTAACGCGGTGGCCGCTTTGGCCAGGCGCGCCCGCCAGGGACTGCGGGCCGCATACGTCCAGGTCCATGTCTCGCGCGGGGTCGTCGACCCTGGCTGCCTCCCCTTCATCGGAGGGCTCGCGGCCCTGCTGCCCGACGCCAGCGGTAACTCCGAGACGGCGGCGCACGTGCGCGGGTGCGCCCGGTGCACCGAGCGCTTGGCCGAGCTGCGACGCGTCGACCGGAACCTCTCCGGCTTCCTCGCGCCTGCGGTGCTCACGCTGGCTCCAGGCGGTATCGCGGGGGCGGCCCTGGCAGGTGGGTCTGGCGCCGCCGCGGGCTCCGCGCCTGCGGGCACCACGGCATCCTCCTCAACGGCCACCTGGGCGTCCATCGCGACTGCGGTGGTCGTCGGTGCTGGCGCGCTCACCTGGGTCCTCTGGCCCGAGCCGACCGCAGCGCCCGTGCCGGTCGTCACCTCCCTGCCGCCGGTGACGCACCCGGTCACGGCCCCTCCCGCCCAGCCGTCGGCCGCCATCCGACCTCCTGCCACCTCGACCACGAACCGGCCGCGCGTGACCCCGACGACGCCCACACCTAGGGTTGTCGCGCCTCCGGCCCCCGTGCGTACGACCGCGCCGGCTCGCACCAGTTCGACGCCACCGCCACCGACGACGACGCCGCCGACGACCCCAGCACCTTCGGGCCGGCTCTCCGTCGCCCTCGCCATGGGGGGCCCGGCCTCAGCGCCCTTCATCGAGGTGACGGCCTCCGGCCGGCAGATCGTCGGCGGCGTCCAGCTACGCCTCTCGGTGCCCGTCGGGGTGGGCCTGAGCGGCTCGTCCGGTGTCTGGCAGGGGTGCACCCAGAGCGGGACCACGATCACGTGCATCGCGTCGGCGTCGTCCTCACAGAACTGGTCGGGCAGCGTCTCGACCAAGTGGGCCCCCGACGCCAGGGGCACCGTGCAAGCGTCGGTGACCGGCACCGACCAGTCCGGCGGCAGGGCCTCGGCCACCGCAGCCACCACCTGGCCATAAGGACCTGACGGCCAGAGCCACGACCTACAGCAGCCCGCTGCTGGTTCCTTCGAAGCTTGGGGGACGAATGCCTCGTGAAATAGCAGAGGTCTCTGCCGACGATCTCGACGACCTCATGCACGCGGTCGACCGGCTTCATAGGCTCGGCAGCGCGAGTCGGGCTGCGGCCGAGGGTGGCGACGCGATGACCTTGTTCGACGCGCTCTGCGAGGTGTATGCCGCCTCCGAGCGCCTCGTCGGCCCTCACCTGGGCATGTTGCCGGCGTCGCTCGACGCCTGATCGCCGCTCGACGTCACCGTTTGCCTGCGTATGCGTCCTATAGGCGCAGGATGGATTGCGGGGTCCGCAGGGAGGGGGGTGGGCCCCGCAATTGCTGCTGGTCCGGCCCCACGCCGACCATGCGAGGCGGGCCATGAGGCCTGCCGCAGGAATGCGACGAGGGATAGGGCCAGTGGAGTGTGAGGTGGCCCGGGTCACGACACGCCTGGCCACCTCACACTTCAGAGACGTGCCGGTGCGTTGCGGATGACGCCCCGGCCGCTGCGCGTGGCCATTTCCGCGCCCACGGAGCGCGGTCTCAACAGGTGGGCCCCGTGCGTCACCATGCCGCCGTCGATGAGTCCCCCAGTCAAGGGGATTAGTACCTTCACATCACGTTTCGGGGGAAACATCATGAATCGCTCAGTCATACCCGCCGCACCCTTACGCGCCCTACCCATACGCGCACGCAGTCCGAAGCCCAGGGGGCGGGCGCTCGCACGGGCCCTCACGGTCATCGCTGCACTGTCCATCACGCTCGGTGCGGCTGTCGTCGCCGCGCTGCCAGGCCAGGCCTCGGTCATCGTCGGCGCCATCACCTCGATCACCACCAGCGCGACGCAGGTCCAGCAGTACGACCGAGTCGACCTCGACTGCACGTGGGCCGTTCCGGACGGCTCCCAGCCGGGGGACACCTTCACGATGCAGCTGCCATCTCAGCTGCGCTGGTACGGCTCCTCGACCTTCCCGCTGAAGTCACCCGACGGGCAGACGGTCGCCATCGCCCAGGCCGCCAGCAACGGCCTGGTGACCTTCGCCTTGACCAGCTACGTGCTGACCCACTCGGTGAACGTGCACGGCACCTGCATGTTCTCGACCCAGTACTTCCTCGCCACGACCGGAAAGAACGTCATCCTGAACTTCACGGTCGGTGCTCAGGTAATCCCGCTCGAGGTCGGCACTGGTGCTCCGTGCACCCAGGGGTGCCCACCGGCTCACAACTCGGCGCTCAAGACCATGTGGTGGACCGACGGCAGGCAGCAGTCCACCGGGTCGCGTATCGAGGCGCCGCCCACGACGGCCGACGTCAGCACGGTGACGCTGACCGATACGCCCGGTCCGGGGCTGGCCATCGACTGCACCAGCGTGGCCCCCGCGATCGGCAGGACTCTGGACTCCGATGGGCATGTCGTTCAGCCGGGTGATGCGGTGCGGCACCCCGCTAAGGTCGTCTGCACCCCCGCCAGCCTGAAGGTCGCGTGGACGGGGCTTCCGGCCGGGGAGTACACCGAGGTCGCGCTGGTCAACACGGTCACCGACCCGACCTTGGCAAGCTATTCGAACAGCGGCACGGTGACCGTCAACGGCGTCATCTCCCCCGTGGGCAGCCATCTGGCGCGCACCGACGGCGGCGGTACGGGCGTCGGATCGACTCCCACGCCCACGACGACATCGCCGACGACCACCCCGCCGACGACCACCCCGTCCACGACCGCGCCGCCAACCACAACCACGCCGCCGACAGCGACGGCGCCGGTGACTGCGGACCACGCGACCCCGACCACGACGCAGGCGCCCGTGCAGACCGTCTCGGCGACCGCCGGCCCGACGCCCGGCGGTCCAGCAGCGACCGCGCCGACGCTGGCCTTCACGGGCGCGGCGACCGTGCCCTCGTTCCTGGTCGCACTGCTGTTGGTCGGGCTGGGGGGCGCTGCACTGGCGCTCCATGCCCGGGTTGAGCGACCCGGCCCGCGAGGCCCGGCCGCACGGTCCTGAGACGACGGCTGACCCCCCACGCCAGGGTGTGGGGGGTCAGTTGCTCGACGTCCACCTGCTCGCCTCAGCCCGCGTAGACGGCTACTTCACTCGCCTTGACCGAGAGGGCGACCCGCGTGCCGGGCACCAGGTCGAGCTCCGCCACCGCGGCGGGGGTGACATCCGCCGCCACGTATGCCGTGTGCACGCGGACCTGATGCCCGTGCGGTTCGAGCTCGGTGACCTCGGCATCGAACGTGTTGCGTGGGCTCCCTGCAGGCGGTTCTCGGAAGACGCTCACGGCGTTGGGGCTGAAGACGGCCACGGCCGCCTGACCGTCCCTCAGCGAGTCCTCCGGCAGACCCTCGACCCGCAGACCCTCGGGGCTGCGAACGGCCGACCCTTCGGCGATGCCCCGGATGAGGTTCAGTCCTGCACTTCGAGCGGCGAAGGCGCTGGTCGGTCGGCTCAGCACCTGGGTGGTGGGCCCGTGCTCCACGATGCGGCCCTGCTCGGCGATCGCCACCTCGTCGGCCAGCAGGATCGCGTCGAGGATGTCGTGGGTGACCAGCACGGTCGTGCGTCCGGCGAGCACCCGACGGAGCAGCTTTCTGAGGTCGGGCTTCGCCTGCACGTCCAGCGACGAGAGGGGCTCGTCGAGCAGGACGAGCTCGGGCTGCGCAGCCAGGGCCCGCGCGATCGCCACTCGCTGTGCCTGGCCGCCCGACAGCTGACCGGGCTTGTCGTTCGCCCGATCGAGGAGGTCGACCTCGCCCAGCCACTCCAGGGCGGCAGCGCGAGCCTGGCCACGCGGCATACCGGAGCTGCGCGGGCCGAAGGCGACGTTCTCGAGCACGGATAGGTGCGGGAACAGGCGCGGCTCCTGGGCGAGGAGGCCCACGCTGCGCTGGTGCGGTGGCACCCAGGCGTCCCCCTCGTCGGAGTAGAGCATGCGGTCACCCAGTGCCACCTGCCCCGAGTCGGGACGGAGCAGGCCGGCGAGACAGGCGAGGGTCGTGGACTTGCCTGCGCCGTTCGGCCCGAGGATCGCCAGGGTGCGGCCCACCGGCACGTCCAGGCGGAGGTCGAGAGACCGAGATGCCACCCGCAGCTCGGCATGCAGCGTCACAGCGCCGTCCTCGACGGACGCGCCACCGCGATGACGACGGTGGATACGGCGACGAGGAGCAACGAGAGGGCCACGGCCGCCGCGGGGTCGGTCTCGCGCTGCAGGTAGATCTCCAGCGGTAGCGTCCGCGTCACTCCCTGCAGGCTGCCCGCGAACGTGATCGTCGCCCCGAACTCGCCCAGGGCGCGGGCGAAGGCCAGCACCGCCCCGGACGCCAGCCCGGGTGCGACCAACGGCAGGGTCACCCGCAGGAACACGGTGGTCGGACGGGCTCCGAGTGTGGCAGCCACCTCTTCGAACCGCTGACCGCCGGTGCGTAGTGCCCCATCGAGGCTGATGACCAGGAAGGGCAGCGCCACGAACGTCTGGGCCATGACGACAGCCGCCGTCGAGAAGGCGATCTGCAGGCCGAAGACCTGGAGGGTGTGGCCGAGGAGCCCGCGTCGGCCGAACGTGTAGAGCAGGGCGATGCCGCCCACGACCGGCGGCAGGACGAGGGGCAGCAGCACGAGCGACCGGAACAGTGACTGCCCGCGGAAGCTCGTGCGTGCCAGGACCAGCGCCATGGGCACGCCCAACAGCACGCAGACGACAGTGCTGGCGAACGAGGTGCGCAGGCTCAGAGTCAGAGCGGCCAGGGACGAGTCGCTGGTGACCAGAGACAGGAAATGGGACCATTCGACCCGTGTGAGCATCGACACCAGCGGGAGCAGGAGGAACAGCCCACCCACCGCGGCGGGAAGGAAGACCCACGCAGGCAGGCCAACCCGAGGCGCCGACCGGGTGGGCCTCACGGTGCTGGGCGGAAGCCCGCGGCCGCGAGGATGCCCTGACCGGGTCCACCGGTGACGGCGTCGACGAAGGCCTTGGCCAAGGCGGCATCGGTGCTGGTCCTCAAGACGGCGATCGGGTACGCGTTGACGGCGGCGGAGCTCTGCGGGAAGGGCACGCCGACCACGGCCGACCCGGCCCCCTTGACGTCCGTCACATAGACCAGACCGGCGTCCGCCTCGCCCGAACGGACCTTGCCGAGGACGTCGGTCACCGACTGCTCCTCGCTCACCGGAGTGAGCCGTATGGCGGCAGCGTGCTCGACCTTCACCGCTGCGGCGCCGCAGGGGACGGCGGGGGCGCAGACCACCACGTTCACGCCGGGCTTGGTGAGGTCGGCCAGGGAGGTGACGTGCGCGGGGTTGCCCGGCGGCACGGCGATCTCGAGGGTGTTGGAGGCGAAGTCGACGGGGGCGCCCGATGTCAGTGACTCGCGGGTCGCCTTCTGCATGTTGGGCACGTCGGCGGAGGCGAACACGTCTGCCGGGGCGCCTTGCTGGAGCTGGCTCACGAGGTCGGAAGACCCGGCGAAGCTGAAGGTCACGGTGGTGCCTGGATGAGCCTTCTCGAACCGGGCTCCGATCTTGGTGAAGGTCGCCTTGAGCGAGGCGGCGGCGAAGACGGTGAGGTGACCGTGCGACGCACCGGACGACGTCGCGCCCGACGAAGCCGAGACGGAAGACGCAGGACCCGACCCCCCCGACCCGCAGGCCGCAACGCCGAGCAGCAACGTCGTGACGGCCACCGTGGCAAGCGGGCGGCTCATGAGGCTCCTCGGGCGGTCTCGACGATGACGGTGGTCGACTTGACCACGGCGATGGCGACTGAGCCGAGCTCGAGGCCCAGGTCACGGACCGCCTCGCTGCTCATGAGCGACACGACTCGGAACGGGCCGCACTGCATCTCCACCTGCGCCATGACGGTGTCCTGGGTGATGTCGGTGACGAGGCCGACGAACCGGTTCCTGGCGGAGCGACCCACGCCTGAGGGGTCGGTCGGGGTGCGGGCCTGCTCCCGGGCCAGCAGAGCCACCTGGTAGCTGTCCACCACCTTGCGTCCGGCCTCGTCCTGCTCGGACGGCAGAGCACCGCTGTCCACCCAGCGACGGACGGTGTCATCGCTGACACCGAGGAAGGTCGAGGCATCCCGAATCCGTAGCTGAGGCACGCTGCCCATCCTAGGGCCGCAGATGCGGAGAAGAAAGGAAATTCAGCCCGCTTATGCGGGTTCGGGCTCCGGTGGCTCCGCCGCACCGTTCCGCTCGTCCCGTTCGGCCCACTCGAGCAGGGGGTCGATCGCGAAGACCGCCTGGTCGATACCCGCGTGCAGGTCGCCCACCGCGGCATACCGCGCCGGCACGGTGGCGATGGTGAAGTCGCCGGGGGTGACGTCGTCCACCTCGGACCACTCGATGGGCGTCGAGACGGTGCCCTCGGGGTTGCCGCGCACCGAGTAGGCACAGGCAATGGTGTGGTCCCGAGCGTTCTGGTTGTAGTCGACGAACAGGTCGGCGGGGTCGCGGTCCTTACGCCACCAGGTGGTGGTGACGTCGTCCGGCATACGGCGCTCGACCTCCCGGGCGAACGCCAACGCGGCTCGCCGCACGTCCTTGAAACCCCACTCCGGCTCGATCCGCACATAGATGTGCAGCCCCGACCCGCCGCTGGTCTTGGGCCAGCCCACGGCACCCAGCTCGTCGAGCACCTCGTGGGCCACATGTGCGACACGTTGCACCCGGGACCAGGGGCAGTCCGGACCGGGGTCGAGGTCGATGCGCCACTCGTCGGGCTTCTCGACATCGGACCGGCGAGAGTTCCAGGGATGGAACTCGACGGTCGACATCTGCACAGCCCAGATGACCTGGGCCAGCTCGGTGACGCAGAGCTCGTCCGCGGTCCGGTTGTACCGCGGGAACTTCACCCGCACGGTCTCCAGCCAGGGGGGCGCCCCACGCGGAACGCGTTTCTGGTGGACCTTCTCGCCATCGACGCCATCAGGGAAGCGGTGCAGCATGCAGGGTCGTTCGCGTAACGCGTTGACGATGCCGTCGCCGACCGACAGGTAGTAGTTGGCGAGGTCCAGCTTGGTCTCGCCCCGGGCAGAGAAGTACACGCGATCGGGGTTGCTGATCCGGACATCGCGCTCGCCCACCTCGAGCTCCACCGCGGGCGAACTCGCCTTGGATCCGGCCATGTCACCCAACATAGCCCGAGGGCTCTACGCTTTCCTGCGTCGCCGGCCAGCCGGGTCGCGGCCGGTGACGGAGAGTCCGCAGTGAGAGAGGGAGGGGACGCCCCGATGCGCACGACCTCGGGCACCCGCGGGTTCCTCCCCGAGATCCAGGCCCTGCGCGCCGTGGCGGTGACGCTGGTGGTGCTGTTCCACCTCTGGCCGCATCGGTTCACGGGCGGTTATGTCGGCGTCGATGCCTTCTTCGTCATCTCTGGCTACCTCATCACGAGCCACCTGCTGCGTGAGGTCGACGCGACGGGTCGGCTGGACCTCGCGGCGTTCTACGCCAGACGGGCTCGTCGCCTGCTCCCTGCCAGCCTGGCCGTGCTGCTGGTGTGCTTGGTCGCGGCCCTGTTCCTGCTCCCCGTCGAGCTTCGGGCCGTCAACGCCAAGGAGATCCTCGCCTCCGCCTTCTATGTGCAGAACCTCTACCTGGCGACCAAGGCCGTGACGTACTCAGCCTCGAACGACGTCGCCTCGTCGGTCCAGCACTTCTGGTCCCTGTCCGCGGAGGAGCAGTTCTACCTGTTCTGGCCGAGCCTGATCATGGCCTCGCTCTTCGTCGCCAGGCGGTGGCTCCGTCGCCGCACGACGACATCCATCGGCATGTCCCTCCTCGGCCTGACCCTGCTCTCGTTCGCCTTCTCCGTGTGGTTCACGGACACCAACCAGTCGGCTGCCTACTTCATCACGCCGACCCGTGCCTGGGAGTTCGGCCTGGGGGCCTTGGTGGTGCTGGTCCAGCGTCGCTGGAGCGTGAGTGATAGGGGCCGGCTGGTCCTGCGGTGGGCTGGGGTGGCGGGCCTCGCCGTCGCCGGCCTGACTTTCACCGAGGCCACCGTGTTTCCCGGGTATGCCGCCGCGCTGCCCTGCCTGGCGACGGCTGCGGTGATCGTGGCCGGCGACACCGGCGCGCGTGACCCGCTGTCCGCCCTCGTCCGGGCGCGGGCCACGCAGTGGCTGGGCAACGTGTCGTACTCCGTCTATCTCGTGCACTGGCCTCTCATCGTCTTCACCCCCTATGTCCTGGGCAGCGTCCTGTCGTGGCCCGCGAAGGTGGGCATCATCGGTGTGACGCTCGTGCTGGCTCACCTGAGCAAGCGGTACGTCGAGGACGCCACGCGCCACGTTCCAGTGCTCGTCCGCAGCCCGCGGCGGGCGCTGTCCGCCGCACTGGCGGGAATGCTCGTCATCGGCGTGGGTGTGGGTGCGTCGCTGGCGCAGGTCCAGCGGCAGGAGGACCAGCTCGCCCAGGCGATCGCTCAGGGTGGCACCCGGCCCTGCTTCGGAGCTGAAGCGATGGCACGCAGGGTCGACTGTCCGAGGGCCGTGACGGCAGACGAGGACACGCCCGTGGTCAAGGCCGACGCCCCCTGGGGCGGCCTGCCGGGCTGTCGCATCGTGCCCGGCACCCCACTTGCCGTGCGTTGCTACTGGGGCCCGGGAACGCCGGCCAAGACGGTGGCCGTCATCGGGGACTCTCACGCCGAGCAATGGCGTTCGGCGCTGGGCCTCATCGCTCGTCGACGCAACTGGGCGATCATCGAGATGTACCGCGGAGGGTGCGCGGCCAACTACGCCCCGGCAGTGGTGTTCGAGGGACGCGCCCAGACGCCGGACAGCTGCCTGGGCTGGAGCCACAGTCTCTCCGCGCGTCTTCAGGCCTTCCACCCGTCCCTCGTGCTCACCACCGCCTTCGTCCGCGCCACCCAGTTCGCTCCTGGCAGCTCTGGCGCACAGGGGTTCCTGGATATCTGGAGCGAGTGGCAGAGGTTCGCCAAGGTCGTTGTGCTGGCAGACATTCCCGGCACCGGCGGCAAGAACCAACCTCAGTGCCTCGCGATCCACGCCGGGCACCCGTTGGCCTGCTCGACGGACCGGGCCACAGCCCTGCCTGACGACGACCTGCACCGAGCGGCGCGACTGTCGTCTCGGACCGCGCACCCCGTCCGGCTGGTCGACCTGAACCGCTACTTCTGTGACCACCCGGCCTGTTACGCGGTCATCGGTGGAGTGCCCGTCTACTACGACTCCGACCACATGACGCGACGCTTCGCCGTCACCCTCACCCCGTACCTCGAGGCGGCGCTGGCCTGACCCGTGGAGTGGTGCCGCGCTTCTCGCCCAGGCGGCGCCCAACTATGCTCGACAGCATGCTCGAGCAGAAGCGTGTCCTCGCCACCAGCATCCCCGGCCCCAAGTCCGAGGCCCTCCAGAAGCGCAAGCTCGCAGCGGTGTCGGCCGGCGTCGGCACCGGGCTGCCCGTCTATATCGAGCAGGCGTCCGGGGGGATCCTGCGCGACGTCGACGGCAACCAGCTGATCGACTTCGGGTCCGGCATCGCGGTCACGACCGTGGGCAACGGCAACCAGCGCGTCATCGACGCGGTGACCAGCCAGATCAACGACTTCACGCACACCTGCTTCATGGTCACGCCCTACGAGGAGTACCTCCAGGTGGCCGAGGCACTGGCCGAGGTGACGCCCGGTGACCACGAGAAGCGATCGGCGCTCTTCAACTCCGGCTCTGAAGCCGTCGAGAACGCCGTCAAGGTGGCCCGTCACTACACCGGCCGCCAGGCGGTCGTCGCGTTCGACCACGCCTACCACGGCCGCACCAACCTCACGATGGGCCTGACCGCCAAGAACATGCCGTACAAGCACCGCTTCGGCCCGTTCGCGAGCGAGATCTATCGCATGCAGATGGCCTACCCCTACCGCTGGCCGACCGGTGCGGAGCGCTGCGCCGAAGAGGCGTTCGAGGCGTTCGTGTCCGACGTCCACGCCCAGATCGGCGAGGAGAACACGGCCGCCGTCATCCTCGAGCCGATCCAGGGCGAGGGCGGGTTCATCGTGCCCGCGCCCGGCTTCATGAAGCAGGTGGCCGAATGGTGCCGCGAGCACGGCATCCTCTTCGTCGCCGACGAGGTCCAGACCGGCTTCTGCCGCACAGGTGACTGGTTCGCCTCCGAGCACGAGAACGTCGTGCCCGATCTCATCACCACCGCCAAGGGCATTGCGGGGGGTATGCCGCTCGCCGGGCTGACGGGCCGCGCGGACGTCATGGACTCCATCCACGGGGGCGGCCTCGGTGGCACCTACGGTGGCAACCCGGTGGCCTGCGCGAGTGCCATCGCTGCCATCGAGACCATGAAGGTGGACGACCTGGCGGGCCGGGCCCGCGCGGTCGAGGCCCTGTTCCGTCCCCGTCTGGAGGCGCTCGCCGACAAGTTCGGCGTCATCGGTGAGATCCGTGGCCGGGGCGCGATGCTCGCGGTCGAGCTCGTCTCGGACCTGGAGAAGAAGACGCCGGATGCCGACCTCACGGGCCGCATCAACAAGGCCTGCCATGCGCAGGGTCTGGTCACGCTGACCTGCGGAACGTTCGGCAACGTCTTCCGTTTCCTGCCGCCCCTGTCGGCCGGCGACGACCTGCTGACCGAGGGCCTGGACATTCTCGAGGACGCGTTCGCTCGCTCGGTGTGACCCAGGGCTCAGGGCCGCCGCCGAGCGTGTCGGTGAGCGGCCGGCCCCGCTCGTCCTGTTAGAACAGAGACGACCCGGCCAAGTATGAGTTGGCCGGGTCGATGACTTCTCTGACGGTGCTCAGGTCGTGACGGTCAGGGTGTGCGCCCCGGCTGTCGCGGAATGGTGACCTCCACACCACGGTGTGGTGTGGCGCACCGTCCAAGAGGAGGCAACCCGGGCTTGGGCTGACTCCGCGTGGTCAGCGCGGGGGCATCCGGAGTGCCCCGTCGAGGCGGATGACCTCGCCGTTGAGCATGGGGTTGTCGATGATGTGCGAGACCAGGTGCGCGTACTCAGCCGGGTCGCCGAGCCGGGAGGGGTGAGGCACCTGGGCCTCGAGCGCCGCCGTCGCCTCGGGAGGCAGGCCCGCGAGCATCGGGGTCATGAAGGTGCCAGGGGCGATCGTCATCACGCGCACCCCCTTGTCCGCGAGGTCGCGCGCGGCGCTCAGGGTGAGGGCGACCACGCCGCCCTTGCTCGCGGCATACGCAGCCTGTCCGATCTGGCCGTCGTAGGCCGCGATCGAGGCCGTCATGACCACCACGCCTCGATCCCCGTCGACGGGGTCGTTGCCCACCATCGCCGCCGCGGCCAGCCGCAGGACGTTGAAGGTGCCGATCAGGTTGATCGCCACGACGGTGCTGAAGTCCTCGAGGGGCAGCGGGCCGCGCTTGCCCACGACCCGGCCGGGTGTGCCGATGCCGGCGCAGGTGACCACGATGCGCAGCGTGCCGAGCTCGCCGGCCGCATCGACCGCCCCCTGGACCTGGGCCTCGTCGCGTACGTCCGCGGCCACGAACCGCGCCCGCTCACCCAGCTCGCCGGCCAGGGCCGCGCCAGAGGACGAGGGCAGGTCGACGATGACGACGGCCGCACCACCGGCGTGGAGGCGCCGGACGGTGGCCTCGCCCAAGCCGGACGCTCCTCCGGTGACGAGGGCGACGGTGGTGTCGGTGATCTGCACGGTGGGGCCTTTCGGTCAGCGGAGCAGCTGGCGGCTGATGACGAGTCGTTGGATCTGGTTGGTGCCCTCGAAGATCTGGGTCACCTTCGCCTCGCGAAGGTACCGCTCGAGGGGGAAGTCCTGGGTGTAGCCCGCACCGCCGAGCACCTGCACGGCGTCCGTGGTCACGCGCATGGCGTTGTCCGTGCAGACCAGCTTGGCGACGGCGGCCTCCTTGCTGAAGGGGCGCCCCGCGTCGCGCAGCCGCGCCGCGTAGAGGTAGGCCGCGCGGGCCGAGGTCACCGCAGCCTCCATGTCGGCGAGCATGAAAGCCAGGCCCTGGTTGTCGCTGATCGGGCGGCCGAACTGCCGACGCTCACGGGCGTACGCGACAGCCTGGTCCAGAGCCGCCTGGGCGAGACCGGTGGCGGCTGCGGCGATGCCGAGCCGACCGGAGTCGAGGGCCGACAGGGCGATGGACATGCCCTGGCCACGTTGGCCGACGAGCCGGTCGGCAGCGACCTCGACCCCCTCGAAGTGCACCTCGCTCACGGTGTCGCAGTGCAGGCCCATCTTCTTCTCCGGCGCTCCGAACGCCAGCCCCTCGGCGTCGCCGGGCACCACGAAGCAGGACAGGCCCCGCGGCCCGTCGTCCGACGTGCGCACGAACGCCGTGTAGAAGTCGGCGTGGCCGGCGTGCGAGATCCACGCCTTGGTGCCCTTGAGCCGGTATGCCGTGGGCGCGGCGGCGTCGTCGGGCGTCGCACGGGCGGTCATCGAGGCGACGTCCGAGCCGGCGCCGCGCTCGGACAGGCAGTAGGCGCCGAGCTGGTCCCCGGACAGCATGGCCGGGAGCAGGGCCTCCTGCTGGGCCGGTGAACCGAACTGCGCGACGGGATAGCAGGTCAGCGAGTGGACCGAGACGCCCACGGCAACGCTCATCCAGGCCGACGCGATCTCCTCGACGACCTGGAGGTAGACCTCGTAGGGCTGGCCGCCGCCACCGAGCTCCTCCGGGTAGGGCAGCGACAGCAGGCCGGCGCGGCCGAGGGTGCGGAAGGCATCACGAGGCAGCTGAGGCGTGGTGGCAGCGGCGCGCTCGGCATCGTCGACCTTGGGACGGAGCTCCTTGTCGCAGATCTCGCGCGTCAGGTCGATGAGGTCCTGGCCCTCCTCGGTGGGCATGAGCCGGGTCGCTGGCATGACTCCGATCGTAGTAGTAGGACGTCCTACTACTTGAATCCCGCAGGTCACCGGCCCTGGTGGGGGCTGACTAGGTGGGGTCGACCGGAGCCAGCTGTGGGCGCTTGGCCGTCACCGTGTCTCCGGAGGACTGGCCCTTGAGCCGTCGCTGCACCCAGGGCGCCAGATGCGTCCGAGCCCAGGCGGCGTTCGCGGCCGCAGCCTCGCGGCGGGCCAGGGGCGCGGCAGGAGGCAGCGGCGTGCTCCAGTCCGTGCGGTCGGTGTCGTGGCCGAGAGCCGACAGCGCGTTGAGCGCCACGCGCCGGTGGCCCTCGCTCGTCATGTGGATGCGGTCCTCGGACCACAGCCGGAAGTCGCGTAGCGCGCGCATCCCCCACTGGTTGATGATGTAACAGCCATGCTGCTGGGCGATGCTGAACAGGTTGGCCGAGTGGATCGCGTGTCGCCCGCGCAGATGACGGAGCAGGGGTGCTCCGGCCGGGTCGGTGGGCGTCGCCAGGAGGACGTCGGCGCCGGCGTCGCGCAGGCGCACCACGGCCCGCTCCAGACGGGCAGCGATGGCGTCGAGGTCGGCCTTGGGTCGCAGGATGTCGTTGCCGCCGCCGACCATCGAGACGAGGTCGGGACCGAGCGCGAGCGCAGCGTCGAGCTGCGGGCCCACCACGTCGGCGAGCAGACGCCCGCGCACGGCGAGGTTGGCGTATGCGAACTCCCCGCCTGCGGCATGGGCGATCCCGGCCAGGTGCGAGGCGAGGCGGTCGGCCCAGCCGAGGTAGGCGCCGGGCGTCGAAGGATCGGCGTCGGACATCCCCTCGGTGAAGGAGTCGCCGATGGCGACGTAGCGGTGCCAGACCTTGCCGGGCTCGGGCAGGTGGGTGAGGTTGGTGGCGGCGATGGCCTCGCTCACGGGAGTCTCCAGTCGATCGGTGGGGCGCCCTGCTGGGCGAGGAGGTCGTTGGCGCGGCTGAACGGCCGGCTCCCGAAGAAACCGGAGTGCGCCGAGAGGGGGGAGGGGTGCGCGCTCTCCACCGCCGGTATGCCGTGCAGATGGGGCACGAGGCTGCGGGCGTCGCGCCCCCACAGGACTGCGACGAGCGGGCCACCGCGCTCGACCAGGGCCGAGATCGCGCGCGCGGTCACGGTCTCCCAGCCCTTGCCGCGGTGGCTGGCGGGCTTGCCGGGGGCGACGGTCAGGACGCGGTTGAGCAGCACCACGCCTTGGTCGGCCCAGGGCGAGAGGTCGCCGCTCGATGGCCTTGGCAGGCCGAGGTCGGACTGCAGCTCCTGGTAGATGTTGGCGAGGCTGCGGGGGATGGGATGGACGTCAGCGCCTACGGAGAACGAGAGGCCGACGGCGTGGCCGGGCGTGGGATACGGGTCCTGCCCGACGATCAGCACCCGCGCGGCGTCCAGAGGTCGTTCGAACGCGCGAAGCACGTGGTTCCCTGCCGGTAGGTACCCGCGTCCCGCCCGGACCTCCTCGCGCAGGAACTCTCCGAGGCTCGCGACCGCGCCCGACACCGGCTCGAGCGCAGTGGCCCACGAGGGGTGCACGAGCTCGGCGAGCGCTGCGGGCGGCATACCGGAAAACTAACGCGAGGTCAGCGGAAGATGGCGGCCAGGTCCTCGAGCCGCCTCGGCACCAGCCGGAACCATGCCCACGTGCCCCGGCGCTCGCGGGTCACCAGGCCGGCCTCGGTAAGGACCTTGAGGTGGTGGCTGACGGTCGGTTGCGACAGTCCGACCGCGGGAGTGAGGTCGCAGACGCACGCCTCCTGGTCCTTGGAGGCACGGATCAGCGAGAGCAGCTGGAGCCGGGCGGGGTCGGCGACCGCCTTGAGCAGGTATGCGGTGGCCTCGGCCTGTGCGCGACCCATCGCGGAGTCGCTGGTGAGCGTGCCGCAGCAGGCGTCGTCGCCGGTGACGGCGCTCCCGCTGGTCGTCGTCAGCAGCTGCGTGTGCACCATCGCCGCCCTCCTGTTCTGTCGGCCTCGCCATAGTGACAAAAGTCGATATGGCCGGTCGACTTCCTGCATAGACAATAGTCGATGAAAGGAAGGGTGGTCGCGTGTCCAGCTCGCCCTCGACGCGGCCGACCTCGCCGCACCGTCAAGGACGAGAACCCTGTCCTGCAGCGCGAGGCAGCTGCGTGCGGCTGCGGGGATGCCTGCCCGTACTTCCCCGGCAAGCGCTGGGCGTCGAACCCCTCACCTGAACCGCGCGGTGGGCGTTCTAGGGTCGTCTCGTGACTCTGCGCTGGCCCGTCGTCCTGTTCGACTTCGACGGCACGCTCGCGGACACCATCCCCTTGATCGTCGCGTCATACCGCCATGCCATCGAGACGGTGGGCGAGGTCGCCGACGAGCACGAGGTCCGGTCCTGGATCGGCCGGCCGCTCCAGCCGGTGCTCGAGGAGCGCTACCCCGGCCGCGGCACCGAGCTGACCGACATCTACCGCACCTGGAACCTGGCCCACCACGACGAGCTGATCCTCGCCGTCGACGGCATCCCGGCGCTGCTCGACGACCTGCATGCCGCCGGTGCTCGCACCGGGGTCGTCTCCTCGAAGAAGGGAGAGACCGTGCGCCTCGGCCTGCGCGCGGTCGGGCTCGACGACCGCATCGACGTGATCGCCGGGCAGGAGCACACCGACGTGCACAAGCCAGACCCTGCGCCCCTGCTGTTCGCCGCGGCCCAGCTGGGGGTCGCCCCGGGCGACTGCGTGTACGTCGGGGATGCCATCGTCGACGTCGAGGCGGCGCGGGCGGCGGGCATGGCTGCCATCGCCGTCACCTGGGGTGCGGGTCTCGGTGACGCCCTGCGCGCCGCCGACCCCGACGCGTTGGCCAGTGACGTGACCACCCTCCGGGCTGTCCTGCTGGAGGGCCGTCGGCTCTAGACTCGCGCGGGTGCATGGCTACAGCGACCAGAACCTCGAGGCCCTCGGCGACGCGATCCTCGCCTACTCCGCGGACCGCCTGAAGCTCGACCCCGTCCCGCTCGACGGGCCACGGACGCTGGCCGAGCTCGACGCCGCGGCCGGCGCGACCATCACCGCGGAGGGGATCGGCGGGTTGGCCGCGCTCACCCTGTTCGAGGAGGACCTCGCCCCGGCGTGCATCTCCACGGACCACCCGCGCTACCTCTCCTTCATCCCGTGCGCGCCCACCGAGGCGGCGGCGATGTTCGACCTCGTGGTCGGCGCGTCGTCCATCTACGGCGGCTCGTGGCTCGAGGGCGCCGGAGCGGTGTATGCCGAGAACCAGGCCCTGCGCTGGATCGCTGACCTCGTGGGCCTGCCGCCCCAGTCCGGTGGGGTCTTCGTGCCCGGGGGCACGATCGGCAACCTGTCGGCGCTGGTCGCGGCGCGGCATACGGCTCGCATGACGGCGGCCCACGAAGGCCGTACCGGCGCGGGGGCGCGGCCCTTCCGTGTGGCGGCCACCCACGGCGCCCACTCATCGATCCAGTCCGCCTGCGACGTGATGGACGCCGAGCTCGTCGGTGTCGAGGTCGACGGGCAGTCGCGGCTGAGCGGCGAGAACCTGCGCAAGGTGCTCGTCGCTCACGGTCCCGAGACCTTCTTCGCCGTCGTCGCCACCAGCGGGACGACGAACTTCGGCATCATCGACGACCTCGCCTCGGTGGCCGAGGTGTGCCGCGAGTTCGGCATCTGGTTCCACGTCGACGGGGCCTATGGCGGTGCGGGGCTGGCCGCTCCCTCGGTCCGCGAGCGCTATGCGGGCATCGAGCTGTGCGACTCGTTCATCGTGGACCCGCACAAGTGGCTCTTCGCCCCCTTCGACTGCTGCGCCCTGCTGTACCGCGAGCCCGCCTTGGCCCGGGCCGCCCATACCCAGCGTGCCTCGTACCTGGACGTGCTCACCGACGCGCCGGACTGGAACCCCACCGACTACTCGGTCGGCTTGACCCGGCGGGCGCGCGGCCTGCCCTTCTGGTTCTCCCTGGCGACCCACGGGACCCGGGCCTACACCGAGGCGGTCGAGCGCACCCTCCAGGTGACCCGGTTCGCCGCGGCCGAGATCGGACGTCGCGACTACGTCGAGCTCGTGCGGGAGCCGGACCTGTCGGTGGTGGTGTTCCGCCGGCTCGGGTGGACGCCGGCGCAGTACCAGGAGTGGTCGGACCGGCTGCTCGCGGACCAGTTCGCCTTCGTGGTGCCGACGTCCCACGAGGGAGAGACGCTGACGCGCTTCGCGATCGTCAACCCGCGGACCTCCGAGGACGACATCGTGGCCATCCTCGACACCATGGCGTGAGGCTCCTGGGGCCACTGTGACGGTTGGGTCCAGGTGGGTCCGGAGCACTCGAAATGGGGTGCCGGGAGGGCGTCAACCGAATGACAAAGGTGTGATTCGCTCCGTATAGTGGGGAGCGCAGCACCGCGTCCCACCAGCAGGAACGAGAGTCACGAGTGAACGTCGCCCACGAGCAGGAGCACGTCGACGCCGCCCCGGGGTCCCTCACCGAGCGCGACCGCAAGATCATCGCGTTCGAGCGCCAGTGGTGGAAGTACGCCGGCGCCAAGGAGCAGGCGGTCCGCGAGCTGTTCGACATGAGCGCCACCCGCTACTACCAGGTGCTCAACAACCTCATCGACTCCCCGGCCGCCCTTGAGGCCGACCCCATGCTGATCAAGCGCCTGCGCCGGCTGCGGGCCTCGCGCCAGCGCGCTCGCAGCGCTCGCCGACTGGGCATCCAGCTCTGAGGCTCCTCCGGTCAACAACGCCCGCGCCGAACCGACTGCGCGGGCGTTGTTGCGTCCGGAGCAGCCCGTTCGCCGCCTGTTTCGCCTCGTCCGTGCTTGACTGCGGACGTGGCTGACGCACGGATCAGGACGGCAGGGCCCGAGGACGCCCTGATCGTCGCTGCCCTGACCCTGCAGTGCGCCCGCGACCGCGGCGGCAGCGCCGAGCCGGGGTTCCTCGACCGGTTCGCCGGGGCGTGGGCCGCCCAACGGCACAGCCACCCGGTCTGGATCGCCGAGGCCGGTGACCAGCATGCCGGGTTCCTCCAGGCCGTTGTGGTGGACGCCCTGCCCTGGCCGGGACGGTCGAGGTGCGGGGGTGAGCTGGTCGTCCAGACGTTGTTCCTGCGGCCCGAACACCGCGGCCAGGGCGTCGGCGAGCAGCTCCTGCGTGCTGCTGTGGAGCAGGCTCGCCTGGACCAGCGGGGGGCGGTCTCCATCGCGTCGCGAGCGATGACCCAGCCCATGCTCGAGCGTGTCGGCTTCGTCCGGGTCGAGAACTGGTACCGGGTGACGCTGTGACGCTGCGCGTGGGATCGATCGTGCTGACCGTGTCAGACGTCCCGGTCGCCATGGCGTTCTGGTCCGCGGCCCTGGATCTCGTGCCCCGAGAGCAGCCTGAGCCAGGCTGGGTGGTGCTGGCTCCGCGGAGCGGCCACGGTCCCAACCTGTCCTTGGCACGCGGCGACTCTCGTCCCACCTACTTCCCGCACCTGCACCTCGACCTCTACACCGAGGACCAGGCCGGCGAGGTCGACAGGCTCGTCGAGCTCGGCGCGCGGCGCGTCGAGGACTGGCCGTACCCCGAGGGCGAGCACGACTTCGTCGTCATCGAGGACCCCGACGGCAACCGGTTCTGCGTCATCGACTCCACCGGCGACTGACCGTGCGACCCGGACGGACCAACTCCTTGACCGACGTCGCGGGACTGCGCGTCGGCCACTGCACCAGGCGTGAGCCGGGCTGGCTCACGGGCGCGACCGTGGTGCTCACCCCGCCGGGCGGCACGGTCGGCGGGGTCGACGTTCGCGGCGGCGCACCCGGCACGAGGGAGACGGACCTGCTCGACCCTCGCAACGTGGTGGACCGGGTGGACGCCGTGGTGCTGGCCGGCGGGAGCGCCTTCGGGCTGGCAGCCGCCGACGGAGCCATGCAGACCCTGTATGCCGCGGGCCGCGGCTGGCCGGTCGATGAAGACGGCGGCGTGGTGCCGATCGTGCCCGCGGCTGTCCTCTTCGACCTGGGGCGCGGCGGGGACTTCGGTCACGTTCCCGTGGCGGCTGACGGCGCCGCGGCAGTGCGGGCGGCGCACAGCGGACCCGTCGAGCAGGGGTGCGTCGGCGCGGGGACAGGCGCGCGGGCGGGTGGGCTCAAGGGCGGCGTCGGCTCCGCGAGTGCGGTGCTGGACGACGGGACCACCGTGGCGGCACTGGTCGTCGTGAACGCATTCGGGGAAACCTGCGACCAGCGGACCGGGGAGCTGCTCGCCCGACGTCACGGCCTGGCCGGAGAGTTCGACCATGTGGGGCTGCCCGATGCCCACGAAGCCGAGGCGGCGCGCGAGCGTGCGCTCGCGGCATACGCGGAGCAGCCGTTCCGCCCCGGGATGGCCACCGTCATCGGGGTGATCGCCACCGACGCGGCTCTGAGCAAGGCGCAGTGCCAGAAGGTCAGCGGTCTGGGGCACGACGGGCTGGCGCGCGCGGTCGACCCGGTGCACACCCTGCTGGACGGCGACACCCTCTTCACGCTCGCGGTGGGTGACCGGGCGCCCGTCGACCTTGCTGCCCTGCATGCCCTCATGGTTGCGGCCGGTGGGTGCGTGACCCGCGCCGTCGGGCACGCCATGCTGGCCGCCGAGTCGGTGAGCAACGGTGCCGTCGACCTCCGGTCCTATCGCGATGCCTTCCCGTCGGCCTTCGGTGCCCCGCCCGGGGGCGCTCCCGGACCGTTTGCACTCTCAGGGTGAGAGTGCCAATAATGGCGTTAGCACTCTCACCCTGAGAGTGACAATCCTGGCCAGCCAAGGCGAGGTCCGGGGAGCACGGCGACGTGAGCCGTGCGCAACCGGTCCGTCCGTCGCGGGCGCCCGCTGGCCATCGTTACGTTTCGCGTGGGAGGAACCACCCGAATGGCCAAGATCATCGCTTTCGATGAAGAGGCTCGCCGCGGTCTCGAGCGGGGCATGAACACCCTCGCCGACGCTGTGCGCGTGACCCTCGGTCCGAAGGGCCGCAACGTCGTCCTCGAGAAGAAGTGGGGCGCACCCACGATCACCAACGATGGTGTGTCCATCGCCAAGGAGATCGAGCTCGACGACCCGTACGAGAAGATCGGCGCCGAGCTCGTCAAGGAGGTCGCCAAGAAGACCGACGACGTCGCGGGCGACGGCACGACGACCGCCACGGTGCTGGCCCAGGCCCTCGTCAAGGAGGGTCTGCGCAACGTCGCCGCTGGCGCCAACCCGATGGCCCTCAAGCGTGGCATCGAGAAGGCCACCGAGGCCGTCTGTGCCCAGCTGCTCGAGATGGCCAAGGACGTCGAGACCAAGGAGCAGATCGCTTCGACCGCCTCGATCTCCGCGGCTGACCCCCAGATCGGCGAGATGATCGCCGAGGCCATGGACAAGGTCGGCAAGGAAGGCGTCATCACCGTCGAGGAGAGCAACACCTTCGGCCTCGAGCTCGAGCTCACCGAGGGCATGCGCTTCGACAAGGGCTACATCAGCCACTACTTCGTCAC
>NZ_DASYGF010000049.1:0-31176 GCF_036000045.1 Pedococcus sp.
CGGATCTTGCCGCGGTCGGAGATGAACTTGCGCAGCAGCGCGGTGTCCTTGTAGTCGATGTTCTCGACCTTCGCCGCCTTCAGCGGGTTGGCCTTCTTCTTGGGCTTGCGCACAACGGGCTTGGCCATCGTGGTGCTCTCCTTCTGCTGAGTGTCTCAGCGGATGAGCCCTGGTCTCCCAGGGATGGTGGTCTTACGTTCTCTCAGGTGGACGCCGGGGGCGGGGGGCCCTGGCATCGAGGCTGACCGGACCGGTCAGAACGGGGGCTCGTCGTAGGACGGAGCGGCTCCCCAGCCGCCGCCCTGCGGCGCCGGCTGCTGGCCACCCTGAGGCGCCGACTGCTGGCCGCCCTGCGAGCCGGCCGACGGGCCGGTCGCCCACGGGTCGTCCTGCTGGCCGCCGAAGCCGCCCTGCCCACCCTGGCCGCCGCCGGAGAAGCCTCCGCCGCCGGTGCCTCGCTGGGTGCGGTTGACCTTGGCGGTGGCGTAGCGCAGCGAGGGGCCGACCTCGTCGACCTCCATCTCGACGACGGTGCGCTTCTCACCCTCCTTGGTCTCGTACGAGCGAGACTTGAGGCGGCCGGAGACGATGACGCGGGTGCCCCGCTGGAGGGACTCCGCGACGTTCTCGGCGGCGTCACGCCACACCGAGCAGCGCATGAACAGCGTCTCGCCGTCCTTCCACTCGTTGGACTGCCGGTCGAACTGCCGCGGCGTCGAGGCCACGGTGAAGTTCGCAACGGCAGCGCCCGAGGGAGTGAAGCGCAGCTCGGGGTCGCCGGTGATGTTGCCGATGACGGTGATGACGGTGTCGCCAGCCATGAAGCGTGTCCCCTGTTCGGTGTGGTGGGTGTCCGGTGGGTCCGGTCAGATCAGGTGCTCAGGCGCCAGGGCGCAGGAGCTTGGTGCGCATGACCGACTCGTTCAGCCCGAGCTGGCGGTCCAGCTCCTTGGCCGTGGCCGGCTCCGCGGTGAAGTTGACGACGGCGTAGATGCCCTCGGACTTCTTCTTGATGTCGAAGGCCAGCCGACGACGGCCCCAGATGTCGACGTTGTCGACGCTGCCGTTGTCCTTGGTCACGACGGTGAGGAACTTGTCGAGCGACGGCGCGACGGTCCGGTCGTCGAGCTCGGGGTCGAGAATGACCATGAGTTCGTACTGACGCATGCTGATAACCCGCCTCCTTTGGTCTATGGCGGTCACGGTCTCTCCGTGACAGGAGGGTTGCAATGTCATCTCCGCAGCCCGCCGGGACGGAGAGCCGAGGAAGAACCTGACCAGGGTACCGGGCCGTGACGACAACGCCGAATCGTCGTCCACAGGTGCCACTGGCTCGGAGTGGGGACTAGCCCAGGCGGACGATGAGCCGGTCGGGCGCCGCGCCGAACACGCCGGCGAGCTCGTCCGGCTCGTCCTGCTCGACCAGCTGGTCCTGCTCGACCTCCCCGTCCGGCTCAGCCTTGACCTCGGGGACCTCGCGCCGCTGGGCGGCCGTGTGCCACACCCGCCCCACCAGGTACGCCACCGAGGCCACGCGGAGCACGAGGAACACGGCATACCACCCGGGTGGGAGCCCACGGTCGGGACGGGACAGACCCCCGACATAGAGCCACACCGCGACGAAGTGCAGCGCCTCGGCGCTCGCCCAGACCAGGTGGTCGCGCCAGCGCAGGCCACACAGGGCGACCAGGGGGACAAGCCAGAGGGAGGACTGCACGGGGAAGCTCTTGCCGGTGATGAGCGCCAGCCCCACGAGGACCAGGCTGACCTCGGCCAGCGTGGGCCGACGCACCGTGGACAGGGCGAACAGGCAGCCGGCCAGGATCGTGAGGACCAGCCCGACCAGCGCCAGCACGGTGGTGGCGGCCACGGGCAGCGCGGTGCCGGTGAGCAGCTGCGGCAGCATCCACACGGACCCCAGCCCCGCCATGCTGTCTCCCCAGACCTGCAGGAACCGCGTGATGGCCGCGGGGTTGCCGACCAGGAACGGCAGCAGCACGACCGCGACAGCGCCGGCGGCCGCCGCCAAGACGCGGCCGACCGCAGCGAGCCGTCCGGCTCGCAGACCGAGGACGACGAGCGCGAGCAGGACGAGCAACGGGTACGTCCGCGCAGCGACCGCACAGCCGAGCAGGGCGCCCGCCAGCGCCGGCCGGCGGCGGCTCCAGGCCCAGATGCCACCGCTCACGAGCGCGACGCCGAACAGGTCGGAGGACACCATCGCCGCCAGCAGCAGCACGGGGCTCAGCGCGACGTGGGCGGCATCCAGGGCCCGGCGCGGGCGAGCGGCCGCCGTCAGCCAGACGGTGGCCGCCGCCAGGACGGTGCCCAGGACGGCCCATAGCGCGAAGTAGGCCCGGGTCTGGTCGACCAGCGCTCCGTCGGGGACGATCCCCCCGAGGGCGGCCATCACCGCACCGGTGAGCACCGGGTGGTCGGAGGTGACACCGGTTCCCCCCACGTATGCCGCGAGGCCACTGTGGAGGTGGCCGATCTGGTACGTCGAGGGCAGGTCGGAGAAGCAGCCGTGCCAGAACTGGTCCGAGCCGACCCACCCCATCTGCACGCAATGCGCCCGCTGGGCCACCGACAGAGCCATCGTCGCCCCCGTGGCGACGAGCAGGGGCACCACCGTGGCCAGCCAGGAACGAGCCCGAGCCGAGGCATGGCGACCGAGTGGCCCCCCGGCGAAAGCCAGTGGGCCGCCCGACGCTGACCCGCTCGGCAGCGTGTCGACTGCTCGGGTCACGGCGTTGTGGGCGGCGGGCTCTGTTGCCCCAGCACGGTGATCGTGGGCTTCGACGTCGTCGGGATCGGCGGCGACACGGTCACCGTCGGGGGTGCCGTTGTGGTCCTCGTGGGGGGAGCCGTCGTGGTGGTGGTGGTGGTCGTCGTCGTGGTCGTCGTCGTGGTCGTGGTGGTGGAGGAGGACGTGGTCGACGTGGTGCTCGGCGGCGGGGTGTAGATGCTCGAGTCACCGATCCCCGCGCGCGGCGGGAAGTTCAGGACGGGTTGCCCCTGCAGGGCGGCCTGCATGAAGTCGGTCCAGATCTCGACCGGGACGGTGCCACCGGTGAGCTGACCGACACCCGGCACGTGGTTCATCGACAGCTCGGCGCCGTTCTTGCCCGTGCTGTACATGCCGACCGCGGCCGTCAGCTGAGGAGTGAAGCCGTCGAACCAGGCCGACTTGTTGTCCGTCGTCGTGCCGGTCTTGCCCGCCGCCGGCCGGCCAAGGGCCTGGGCGAAGGTCGCTGTGCCGATCTTGACGGGCTGCTGGAGCGCCTCGATCTCGTCGGCCATGACCTTCTTGTCGAACACGGGCTTGGGCGCCGGCTTGGCGGTGTAGGTCAGGCCGCCAGGGCCGCCGCCGACGCTCTTGATGAGGTAGGGCGTGGCCCGCTGCCCCTGCGCGGCGATGGTCGCGTAGGCGTTGGCCATGTCCATCACGTGCTCCTGGCTCGTGCCGAACACGTTGGAGTAGGTGCTGTTCTGGGCCTTCTCCGGCAGCCCGGCGGCCACCGCAGCAGCCTTGGTCTTGTCGGGACCCACCTTGATGTTGAGCTGCGCGAAGACGGTGTTGACCGAGTGGCCTGTCGCCGTGCGCAGGTCGATGTTGCCGAACTGCTCGTCGTTGAAGTTCGCAACGCCGCCCGACCGCAGGAACGACGTCGCCGCTGAGGAGTCGCGGAACTCGGGGAAGAACTGCGGGGACGCCCCGTTGAACCGGGTCTTGGTGCTGATGCCCTGCTGGAGAGCGGCGAGCAGGGTGAAGGCCTTGTAGGTCGAGCCGGCCTGCATCTGGGCCTGGGTCGCGGTGTTGAACTGGTCCTTCTGGAAGTCGGCCCCGCCGTACATCGCGACCACGGCGCCGTCGCCGGGCTTGATGGCCGCCAGCCCGACTCGCAGCGTCTCGGTGCCGGGACCCGTGGGCATCCGGGCCTTCACGGCCTTGACGGCAGCCTCCTGCGCCCGCTTGTCGATGGTGGTGACGATGCGATAGCCACCCCGGTCGATGTCGGAGTCGGAGAGCTTCAGCTTGGCCTTGAGCTCGCGCTTGACGGCGTCGGTGATGTAGCCGTTGGGGCCGCCGGTGCGCTTCTGGGGAACGTACGGAATCGTGGTGGGGAACGTCGCCTTGGCCGCCTCGGCCTTGGTCAGCCAGCCCTTGGTCACCATGCCGTCGATGACGTAGTGCCACCGGCTCTCGGCGTTGGCCTTCTCCTGCGGGCCCAGGCGCGGGTCGTAGTAGGACGGCCCGCGGATCACCGAGGCCAGCAGGGCGCCCTGCGACACCGTCAGCTGCGACACGTCCTTGCCGAAGTACGCGCGGGCCGCCGTCTCCACGCCGTAGGCCCCACGGCCGTAGTAGATCGTGTTGAGGTAGTTCTCCAGGATGGTGTCCTTGGACTCCTGCTTCGCGATCTTGATGGAGATGACGATCTCCTTGAGCTTGCGCGTGAGGGTCTGGTCCTGGGTCAGGAAGTAGTTCTTGACGTACTGCTGGGTGATCGTCGAGCCACCCTGCGTCTGCCCACCGCGCAGGCCGACCCAGACGGCACGCGCGATGCCGGATGGGCTGATGCCGGAGTTCTGGTAGAAGTTGCGGTCCTCGGCAGCGAGGTGGGCCTCCTGGACCAGCTTGGGCACCCGCGAGAGCGTCACCGACTGGCGGTTGACCTCGCTGATCCGGTCCAGCTCGGTCTTGCCGTCGGCGTAGTAGATGATCGATGCCTGTGCACTGGCCAGGTCGTTGGGCTGCGGCGTCTGGATCGTCGCGTAGGCGACGAAGAAGCCCACCACCATCAGCAGCAGCACGCCGAGCGCGGTCAGCCCCGCGATGACCGCCCAGCGCCGGCCACGGCCTGCACCCCGGCCGCCGCCGGAGCCCTTGGAGCCGGAGCCCCCTGAGGCCGAGCCCCCGGAGCCGGAGCCCTGGGGGCCGGAGGTGCGGGGCTTGCTCGTGCCCGTCTGGGCGCGGGTGGCGGGGCGTGAGGAACTCATACGACCTTCTCGTTCAGACAGACAAGAGTCACGCGGGAGACCCGCGTGAGCTGACCTTCAGTATGACCGTCCGCGATGAGAACGGCGCATCCCGCACACTGCGGCGCCCGTCACGCCCTCCAGGGGTGCTCTACCACGGATATATCGCGGCGATATATCGAGTGGTAGGCTTATCCGACATTCTGCCTGGAAGGAGGTGCCCGTCATGAGTCGACGTTCGGAGCTACTCGAGTTCGCCGTCCTCGGACTGCTGCACGAGAGCCCCATGCACGGCTACGAGCTGCGCAAGCGCCTCAACGCCGCCCTCGGCGTCTTCCGGGCCCTTTCCTACGGCACGCTCTACCCCTGTCTGCGGGGCCTGCTCGACCGGGGCTGGATCTCCGAGGCGACCGGCCCGGGGGCCCTGACGGCAGCGACCTCGGGCTCCAAGCGAGCCCGGATCGTCTACGAGCTGACCGCAGAGGGCAAGGAACAGTTCCAGGAGCTGGCCAAGCAGGCCGGGCCGACGGCGTGGGAGGACGACACCTTCGACGTCCACTTTGCGTTCTTCGCCCGGACCGAGGCCGAGGTCCGGCTGCGCATCCTCGAGGGCCGCCGCAGCCGGCTCGAGGAGCGGTTGGAGAACATCCGCACCACGGCGGCCAAGAACCGCGAGCGCATCGACTCCTACACGGCCGCTCTGAGCCAGCACGGTGAGGACGCCGCGGAGCGCGAGGTGCGCTGGCTCAACGAGCTCATCACCGCCGAACGCAACATCCCCGCCGCGCCGACCGCGCGGCATACCTCAAGCACTACTGGCCCCACCCCGACCAGTTCCATCCGAAACAAGGAGTAACACATGGGATCCGTGCGCGTCGCCATCGTTGGCGTCGGCAACTGCGCCAGCTCGCTGGTGCAGGGAGTCGAGTACTACAAGGACGCTGACCCGACCGGCTCTGTGCCCGGGCTCATGCACGTCATGTTCGGCGACTACCACGTCAACGACGTGGAGTTCGTGGCGGCGTTCGACGTCGACGACAAGAAGGTCGGCAAGGACCTCGCCGAGGCGATCAACGCCTCCGAGAACAACACCATCAAGATCGCCGACGTGCCGACCACCGGCATCGAGGTCCAGCGGGGCCACACCCTCGACGGGCTCGGCAAGTACTACCGCCTGACCATCGAGGAGTCCGGCGCCACCCCGGTCGACGTCGTCCAGGTCCTCAAGGACACCCAGGCCGACGTCCTCGTGTCCTACCTGCCGGTGGGCTCGGAAGAGGCAGACAAGTTCTACGCCCAGTGCGCCATCGACGCGGGCGTGGCCTTCGTCAACGCGCTGCCCGTGTTCATCGCCTCCGACCCCGTGTGGGCGGCCAAGTTCGAGGCGGCCGGCGTGCCGATCATCGGCGACGACATCAAGAGCCAGGTCGGTGCCACCATCACCCACCGCGTCATGGCCAAGCTGTTCGAGGACCGGGGCGTGGCCCTGGACCGCACGTACCAGCTGAACGTCGGCGGCAACATGGACTTCAAGAACATGCTCGAGCGCGACCGCCTCGAGTCCAAGAAGGTCTCGAAGACCCAGGCCGTCACCTCCAACCTGCACGGTGAGCTCGCCGGCAAGATCGAGGACAAGAACGTCCACATCGGCCCGTCGGACTACGTGCAGTGGCTCGACGACCGCAAGTGGGCCTACGTGCGCCTCGAGGGCCGCGCGTTCGGTGACGTCCCCCTGAACCTCGAGTACAAGCTCGAGGTCTGGGACTCCCCGAACTCCGCCGGCATCATCATCGACGCCATCCGTGCGGCCAAGATCGCCAAGGACCGCGGCATCGGCGGCCCGCTGCTCAGCGCCTCGTCCTACCTCATGAAGTCCCCGCCTGTGCAGCGCGAGGACAACGAGGGCCGCGCCAAGCTCGAGGCCTTCATCGCCGGCACCGAAGAGCGCTGAGGACCAAGCGCAGCACATCTGACGCGGCATACGAAGGGCCCCTGGAGCGATCCGGGGGCCCTTCCGTATGCGGCGAGGGTCAGGACTGCGGGCCGGACTCGGGCTGCTGGGCCCACCAGTCGCGCAGGGCCTGCTCGGCCGCCTCGCGCCCGATCTGGCCGCGGTCCAGCCGGACCTCCAGCAGGTGCGCGTAGGCCCGCCCGAGCACCGGCCCGGGCCGGATGCCCAGCACCTCAGCGATCTCGTTGCCATTGAGCTCGGGCCGGACCTTCGCGAGCTCCTCCTGCTCCTGCAGGACCGCGATGCGTGCCTCAAGCTCGTCGTAGGTACGGGCCAGCCGAGCCGCCTTGCGGGCGTTGCGCGTCGTGGAGTCCGAGCGGGTCAGCCGGTGCAGCCGTGGTAGCAGGGGCCCCGCGTCGGTGATGTAGCGGCGCACCGCCGAGTCGGTCCACTGCCCCTCGCCGTAGCCGTGGAAGCGCAGGTGCAGCTCCACCAGTCGGGCCACCGCCTTGACCGTGTCCTTGTCGAAGCGCAGGGCCTTGAGGCGACGGGCCGCCAGCTTGGCGCCCACCACCTCGTGGTGGTGGAAGGAGACGCCTCCGCCCGGCTCGAACCGGCGCGTCCCCGGCTTGCCGATGTCGTGCAGGAGGGCGGCGAGCCGCAGCACGAGATCGGGGCCGGGCACGGACTCGGGCGGACCGTCGGGCGGCCCCTCCAGGGCGATGGCCTGGTCGAGGACGGTGAGCGAGTGCTCGTAGACGTCCTTGTGGCGGTGGTGCTCGTCCACCTCCAGGCGCAGCGCGGGCAGCTCAGGCAGGACGTATGCCGCGAGGCCGGAGTCGACGAGTAGGCGCAGCCCGGCGCGGGGTTGGGGAGCCATGAGGAGCTTGGTGAGCTCGTCCTTGACGCGCTCGGCCGAGACGATCTCGATCGAGGCCGCCATGTCCTGCAGGGCCGCGGCGACCTCCGGTGCCACGGTGAAGCCGAGCTGCGCCGCGAACCGGCAGGCCCGCAGCATCCGCAGCGGGTCGTCACCGAACGAGACCTGCGGGGAGGACGGCGTGCGCAGCCGTCGCTTCCCCAGGTCGGCCAACCCGGAATACGGGTCCACGAAAGCCATGCTCGGCAGGCGCAGCGCCATGGCGTTGACAGTGAAGTCGCGGCGCACGAGGTCGTCCTCGAGGTTGTCACCGAACGCCACCACGGGCTTGCGGGTCCGGCCGTCGTAGGCGTCGGCGCGATAGGTCGTCACCTCGACGGTGTGCTCGCCGCGGCGAGCGCCGATCGTGCCGAACTCGCGGCCCACGTCCCAATGGGCATCCGCCCACGGCCGCAGGATCGCCAGGGTCTCCTCCGGCGAGGCGCTGGTCGTGAAGTCGAGGTCGGGCGAGCGGCGGCCGAGGAATGCGTCGCGCACCGGGCCCCCCACGATCGCCAGCTCGTGGCCGCGCGCGGCGAACAGCTCACCCAGCTCGGTGAGCACGGGCAGCACCGGCGCCAGCTGGGCCACCGCACGCTCCAGGACGGCGCGTTGCGGCTCGCGGGGATCGGCGGTGGACATGAGGGACAAGGGTAGGGCGTCGTTAGAGTGGCGTGGTGACCTCCCCTATCCGCGACTCGGAGCGGCTGACGCGCCGCCTGCCCGCCGTGGAGGAGCGCTCCGCCGGCGGAGTCGTCGTGGACGTGCACGAGGGCGAGGCCCGGATCGCCGTCATCGCGCGGCGCAACCGAGCGGGCCGGGTGGAGTGGTGCCTGCCCAAGGGTCACCTCGAGAACGGCGAGACCCTCCCGCAGGCCGCCGCCCGTGAGGTCGCCGAGGAGACCGGCATCCAGGGTCGCGTGCTGACCGAGCTGGGCACGATCGACTACTGGTTCGCCACGAGCGACCGGCGGGTGCACAAGTACGTGCACCACTACCTGCTGGAGGCCACCGGCGGCCGGCTCAGCATCGAGAACGACCCCGACCACGAAGCGATCGACGTCGCCTGGCTGCCGCTGCGCCAGGCGCACGAGCACCTCACCTTCCCCAACGAGCGACGGATCGCGCGCCAGGCCTGGGCACGACTCTCCGGAGATGGCTGATGGCTCCACGCCCCCTCGGCCGCCTCATCACGGCGGCACTCGTGGTGGTGCCCCTGCTCGCGCTCCTCGACCCCTCGCTCCCTGCCCACGGCCTGCCCGCGGACCCGCCCGGGTCGGTGCCGAGTGCGGCAGTGACAGGCACCGGTCCTGGGCTGGAGCTGACCGCCATCACTCCAGCCGTGCTCCGACCGGGTCAGACCCTGACGATCACCGGCACGATCCGCAACACCACACCGGCCACGCTGCGCAAGCCGACGGTGCGGGTCGTCCTGCGGGACGAGAACCTCGACCGCGCCGAGATCCTGCAGTGGGCCAAGGCCACCGGCCCAGCGCAGGGCTCCGAGGTCGGGCACACCTCGCTGGCCGTCAACCTGGCCCCCGGCGCGGCCGCCGCCTTCGCAGTCAAGGTGAAGGGCCTCGACCAGCACGGAGCGATGAGGTACGGCGCGTTGCCGATCAGTGTGGAGACCGGCACCACCAGCGTGCGCACCTTCGCCGGCTACCAGTGGATCAAGCAGTACCAGCCCATGTCCGTGGCCTGGGCGGTGCCGTTGACGCTCGATCCCGACCCGAACCTGTTCGGTCCGGCGGGGGCTGACCGCGAGGCCGCGTGGGCGCAGGCGCTGGGGCCGACGTCCCGGCTGGGCCGAGTCCTCGACGCGACGACCGACGCGCAGGTGACCTGGGCAGTCGACCCCACGCTCACACCCTCCTTGCTGCCCCAGGGCGTGGACGCCGCTGTGGGCACCACCCAGGAGTCCGCGCTCCGTACGGCCGTGGAGGCGCGCATCAGGAACGGCGTCACGCGGCATACCCCGTGGGTGTTGCCCGACACCGACGCCGACGTGGGGGCCGCCTCAGGGGCCATCAGCGGCCGCTCACTGCTGACCACGCTCGTGGGGCGGGCCGCCACGGTGGCCCACGCACTGGGCGGACGGGCCGACATCGCGTGGCCCGCCGACGCCGGGACCACCACCACGACCGAGGCCGCGACGCGCGGCCTCTACGACAGTCCGGCACTCGCGGCCGAGGTCACCTCGATCGCCAGTCGGGCGACCGGTCCCGGTGGCGGCAGCCCGAATGCCGCGCAGCGGAGCACCAGCGGCCTGGCGCTGCTCGCGTACGACGACGGGTTGAGCGCGCTGTTCGCGAAGACCACGACCCCCGACCAGGGCGCGTTGAGCACGCAGCAGTTCGTCGCCGAGTCCGCCGCACTGCTCAACGACCTGCCGGGAACGCAGGGACGGACCCTGTTCGTCGTCGCGCCGCGCACCTTCGACCCGGACCCGGCCACGGCCCATGCCTTCCTGGCTGCCGCCGCCTCGATCCCCTGGCTCACGACCACCGGCACGTCGGCCGAGCTGGCCGCCGCTCGGACCGCGGTGCCGAGTGCCGCAGCGCCCGTCACCCGGCCGGCCGACCCGGCGACGGCCTCACTGCCACCGGTGCTCACCGCCTCCAAGCTCGCCGCGCTGGAGCAGACCCTGCGGACCGTACGCGGCGTGGCCCAGGTACGCGACGACGGCGCCCGGTTCGCCCGCACCTGGGCTCGCGCCGCCGAACAGCTCGCCTCCACGCGATGGCGCACGGCACCAGTCGCCTGGAACACCCTCGACGGCCGGATCCTGGCCGCGACCCGGCAGACAACGACCGCCGTCAAGGTCGCGGCCGGCACCATCAACTTCCTCGCCGACACCGGGCGGCTCCAGATCACCGTCACCAACGGGCTCGACGTGCCGGTGAAGGACATCAAGGTGACCGTCGAGGCCGCCAACCCCCGGCTGCGGATCGACCGCCAGCCGCCGATCCTGCGCATCGGCGCTCAGAGCCGGGCCACGGTCAGCGTCGGGGTGACGGCCCTGGCCGCCGGGGTGGTGCCGCTTCGCACCACGCTCACCACCCCCGACGGCACGGTCATCGGTCAGGGGGCCGACGTCGAGGTCCACGTGACCCCGACCGGCAACTGGGTGTACTGGTCACTGGGCGGTGTGGCCCTGGTGATCCTGCTCCTGGGTATCGTCCGGTCCTTCAGCCGTCGGCCCGTCTCCGATGACCACCAGCTGCCCGGGAGGGCCCACCCATGACCGACTCCTCGGGACAGCCCCGTGACGCCCAGGCCAGCCTCGCCAAGTCGAGTGCCGTCATGGCGGCGGGCACGGTCGTCTCGCGGGTCCTGGGCTTCGGCAGGGCGGCCCTGCTCGGTGGAACCATCGGCATCGGCCTGTCCGCGGATGCCTTCCAGGTGGCCAACACGCTGCCCAACCAGTTCTACCTGCTGTTGGCCGGCGGCGTGCTCAACGCCGTCCTCGTCCCCCAGATCACCAAGGCCGCCAGCCACGACGACGGCGGCCACGAGTTCGTCAACCGGCTGCTGACCCTGTCGCTGACGATCATGCTCGGGGCCACCGTGATCGCTACCGCGGCCGCCCCGCTCCTGGTCCGGATCTTCGCTACGGGCGACTGGAACTCCCAGGCGCTTGCGCTGGCCACCGCGTTCGCCTTCATCTGCCTGCCGCAGATCCTGTTCTACGGGCTCTACACCCTGTTCGGACAGGTACTCAACGCGCGCGGCCAGTTCGCGGCATACATGTGGGCCCCCGCCCTGGCCAACATCGTCGCCATCGCCGGGCTCCTATGGTTCCAGCTCAGCTTCGCCTCCAAGGTGCCCGTCAGCGGGTGGACCGCACCGATGATCTGGGTCCTCGCCGGCACCTCCACACTGGGGGTGGCCGCGCAGGCGGCAGCCCTGTGGCTCCCGCTGCGCGCCAGCGGCTTCCGGTACCGGCCGGTCTGGGGGTTCCGTGGGGTCGGGCTGCGCAGCGCCACGCGGGTCGCGGGCTGGACCTTCGCCGCCGTCGCGCTGAGCCAGGTCGGCTACATCGTCACCTCGCAGGTCATGACCCGCGCCGGCCACCTGCTCGACGTGCGCGGGCAGTCCGGCGCAGGCCTGGCCGCCTACGGCTACGCCTTCCTGCTGTTCATGCTTCCGCACTCGCTCATCACCGTTTCCCTCGTGACCGCCCTGTTCACCCGCCTCTCGCTCGCCGCCCACCGACGTGACCGTGCCGCCGTCGTCGTGGACCTCGGCCGGGGCCTGCGGATGCCCGCGGTCCTGCTGGTCCCTGGCACGGTCGCCATGGTGCTGCTGGGCACCCAAGCGACCCGCGTGGCCTTCTTCGACAACTCGCCCACCGAGAGCCGGGCCATCGCGCACGTGATGATCGCGATGATGCTCGGACTCGTGCCGTTCGGATGGCTGTACCTCATCCAGCGGGTGTTCTACGCGTTCGAGGACGCCAAGACCCCGTTCTACCTGCAGGTCGTCGTCACCGTCGTCGCCACCGTGGCCAACCTGGTGGCGGCCATCGTCGACCCGGCCCGCACGGGCATCGTCGTCGGGCTCGGGCAGACCCTGAGCAACCTCGTGGCCGCCATCGTGGGCTTCATGCTCCTGCGCGGGCGCCTCGGCTCGCTGCGGCTGGCCGGCACCATCCGCACCTACCTGCGTCTGTTGGTCGCCTCGGTGGCCGCTGCTCTGCTCGGGTGGCTCGTGATCCGCCTGATGGGGGCCCTCGGGGTCGATGCCGCATCGTGGACCGGGGCGCTGGAGCAGCTGCTGGTGGGGGGTGGCATCTTCGTGCTGGCGGCGCTGGCGTTCGCCCACCTCATGCGCGTCGAGGAGGTCGCCCAGCTGCTCGACCCGGTGCTGCGGCGGGTCCGCCGACGTCCCTCGTGACGGCCCAGACCATAGGATGAGGCCGGCACGAGCGGCATGATCCGGCGGTTCCCACGATTCTGACGACTCTCAGGAGGCAGTGTGCACGGGGTAGGCCCCTCGACGGTGCTGGGCGGTCGCTACGCCGTGCAGCGTCGCCTGGAGCAGCTGCCGAGCTCCGAGCGCTGGTCCGCCCACGACCTGACCCTGGAGCGCGACGTCGTCGCGACCTGTTTCGCCGAGGACAGCGCCCATGCCGACGCGGCACTGGACGCCGCTCGCCGGGCTGCGGGGCTCGACAACCACCGGCTCGTCCGTGTGCTGGACGTCGGACGGTCCGAGGGGATCGCGTTCTTCATCGAGGAGGCACTGCCCGACGCCGAGACCCTGGCGCACGTCCTGGCTCAGGGCGGGCTGCCGGCCGAGGAGGCTCGGCGCATCGCCGGCGAGGCGGCCACGGGGCTCGAGGCTGCCCGGGCCCGCGGACTGCACCACCTCGACCTCACACCTGCCGTCGTCATGCGCGCCTCGGACGGCACCATCAAGGTCAGAGGGGTCGCGACCGCATCCGCACTCAAGGGGGTCGAGGATCTCGACTCGACCCAGGCGTCGCGCGCCGACGCCATTGGCGTCGTGGCCCTCGCGTATGCCGCGCTGACCAGCCGGTGGCCGTTGCAGGGCACCGTGCCCGGCCTGGAGCCGGCCCCGCGGCTGGCAAACGGCGTGCCCGCGCCGTCGGAGATCGCAGCCGGGGTGCCCGGCGACCTCGACGGGCTGTGCCGTTTGACGCTCAACGACGACGAGGGGCCCCTGACGCCGGGCGACTTCGCCACGCAGATCGCGCCCTGGTCCCCCATCCCGGTGTGGGGTGTCGGCGGCACGAGAGCGACCGCCTCGGACTCCGACGCCGAGATGGACAAGACCCTGGCTCTGCCCGTCGCCGAGCTGCGTGCTGCGACAGCCGCCGAGCTCCGCCGTGCCGAGGCCACCGAGCCCATCACCAAGCCCATGGCGCAGCCGTCCGGCCCCTTTCTGGACGAGCCCGCGACCGAGGACCCCGGCATCGGCCCTGTGGCGGGGGCGCCCGGGTCCGCTGGGGCTGGCACCACTGCTGGCACTGCAGCCGGTGCCGGTGCGGCTGCCGCAGGGGCCGCTGCTGCGGGAGCCGCAGCCGTCGGCTCCGCGCTCGGCACCGCCGGCCAGGCTGCGGGTCAGGCTGCCGGTGCCGCGGCCCACAAGGTCGGCGTCTTCGCCAAGGCCGCCGCAGACAAAGCGGCCGAGCGCAGGGCCGCCCGCCAGGCCGCCGAGGCGCGGGCGGAGCAGCGTCGCATCAGCCTCGATGACGCACTGCTCGCCGGCGACGAGCCGATCGAGCCGCCGCTGCCCCTGCTGCCGCCTGAGACGGCCCAGGCGCCCACCCGCGACCAGTCCAAGCTCGTGCTCGCGATCATCGGCGGCTTCCTCGTCCTGGTGACCCTGCTGGGCTTCTGGGGTGCCTCCCGGATCGGCTCGGGGTCCAGCCTCAACCTCGGATCCCCGAACCCACGGCCCACCGTCACAGTGACCGCCTCGCCCACCACTGTCCAGCGGTCGGGCGGCTCGTCGAGCGCACCGGCCCCTGCCGGAGCGCCCTTCCCCATCGTCGGCGCCACCGGCTTCGACCCCCAGGGCGACAACGCCGAGCGCAACGGCGAGGCACCCCGTGTCTTCGACGGCAACCCTGCCACGTTCTGGAGCTCTGAGGGCTACGCCAGCCCGGCGTTCGGCGGCCTCAAGAAGGGCGTCGGAGTGCTGGTCGACCTCGGCCAGCCCCGCAAGGTCAGCACCGTCTCACTGGTCCTGCCGACCGCCTCGGACCTCACCGTCTACGTCTCGTCCAAACCCAGCCTGGATGGGGCCATCCCCCTCGGTACGTCGAGCGGCAAGAGCGGCGCGGTCACCGTGACGGCCCCCTCCCCGGCGACCGGCCAGTACCTCATCGTCTGGTTCACCAAGATCTCGCAGGCTTCGGGTGGACGCTTCCGGGCGACCCTCGCCGAGGTCGCGGCCCGCTGACCCGGACCAGGGCAGGCGCCCCATGGACGGTCGTAGCGACGAGGGGTCGGGCAACGGACCGCGTAGCGGCTCGGCCGGCCCAGCGCTGACCGGGCTCGACGACCGTGAGCTGGTGCAGCGCCACCTAGAGGGCGATACCGAAGCCTTCGGCGAGCTCTTCCGCAGGCACCGTGACCGCATGTGGGCGGTGGCCCTGCGGACGACCGGCCAGCCCGAGCTGGCTGCGGACTGCGTGCAGGAAGCATTCATCTCCGCCTTCCGGCGGGCGGCGTCCTACCGAGGCGAGGCAGCGGTCACCACCTGGCTGCACCGGATCGTCGTCAACGCCTGCCTCGACCGCCTGCGACGAGAACGACCCACCCGTGAGCTGCCCGAGTCCGAGCTGCCCGACACTCGGGATGAGCAGCGTGCCCTCGAGGTGCGCCTCGACGTGCGACAAGCGCTCGACCGCCTCCCGGAGGGGCAGCGGGTCGCCCTCGTCCTGGTGGACCTGCACGGGCTCTCGGTGGCCGAGGCGGCCGAGATCCTCCAGGTGCCCGAGGGCACGGTCAAGTCGCGATGCAGCCGCGGCCGGGAGGCCATGGCAGCGCTCCTGCGGGAACCAACGGGGCAGCCGTGACGTCGTACCCATGTCAGGTGTGTCGCGCCGTCTGGAGGTCGCCGTGGTGAGTCCCCCACCCGTGCCCCCGTTCGGATCCGGTCGTGACCGCGAGCGCCACCCGCGTCCCGAGGCCGACCTGGACGACCCCACCGGTGTGCGCGCCCTGCTCGGTGCCCTGCCGGCTCCGGGGCCCATGCCCGCCGACCTGGTCGCCCGCATCAGCTCTTCGATCGCGGCCGAGCAAGAAGCCCGTGCGGGTACGCCGGTCATCGCGATCGAGAGCCGCCGACGCCTCCGCTGGCAGCGCCTCGGGCTCGCCGCAGCCGCGGCGGCCATCGCCGTGGTCGCGCTGCCCGCCCTGCTCTCGAGCGGCCCGGCGAGCTGGCTCGCGTCACTGTCGCCGATGCAGCACGGAAGCCAGGTCTCCGCCGGGTCGGCCGCCAGTCTTCGGACGCCGCCCGGCGCGCCCTCCAGTGCGGCGGTCGGCCAGGGTGGAGGGTCCGTCGCCGGCACCTTGGCGGCGCCGCGCATCTACGCAAGCGGCACGGCATACACGCGGGGCGCCTTCCCCCAGCAGGTCCGCGCGTTCTTGGCCCACCCCGGCACCCCGCTGGCTCCCCTGGCGGCCGAGTCGCCGGCCATGGGGCCGGCGGCCACCCCCCGAGGGCTGGCCCCCTGCCTGGCCATGCTGCGGCTGGACCCTGCGGCCCAGGTCAGCGCCGACGTGGCCAGCTTCGACGGTCGGTCAGCCGTGGTGGTCATGGTGCACACGGTCACCGCACAGATCGCGTATGCCGTCGACCGCCGCTGCACCAGCGGAGCGGGCGCCGTGCTGGCCGGTCCTTTGCATGTCGGATGAGCGGCCCGGCGGGCACGTGTCCGGAACAATCAGGCCCTACGATCGGTTGCAGCAACCAGCACCGTATGTAGCGGTGCACCACCGCTTCGACCACAAGGGGCTGTAGCCGCGTGAGCACCACCGTCTCCGAAGAGATCCGCAACCTGATCATCATCGGCTCCGGCCCCGCCGGCTACACCGCAGCCGTCTACGCGGCGCGCGCCAACCTCGCTCCCCTGCTCTTCGAGGGTGCCGTCACGGCCGGCGGCGCGCTCATGAACACCACCGAGGTCGAGAACTTCCCCGGCTTCCGCGACGGCATCATGGGCCCCGAGCTCATGGAGAACATGCGCGCCCAGGCCGAGCGGTTCGGCGCCGACATCGTCACCGACGACGTCGAGTCGGTCAGCCTCGACGGCGACGTCAAGACCGTGGTCGACGCCGAGGGCACGACCTACCGTGCGTATGCCGTGATCCTGGCGATGGGCTCCGCCTACCGCGAGCTCGGCCTGCCCGACGAGAAACGACTCTCGGGCCACGGCGTCTCGTGGTGCGCCACCTGCGACGGCTTCTTCTTCCGTGACCAGGACATCGCCGTCGTGGGCGGCGGCGACTCCGCGGTCGAGGAGGCGACGTTCCTGACCAAGTTCGCCCGGTCCGTGACGATCGTGCACCGCCGCGACGAGCTGCGCGCGTCCAAGATCATGGCCGAGCGGGCCATGAGCAACGACAAGATCCGGTTCGCCTGGAACTCCGAGGTGGCGGCCATCCACGGTGACGCCAAGCTCACCGGCGTGACCTTGCGCGACACCGTGACCGGCGAGACGCGCGAGCTGCCCGTGACCGGCCTGTTCGTCGCCATCGGCCACGACCCGCGCAACGAGCTCGTCAAGGACGTCGTGGACCTGGATGACGAGGGCTACGTCCTGGTCCAGGGCCGCACCTCGCGCACCAACGTCCAGGGCGTGTTCGCGGCCGGTGACCTCGTGGACCACACCTACCGCCAGGCGATCACCGCTGCGGGCTCGGGGTGCGCCGCAGCGCTGGACGCCGAGCGGTTCCTCGCCGACCGCCAGCACGCCGGGATGCCTGCGCCCGACGCGGCCCTGATCGACGAGCCCGCGCTCGCCCGATGAGCCAGGCCGACGCCTGACCCGGCCTTCGGGCCGACCCCTGTCACCGCGGGCTGCGATCCTGAGCCCACGGCATACCGATCCCCTCCACCGCACCACCGAAAGGAGCCCCCAGTGGGAGCCATCAAGGACACGACCGACGCCACCTTCGAGGCCGACGTCCTGCAGAACGACAAGCCGGTCCTCGTGGACTTCTGGGCACCGTGGTGCGGGCCGTGCCGCGCCGTCGCCCCGGTGCTCGAGGAGCTCGCCGTCCAGCACGCCGACAAGATCGACATCGTCAAGCTCAACACCGACGAGAACCTGCAGGTCAGCAGCCGTTACGGCATCACCGGCATCCCGACGCTCAATGTCTATGTCGGCGGCGAGGTCGTCAAGACGCTCGTCGGCGCCATGCCCAAGCCCAAGCTGGTCCGCGAGCTCGCCGACTACCTCGGCTGAGCGTCCCCTCTCGCCGGCAGGCGCCGGCCGGACCCCGCGGTCCGGCCGGCGCTGGCCTGCCCGCCGCCGCTCTGTGCTCGGTTGGTCCTTGATCCCGGTCTGACCTAGGCTCGGACGTCTCTGGTCTCGTCCGGGCCCCCGCCGCCCTGCCCATGCTGCCTTGACCTGCAGCAACGTCCCACCGACGCTCCTGAAGGAGGCCCCGTTGTCCGACAGCAAACAGGGCCTGCTCGGTCTCGGAAGCCGGGGCTCCGCCGTAGCCGACGTTCGTGCCCGGCTGGCAGCACTGCCGCAGGACGAGCTGCCCGAGCTGCGCGGCTTGGTCGGCCCCGAGGTCGCCGCCGACGTGTTCGACGAGCAGCTGGAGCGGGCGGTGCGAGCGTTCCAGCAGCACAGGGGGCTCATCGTCGACGGGGTCGTGGGGGTCGAGACCTTCTCCGCGATCGACGGCGCCAGATGGGCGTTGGGCGACCGGATCCTGCTGTACACCCCCGGCCACCTGCTCGGCGGCGAGGACGTCGTGGCCCTCCAGGAGCGTCTGAACACCCTCGGCTTCGGCGCGGGTCGCGTCGACGGCCGCTTCGGCCCTCAGACCGAGCGCGCGGTGCGAGCCTTCCAGCGGTCCTACGGCCTGCCTGGGGACGGGTCGGTGGGTCCTGAGACGCTGCGCGCCTTCGAGGACCTGCGCCGGTCGGTCTCCGGCGGCTCGGCCACCACCCTGCGCGAGCGGGAGCAGGTGCGCCGCTCCGGGCACAACCTCAGCGGCCGCACAGTCGTGCTCGATCCCGGGCACGGCGGCGACAACACCGGCGCCACGGCCAACGGCCTGGTCGAGTCCTCCCTGGTGATGGACCTCGCTCGACGCATCGAGGGCCGGCTGACGGCTATCGGCGTCTCCGTGGTCTACACGCGCACCGAGACCACCTGTCCGACCGAGGACGAGCGGGCCGCGATCGCCAACGCCGCCGGTGCTGACCTGGTCATCTCGCTGCACTGCGACTCCCACGACGCAGCGGACGCGAGCGGAGTGGCCACCTTCTTCTTCGGGCGCGACCGGCGAACCTCCTGGTCAGCGGTCGGTGAGCACTTCGCCGACCTGCTGCTGCGAGAGCTCGTGGCCCGCACGGGCTTGCCCAACTGTCGCTCGCACGGACGGTCCTGGACGCTGCTGCAGCAGACCCGGATGCCCGCCGTCCGCGTCGAGACCGGCTATCTCACCCATCCCAGCGACGCTCAGCGCCTGGCGGAGCCGTCGTTCCGCGACACCATCGCCGAAGCCGTGCTCATCGCCCTCCAGCGGCTCTATCTGGGCGACGACGACACCGCCACCACGGGCGTCCTGCGCCTCGGCGACCTGCGCGCGTTCCTCGCCCAGCACGGCTGAGGGCCTGTCCGCGCCGATCTGCGCGCTGCCGTCGTGCTGCGGGCGTCTCCCGGCGCTAGCTCTTGGCGTCCACCCCGAGCAGGTCGACGATGCGGTGGAGGTCCTCCACCGAGGCGAACTCCACGGTCAGCTTGCCCTTGCGCTGCCCCAGCGCGATGTTGACGCGCGTGTCGAACCGGTCTGACAGCCGCGCGGCCAGGTCGTCGAGCTGGGGGTGGCGGCCGCCCGCCCGCGGACGGCGACGAGTGGCCTTCTCCTGGTCACCGCCGAGGGCCACGATCTCCTCGACGCTGCGCACGCTGAGCCCCTCGGCGACGATGCGCTGGGCCAGGCGCTCCATGGCCGCGGCGTCGTCCAGGGCCAGAAGCGCGCGAGCGTGGCCGGCCGACAGGACGCCGGCGGCGACCCGGCGCGCCACGATCGGGGGCAGCCGCAGCAACCGCAGGGTGTTGGAGATCTGGGGACGCGAGCGCCCGATACGTGCGGCCAGCTCGTCGTGGGTGCACCCGAAGTCCTCGAGCAGCTGCTGGTAGGCCGCAGCCTCCTCGAGCGCGTTCAGCTCACTGCGATGGAGGTTCTCCAGGAGCGCGTCGCGCAACAGGTCGTCGTCGTCGGTCTCCTTGACGATGGCCGGCACGGTCTCCTTGCCGGCCTCCTGCGAGGCACGCCAACGTCGCTCACCCATGATGAGCTCGTAGGCCACACCGTCGGCCACATCGCTCTGACCTGCAGGAATGGGCCGTACGACGATGGGTTGGAGCACTCCGATCTCACGGATCGAGTGCACCAGCTCGGCCATGTCGTCCTCGTCGAACACCGACCGTGGCTGTCGCGGGTTGGGCCGGATCGCACCGACCGGGAGCTCGCCATAGGACACACCCGGGACCGGAGCCAGACCCTGACCATCGTTGGATCCGTTGGCGGAGCCACCGGTGACCACGGCCTCCTCCCCATCGCCCTCGTGGTCGCCGTCGTTCATCCCGGCCGGGCGCCACTCGCTCGTGGCCTGCGTCGGCTCGGCCGTCGACAGGACGGCTCCGTCCGCACCCCCGGCACCGTCCACGCCGGCGCTCCCGCCGTCCACCGCCGGCTGCACCTGGGCGCCGTCGGTGGGCTGCTGGTCGCGAAAGAACACGTCGACCGGCCGGCTCGTGGCCGGTGACGTCGGGGCGTTGGGGATCAGGGCGCCCAGGCCTCGGCCGAGAGCACGACGCTTCTCACTCATACGGGTTCCTTTGTCAGTTCTTCGCAGGGGCGAGTGCAGCCCCGCGATCGGCGAGCTCGGCGGCAGCCCCGAGATACGACAGCGCACCGCTGGAGTTGGGGTCGTACGTCATCACGGTCTGGCCGTGGCTGGGCGCCTCGGAGATGCGGACCGAGCGCGGCACGGTGTTGCGGAGCACCTGCTCTGGGAAGTGCGCGCGCACCTCGTCCGCGACCTGGGCAGAGAGGCGGGTACGCCCGTCATACATCGTCAACAGGATGGTGGAGACGTGCAGCGTCGGGTTGAGGTGGGAGCGGATCAGCTCGATGTTCTTGAGCAGCTGGGACAGTCCCTCGAGTGCGTAGTACTCGCACTGGATGGGGATGAACACTTCCTGCGCGGCCACGAACGCGTTCACAGTGAGCAGGCCGAGGCTGGGTGGGCAGTCGATAAGGACGTAGTCGGGGACCGGCTTGCCGTGCGTGGCCGCACCCTCGAGGTATGCCGCGATGGCCCTCTGCAGGCGGGTCTCCCGGGCGACGAGCGAGACGAGCTCGATCTCGGCACCCGCGAGGTCGATGGTGGCCGGCGCGCACCACAGACCGGGAAGGTCGGGGCACTCCTGCACCACGTCGGCGATCGGCACGCCGTCGACCAGCACGTCATAGATGCTGGTGACTTCGGCGTGATGCTCGATCCCCAGCGCCGTGCTGGCGTTGCCCTGCGGGTCGATGTCGATGACCAGCACGGTCAGTCCCGCCTGAGCGAGGGCGGCGGCGACATTCACGGTTGTCGTGGTCTTCCCGACACCTCCCTTCTGGTTCGCCACGGTCAGAACGCGGGTCGCCGCAGGCTTGGGGAAGACCCGCCCGGTCAGCGCGATGCGTTTGCGGGCGTCCTGCGCGACTGCCTGCGCCAGAGGCGTCTGGTCGTCGCCAGTGGGAAGGGACTCCGCCAGCTCTTCCCGTTCGCGCGTTTCACGTGAAACCAGGTCATTCACGCCGGACTGGGCCGCCTCTGCGGCGGACACCATCGAGGCGACGTCTGTCGTTTCACGTGAAACCGGGGCCGCATGGCCCTCTGGCCTCCCAGTCGCGGCAGAGTCGGTGCCGGGCTCCTCGGTCGAGCTCGGGATGCCCGCGGCCAGGGGCCAGCCGATGGGCGCACTGCTTGGGTGGCTGGGGAGCCGGGGCCACCCGAGGCCCCGGTCGATCTGGAGTGCTGCCATCGTCACCCGGTCACCTCGTCACCCATGGGCATCATCCAACCCTACGGCGGGATCAGGTCCTAACCGGGGAGGCAGGTCCGTCACTGGAACAGCGCGTCACGCGCGACGGCGCCCAGACTTCGCCTTGGTGGTTCCCTTGGACGTGCGCCGACCAGCAGGTCGAGCGCCGACAGTCAGCTCCAACGTCACAGTCGGCACCTCGAGCTCTTGGGCGCCGTAACTGCGGACCTGAGCGTCAACCAGGCCGAGGCGGCGCAGCACGGGCTCCTCGGCGGCCAGCTCTTCGGCGGCCTGAGACCCCTTCAGTGCCACCAGCGTGCCCCCGTCCTTCAAGAGGGGGAACGTCCACCGGGCCAGCTTGTCGATCCGGGCGACGGCCCGGGCCGTGGCATAGGGCACCGCCAGGCGGCCGTGGAACTCCTCCGCGCGGCCCCGGTGGACCTCGACCCGGTCCAGACCCAGCGCGCTGATGGTGTCCGACAGCCAGGTGGTGCGACGCAGCATCGGCTCGACAAGATGGACGTGCAGGTCGGGACGGGCGATCGCCAGGGCCAGGCCGGGCAGACCCGCGCCGGAGCCGACATCGACGATCTCGGCGGCCTCCGGGAACGCCTCGTTCACCACGGCGCAGTTGAGGACGTGTCGCTCCCAGAGGATCGGCACCTCACGAGGACCGATCAGTCCGTGGGACACACCCGTGTCTGCGAGGATCGCGACGAACGCCTCGGCCACCGGCAGCCGTGGCCCGAAGACCCTCGCCGCCGACAGCGGGGCCGGCGGAGGGGCTGTCAGCGTGCTCGGGGCGGGGGGTGATGCCGCGACGGGCGCGGGTCCGGTCTGGCCGGTCCCGCGCCCGTCGTGGTGGAGATCTGGATCGTGTGGAGGCTGCGTCATGCGCGAGGTTTCACGTGAAACGGCGATCAGGCCGGCAGCACGACGACGTGGCGCTTCGGCTCGACACCGTCCGACTCGGAGGCCAAGCCAGCGGCCAGGACCTCGTCGTGGACGACCTTGCGCTCGAAGGCGGTCATCGGCTCCAGTGAGGTCTCATGACCGGTCGCCTTGACGGTCTCGATGGCCGACCGGGCGATCTCGACCAGAGCGGCGCGACGCTCGGCCCGGTGGCCCGCGACGTCGAGCATGAGCCGGCTGCGCTCACCAGTGGCGGCCTGGACCGCGAGGCGGGTCAGCTCCTGGATGGCTTCGAGCACAACGCCATTGGTGCCGATCAGGCGGCGCGGCACGCGGCCGTCCTCGGAGTCGACGATGGAGACGGCTGCGCGATCGCCCTCGATGTCGACGTCGATGTCGCCGTCGAGGTCGGCGATGTCCAGCAGCGTCTCGAGGAAGTCCGCCGCGACCTCACCCTCGCGCTCGAGGTCCGCGACCTTGCCCGAACGGGCGGGGCGGGTCGACTCCGCCACCGGGTGCTCGCTCTGCTCGCCATTGCTGGCCGTGCTGGCCGTGCTCGCGTCGATCACCGCTCGGTCGCCCGAGGTGTCATCCAGCGCCGGGGTGGTCTCCACTGCGGTGTGGTGCTGTTCGCTCATGGTGATAGCTCTCAGTTCTTGGTCTGCGGCGTGTTCTCGGTGATGGGGCTCGCGGGCTGCGCGGCCTTGCCCTGGTTGGGCTTGCGCTTCTTGTTACGGCTGGGCTGCTGCCGCTGGCCACTCACCGGCTTGGTCGGTTCGGCGGGCACTCCGTCCGCGACGTCGGCGTCCTTGTCGAGTCCCTTGACGGTGAACGCCTTGACCGTTTTGCCCCGCTTGGCGTGACGCTCCTGCATGGCCTTCTCAGCGGGCGAGCCCGGCGCCGGCATACGGCGAATGACGTAGAACTGCTGACACATGGACCACACGTTGGTCGTGAGCCAGTAGAGCAGGACGCCGATCGGGAAGTTCACGCCCGAGATCGCGAAGAACAGCGGCATCGCGTAGAGGAGCATCTTCTGCTGCTTGGCGAAGGGGTTGTCCAGCGCCGAGGCCGGCATGTTCTTCATCATCAGCTGCCGCTGGGTGGTGAAGGTGCTGGCCGACATGAGCACGATGAGCAGGATCGTCACGATCTGCACGGTCAGGCTGTGCGCTCCGATGAACTTGTCGGACAGCTGCGCACCGAAGAGCGTCGAGCCCTCGGCCTGGGCCGCCAGGGTGCGGGAGATGGGGCCGATCGGATGCGTCTTGCCCGAGCCGATGTCCTTGAGGCCGTTGAGCACGCGGAACAGGCCGAAGAAGAACGGCGACTGCACCAGGATCGGCATGCACGAGCTGAACGGGTTGGTCCCCGTCCGCTTGTACAGGTCCATGGTCTCCTGGGTCATGGCCTGGCGGGACTCGGGGTCCTTCTTGTTCTTGTACTTCGCCTGGATCTTCTGCATCTCCGGCTGGATCAGCTGCATCCGGCGCGACGCGTGGATCTGCCGCACGAACAGCGGGATCATCGCGCCTCGCATGACGACGACCAGGCCGACGATCGACAGGACCCACGCCACCCCCGACCCGGAGGGGATCCCGATCGCGGTGAACAGCGTGTGCCACCCGTAGAGGATCCACGAGACGATCCATTCGAACGGGTAGATCAGCGATGTGTAGAACTGCATCTCGTCCTCAATCTGGTGGTGGAGCGCCGAGGTGACGGTCCACCGGTGGTTCCGGCTGCGCTGCGGGTATGCCGCGCCGCCGGCAGGTCTGGTTCTGCGCCGCTAGCGCGCGGCGTGGGTCGGTGGCGCGGGAGCGGGGGGCGCCTGTCGGTCGAGCGGCGCCGCGGGCACGTGGTCCACGCCCCCAGCCGTCCACGGGTGGCATCTGACCAACCGTTTGACGGCCAGCCAGGTTCCCTTGAACGGTCCGAACCGTTGGATCGCCGTCAGGGCGTAGGCCGAGCAGGAGGGGTAGTACCGGCACGTCGGGGGCGTCATCGGAGAGATGACCCGCTGGTAGAAGACGATCATCCCGATGAGCGGCGCCGCCAGCACCCGTTGCACGGTGTGCACCACGCCCCGGCTCATGACTGCGCGTCCGTCGGTGAAGAGGGCTGGCTGCGCTGGGCCAGGCGGGCCAGGCCGCGGCTGAGCAAGCCGTCCAGCTCGGCGCCGAGCTCGCGTGAGTCCGCGTGGGCCGCAACGGAGCTCGCGCGGACGACGACATCGGTCCCGGCAGGCAGCCGGTCGAGACGAGCGGCCATCAGGGCGCGCAGACGCCGCTTGGTGCGGTTGCGCACGACGGCGCCACCAAGGGCCTTGGAGACAACAAAACCGACCCGCGCCGGGAGACCCGAGCGCGCGTCGGTCGCGTTGAGGTGGAGGACCAGGAGGGTGGAGCCGACCCGCAGTGCGCGGGACGCGCCCCCGGCACCTGCTCGACCGCCGCCGGCCTGACCGTTCGCACCGCGCACAGCCGCCGAGAAGTCCGCGCTCGCGCGCAGCCGGTGCCCGGCGGGCAGCACGGACCGAGCCTCAGGCTGACAGCTCGGAGCGACCCTTACGGCGGCGAGCCGAGAGAATCGCACGGCCCGCGCGGGTCCGCATCCGCAGACGGAAGCCGTGGACCTTGGCGCGGCGACGGTTGTTCGGCTGGAAAGTACGCTTGCTCACGTTGGTTCTCCGTAACTGTCAGGCATCGCCTGAGGGTGCTGAGCTGGGCTGCTCTGGCTGATCCATGCTGATCGGGGCTGGTGCTGTGCCTCGGCCGCAATCGGAAACCCGCGTGCAGCCGGTGGTCCGGGAGGACCGCTGGGTGCGTGGTCACGGGCATGCGAAAACGGCCGACAGGCCGCGTCCACGGTACGCGAGCACGCGGCGGACGGTCAAACCAGCGCGCGCGTCCCCGGGTACGGCCCTTAGCACCACGTCTTTCCGATCCGGACGGGACACGCCGGGCACCTCGCGATATTGTCGCCGTTACCCGGCCTTTTTCTGCCGTTCAGGTTGCCGGTCACACGTCGGAGTTGTTAACGTCCGTCCTCGTCCTCCCACTTCACCCACAGGTTGTGGATAAGTGTGTGGACACAGCACCATGACCCGAAGACAGGGTAGAAGCGACCACCGTCGAAAGGGATGTGGGACCAGTGAGTGATCCAGATCTGGACTTCGCTCAGATCTGGCAGAACACCATCTCCACTCTCGACGCTGATGGACTGCCTGCTCGCGAGCGGGCGTTCCTGACCCTCGCCAGGTTCTCCGGCCTCCTCGACGGCACCGCGCTGGTCAAGGTGCCCAACGACTACACCAAGGACGTCGTCGAGACCCGGGTGCGCGAGCAGGTGACGCAGGCGCTGTCCTCCCAGCTCGGCATCGCCGTCCACCTGGCCGTGACGGTGGACCCCTCGCTGGAGGAGGGCCACGGCTCCGAGGACACCGTGGGCAGGACGGCCGACGAGGACGACACCACCTTCGACGAGCCGATGGCCTCGGCCCAGCCGGACAACGTCTACCCCCTGATGGCGCCGAGCGACAGCCACCGCCGGCCCCGCGACGAGATCGCCATGGTGTCCGAGGAGTCGGCGACTCGGCTCAACCCGAAGTACACCTTCGACACCTTCGTCATCGGCGCGAGCAACCGGTTCGCCCACGCGGCCGCGGTCGCCGTGGCCGAGGCGCCGGCCAAGGCGTACAACCCGCTGTTCGTCTATGGCGAGTCCGGGCTGGGCAAGACCCACCTGCTGCATGCCATCGGGCACTACGCGCGCAACCTCTACCCCCACGTCAAGGTGCGCTACGTGAACTCGGAGGAGTTCACCAACGACTTCATCAACAGCATCCGCGACGACAAGGCCTCGAACTTCCAGCGGCGCTACCGCGACGTCGACGTCCTGCTCATCGACGACATCCAGTTCCTCCAGGGCAAAGTGCAGACGCAGGAAGAGTTCTTCCACACCTTCAACACCCTGCACAACGCGAACAAGCAGGTCGTCATCACCTCTGACCTGCCCCCCAAGCTGCTCAGCGGCTTCGAGGAGCGCATGCGCAGCCGGTTCGAGTGGGGCCTGCTCACCGACGTCCAGCCGCCCGACCTCGAGACCCGCATCGCCATCCTGCGCAAGAAGGCCATCCAGGAGCGCATGAGCGCGCCCGACGAGGTCCTCGAGTTCATCGCGAGCCGGATCTCGACCAACATCCGCGAGCTCGAGGGCGCCCTGATCCGCGTGACCGCGTTCGCCAGTCTCAACCGGCAGAGCGTCGACATGGGCCTGGCCGAGATCGTGCTCAAGGACCTCATCCCCAACGAGCAGGGCTCCCAGATCACCAGCGCGACGATCATGGCCCAGACTGCCGCCTACTTCGGGTTGACCATCGAGGACCTCTGTGGCTCCTCCAGGTCGAGAGTGCTCGTGACGGCCCGCCAGATCGCGATGTACCTGTGCCGCGAGCTGACCGACCTGTCCCTGCCCAAGATCGGGCAGCAGTTCGGCGGCCGCGACCACACCACGGTGATGCACGCCGACAAGAAGATCCGGCAGTTGATGGCCGAGCGTCGCGCCATCTACAACCAGGTCACCGAGCTGACCAACCGGATCAAGCAGCAGTCTCGCTGAGGTCCGTCCACACCTTTGTCCACAGGTGTGCTTTCGTCTTCACCGTTTCGTCACCTTGGCGAACTCGGGTGCCTTCGCGCTGGTCAGAGGGCCGATGGCCACACAAAAAGGCGACATTCACGGCAACTTCGACATGATCCACACCTGTGGACAACTCTGTGGGTAGACCATGACCGGCTTTGACCATCCTCCGAACGGAGGATGTGGCGAACTGCCTCTGTGGATAACCCGTGCAGAACCCGTGCACGCTGCCGCCGCAGGTGGGGACGGAGCCCGTATGCCGTGTGGAGACCCTGTGGGGACAACCCGCTCGTCCACACCCCAAGCCAGCTTGTGCGCCGCCGCGTCCACGCGGCATACACAGGGTTGTTGCGCGTCTGACCTGCACTGACGCGGGTTGTCCCCATGATCCACATCCCCTATGACAACGACGAGATCCATCAACTCAGAGTCCCGCCCCGAGTACCTACTGCTCGAACGGCAACCCCAACGGCGTCCAAACGACAACCAGAACGGGATTGCTCGATCCGGGTTGGCCCACCGGGGTGCGAGCACTAGGGTCAGTCCGCAATCACATTCTTGAGGTTTGACCGCGGCGACGCCGCACGCGAAGGGCAGGTAGTGACGGTGAAGTTCCGGGTCGAACGTGAGGTGCTCGCCGACGCCGTGACGTGGGTGGCTCGTGGCCTGCCGGCCCGCCCCCCGGTCCCCGTCCTGGCCGGCCTGCTCATCGAGGCGAACGACGAGGGCTCGCTGACGCTGTCGGCCTTCGACTACGAGGTCTCCGCCAAGATCACCGTCCCCGCCGACGTGGCCGAGGCCGGCACGGTCCTGGTCCTCGGTCGGCTGCTCGCCGACATCTCGCGCAACCTGCCCTCGCGCCCGGTCGACGTCTCCACCGACGGCAACAAGGTCTCGGTCACGTGTGGTTCGTCGCGGTTCAGCCTGATGCAGATGCCCGCCGACGACTACCCGACGCTGCCCACCGCGCCCGCTCCGAGCGGCACGGTGGCCGGTGACGTGTTCACCCAGGCCGTCGCCCAGGTCTCCATCGCCGCCGACCGCGGTGACACGCTGCCGATCCTCACTGGCGTCCGGGTCGAGATCGACGGTGAGAAGATGACCCTGCTGGCCACCGACCGCTACCGCCTGGCGATGCGCGAGCTGACCTGGAACCCCGAGGCGATCGACGCCTCCCACGTGGCGCTCATCCCGGCCCGCACGCTGTCCGACACCGCCAAGGCGCTCGGCGCCTCCGGCACGGTCGAGGTGGCGTTGGGTTCCTCGGCCGGTGGCGAGGGGCTCGTGGGGTTCGAGGCCGGCCAGCGCCGCACGACCACGCGCCTGCTCGACGGCGAGTACCCCAAGGTCACCTCGATCTTCCCCACCACGGTCGACACCGAGTCGGTCATCAAGACCGCCGAGCTCGTCGAGGCCGTCAAGCGCGTGGCGCTGGTCGCCGAGCGCAACACCCCGGTGCGGCTGCGGTTCACCGACGGCCAGGTCGCGATCGAGGCCGGCACCGGTGACGACGCGCAGGCCTCCGAGGCCGTCGAGGCCAGCCTGACCGGTCCCGAGATGGAGATCGCCTTCAACCCGCAGTTCCTGCTCGACGGCCTGGGCGCGGTCGGCACCGAGTACTCCCGGCTGTCGTTCACCCAGCCGTCGCGGCCTGCGGTGCTGTCCGGCCAGGACAAGGAGGACGGCGAGGCCGACACCTCGTACCGCTACGTGCTCATGCCCGTTCGCTTCGCGAGCTGACCACACCCGGGCGTAGCCTGAGCACGCGACGGCGGGCTCGTCTGCCGCGGCGCGCGCCGCACCCACTCCGGCTGCACCTCAGTGCAGCCGCCTCGACACAGAAGGGCACCTCTCATGCAGCTCGGTCTGATCGGTCTCGGGAAGATGGGCGGCAACATGCGCGAGCGCCTGCGCCGCGCGGGTCACGAGGTGGTCGGCTTCGATCGCAACGCCGAGGTCTCCGACGTCAAGAGCATGGCGGCCCTGGTCAAGGCGCTCGACGCTCCCCGCACCGTGTGGGTCATGGTGCCCTCCGGTGGGCCCACGCGTGAGACGGTCGAGAAGCTCGCCGACCTGCTCGACAAGGGCGACCTGGTGATCGACGGCGGCAACAGCCGGTTCACCGACGACTTCGAGAACGAGAAGCTCCTCAAGGCCAAGGGCATCGGCTACCTCGACTGCGGTGTCTCCGGCGGCATCTGGGGTCTCGAGAACGGCTACGGCCTGATGGTCGGCGGCTCCGCGGCCAACGTCAAGAAGGCCATGCCGATCTTCGACGCCCTGCGCCCCGAGGGTCCCCGCGACGAGGGCTTCGTCCACGCCGGCAAGGTCGGCGCGGGCCACTACGCCAAGATGGTGCACAACGGCATCGAGTACGGCCTGATGGCTGCGTATGCCGAGGGCTACGAGCTGCTCGAGGCCAAGGACATCGTCACCGACGTCCCCGGCGCGTTCAAGGCGTGGACCCGTGGCACCGTCGTGCGGTCCTGGCTGCTCGACCTACTGGTGGACGCGCTCGACAAGAACCCCCACCTGGACGACGTCTCTGGTTACACCGTCGACTCGGGCGAGGGCCGTTGGACGGTCGAGGAGGCCATTGCCAACTCCGTGCCGATGCCGGTCATCTCCGCCTCGCTGTTCGCGCGCTTCGCCTCCCGCCAGAAGGAGTCGCCGACCATGCAGGCCGTCGCGGCGCTGCGCGGTGGCTTCGGCGGCCACCAGGTGATGACGGTGGCCGAGGGCGAGGAGCTGCGCAACCAGGGCGCGCCCAAGCACGAGAAGCATGTCGAGGCCAAGGTCGAGCCCAAGGAGCAGCCCCCGGGCCCGCGCAAGGCGGCGGCCAAGGGCCGCAAGGCCGCGGCCGCGGGTCCCTCCTCCGGCACGGGTGCGACCGGCGGGTCGGGTCGCAAGCGCGCGGCGCGCTGACCCCCGACCGGTCCTGATCGGGGGCCCGTGCACGTCCGTCACCTGACCGTCGCCGACTTCCGCAGCTACGCCGCTGCCGAGCTGCCGCTCGAACCCGGCATCACCACGCTGGTCGGGATGAACGGCCAGGGCAAGACCAACCTGGTCGAGGCGATCCACTACCTGGCCACGCTCTCCAGCCACCGGGTCGCCACGGACCAGCCCCTGGTGCGTTTCGGCGCCGACCAGGCGGTGGTCCGTGGCGCCGTGGTGCGCGAGGGCCGCGAGACCCTCGTGGAGCTCGAGCTCAACCCGGGCCGCGCCAACCGGGCCCGGCTCGGACGATCGCCGGTCACCCGCCCGCGGGAGGTGCTCGGCACGCTGCGCACGGTGCTGTTCGCGCCCGAGGACCTGGCTCTGGTCAAGGGTGACCCGTCCGAGCGACGGCGCTTCGTGGACGACCTGCTGGTCTCGCGGCAGCCCCGCTGGGCCGGCGTGCGCGGTGACTACGACAAGATCCTGCGCCAGCGCAACGCCCTGCTGAAGTCCGCTCAGCCGGTGCTGCGCAGGGGTGCCCGCCACCGTCCTCGGCCCCAGGACGAGCCGGGCGACGACGCGCGCGCCTCAGCCCTGCACACCCTCGAGGTGTGGAACGACCACCTCGCGACCGTCGGGTCGCAGCTGCTCTATGCCCGGCTGCGGCTGCTGCGCGACCTCGGCCCATATCTCACCAAGGCGTACGACGAGGTCAGCGCCGGGCAGTCCGACGCGCGACTCTCCTACCGCAGCTCGCTGCGCGAGGAGGCGGCCGGGCGCATCACCCTGGGCGAGGTGCCCGAGCCGGCGGAGCTGCGCGAGGAGCTGTTGGCCACCCTGGCCGAGGTGCGCGAGCGGGAGGTCGAGCGGGGCGTGTCCCTGGCGGGGCCGCATCGCGACGACCTCGTGCTCTCCCTCGGCGAGCTGCCGGCCAAAGGCTATGCCAGCCACGGCGAGAGCTGGTCGTTCGCGCTGGGACTCAAGCTCGCGGCATACCAGCTGCTGCGCCACGACCTCGGTGACGACCCGGTGCTGCTGCTGGACGACGTTTTCGCCGAGCTCGACACC
>NZ_DASYGF010000062.1:0-15366 GCF_036000045.1 Pedococcus sp.
CCACGCAAGGGCGACCAGCCGCCCCACGAGGCCTGGTTGCGGTCGGGCCACTCGGGCTCGACCAGGTCGCGCAGGACCAGGCCGGCACCGGTGAGCTCGCGGACCCGGTCGCCCAGGGTGCGGTGGTGCTCGACATAGCTCGCCTCGCCGTCGGAGTCGGCCTCGACGTAGGGGGTGCGGTCGAAGTACGACTGACGCACGGTGAGACCGTCCGGGCCGGGGTCGTCGGCGAACGCCCATCGGAACGGGTGGGTGGTGGAGAACACGAAGCGCCCGCCCGGGCGAAGGACGCGGGCGGCCTCGCGCATCAGGGCCGCGGTGTCCGCGACGAAGGGCACCGCTCCGTATGCCGTGAAGACGACGTCGAACGACTCGTCGCCGAAGGGGAGGGCCAGGGCGTCGCACTGGGCGAGGGGCACCGGACGGTCCGGCGGGGTGACCCTCAGGTTGAGGTCGACGCCTTGGCGCAGCATTCCCGCCGAGAGGTCGGTGGCCACCACCGTCGCCCCCTGCCCGGCGACCCATCGGGCGCACTGTCCCGCTCCTGCACCGATCTCCAGCACCTGGGCGCCGCTGACGTCGCCCAGCAGCCTCAGCTCCGACTCGCGCCACCCCTCGGGACCCCACACGAGCTCCGAGTCGCCGAGGAACGAGCCGTGCTCGGCGTAGTAGTCCCGTGCCTCCGCGTCCCACCAGGAGCGGTTCGCGGTGGCGGTCTCCTGGGTGCCCGCCGCCCTGCGGCTGACCTGCGCGGACTCGCTCACCGGCATACCCTTCCCGTGCTCCGTCGTCGGGTGCTGCATTTTGACCCTGCGGGGACACCATCGGTAGGGTGGTGGGGCACATCCGTGTGCTCACACACGCTGTACTCGTAAACCCAACTATTCATGTCCACCATCGGAGTTCCTACTACATGACTGCCAGCACGGTCGAAAAGACCGCCCCTCAGGTTGCCATCAACGACATTGGCTCTGAGGAAGACCTCCTTGCCGCGATCGACGCGACCATCAAGGACTTCAACGACGGCGACATCGTCGAAGGTGTCATCGTCAAGGTCGACCGGGACGAGGTCCTGCTCGACATCGGCTACAAGACCGAGGGTGTCATCCCCTCGCGTGAGCTGTCGATCAAGCACGACGTCGACCCCTCTGAGGTCGTCAGCGTCGGCGACGAGGTCGAGGCCCTGGTCCTCCAGAAGGAGGACAAGGAAGGCCGCCTGATCCTGTCCAAGAAGCGCGCCCAGTACGAGCGCGCCTGGGGCACGATCGAGAAGATCAAGGAGGAGGACGGCGTCGTCACCGGCACCGTCATCGAGGTCGTCAAGGGTGGTCTCATCCTCGACATCGGCCTGCGTGGCTTCCTGCCCGCCTCCCTCGTGGAGATGCGGCGCGTGCGCGACCTCCAGCCCTACGTGGGCAAGGAGATCGAGGCCAAGATCATCGAGCTCGACAAGAACCGCAACAACGTGGTCCTGTCGCGCCGTGCCTGGCTCGAGCAGACCCAGTCTGAGGTGCGCACGACGTTCCTCAAGGAGCTCCAGAAGGGGCAGGTCCGCTCTGGCGTCGTGTCCTCGATCGTCAACTTCGGTGCGTTCGTGGACCTCGGCGGCGTCGACGGCCTGGTGCACGTGTCCGAGCTGTCCTGGAAGCACATCGACCACCCGTCCGAGGTTGTCGAGGTGGGCCAGGAGGTCACCGTCGAGGTGCTCGACGTCGACATGGACCGCGAGCGTGTCTCCCTGTCGCTGAAGGCGACCCAGGAGGACCCGTGGCAGCACTTCGCCCGGACCCACGCGATCGGTCAGGTCGTCCCGGGCAAGGTCACCAAGCTCGTCCCGTTCGGTGCGTTCGTGCGCGTCGACGACGGCATCGAGGGTCTGGTCCACATCTCCGAGCTGGCCGAGCGCCACGTGGAGCTGCCGGAGCAGGTCGTCACCGTCGGGTCCGACATCTTCGTCAAGGTCATCGACATCGACCTCGAGCGTCGCCGGATCTCGTTGTCCCTCAAGCAGGCCAACGACGACAGCGCGCCCGTCACCGAGTTCGACCCGACCCTCTACGGCATGGCCGCGGAGTACGACGAGCAGGGCAACTACAAGTACCCCGAGGGCTTCGACCCCGAGACCAACGAGTGGCTCGAGGGCTACGAGACCCAGCGCGAGAAGTGGGAGAAGCAGTACGCCGAGGCCCACCAGCGCTGGGAGGCCCACAAGGCCCAGGTCGAGGAGGCCACCAAGGCCGACGCCGAGGCTGCCGCCAACGTGGGCGCCGCGACGTCCTACTCCTCCGACTCGAGCTCGAGCTCGGACTCGGGCAGCAGCGACTCCGGTCGTCCGGCTGCTCCGGCCTCCGAGGGCACCCTGGCCTCGGACGAGGCCCTCGCCGCACTGCGCGAGAAGCTCACCGGCAACTGAGCCCGCTCACGCGGCACACGGACGTATGCCGCGTGCACGGCTTCGAGAGGCCCGGTCCCCTTCGCGGGGGCCGGGCCTCTTGGCATCGCCGGCCGCACGCCCGGCGGGTAGCGTGCTGGTCATGCCTCGCACCATCGCCACGAACACCTCCGTCGACCGGGAGGGCCTGCTCGACTTCGTGCGGCCACGCCACCAGATGGTCCTCATGACGACCCGCGCGGACGGCCGGCCGCAGGCGTCGCCGGTGACGGGTGGGGTCGACGACAGTGGCCGCCTCGTCGTCTCGACCTACCGGGAGCGCGCCAAGACGGCGAACGCCCGCCGACGCCCAGAGGTCAGCGTGCTCGTCCTCTCCGACGACTTCGGCGGCGCCTGGGTCCAGGTCGACGGCGAGTGCGAGGTGCTGGATGCGCCTGAGTCGGTCGAACCGCTCGTCGAGTACTTCCGGGACATCGCGGGGGAGCACCCGGACTGGGATGAGTACCGCCAGGCCATGCTCGACCAGGACAAGTCGATCCTGCGGATCACCCCGACCCGGTGGGGACCGATCGCCACCGGCGGCTTCCCGGCTCGTCTGGCCGACTGAGATCCCCTGCTGGGGCTAGGGTGGGCGCATGCTGCGCGTGGGACTGACCGGGGGTATCGGATCCGGCAAATCCACTGTGGCGCAACGACTTTCCGAGCGCGGTGCCACCCTCATCGACGCCGACCAGCTGGCCCGCGAGGTGGTCCAGCCCGGCAGCGAGGGGCTGGCGGCCATCGCCGCCCGGTTCGGCGACGACGTCCTCGACGACGCGGGTGCGCTGAACCGGCCCGCTCTGGGCGCCCTGGTGTTCGCGGAGGCGCGGGCGCGCCAGGACCTCGAGGCGATCACCCACCCCCTCATCGCGCGGCGCACCGCGGAGCTCTTCGCCGCAGCCCCTCCGGACGCCGTCGTCGTCCACGACGTGCCTCTGCTCGTCGAGAAGGCCATGGGTCCCGCGTACCACCTGGTCGTCGTCGTCGGTGCCGAGCAGGAGCTGCGCGTCAAACGCCTCATGCACGCCCGCGGCATGACCGAGGCCGACGCCAGGAGCCGGATCGCCAGCCAGGCCACCGACGCACAGCGCCACGCGGCCGCCGACGTGTGGCTGTCCAACGACGGACCCAAGGACGAGCTCTTGGCGGCAGTGGACACGCTGTGGCGGGAGCGGCTCGTCCCCTTCGAGGCGAACGTCCGGTACGGCCGCCGCTCCCACCGCCCTGAGAGTCTCGAGCTCGTGCCGTCCGACCCGGCGTGGGCGGCGCAGGCCGAGCGACTCCTGGCGCGGCTGCGGCTCGCCTTCGGCGACGTGCTCGTCACGGCGGACCACGTGGGGAGCACCGCCGTTCCCGGCCTGCTGGCCAAGGACGTCATCGACCTGCAGGTGGGGGTCAGGAGCCTCGACGACGCGGACGGCGAGGCGGTCCGGGCGCGCCTGGACGCCGCTGGCTTCCCCCGAGCCGAGGGCGTGTATGCGGACTTCGACCGTGGGGGGGAGGGCACCTGGCCCAAGCGCATGCATGGCAACGCCGATCCGGGGCGCGTCGCGCACATCCACGTGCGTGAGGCGGGAAGCCCGGGGTGGCTCTGGGCCCTGATGTTCCGCGACTGGATGCGTGCCGACCCCTCGGCCATGGCCGAGTATGCCGCCGAGAAGGCGCGCCTCGCCCGGGCCGGCTTGACCGCCAGCGAGTATGCCGAGGCGAAGGAGCCGTGGTTCGACGCGGCCTACCCCCGCGCGCAGGCCTGGGCCGCCGACACCGGATGGGAGCCGTAGGGGCTGCCTGGTCACCGCAGCCGGCGCTCCTGGGCCACCGGGATGAGCGGCACGGCGGCAGCGGCGAACACGGCGGCGGCCGCGAAGGCCGCGGCATACCCGCTGGTGGTGATGAGCAGTCCGGCCCCGGGTGGGACCGCCGCGGCAACCAGGAACTGTCCGGTGTTCTGGACCCCCAGCGCCCGGCCGGACCATCCGGACCCTGCCCGCTCGGCCACCGAGGTGAAGGCCAGGCCGTTGTCGGCCACCGTCACCGCGCTGGCGAGCACCATCAGGGACACCGCGACCCCGCTGCGCAGACCGGCCGCGACTCCCAGAGCGAGCATGGTGGCCACCGCCGCCACGGCGACCCACCGCAGGGGCCGCATGCGGCTTCCGACCAGGTCGGAGACCTGACCGGCGGCGATCCGCCCACCCGCGCCGAGCACCTGGGCCACGGCGACCATCACCCCGGCGGCTTGGGCGGACCAGTGCCGGTCGCTCACCAGCCAGGTCAAGGCATAGGTCCACACCACGAACTGCGGCACCACGAGCAGCATCGAGACGCCGTGGACACGGACGAGGTAGCGGTCGGCGCGGTAGGGCCCCGGCTCTGGCGTCGGGGCCGCTTCACGGCCCTCGCGGGGCGGGTCGATGACGACACCTGCGACCAGAGCCAGTGCGACCACCGCGGCAACGGTCGGGACGGCGAGCCCGGCGACCAGCCCGTGACGGTCCGCGAGTGCGGCCATGGTCAGAGCCGCCAGCCCGACTCCGAGCGGTTGAGCCATCTGCCGGATGCCCATGGCCAGCCCCCGGCGGTGGGCGGGGAACCAGCCCACGACGACGCGACCGCTCGCGCTGTTGGCTGCGGCTGCGGCTGCGCCCGCCACGAACAGGGCTGAACCCAGTCCCCACGGTCCGTGGACCGTCATGGCACCCGCCCCGGCGGCGGTCGTCAGACCGAGACCGGCGAGCAGGGCCGATCGCTCGCCATGACGGTCGGCGAAGGCTCCCCACGCGACGAGGGTGAGCATGACCCCGACCATCGGGGCTGAGGCCACGAGGCCGGCCTGTGGGAGGCTGAGCCCCTCCCGCGCGCGCAGGACCGGGATGAGGAAGGCAGGCCCATGCATGGCGACCGCAGCCGCTGCCTGGGCGGTGGTGCTGGCGGCCAGCATGGCCCAGCGGCGTGCTGGACCTACAGCTCGTGGCCGCGATGGGGAGCTCACCCGGACAGTCAAACGCGTGGGGCGCGCCGGTGGCCGGGGCGTCTCACCGCATCCTGAGACCCGGCTGTCGGTGACACGGCATACCGTGGACCCATGCGGCCCACGACTGACCTGCAGCGCACGGTGGCTCCCTTCCAGGTGGTCTCCGAGTTCCACCCCGCCGGTGACCAGCCGGCGGCCATCGCCGACCTGGCCCGCCGGGTGCGGGCCGGTGAGAAGGACACCGTCCTGCTCGGAGCCACCGGCACCGGCAAGTCGGCCACGACGGCGTGGCTCATCGAGCAGGTGCAGCGACCGACCCTGGTGATGGCGCCCAACAAGACGCTGGCCGCCCAGCTCGCCAACGAGTTCCGTGAGCTGCTGCCGCACAACGCCGTCGAGTACTTCGTCTCCTACTACGACTACTACCAGCCCGAGGCCTACATCCCGCAGACGGACACCTACATCGAGAAGGACTCGTCCATCAACGACGAGGTCGAGCGGCTGCGCCACAGTGCCACCAACTCGTTGCTGACCCGACGCGATGTGGTCGTGGTGGCGTCGGTGTCCTGCATCTACGGGCTCGGCACCCCGCAGGAGTACGTCGACCGGATGGCCCGGCTGCGCGTCGGCATGGAGGTCGACCGTGACGAGCTGCTGCGCCGCTTCGTCCAGATGCAGTACACCCGCAACGACCTGGCCTTCACGCGGGGCACGTTCCGGGTGAGGGGGGACACGGTCGAGATCATCCCCGTCTACGAGGAGCTCGCGGTCCGCATCGAGTTCTTCGGCGACGAGATCGAGCGCATCTACACCCTTCACCCGCTCAGCGGCGAGATCATGCGCGAGGAGACGGAGATGTACGTCTTCCCGGCGACCCACTACGTCGCCGGCCCCGAGCGGATGGAGCGCGCCATCCGCGGGATCGAGCTCGAGCTCGCGGACCAGCTGGCCGCCTTCGAGAAGCAGGGCAAGCTGCTCGAGGCCCAGCGTCTGCGCATGCGCACGACCTACGACATCGAGATGATGCGCCAGGTCGGGTCCTGTTCCGGCATCGAGAACTACTCGATGCACATCGACGGCCGAGCCCGCGGGACTGCCCCCAACACCCTGCTCGACTACTTCCCCGAGGACTTCCTCCTCGTCATCGACGAGTCGCATGTGACCGTCCCCCAGATCGGCGCCATGTACGAGGGTGACATGTCGCGCAAGCGCATGCTGGTCGACCACGGGTTCCGGCTGCCGTCGGCGATGGACAACCGGCCGCTGCGCTGGGAGGAGTTCCTCGACCGCATCGACCAGACCATCTACCTGTCCGCGACCCCAGGACCCTACGAGCTGGCTCAGAGCACCGGTGTCGTCGAGCAGATCATCCGCCCCACCGGCCTGATCGACCCGGAGGTCATCCTCAAGCCCACCAAGGGGCAGATCGACGACCTGCTCCACGAGATCGGCGAGCGTACCGCCAAGGATGAGCGGGTACTCGTCACCACGCTCACCAAGAAGATGGCCGAGGACCTCACGGACTACCTCCTCGACAAGGGGGTGCGGGTCCGTTACCTGCACAGCGAGGTCGACACGCTGCGCCGGGTGGAGCTGCTGCGTGAGCTGCGGATGGGGGAGTACGACGTCCTGGTCGGCATCAACCTGCTGCGCGAGGGCCTGGACCTGCCTGAGGTCTCGCTGGTCAGCATCCTCGATGCCGACAAGGAGGGTTTCCTGCGCTCCGCTCGGTCGCTGATCCAGACCATCGGTCGCGCTGCCCGCAACGTGTCCGGCCAGGTGCACATGTATGCCGACAAGGTCACCCCGTCGATGCAGGAGGCCATCGAGGAGACCCAGCGGCGCCGTGAGAAGCAGATCGCGTACAACCTGGCCGCCGGGGTCGACCCCCAACCCCTGCGGAAGAAGATCGCGGACATCACCGACCTGCTCCAGCGCGAGGACGCCGATACCGAGGCGCTGATGGGCTCCGGGCGAGCCCAGTCGCGCGGCAAGGGCGGGGGCGGTCGTGGCGGTCGGGGCGCCCTCCAGGCCGATGCCGGCGTCGCGAGCGACCGGGTCCGCAACCTGCCGGCCAACGACCTGGCCAACCTCATCCAGGAGCTCTCGGCACAGATGCACCAGGCGGCCGCCGACCTGCACTTCGAGCTGGCCGCCCGGCTGCGCGACGAGATCGGCGACCTCAAGAAGGAGCTGCGGCAGATGTCCGCAGCGACACAGTGAGGGCCCGGCGGTGACGCCCGAGGAGCTGCGTGAGCACTGCCTGGCCAAGCCGGGGGCGTGGCTGGACCAGCCGTGGGACGGGGACCACGTCGTCAAGGTGGGCGACAAGATCTTCGTCTTCCTGGGCCGTGACTCGGTGGGGCTGAAGTGCGGCGCGACTCGGGTCGAGGCCGACGAGTGGGTGTTGCAGTATCCCGACGACGCGTCGGTCATGGCCTACATCGGTCGCTCGGGCTGGAACACGTTGCGGCTGAACGGCGCGATCCCCGATGAGGAGATCAGGGAGGCCGTCGATGCCTCGTATGACACCGTGGTGGCCAAGCTCCCGAAGTCCCGGCGCCCCACGCAGGGCTGAGCCGGCAGGGGAGGGGCGCCACCGACGGAGGGCCGGGTCCCCCCGATGTAGGCTCTCTTTCTGTACATCGGAGGGCCGGGTCCCCCCGATGTAGGCTCTTTTTTTGTACATCGGAGGGGAGTATCCCCACACGCGGCGTCCTCGTCATCACGGTCGGCTGCCACGCACTGAAGCCAGCTGCGCGGCATACGACCCGGGGAGCCGGTCCGCACCTCACGGGGCGGGAGAGACCTCCGGCCACTGTCTAGTGTCCGGAAGGGTCCGACCTCATGACCGCATTGGTGACCGCTGCCGATCCCGATCGCATGCAGGTGTCGACCTGGGCGTGGTTCGCCACGATCGGGGTCATGGCCGCCGTCCTGGTCTTCGACGTCGTCGTCATTGCCCGGCGACCGCACGTGCCGACCACCAAGGAAGTCGGGCTTGCGCTCGTCGCGTACGTCGGTGCGGCCGTGCTCTTCGGCGTCGGGGTGTGGTGGTTCACCCACGACGCGCATGGGACGAAGCTCATGACGGAGTACTACGCCGGGTGGCTCACCGAGTACTCGCTCTCGGTGGACAACCTGTTCATCTTCCTGCTCATCATGGCCAGGTTCGGCGTGCCCGAGAAGCTCCAGCAGTCCGCCCTCATGATCGGCATCATCATCGCCGTCGTGCTTCGCGGCCTCTTCATCGCGGTGGGGGCGGCAGCGATCAACCGGTTCTCCTGGGTCTTCTACCTCTTCGGTGCCTTCCTCGTGTACACCGCGGTGAAGCTGGCCCGAGAGGGCAACCCCGACGAGGACGGGTACGAGGAGAACCGGTTCATGGCCTGGGTCGAGCGCCGCTTCCCCACGACCGACCGCTACGACGGCGCCAAGCTGTTCACCCGGGGCGCCGGTCGGCGGCTCGCGACGCCGATGTTCATCGTCATCATGGCACTCGGCACCACCGACCTGCTCTTCGCGCTCGACTCGATCCCGGCCATCTACGGCCTCACGAAAGAGCCCTACCTCGTGCTGACCGCCAACCTGTTCGCCCTCATGGGCCTGCGGCAGCTGTACTTCCTCATCGGCGGGCTGCTCCGGCGGCTGGTCTACCTCAGCCGGGGCCTGGCGGTGCTCCTCGCCTTCATCGGGGCGAAGCTCGTCCTGCACGCGCTGCACGAGAACACGCTGCCCTTGCTCAACGGGGGCCAGCCGGTCTCGGCCGCGCCCGATATCCCGATCTCCGTGTCGCTCGGAGCGATCGTGCTGATCCTCGGGGTCACCACCGTCGCCAGCCTCGCGAAGTCCCGGCGTGATGCGCGCACGCCGACCTCACCCTCCTGAGGTGGCCGGATCCTTGCGCTGGTCGGCACCCATGACCAGAGCGCTCGCCAGCACGACCATGCCCATGCCGGCCAGCTGGCTGGCGTTGAGGCGCTGACCCAGCACCAGGAAGCCCGCCAGCGCGGCGGCCGCCGGCTCCAGACTGAGCAGGATCCCGAACGCGCGCGCACTCAGCCGCCGCAGGGCCACCAGCTCCAGCGAGTACGGCAGTACCGACGACAGGACGGCGATGCCAAGTCCCTTGGCGACAGCACCGGCGGACCAGGTGGGCACGCTCTGGATGCCGAACGGCAGGACCAGGACCAGCGCCACCGCCATGGCCATGGCCAGCCCGTCGAGCCGCTGGAACTCGCGGCCCGCCCGCCCACTGGCGAGGATGTATCCCGCCCAGCAGGCGCCCGCGAGAGCAGCCAGTCCCAGCCCGGCCCACTGCAGGTCCCCCCACGGTGTCTGTGGAACCTTGGCGATCAGCACGACGCCGACCGCCGCCGCGCCGACCGAGACCAGGTGACGCAGCCGTCGGGCCAGGATCGTGGCCAGCGTGAGCGGGCCGAGGAACTCCACCGTGACGGCGACCCCGATGGGCAGCCGGGCCAGGGACCCGTAGAAGGCGAGGTTCATCAGCCCCAGGGTCCCCCCGAACGCCAGCACGGTCAGCAGAGCCGACCGAGCATGCCCGCGCCAGGTGGGTCTGGCGATGCCCCAGAGGATCGCGGTCGCGAACACCAACCTCAGCGTGACCGATCCCGCGGCGCCGATGGCCGGCACCAGGGTGGCAGCCAGCGCACCCCCGAACTGGACCGAGGCCACCGCGGCCAGGACGAGGACCAGGGGCGGCGCCGGGGCTCCCTGGAGTCGGTGCGGCCGCATGTCGTGGACTCTAGTGAGCCGACGACCCTCGTCAGGCGACCGGACCGCCGGAAGGCTCACACGCGAGTACAGGTACCCGGCACCGGCCGAAGGCAACGGGCCTGACCTGTGCGGACACCTAGTTCCTATTGACTATTGCTGGCCCTCTTTTTGGCGTCCTACGTTTGACGGGTCGCGGCATCATTGCTCGTCTCACAGGGGGTGTTGACAGCAAGCCGCGGGGTGTGAGGGATCGACATGGCTGCAGTCCTCGAGGAGTACCAGCGCCCGGTCGCTGGGGGAGAGATCGACACGATCCGCGCTTTGCTGCATGACTTGAGGCAGCCGCTCGCGGCCATCCTCCTGCTGGCGGGGACGGATGCGGGCGACGTGAGCCGCAAGCTGGAGGTGATCACGGGACAGGCTCGCTGGCTGGCCGATCTCGTGGAGACGGTCCTCAGCGAGGCTTCCGGCGACGACGTCGGCAGCACGGACATCGCCCCGCTGGTGGAGGGTGTCGTGGCCCGGGCCAGCACGACGGCGGAATGCGCCGTCACCCTTGAGGGCCCGGACGCGTTGGAGGTCTGGGCGCGGCCGGTGGCGCTCAGCCGCGCGGTCGCGTGCGTGCTGGACAACGCGATCCGCGCCGCCGGGGCGCACGGTCGGGTGTCCGTGCGGATGTACACCGACATCGACGGCACGCACGTCTCGGTCACCGACGACGGTCCCGGTCTGGGCAAGGTCGCCGGGCGCACGTCCTTGGGCCTGACCACCACGCGCGCGATGGTGGCCGCCTGTCAGGGGTCGTTCCAGCTGCACTCGGGTGAGCGCGGGGGCGCGGTGGCGGATATCTGTCTCACCGGAGCCCGGCTGCGCTCGGTCGCGTCATGAGGATCGTCGTCTGCGACGACCACGTCCTCCTGCTGGAGGCGCTCGGAATGGCCCTCGAGGCCAGCGGTCATGAGGTCGTGGCGCTCGCCAGCCACCCCGACGAGGCAGTGTCTGCGGTCGGGGAGCACCACCCGGATGTCTGCCTGCTCGATGTGAACTTCCCCGACGGGACCTCGGTCAACGCGATCCAGCGGGTCCGGGCCAGCTCTCCCGACACCAAGGTGGTCATGCTGTCGGCCGAGGCCGACCACACCATGGTCGGCAAGGCCATCGCCGAGGGCGCCTCGGGCTATGTCGGCAAGGAGAAGCCCATCGTCGAGATCGTCGAGATGCTCGACCGGGCCGTGCGCGGACAGCTGGCCGTGGAGCCGATGCTGCTGCAGAGGGCCCTGCGGCCGCACAAGGGGACGGACGACCCGCTCTGGGCACTGCAGTTCCTCACCGACCGCGAGTGGCAGGTGATGCGGTGCATCATGGACGGGCAGACCACCGAGGAGATGGCCGAGACGCTGGGCGTCCAGCGGAGCACTGCTCGCACCCACGTCCAGAACCTGCTGACCAAGCTGGGCGTCCACTCCAGGCTCCAGGCCGCAGCCCTGATGTCCGCGCACGGGTCCACGGAGTCGTGGCCGGTCCACCTCAGATAGAGCTCGAGCCTCCCGCCGATGACGGAGGAGGACCTCCCGCTCCAGCCCGGTTCGCCTGGCGCCGTGAGGTGTGACGCTTGGACCCATGACGGCGACGACGCGGGTCGTGATCGTGGATGACCACGAGGTGTTCGCCGACGCCGTGACCGTCTATCTCTCGGATTACTCGGATCTCGAGGTGGTAGCCATCGCCACGAGCGCCGCCCGGGGCATGGCCCTGTTGTCCACCGTGCCGTTCGATGTGATGGTGCTGGACCTGGCCCTGGACGGCGAGGACGGCCTGACGGTCGCCCGTGAGGCACTGCGAGTCCGTCCCAACGCGGGCATCGTCGTGACCACGTGCCTGGACTCGGACGCGCACGTCGTCGAGGCGGTTCAGCTCGGAGTGCGGGGGTGGGTGCCCAAGACCTCGACCGCCGCGACCCTCGTCGACGCGATCCGCGGAGTCGGGCGCGGGGAGACCAGGATCCCCGCCGAGCTCCTGGCCGCTGCGCTGATGACGCTGACCCGAGGTGGTCCGATCCCGATGGAGCCCTCGCAGGGGGTCGGGGAGCTCACGAGCCGCGAGCTGGAGGTGCTGGGGTGCCTGGTCGAGGGGCTGAGCCGCACGGAGATCGGTGATCTCCTGCACGTCTCGCCCAACACCGTCCGCACGCACGTGCAGAGCATCCTGCACAAGCTCCAGGTACACAGTGCCCTCGCTGCGGTGGCCATCGCCCGGCACGCCGGTGTCCCGGGCGCGGAGCTCTCGGCCGCCCGGCACTGACCTCAGGCCCCCTGGGGGAGCTCTGGCAGCGGACCGTCGGCGCGCACGCCCGCCGGGTCGCGGCGGGCCAGCCACAGGAGCAGGCCGGCAGGCGTGCCGCTGACCGTCACGCCGTCGCCAGGGGCGCCCCCGACCGTCGGACTGTCGACCGTCGCGGCTGACTCCCGGGCCACGGACCATGCACCTCCTGTGCTGCTGCGCAGCTCCAACAGAGGCCTCTGCGGATGACGGCGGAGCCGAGCCACGGCGTCGTCGACGAACCGGTGCAGCAGGTCGTCCTCCACGTCCTCGAAGGTGAACCCCGCGTCGAGGTCGACGTGATGGAAGACCAGCTCGCGCAGCCGCAGGAAGGGCAGCGTGCGCGCCTCGACCTCCAGGCCGCCGCGCATCTCGACCAGATCGGTGGCCAGCGGCCCCGACAGTGCTTCGAGCCGGGACGCCAGTGCCTCGGCAGTGCGCACCAGGTCCTCGGCCAGCTCGCGGGGTGGACGCCCCGCACCTGCCGCGATGTCGGCGTCGCGCGCCCGCGTGCCGCCCGGGTACATCCGCTGCGGCTCACCGGTGACCGCCCACTGCGCCAGGCGGTCCACCGCCTCGGCGTTCCGGGCGACATGGGTCAGGACGTGCCCGCGGCTCCAGCCCTCGCAGAGGGACGCAGCCTGGACGTCATCGAGGTTCCGAGCGGTTGCGACCAGCCGTGCGGTGTGGTCGGCGACGAGGGAGAGGTCGTGAGCCATGTCCGTCACGGTATCCGCTGACCGGCGCCGGCGGCCCCCTGCGACTCGGCCTGGGCGAGCGCGTGGGCCGCGCCGATGAACGCCAGGTGGGAGAAGGCCTGGGGGAAGTTGCCCACCATCCGGCGGTTCGCCGGGTCGTACTCTTCCGAGATCAGGCCCACGTCGTTGAACAGGCCGGCGAGCCGGTCCATCAGCTCGCGCGCCTTGGTCACCTGGCCGCACATCGAGTACGCGCTGACCAGCCACCACGAGCACGCGAGGAACGGGTGCTCGTCGCCGGCCAGGCCGTCGACGCCACTCTGGGTGCGGTAGCGCAGGAGGAAGCCGTCCCGCATCAGGTCCTCCTCGATGGCGGCGACCGTGCCGAGGACGCGGGGGTCGTCGGGAGGCAGGAAACCGACCATGGGGATGAGCAGCAGGGACGCATCGACGTCGGTGGTGTCGTAGTGCTGGGTGAAGGTGGTGCGCCGGGCATCGAAACCCTTGCTGAGGATCTCGTCGCGGACCTGGTCACGCAGGTCGCGCCAGCGGTGGACATCGCCGGGGAGCCCCCAGTCCTCGACGCTGCGGACGGCACGGTCGAAGGCCGCCCACACCATCACCCGAGAGTGCGTGAAGTGCCGCAGCGGGCCGCGGATCTCCCACAGGCCGTTGTCGGGCTCCTGCCAGTGGTCGGCCAGGTGGTCGACCAGCGAGCGCTGCATCGCCCATGCCTCGCCGTCGACCTCGAGCCCATGCCGACGGGCCTCGTCCAAGGCGATCATGACCTCACCCAGCACATCGGACTGTCGCTGGTCCACTGCGGCGTTTCCCACGCGCACCGGGCTGGACCCGGCATACCCGGGCAGGTAGTCCAGGCTGCGCTCCGGCAGCTGCCTGGCCCCGTCGATGGCGTACATGATCTGGAGGTCCTCCGGGTCGCCGGCCACCGCACGCACCAGCCAGTTGCGCCACAGCCGCGCCTCGTCGACGAAGCCGGAGCGCATCAGGGCCTGGAGGGTCAGCGAGGCGTCCCGCAGCCAGCAGTAGCGGTAGTCCCAGTTGCGTTCGCCGCCGAAGTCCTCGGGCAGGCTGGTCGTGGGTGCCGCGACGATGCCCCCGAACCGGGAGTGCGTCATCGCGCGCAGGGTGAGCAGGGAGCGGACGACCAGGTCGCGGTAGGGCCCGTCGTAGTCGCAGCGCGCAGCCCAGTCGTCCGAGCGGCGGATGGTCTCGGCGATGCGCGAGTCGATGTCGAGCGGCGGGGGGACCGGGTCGTAGGAGGGGAACCAGGTGAGCGAGAACGTCTGGGTCTCGCCGGCCCTGACCTCGAACTCGTCGCGGTGGCGTCCGTCGGCGGCCTTCGGCAGCCGGCTCCCACGAAGCACGAGCATGTCGGGGCCCGCCACCGCGGTGATGACGTCGTCGTCCAGCCGGTGGCCCACGCCGTGGGAGACCCAGGGCCGGACCCGCCCGTAGTCGAAGCGCACCACCCACTCGTGCTCCATGGTGACGGTGCCGCGCAGGCCCTGAACGCTGCGGATGATGTCGGCACGCCCGTCGCCGACGGGCATGAGGTCGAGCACCTTGACTGCCCCGGTGTCCGTCACGTGGACCGTTTCGAGGACGAACGAGTTCTCCAGGTAGCGGCGGGTGCTCCGCGCGGGGCCCTTCGGGCCGAGCAGCCACCGGCCATGTTCCGGCGTACCGAGCAGAGCCGCGAAGCACGCGGGCGAGTCGAAGCGGGGCAGGCACAGCCAGTCGATCGACCCGTCACTGCCGACCAGCGCCGCCGTGTGCCGGTCGCCGACGAGGGCGTACTGCTCGAGAGGCAGAGGCACGGCTCTTCCGGCTCAGGAACGGACGGTGCGAGCGACGACCGCTCCGGCGGCCGCGAGGGCCCCGGCGGCCGCGACGCCGTGGTGACGGCTCAGCCAGGCCTGCGGGGACCGCGCGTGCGACGTGTCGTCGAAGCGCCCGTGCGCGCCGTGATCGGCTCCGCGCGGGCCGTCGACCGGCTCCCACAGGTTGACCGGCGCGTCGGACGGGTTGGGCTCCTCGGTCTGCTGGCTCCCGAAGCCGGTCCTCGCCAGGTAGCGGTCCAGCAGGCCCGGCGCGACGGCGTTCGCGATCAGGGTGAGGGCGGTGGTCTCGCCGCACCAGTACTCGCGGCGCTGCGGGTGGTCGGCCGCGTACACGATGCT
>NZ_DASYGF010000059.1:0-11512 GCF_036000045.1 Pedococcus sp.
CGAGTCCCTGAAGATCGTCGAGCAGTGCCTGGACCGGCTACGCCCCGGCCCGATCATGGTGGCCGACCGCAAGATCGCCTGGCCCGCGCAGCTCGCCCTCGGCTCGGACGGGCTGGGCAACTCCCTGGACCACATCCGGCACATCATGGACGAGTCCATGGAGGCACTGATCCACCACTTCAAGCTGGTCACCGAAGGCTTCCGGGTGCCCGTCGGGCAGGTGTACCAAGCCGTGGAGTCCCCGCGCGGCGAGCTCGGCGTGCACGTCGTGTCCGACGGCGGGACCCGGCCCTACCGCGTGCACTACCGCGACCCGTCGTTCACCAACCTGCAGGCGACAGCGGCCATGTCGGAGGGCGGCATGGTCGCCGACGTGATCGCGGCGGTCGCCAGCATCGACCCCGTCATGGGCGGAGTGGACCGGTAACGATGCCGCTGACCGACGACACGCGCACGCAGATGCGGCAGATCATCGCCCGCTACCCGCGGCCCCGTTCTGCGCTGCTCCCGATGCTGCACCTGGTGCAGGCCGAGGAGGGCTACGTCACCACCGAGGGCGTCGCACTGTGCGCCCAGATGCTCGAGCTGTCCACGGCCGAGGTGTCCGCAGTCGCCACCTTCTATTCGATGTACAAGCGCCGCCCCGTCGGCGACTACCACGTCGGGGTATGCACCAACACGCTGTGCGCGGTGCTCGGAGGGGACGCCATCTTCGCTGCGCTGAAGGAACACCTCGACATCGGGAACGACGAGACGACCCCCGACGGCGCGCTCACCCTCGAGCACATCGAATGCAGCGCCGCGTGCGACTACGCCCCTGTGGTCATGGTCAACTGGGAGTTCTTCGACAACCAGACGCCGGAGTCGACCAAGCAGCTCGTCGACGACCTGCGCGCCGGCAAGGACGTCGCCCCCAGCCGTGGGGCGAGCCGGGTCTGCTCCTTCAAGCAGGTCTCCAGGGTCCTCGCCGGGTTCCACGACGGCCTCGCCGACGAGGGCGTGGGCGCCGGCCCGGCCTCGCTGGAGGGCCTGCGCCTGGCTCGCGACAACGACTGGACGGCGCCGGGGACCAACGGCGCAGCGGCCGATGACCACGCCAAGGACGAGCACCAGCCGAAGGCGACGTCCGTCAAGACCGCGCCGGGACGGCATACCTCCACGGACTCCACCGCCAACGCCGCCGACGAGAAGCCGGGCGACGCACCTGCGACTCTCTTCGACGAGACTGACGGGAAGGACGAGGCATGAGCACCACGCTGACCCCGATCCTCACTAAGTTCTGGGACGACCCCCAGTCCTGGACGCTCGCGACGTACGAGAAGAACGAGGGCTACCAGGCGCTGAAGAAGGCGCTCGGCATGAAGCCCGCGGACCTCGTCCAGATGACCAAGGACTCCGGCCTGCGCGGCCGTGGCGGCGCCGGCTTCCCGACGGGCATGAAGTGGGGCTTCCTGCCTCCGCCGGACGGTGGGCCGCGCTACCTCGTGGTCAACGCCGACGAGTCCGAGCCGGGCACCTGCAAGGACATCCCGCTGATGATGGCGGCGCCCCAGTTCCTGATCGAGGGGGTCGCGATCACGTCGTTCGCGATCGGATGCAACCACGCGTTCATCTACCTGCGCGGCGAGGTCGTGCACGTCTACCGCCGGCTGCTGCGCGCCGTCGAGGAGGCGTATGCCGCGGGCTACCTCGGCAAGAACATCCTCGGCTCCGGGTTCGACCTCGACGTCACGGTGCACGCGGGTGCGGGCGCCTACATCTGTGGTGAGGAGACCGCGCTGCTCGACAGCCTCGAGGGCCGTCGCGGGCAACCGCGTCTGAAGCCGCCGTTCCCAGCCGTCGCGGGCCTCTATGCCCGGCCCACGGTCGTCAACAACGTCGAAAGCATCGCCTCGGTCCCGCCCATCCTGTTGCACGGGGCCGACTGGTTCTCGGGCATGGGCACGGAGAAGTCGCAGGGCTTCGGCATCTTCAGCCTCTCGGGCCACGTCAAGCGCCCCGGCCAGTACGAAGCGCCGCTCGGCATCACCCTGCGCGAGCTGCTCGACATGGCCGGCGGCATGCGCGACCCCAACAAGAAGCTCAAGTTCTGGACGCCGGGTGGCTCGTCGACGCCGCTGTTCACCGACCAGCACCTCGACGTCCCGCTCGACTTCGAGTCGGTCGCCAAGGCTGGCTCCATGCTGGGCACCCGCGCGCTGCAGATCTTCGACGAGACGACCTGTGTCGTGCGCGCCGTCGACCGGTGGACCGACTTCTACAAGCACGAGTCCTGCGGCAAGTGCACCCCGTGCCGCGAGGGCACGTGGTGGCTCAAGCAGATCCTCGGCCGCCTCGAGCACGGGCACGGTGACGAGGAGGACCTCGAGAAGCTCCTCGACATCTGCGACAACATCCTGGGCCGCAGCTTCTGCGCGCTCGGTGACGGCGCGACCAGCCCGATCACGAGCAGCATCCAGTACTTCCGCGAGGAGTACCTGGCACACCTGGAGCACCAGGGCTGCCCGTTCGACCCCCGAGAGTCCACCCTGTTCGCCAAGGATTCGGTACCCGCATGAGTGTGACCACGAGCCCCAGCGCCGGAGGCAACGCCGTCAGCACGGGTGGTGACGCCTCGGTCCCCGCCCCCGTCGACCTGGTCAGGCTCACCATCGACGGCGTGGACGTGTCGGTCCCCAAGCACACCCTGGTGATCCGAGCGGCCGAGCAGGTCGGCGTGGAGATCCCGCGGTTCTGCGACCACCCGCTGCTCGAGCCGGTCGGCGCGTGCCGTCAGTGTCTCGTCGACATCGCGACGCCGGGCCCCGACGGCCAGCTGCGCCCGATGCCGAAGCCCCAGGCCTCCTGCACCATCACGGTCTCGGAGGGCATGGAGGTCAAGACCCAGCAGACCTCCAAGGTCGCCGACAAGGCGCAGCAGGGGGTCATGGAGCTGCTGCTCATCAACCACCCGCTGGACTGCCCGGTCTGCGACAAGGGTGGCGAGTGCCCCCTGCAGAACCAGGCGATGAGCAACGGCCGGGCCGTCTCGCGCTTCGAGGACGTCAAGCGGACCTACCCCAAGCCCATCAACATCTCCTCCCAGGTGCTGCTCGACCGTGAGCGCTGCGTCCTGTGCGCTCGGTGCACCCGCTTCTCCGACCAGATCGCCGGCGACCCGTTCATCGCGCTGGTCGAGCGCGGTGCGCTGCAGCAGGTCGGCATCTACGAGGAGAAGCCGTTCGAGTCCTACTTCTCAGGCAACACCGTCCAGATCTGCCCCGTGGGCGCGCTGACCGGTGCCGCCTACCGCTTCCGCAGCCGCCCGTTCGACCTCGTGTCGACGCCCAGCGTCTGCGAGCACTGTGCGTCCGGCTGCGGCATCCGCACCGACCACCGCCGCGGCGTTGTGCTGCGGCGCATGGCGATCAGCGACCCGGTGGTCAACGAGGACTGGAACTGCGACAAGGGCCGCTGGGCGTTCCAGTACGCCACGACGGGTGACCGCATCGAGTTCCCGATGGTGCGCGACGAGCAGGGCGAGCTCCAGGTGGCCTCCTGGCCCGAGGCGCTGGCCGCCGCGGCAGCCGGCCTCCAGCGGGCGCGGGGCGTCGGAGTCCTGACCGGCGGGCGCGTGTCCGTCGAGGACGCCTACACCTACGGCAAGTTCGCGCGAGCGGTGCTGGCTACCAACGATGTCGACTTCCGGGCCCGGCCGCACTCCGCCGAGGAGGCCGAGTTCCTCGCTTCCAGCGTCGTGGCGACGGGCCCCGACGGTGGGTCCGTGACCTACGACGACCTCGAGCGGGCCAAGACCGTCGTCCTCGTGGGCTTCGAGCCCGAGGAGGAGAGCCCGATCGTGTTCCTGCGCCTGCGCAAGGCGAACCGCAGGAACAAGACAGCCGTGTATGCCGTGGCACCGTTCGCCACCCGCGGCCTCGCCAAGCTGGGCGGCACCCTGATCCCCGCTGCCCCCGGCACCGAGGCCGAGGTGCTGCGTGCGCTGAGCGACGGCGTGACCGGTGACGGTGCAGCCGCGGCGGCTGCCGCTGCCCTTGAGACCGAGGGCGCCATCGTGCTGGTCGGCGAGCGGCTGGCGACCGTGCCCGGCGCACTGTCTGCAGCGGCCGCGCTGGCCGCCGCCCAGGGAGCGCGAGTGGCCTGGGTGCCGCGCCGCGCCGGTGAGCGTGGTGCCCTCGAGAGCGGTGCGCTGCCCACCCTGCTGCCGGGCGGGCGCCCGGTCTCGGACCCGGTGGCCCGCGAGCAGGTGGCAGAGGCGTGGGGCGTGGTCGGGCTGCCCGATGCGCCCGGACGTGACACCGCCGGCATCCTCGAGGCTGCCACGGCGGGTCAGATCGACGCGCTGGTCGTCGGCGGCGTCGACGCGGCCGACCTCGCAGACCTGCGTAGCGAAGAGGCCCTGGCCAAGACCTTCGTGGTCTCCCTGGAGCTGCGCCGCTCGTCCGTGACGGCGGTCGCCGACGTCGTGCTGCCGGTGGCGCCGCACGCCGAGAAGGGCGGCACCTTCGTGGACTGGGAGGGGCGCCCGCGTCCCTTCGAGGCTGCGCTGGCCTCCGCCGCGCAGTCCGACTACCGCGTGCTCGACATGCTGGCTGCCGAGATGGGCGCCTTCCTGGGCGCCCGCTCGCTCGCCGAGGTGCGGGCCGAGATGCGCATGCTGGGCCCCTGGACCGGTGACCGGCCTAGTGCCCCCTCCGTGCCGGTGGGCCCGGTGCCTGCCGCCGGTGAGGGCGAGGCGGTCCTCGCCACCTGGCACCACCTGCTCGACCGGGGCTCGCTCCAGGACGGCGAGCCGTTCCTGGCGGGCACGGCCCCCGAGGCCGTCGCGCGAGTCTCGACGGCCACCGCCGAGGCGGCCGGTGTCGCCGACGGCGACACGGTGGCCGTGACCCACGGCGAAAGCCGGGTTGTCCTGCCGGTCGTCGTCACCGAGGGCATGGTCGACCACGTCGTCTGGCTGCCCACCAACTCCATCGGCAGCCGCGTGCTCACGCAGGGCGGCATCGTCGTGGGCCTGGCCAAGGCCGAGGCACTCCTGCAGACAAGCGAGGTCACCCAGTGAGCACCGTGACGTATGCCGCGCAGGCTCTGACCGGCCTACCGCACCTCGCGTCGGTGATCGCCGCGGACGTGCCGGTCGTCGACAACCCGCGTGCGGACTTCAGCGACACGCCCTGGTGGCTGCACCTGGTGAAGGCGCTGCTCGTCTTCGTGTTCCTGCTCGTCAACACGCTGCTCGTCATCTGGTTCGAGCGACGCGTCATCGGCCGGATGCAGCAGCGCCCCGGTCCTAACCGGACCGGTCCCTTCGGTCTGCTCCAGACCCTCGCCGACGGCATCAAGCTGGCCCTGAAGGAGGACCTGACGCCGAGGAAGGCCGACAAGGTCGTCTTCGCGCTCGCCCCCGCCATCGCCGGTGCCATGGCGTTCGTGTCCTTCGCGATCATCCCGATGGGCCCGAGTGTGTGGATGTTCGGCCACCACACCCCGCTGCAGCTGACCGACATCCCCGTCGCGGTGCTGCTCGTGCTCGCCGTCGCCGGCGTGGGCGTCTACGGCATCGTGCTGGCCGGGTGGTCCTCGGGCTCGACCTACCCGCTGCTCGGTGGCCTGCGCTCGACCGCGCAGGTCATCTCGTACGAGATCGCGATGGGCCTGTCGCTCGTCGCCGTGTTCATCTACAGCGGCTCGATGTCGACCTCGCAGATCGTCTACTCCCAGCGGAGCCTCTGGTACATCGTCCCGGCGTTCTTCAGCTTCTTCGTCTACGTCGTCACGATGGTCGGCGAGACCAACCGTCTGCCGTTCGACCTGGCCGAGGGCGAGGGTGAGCTGACCGGTGGCTTCCACACCGAGTACTCCTCGCTGAAGTTCGCGATGTTCTTCCTCGGTGAGTACGTCAACATGTTCACCGTCTCCGCACTGGCGACCACGATGTTCCTCGGTGGCTGGCAGGCGCCTCCCGGCATCGCCGCCATCGACGGCGGGCTCTTCAACCACGGCTGGTGGGGGCTGCTCTGGTTCGTGGTGAAGCTCTGGCTGTTCATGTTCGTCTTCGTCTGGCTCCGCGGCTCGCTGCCGCGCGTGCGCTATGACCAGTTCATGCGGTTCGGCTGGCGGTTCCTCATCCCCGTGACGCTCGCGTGGGTGGTCGTCGTCGCCTTCATCCGCGCCAGCCAGCTCGGCTTCATCGCGGGCCCGACCTTCACCCTGGCAGGGCGGCAGTACCCGCTGCTGAGCTTCCTGTTCGTGGTGGTCGTCGCCGCGGGTGTGCTGCTGGCCTACTACCTCTGGGAGGGCAGGGCCGCCGAGGCGCGGGCTGCCCGGGAGGCCGCACCGCCGGAGGAGATCGACCCCTATGCCGGTGGCTACCCCGTGCCGCCGCTCCCGGGACAGCGGCTCAAGGAGCCGACCCTGGACGCTAGTGACCGTGCCCTCGAGAAGGAGTCCACCCGTGGCTGACGAGCAGAAGAAGGGCGGGCTCTTCGCCGACCTCTTCGCCCCGGTCGGCGGATTCGGCGTCACCTTCGCCACCATGTTCCGCAAGCTGGAGACCGAGGAGTACCCCGAGGTCAAGCGGCCGACCCAGCCGCGCTTCCACGGCCGGCACCAGCTGAACCGCCACCCTGACGGCCTGGAGAAATGCGTCGGGTGCGAGCTGTGCGCCTGGGCGTGCCCCGCAGACGCCATCCTCGTCGAGGGTGCCGCCAACGACGACCGCGACCCGGCGTCAGGTGGGCTCGGCCGGTTCTCACCGGGCGAGCGGTACGGCCGCGTCTACCAGATCAACTACCTGCGCTGCATCTTCTGCGGCCTGTGCATCGAGGCCTGCCCGACGCGCGCCCTGACGATGACCAACTTCTACGAGCTGGCCGACGACAACCGCGGCGACCTCATCTTCACCAAGGACCAGCTGCTGGCCCCGCTGCAGCAGGGCATGCTCCCGCCGCCGCACCCGATGGTCGACGGGCTCGAGGAGCGCGACTACTACCAGGGCAAGGTCACGCGGGCGACGCCCGAGCAGGAGACCTGGGCGAAAGAGCACTCGGGCGAGCTTTCGGACGCAGCGCAGGAAGGGCAGAGCGCATGACGGGCATGGGCGAGGCGGTGATGTTCTGGATCCTCGGGCCGATCAGCGTGCTGGCGGCTCTGGGCCTGATCTTCGCCAAGAAGGCCGTGCACGCCGCGATCGGCATGGCGCTGGTGATGATCAACCTCGGGATCTTCTACATCGCCCAGCAGGCGGACTTCCTCGGGATCATCCAGATCTTCGTCTACACCGGCGCGGTGATGATGCTCTTCCTGTTCGTGCTCATGCTGGTCGGCGTCGACTCCTCCGACTCCCTGGTGGAGACCCTGAAGGGCCAGAAGTGGGCCTCCGCGCTGCTCAGCCTCGGCCTGGCCGCGCTGATCTTCGCCGCGGTGGGTCGCGTCCAGCTCGGCCCTGTGCGGGGCCTGGCCTTGGTCAACCAGTCCAAAGGCAACGTGAGCGGCGTGGCCGAGCTCATCTTCGGCCAGTACGTCTGGGTCTTCGAGGTCACCTCAGCCCTGCTCATCACGGCAGCGCTGGGCGCGATGGTGCTGGCGCACCGTGAGCGTCTGGGGGCCAAGCCCAGCCAGCGGATGTGGTCCGAGCGTCGCGTGCGTGAGAACCGCAACGTCGCCGGCCTGCCGGCCCCCGGTGTCTACGCCCGCCACAACGCGGTCGACACCCCGGCCCTGCTGCCCGACGGCACGCCGAGCGAGCTCTCGGTGTCGCGGGTGCTCAGCGCGCGCGAGCAGGTCACCGTGCCCACCCGCCACATCGACGCCGAGCACGCCATCGAGCGCGAGCTGGAGGAGGGCGAAACCCGATGAGCCTCATCAACTACATCTACCTCGCCTCGCTGCTGTTCGCGATCGGCGGCGCCACGGTGCTGCTGCGCCGCAACGCGATCGTGGTCTTCATGGGTGTCGAGCTGATGCTCAACGCCACCAACCTGATGTTCGTGACCTTCGCGCGCATCCACGGCAGCCTCGACGGCCAGGTGATCGCACTGTTCGTCATGGTCGTCGCGGCCGCCGAGGTCGTCGTCGGGCTGGCGATCATCATCGCGATCTTCCGTGCCCGCCGGTCGGCCTCGGTCGACGACGCCAACCTGCTGAAGCTGTAGAAGGGGCCGACAGGTGACTTCCCTCGTAACCATTGCCGCCGATGGGGCCGCGGCGTCCGCGCACGCGGCCACCGGCTTCTCGGCATACGCCTGGCTCCTGGTGGCTCTGCCGGTCCTTGGGGCTGCCGTGCTGCTGCTCGGCGGCCGGGCGACCGACGGCTGGGGCCCGGTGTTCGCGACCGCCATGTCGTGGGGCTCGTTCGTGGTCGGCTTCGTCCTCTGGATGCTGATGCTCGGCCGGTCCGGGAGCGACCGGGCGGTGTCGATCCACCTGTTCAACTGGGTGCCGGCCGGGGCGTTCCACGTGGACGCCGGGATCCTGCTCGACCAGCTCTCCATGACGTTCGTGCTGCTGGTGACCTTCGTCGGCTCGCTGATCCACGTCTACTCCCTCGGTTACATGGAGCACGACCCGGACAAGCGGCGGTTCTTCGCCTACCTCAACCTGTTCGTGGCCTCGATGCTGCTACTGGTCCTGGCCAACTCCTACCTGCTGCTCTACGTCGGCTGGGAGGGCGTCGGCCTGGCGTCCTACCTGCTGATCGGGTTCTGGAACCACAACCCCGCGTATGCCACTGCGGCCAACAAGGCGTTCGTCGTCAACCGCGTCGGTGACTTCGGGCTGTCGGTCGCGATCATGCTCATGTTCGTCACCTTCGGCCGGGTGGACTTCGCAGGTGTCTTCCAAGGCGCCTCGCACGCCAACCAGGGTGTGTTGACCGCGATCGGGCTGATGCTGCTCCTCGGCGCCTGTGGCAAGTCCGCGCAGTTCCCGCTGCAGAGCTGGCTCGGCGACGCCATGGCCGGCCCGACGCCGGTGTCCGCGCTGATCCACGCGGCGACGATGGTGACCGCCGGTGTCTACCTGGTCGTGCGCAGCCACGCGATCTTCGACCTGGCGCCGACCGCCCAGCTCATGGTCACCATCGTCGGCGCGATCACGCTGCTGTTCGGAGCGATCGTCGGCTGCGCCAAAGACGACCTCAAGAAGGCGCTCGCAGCGTCGACCATGTCGCAGATCGGCTACATGATGCTGGCCGCGGGGCTGGGGCCGGTCGGCTACGCCTTCGCGATCTTCCACCTGCTGACGCACGGCTTCTTCAAGGCTGGCATGTTCCTCGGCGCCGGCTCGGTGATGCACGGCATGAACGACCAGGTCGACATGCGCCGGTTCGGCGGCCTGTCCGGAGTCATGAAGATCACCTGGGTGACCTTCGGGCTCGGGTGGCTGGCGATCCTCGGGGTGCCGCCGTTCTCAGGCTTCTGGTCCAAGGACAAGATCATCGAGGCGGCCTTCATCGGTGACGGCTGGCGCCCCTGGGTCTTCGGCGGTGCCGCGCTGGTCGGCGCCGGCATCACCGCGTTCTACATGTCGCGCCTGTTCTTCATGACCTTCCACGGCAAGCGGCGCTGGACCGACGGCGACAACGCGGTGCACCCGCACGAGTCGCCCCGGACCATGACCATCCCGATGATCGTGCTGGCCGTGGGCTCGGCACTGCTGGGCCTCGTGCTCAGCATCGGGAGCGTGTTCACGAACTGGCTCCAGCCGGTGGTGGGCGCGCACCCGGAGGGCGAGCCGGTCGTGCCGGTATGGCTGCTGATGACCCTGACGCTGCTCCTGGTCGCCGGCGGCATCGCCCTCGCGTGGATGCGGTACTGGCGTGACGAGGTCCCCGTGGTCCAGCCGGCCGGCTCGCTGGTCACGCATGCGGCGCGGCGCGACCTCTACCAGGACGAGGTCAACGAGGGGCTGTTCATGCGCCCCGGCATCCACCTGACCCGCTCGCTGGTCTTCGCCGACAACCGCGGCGTCGATGGGGCGGTGGGTGGTCTGGCCGCGCTCGTCGGCGGCACGTCCAGCCGGTTGCGTCGCGTCCAGAACGGCTTCGCGCGTTCCTATGCCCTGACGATGCTCACCGGCGTCGTCCTCATTCTCGGCGCTCTGTGGGTGATCCAGTGATGACCAGCTTTCCGTGGCTGACCGTGGTGGGGTTGGTCCCCCTCATCGGTGCTGCCGTCGTGGCCGCGCTCCCCGCCGGCCTCGCCGGTCGGGCCAAGCACATCGCGCTGGGCGCGTCGCTGCTGACCCTGGTGCTCGGGGTGGCCGCCGCGCTGCAGTTCACGCCCGGGTCCCACGCCCAGTTCCAGCTCACCGAGCAGCACGAGTGGATCCCGCAGTTCGGGGTCTCCTATGCCCTCGGTGTCGACGGCATCGCCCTGGTCATGATCCTCATGGCCGTCATCCTTGCCCCGGTCTGCATCCTCGCGGCGTGGGAGGACGTGCCCGAGGGTGGCGCCCGTGAGAAGAACTACTTCGCGCTCATGCTCGTCCTCGAGACGTTCATGGTGGGCGTCTTCGCGGCCACCGACGTGTTCCTGTTCTACGTCTTCTTCGAGGCCATGCTCATCCCGGTCTACTTCCTGATCGGCGCCTACGGCGGCCCGCGCCGGCAGTATGCCGCGGTGAAGTTCCTGCTCTTCTCGCTCGCCGGGGGACTGGTGATGCTCGTGGGCGTCATCGCGCTGTACCACTACGGACCCGGGGGCCATGACGGCTTCCTGGTCTCGAAGCTGACCGGCCTGTCGATCGGCACCGTGCCACAGCGGTTGATGTTCGTCGCGTTCTTCTTCGCGTTCGCGGTCAAGGCGCCGATGTGGCCCGTCCACACCTGGCTGCCCGACGCGGCCACGGAGGCCCGCCCGGCGACGGCCGTGCTGCTCGTCGGCGTGCTCGACAAGGTCGGCACCTTCGGCTTCCTCCGCTATTGCCTCGGTCTCTTTCCGCATGCATCGCATTGGTTCACCCCAGTTGTGCTCACTCTCGCCGTCGTGGGCGTCATCTACGGCGCGCTCCAGGCGATCGGGCAAAAAGACATGCTGCGGCTGGTGGCGTACACCTCCGTTTCGCACTTCGGGCTGATCACCCTCGGTGTGTTTGCGTTCACCAGCCAAGGTCAAGCCGGGGCAACGCTTTACATGGTCAATCACGGCTTCTCGACTGGGGCGCTGTTGCTGGTCATCGGATTCATGATCGCCCGGCGCAAGTCGCGCGGCATCAATGACTTCGGCGGCATGCAGAAGGTGGCACCGATCCTGGCCGGCACGTTTCTGATCGCCTGCCTGTCGGGGCTGGCACTCCCCGGCCTCAACACCTTTGTCAGCGAGTTCCTCGTACTGGTCGGTTCGTTCACGCGCTACAAGGTCGCGGCGAGCATCGGCACGGTGGGCATCATCTTGGCGGCCCTCTACATGTTGATTCTTTACCAGCGCACGATGACCGGGCCGGTCTCGCCCGACGTCGAGGGCAGCCGCGATCTCTCGCTTCGGGAGAAGTGGGTCATTGCCCCGGTCGTCGC
>NZ_DASYGF010000039.1:0-39489 GCF_036000045.1 Pedococcus sp.
TTCGCGATGTCGGTTGGTCCACCGTCGGCCCAGTGGATCAGGTGGTGTGCGTCGGTCCAGGCCGCAGGCCTGGAACAACCCGGGAAGGTGCAGCGCTGATCGCGCATCCACAGGTGCCTGACCTGGGCCGGGGTGAACAGCCGGACCGCCTGGCCTTGGTCGAGGATCTCGCCGTCGGCCCCGAGCACCATGGGAACGACCTGCGCATCGCACGCGAGCCTGCGCACGGTGCCCGCCGTGAGCATCTCGCCCGCTGAGGTCAGAGCGGCGCCGCGGCACCGAGCTGACAGCACCTCGAGGCCGATAGTGACCACCAGGCTCGTCTTGGCTTGACGGGGAACGCCCTCAGGCGCGGACACTGCCCGCGCAACCAGCTCTACGAGGGCATCCGCCCGTCGAGCTGCGGGCGTGCGCTGGTCAGGCTCATGCGTCTGCGCATCAGGCTCCGGCTTGGCCAACGCGTCCACCGCCGCATCCACCACCGCCGCACCCTCCTCGTCCAGCAGCAATGTGTACCGCCACATCCCCAACGGCCCCGCGCCCTTCACCAGCGACCGCATCGCTCGCCGGGCCGCCGCCTCGTCCTCGACCAACCGGTCCGGACGCAGCAGGTCCCCGGCGTAGCGCACAGCGACCGCCAGATCGCGCTCCGACAGCCCGTCTGCGCCACGTGCGCTCTCGACCAGCGTCGCGGTGGTCTCCTGCAAGATCGTGGGGTCGGCCAACCCACGCACCCCGGCATGGAACCGCACGATCTGCGCGGCCTTCCCGACCGGCAGGGGGCGAACGCCCTCCTCCACCGGCCGAGCACCCTGGCCGACAGCCTCCACGACCCCCTGCAGCCGCGGCTCGTCGGCAGCAGCAGCGAGGACGTCCACATCCCGCACAGTCCGCTCGGACATGAGCGGCGCCACCGACCGCACCCAGTCCAAGGCGCCCCACCCGCCCGAGGTGCTGATGCCGCGAAGGCGCGCTTCAGCCACGACTCTGACCATGGCGCTCTGCGCCGCGGTCAGGACGTGCGCCAGCGCCTCGGCCGCCACCCGGACCTCGTCATCGGACAAGGCCCACACCCGCTCCGGCTCAGCCTCCGCAAGACCCGCCAAGGCGACCTGAGCACCGTGGAGCACGGGGCGGCGGGGACTGTCGTCCTGCCGAGGATGCTCCTGCGCGATCGCCATGTCAGAAACGTAGGGGGAAGCACTGACAGCGGCCGCGGGCTCGCGCTCCACGAATTCCATTGCGGTGAAAGGCATCCGGGACCTTGTCACCACACTCCACCGATGGCTGGGGCACCTGTGCATCATTGGTGCGTCAGTGACGCCATCTTGGGGCCGATCATCCACAGGGTGCGCGCGCCAGGATGTGCTCGAGTGCTCAGGCTGTGGAGAGGGATCCGCTGTGGGCTGAAGCCGGCGGACCACCCCAGCCTCCGAACCCACCGGTTCGCCGCCCCGGGCTCGACCCCGCTGCATACGTCACCGGCTCGTCCGTCTCAGTGAGCGGGCTCCAGCGCCCCCTCCCCCGCGGGCTCTTCGCCCGCCTCCTCGGCCCCGGTCGGAGTCGCAGTCTCGAGCAAGGCGTCACGCGCGGCGAGTGCGCCCGGCCACCACATACGCCCCCGCAACTCCAGGTTGAGCGCGGTCACGAGTACCGAACGGACGACCAGCGTGTCGAGCAGGACGCCCAGCGCCACCGCCACGCCGATCTCCGCAAACGCGACCACCGGCAGAGTCCCCAGCACTGCGAACGTCCCGGCGAGCACGAGGCCTGCGGAGGTGATCACGCCGCCCGTGGCCGCGAGGCCGACGAGGGCGCCACGGCGGGTCCCGATCTCCTTCGCCTCCTCGTGAACCCGCGTCATGAGGAAGATGTTGTAGTCGATCCCCAGAGCCACGAGGAACACGAAGACGAACAGGGGCAGCGAGGAGTCGGCCCCCGCGAAACCGAGCACGTGCCGGAAGACCAGCGCCGAGAGCCCCAGAGCCGCTCCGTACGACAGCACCACAGTGCCGATGAGGACCAGCGGCGCGGTGATCGCCCGCAGCAGCAGGACCAGGATCAGGAGCACCACGCCGAGGATGAGCGGGATGATCCGAACGTTGTCATCTGCAGACGCGCGGATGGTGTCCACGCGGGTGGCCGTGTCACCGCCGGCGATCGCGTGGGCTCCGGGGACCGCAGCGATCGCGCTGCGGATCCGGTCGATGCTCCGGGTCGCCGCGTCGGAGTCGGGGGCGCCGGTGAGCGTCGCCTGGATCAGAGAACGACCGCCTTTGGTGACGGGACCGGTGACCGAGGCCACGCCGTCCACGCGCTGCAGAGTGGCCTTGACGGAGCTTGCCTGGGCGGCGTTGGCCAGGACCAGGACCGGTGACCCGGCGCCCGCCGGGAAGTGCCTGGCCAGAACCTGTTCACCCACGACGGACTCGGGCGTGCCGTAGTACGAGTCCTTGTTCTGCAGACCGACGGCGTTGAGCTGCAGGATGCCGAGCGACGCCACCGCCAACAGCAGGGTGGTGACGACCCAGGTGCGGCGTGGGGCCCGCGCGATGCGAGACCCCATGCGCGCCCAGACCCCGTCGCGTGTGTGGTCGGCCGACCCATAGGACGGCCGCACCGGCCAGAAGATCCAGCGGCCGCAGACGACCAGCAGCGCGGGCAGCAGCGTCAGCATGACGAGCAGGCCGACGGCGATGCCGATGGCGGCGACCGGGCCGAGCCCCTTGGTGGAGCTCATCGTCGCGACGAGCAGGCAGAGCATGCCGGCGATGACGGTCGCACCCGAGGCGAAGATGGCCGGGCCGGCGCGATGGAGGGCGAACGCCATCGCCTCGTGCCGGTCCTCGTGCCGGCGCAGCTCCTCGCGGTAGCGGGCGACGAGCAGCAGGGCGTAGTCGGTGCCCGCACCGAACACGATGACCGTGAGGATCCCCGAGCTCTGCGCGTTGACGGTCAGGGTGTCGCCCTTGGCGAGGAAGTAGATGACGCCCTGGGCGACGAAGAGCGCCGTGCCCGCCGAGACCACGGGGATGAGCCAGAGGACGGGGCTGCGGTACGTCAGCAACAGGATGATGATCACGACCGTCATGGCCGAGTAGAGCAACTTGCCGTCGATCCCCGAGAACGCCGCAGACGAGTCCGCCGCGAGCCCCACCGGGCCCGTGACCTGCATCGACAACCCGGCAGGCCGGTCCTTGGCGATGGTCCGCAGATCCTTGACAGTCGCGGAGAGCGAGTTCCACCCGGCGTTACCTGCATCGACGGGGACGATCACCTGGAGCGCCTTGCCGTCCTGCGACGGGATGGGACCGACGCTTGCCTTGCGGACGGGCGCGAGGGTGTTGAACTTCGCCACCTGCGCCGTGACCGCCCGGAAGTCCGCCGGGGTAAGGCCGGAGGGGCGCTCGTAGACGATGACTCCCGGGAACTCGTTCTTGCTCTGGAACGCCTCGATCTGCTTGACCACCTGGGTCGACTGCGCGTTCGCCGGCAGCCAGGCGACCGCCTCGTTGTTGAGCACGCCCTGCAGCTTGCCCGCGGGCCCGAACGAGGCGGCCAGCACGAGCAGCCAGAACCCGAGGACGAACCACTTGGTCAACCGTGAGGAGGGGAACCGCGCGAGCCGGCCCACATCTCCGATCTGGGTCTGCGCCATTCTCCGTTGCCTCTCCGCTTGCGGTCTTGCACGTCCTGCAGGTGCCCTCTCGGCCACCGTAGGCCGCATCTCCGATGCGGAACAATGACTTTCGGGTCCGGCGTGGGCAGGATCAGGGACGGTTCAGGGCTGACCCTGAGGACGGTTCGTGCAATTCGGGTCGTATGCCGCGTACGCGCCGCGGCGTCGCGTGCCTCCCCCGGTCCGCCTGATGGCCCGAGCCCCGCACGGCCGACGCGGCTGACGCGGCGAAAACAACGACGAAGCCCACGCCCATGACCCAGGTCAGGGGACGGTCGGTCAGGAACTCGTGCCGGGCCCGCACGACGGCCCCGAGGATGAGGGCGAACATGACGAGCTGCACCTGGCGCATCAGCCGGACGGCCGCCCAGCGGTCGTCGGCCAACACCCCGAGACCGGCCGCGCCGAGGCAGAACGTCGCGCCGACCACCCGGCAGGTCAGCGGAGTCAGCGGCCACGGCCACACGCCGATCACTCGGGCCGGAGCGAGGAACATCCCGATGCCCGTGACCAGAGCCAGACCGCCCACGCCGGCGACCACCAGCCGCGACGCCCGCCCGAGGCGAGGGGCATCGGGAGCCGGCTGACCGGCATACCTCTGGTTGGCGAGCCACACCCCCACCACGAGGAATGGCGCGACGAGGTAGAGGCCCGCCCAGAGCCAGAATGCCGGGGAGCCATGGGTGAAGGTGCCCCAATGGAGCACAGTGGCGATCCCGAGCAGGGTCGCGAACAGGGCGACCGAGACCAGGCCTGATCGAACCGCGGCCCAGCGCCGCTCGCGCAGGAGCACGTACAGGAAGAAGTAGCACCCGCCGAGGTAAGCGGAGGCCAGGAGCATCGACGTCATGTGCGAATGGATCGGCCAGGCCCACAGGTGCGCGGTGTCGCCCGGGAAGCCGTAGAGCAGCACGAACGCGACGAGGAGGAAGGGCGCGATGAACGCCGACAGCGCCCGGGTCGAGACGATGACCCGGTCGTCGCGGTTCATGCGCGAACCCGTGACACGGCGGCCAACAAGGCCGAGTAGGACCCGACGAGGGCCCGGCGCTCGGCGGCGAGCTGCGGGTCCGCGAGGTCACACCCGTCCGCCACCCACGCATCGGACAGGTCCATCGCCTCCGCACGCCACCGAGCCGCCTCGCGCATCTCGTCCCGAGGCGCCGAGTAGACGTGCGTGTAGAGGTCGACGAGCGCACTCTGGAGCTCCTCCCGGGAGGCTGCCGCCCCGTGCTGCGCAGCATCGCCGCCGAAGGCAGCATCGCCGTCAACCGAGGCATCGCCACGCTGACGGTTGCGGTGGATGCGCCACCACGCCACCTCCAGCTCCGCTGCGCGCGTGGGGTCGAAGGTGAGGTCCGAGTGCGCGAGGACGATGCGGTAGAACCGCAGCATCGAAGCTCGTGCGGCGTCGGGATCGTTCACGGGCACGGGCGCCCATGCCTGGTTCGCACGCAGGACGTGCCACGCGGCGACAAGGGTCAGCCAGGGCCCGAGCCCGAACCCATGGTCGATCATGCCGACGAACGCACGCAACGCCTTGAACCACTCGTGCCGGTAGTAGCTCGCCCACGCCTGGGTCTCGAGGCGCCCGAGAGCGACGGCGTCGAAGTGACGGGGACTGTGGCGACTCAGCACGGCGCACCTGGCTTCCCGGACAGAGGTGCCCGTCGCAGCCGCTGACAACCCCCAGCCCTGGGCTCGATACTAGTCGTGCAGGGTCATCCGGTCAGGGGGTTCAGATGCCCGAACGCGACATCGCAGCAGTCGTCGCCGCGATGGATGCCCGCTTCGTCCGGATGCCTCCCGATCGGACGGCCCAGCGACTGTTCCTCGAGACGTACCGCCGCACCACCCTGGCGGTGGGCAAGGCGATCCTCGACGCGCAGTTCGAGGACCCCGAGTGGGTCGAGCGGTGGGATGTGGTGTTCGCCGACCTGTACCTCGCCGCGTTGGACGGCGACCTCGCCCGCAGTGTCAAGGCGGTGCCACGGCCGTGGCGGCTGGCCTTCGACGCGCCGGCGTCGCTGCCCGCGTTGCGCCATGTGTTGCTGGGCATCAACGCACACATCAACTACGACCTGCCGCAGGCTCTGTTGGCGGTCATCACCGACGAGGAGTTCGCGGACCCTGTGGTCGTGGGCCGTCGCGCGCGCGACCATGAACGGATCGACGGCGTGCTGTCCGGCCGGGTCGCTGCTGAGGACGACGAGCTGGGTGCCGTGTCGACGCTGACGATGGTCGACCGGCTGCTCCAACCGCTGAACCGCTTGAGTTCCAAACGGTTCCTGCGCGAGGCGCGACAGAAGGTGTGGCACAACACGGTTGAGCTCCAGCGCGCGCGCCTCGCCGGCGAGTCGGTGTATGCCGCGAGGCTGGCTGAGCTGGAAGTCCTCAGTGCCGCCAGGATCGTCGACCTGTTGGCGCCCGGTCAGGTGCTGGTGCGGCTGGCGGTAGCCGGGTTCGGGGTGACGTTGCCACCAGCGGTCGAGGCCTGACCGGGGCGTTCCGCAGGCCGGGCTACGGGCCGTTCGCCGAGGCTGCGATCGACAACGCCATCGCTCGGGCACGGTCGTCCGAGACACGCAGCGCCGTGGTCGCGACCACGACGTGGGTGTCGGCTCGGGCGATGACGCGCCTGGCACCCGAACCAATCGGCTCACCGATGGCGACCCACAATGCCGTCGCGGGCCGGAAATGAGTGTCGAGGCCTGCTCCGTAGACCACCCGGCGCTGCCGCACCGAGGTCTCCAGCTGGAGGTCGTATGCCGCGTGGCTCTCGCTGAGCTCGATCGTCACCAGCGTCGTGCTCGGGTCGTCGAGACGAGTGCCCCAGGCGCATCCCAGGCCCGTGGCGATGGGCTGGACCGGTCGCCCGATGGTTGAGGTCACGGCAGCCGCAGTGACCCTGCCACAGTCCGGAGCCGCCACAGCAGGACCGTGCGGCACGGCCCCAGCGAGGCTGGGCGGCAGGGCCTTGGCGAGTGGGGACGACAGGCCCGAGGTAAACCCGTGGAGAAGCGCAAAGGCGAGTGCCACGAGTGCCAACCCGGCACCCGCTCGGGCGATTGCTCCCATGACGGAGGTTCGACGACGCTGCCTTCGGGGCGCCGCTCTGGACGTTCGTCGCTGTGGTGGCGGCGCAGGCTGGCGGGTGGCTGCCTGGAGGCGCCCCGCACGCCGATTGCGACCGGCGCCTCGGGGAGGCGACCCAGCGGAGGCAGCTTGACCAATGGCGGCCAACAGGGCGAGATCCGTGGTGGTCGAAGGAAAGTCGGTCATGACACGAACCGCGGCTCGCGGCAAGGCATCAGGGGCGAGAGTCACCGGGCGGTCCTTCAGCCACGCGACCAGCCGCGACACCGGCACGACCCATACGCCGCGCACCATGCTGGCCGCCCCGAACTGCTCGGCATGCACCCCCGCGAGGCAGAGGACCGGTGCCACCGGCATACCGGTCTCGACGGCCATGAAGGCAGCCATGCCGCGCACCTTTTCGAGCTCCCCGGCCAGGCTGACCGTGACAGGCTGCCCCTCTCGGACGGTGTGCTGGAACAGGCCGCCGTCCCATTCGGTGACCCGGCCCGCCCGGTTCTTCGCGTCCACCAAGAAGAGCCCGCCCGGTCCGAGTACCACGTGGTCGAGGTTGGCATCCGACTGGCCCGGACGCAGTAGACGGTCGTGCAGAACCGTCCACGTCTGCGGCAGCTCGACCAGCGCGGCCGCGACCCGGCGCTCCCCCGCCGCACCCGCTGCCCAAGCACCTGCCGACGCGTCTCCCTTCTCGGCGAGCTCCTCGGCCCTGCGCTCGGCGCTCCCCCCTTCCCAAGCCATACCCGACCCTCTCCCCCGCTGGCTCAACCGGACGTGAGCCTAGGGTGGAGAGGCTTGTTCTGTGCCCGGAATCGAGGATCACCGCCGAGCGCTGCCCGAACGGGCCACCTCGTCGCCTGCGGGAATACTGCGGTCAGCAGCCGGAGACTTCCTTCCCGGCTGGAGGTACCACCGCCGACAGGTCCCAGTAGGGCGGCTGCCCGAGGCCACGGGTCGCGGGCGCCAGCGTCGCTCGCGCGCTCACGCCGGAGCTCACGGGCTTGGTCCACGTCAGGCCGGCACCCAGCGGAGAATGCAGCTGTCCCGTCGTCGTCCACCGCGCTCGAGCCATGGCGGTCGATGCGCTCGCGAGTACGGATGCCGGCGGCTCGGAGACGGTGAACTCGTATGACACGACAATGTCGGACCAGCCGTGCGTCCCAGGGCGACCATCACAGGACTCCATCCGTGACGTCGCGTCGGAGTGCTGAGCGACCTGCGCTCCCGGCGGCAGCGCAACGAGGATCTGGCGCGCGACCATCAGCCGCGATCCCCCGGGGTCACCGCCACTGTCCGTCGAGTGCGTCCTCGCCGCCCAGGTGACCGCCACCACCGCAACGAGGAACAGCGCGGCCCGGCCGACGGGGCGCCGGACGGGAGGGATGGCCTCTGACATGGGCCCATTGTCCAGCACGCCTTCGTCACCCATCCCCTTGGACGGTTCGATCACGCCCATCCGAGTGCCACACCACGTCGACAGCGTCTGCGCGATGCTCGCCCTGTCAACCCGGCGGGATACAGACTGCCGAGCCTCAGTATCGGCCGAGGCTCGGTGCCTTCGCGGGCTTGAGCGCCGCGGTCCGTCAGTGCGTTGGTACCGCGCCTCCCCGGTGTGTGCGAGTGACCTGCAGGTCCGCCGCACCCACCACGACAGTGATCACGCCGGCCACCCATGCCGTCCAGGCGATCCCTCGGCTGTCCGAGAAGCTCATCACCCACGGCGAGATGAAGAACAGCACGCCCATCGCGGCGGTCAGTCCTTCGATAGACAGCAGGTCCGGCCTGACCAGCTCGATCAGGGACAGAACAGCAGTGATGGCGCCCAGGACGATCATGGTGGTCGCCGCTTTAGTCGTCGTGGTTGTCCACAACGGGGATAGCGCGGCATACACGCCGACGATCAGGGCGAGGAAATCCTGTGGATGGGTTCCACGTTTCATGGTGTGAACAACCACCTCTCTTGAGAAGCGGTCCGTCGATCCGATGGCGGGCCTGACGAGACCTACGCTCGTACCCCGACGAGGGTTTGGACAGGGACCTTCGACCCGCAGACGGGGGGAAGCTCAGGCGGCTTCCACCGGCTGCCGCAGGATGGTGCGCAGCCTCTCCGGAGCGCTGCGCCTGGGGTCGCCGAGGTATACCTCGTGGTGCCGCCCCCTCGCACGCATACCTGCGTCGTGGATCGCCGAGTGGAGCCGCCGCAGTGAGGGTGCTTCTGCGGCATATGGACCGACGTGCATCAGCTGCGCGCAGGGGCCCTCCTCCCACGTGGGAAATGCCATGCGATCAAGCGCCGGAACACCCTTCGTACGGGCCTGCGCTATGGATTCAGCGACGACGTCGGCGTCGATCGGCGCGGCCTGCCTGATCATGGCCTGCCAGTGCCAGCGGTCACGGTCCGTGCCGGCCATCGTGCCGTCGCCTTCCATCGCTGCTGCGACGAGAGCCTGCTGCTCGTCGTCACCGACCCACCACAGAGCCTCGAGGGGCATGACCCGCGGCGCCTCGCCGACCCGCTTCTTGAGGAGGAAGTGCGCGCCATAGCTCACCGCATAGAGAGCCCGGATGGCGTCCCCGAAAGCCGGAGCCTCCGGCGCCCCAGAGCCGGGGACCACAAGAAAGGCCAGTTCGGGCACGTCGATGAACTCGACCCTGTCGCGCCGCGGTCTGTACAGAGTGTCAACGGCAGAGGCACCAATGGTCATTCGTCCAGCGTGGTATGCCGCGTGCCGCCGGAACGGAGGCGAAGGTCCCAGTTGTTCTCGTGACAGCCCGCGGCCTTGAACAAGGCCGCAATCAGTCCGACTGGGGAGGTGCCCCATGTCCGGGCGCGCCACGGACCTTCGGGACCTTAGGCCCGCGGGCCACTGACCCCATCGCCGTACGGTCGCCGTAGCGACTCGGATACCCGGCGTTGCCGGTCGTATCTCGAGTCGATCACACTGGCGTAGGAGATTTCGATGAAGGCACTCGTTTACCACGGTCCGGGGAGCATGTCGTGGGACGAGGTCCCCAAGCCCACCATCACCGAGACCACGGATGCGATCGTCAAGGTTGAGACGACGACGATCTGCGGCACAGACCTACACATCCTCAAAGGGGATGTACCGGCGGTTGAGCCTGGCCGGATTCTCGGCCACGAGGGCGTCGGCGTGGTGACCGAGGTCGGTTCGGACTGCGAGAGGGTCAGGGTCGGCGACCGCGTCATCATCTCCTGCATCAGCAAGTGCATGATGTGCGACTACTGCAAGGCTGGCCTGACCTCGCATTGCCAGACGCTCGGTGGGATCGGCTGGATCTTGGGCCACCTCATCGACGGCACGCAGGCCGAGTACGTGCGAGTTCCCTTCGCGGACAACGGCTTGATTCCGCTCCCGGAGGCAGTCAGCGCAGAACAGGGCACCATGCTGAGTGACATCCTCCCGACCGGCTTCGAGATCGGCGTGCTGAATGGCACGGTGAAGCAGGGTGACGTGGTCGCCGTCATCGGCGCCGGTCCCGTTGGCCTGGCCGCGATCATGACTGCGGCAGCCAAGGGGGCCAGCAAGGTCATCGCCGTCGATGGCAACAAGTTCCGTCTCGAGCAGTCCTATGGTTTCGGCGCCACCGACACGGTCGACGTCGGCGCCACTGACAACGTCGTCCAGACACTGAAGGAGCACAGTCGAGACGGGCTCGGTGTCGACGTCGCCATCGAAGCCGTCGGGCTCCCCGCCACCTTGACGACTGCGCTTGACTCGATCCGCCCGGGCGGCCACGTCGCCAACGTCGGAGTCCACGGCGAGCCGGTCAGCTTCCCGATCGAGCGGCACTGGATCAACAACATCACCATCACGACCGGGCTGGTCAACGCCACGACCGCTCCGGAGCTGCTCGAGAGGATCACCTCCGGGGCCATCGACCCGGCCAAGTTCGTCACGCATCGCTTCACCTTCGACGAGATGACCGACGCCTATGACACCTTCACCCGGGCAGCAGACGAGCACGCCATCAAGGTCCTGATCACCAACGAGCGATGAGACGCCGGTCGGTCGCCTCGGACTCGACATGTCCCGCGACACGTCCACACCGAATGGGACGCCGTCAAGAGGCGCCGGGGACAGCGGAAGGGGTGCCCCGGAAGACTCCGGGGCACCCCGTCCTTGCAATCGCCAATGTCAGCCGCTCATCTCAGGACGTTGGTGACCGTCAGTGCCTGACCGACCACATCAGCTGCAGCCGCTGGTGCTTCCGCAGCCCTCGCAGACGTAGCAGGAGCCGGCGGGGCGCATCTTGGTGCCGCAGGTCATGCACATCGGCGCATCAGCGGAGATGCCCTGGAACTTCTCGAGCAGCTCGGCGGAGGAGTGCACCTCGACCGAGACCTCGCGAGCGGATGCAGCGCCGGCACCGGACTTCACCTCGGCCGCCGCAGACGGTGCGGCAGCCTCGGCCTTGGCCACGGGGGCCTTGGTGACCGGGGCGGACTGGCTGAAGTTCTCCAGCTCGTCCTCGATCTCCTCCTCGGACTCACCATCGGCCTCGGTCGCGGCATACGAGCCGGTCTCGAGCTGGCGAGCGCGCTCCTGCGCAGTGTGGATGCCCATGAACGACCGGGTGTCGAAGTCCATGTGGTCCAGCGCCAGGCGGCGGAACACGTAGTCCATGATCGACTGCGCCATGCGCACGTCCGGGTCGTCCGTCAGGCCGGCCGGCTCGAAGCGCAGGTTGGTGAACTTCTCCACGAAGGTCTCCAGCGGCACGCCGTACTGCAGGCCGATCGACACGGCGATCGAGAACGCGTCCATCACGCCGGCCAGGGTCGAGCCCTGCTTGCCGAACTTGAGGAAGATCTCGCCCAGGTCGCCCGACTCGTAGGTGCCGGCCGTCAGGTAACCCTCGGCGCCACCGACCGCGAACGACGTGGTCTGCGAGGTGCGGCGCTTCGGCAGGCGCTTGCGCACCGGGCGGTACTCGACGACCTTCTCGACCTTGGCCTCGGCCGCCGCCGCGTCCTTGGACGCCGCGGCGTCCTTCGCCGTGGAGCCGCCGTCGGACAGCGGTTGACCGACCTTGCAGTTGTCGCGGTAGACCGCGATCGCCTTGAGGCCGAGCTTCCAGCCCTGCAGGTGGACGTCCTCGATCTCCTCGACCGTTGCCGTCTCGGGCAGGTTGACCGTCTTGGAGATGGCCCCTGACAGGAACGGCTGCACCGCGGCCATCATGCGGACGTGGCCCATCGGCGAGATCGCCCGGGCACCCATGGCGGTGTCGAAGACCTCGTAGTGCTCCGGCTTGAGGCCCGGCGCGTCGATGACGTGACCCTTGTCGGCGATGTACTCGACGATCGCCTCGATCGTCTCGCCCGTGTAGCCCAGCTTCTTGAGCGCACGCGGGATGGTGAGGTTGACGATCTGCATCGAGCCGCCACCGACGAGCTTCTTGAACTTCACCAGCGAGAAATCGGGCTCGATGCCCGTGGTGTCGCAGTCCATCATGAAGCCGATGGTGCCGGTCGGCGCGAGCACCGACGCCTGAGCGTTGCGGTAGCCGTTCTTCTCGCCGACCTTGACCACGTCGTCCCACGCCTTGGTGGCGGCGCGGTGGATCGCGGCGTCCATGCTGTCGAGCGGACGGATCGCGTCGTTGGCGGCCTGGTGCTTGCGCATCACACGCTTGTGCGCGTCGGCGTTGCGGGCATAGCCGGCATACGGGCCGACGACGCCTGCGAGCTCGGCGGAGCGCTTGTATGCGGCACCGGTGAGCAGCGAGGTGATCGCCGCCGCGAGCGAACGGCCGCCCTCGGAGTCGTAGCCGTGGCCGGTGGCCATGAGCAGCGCGCCGAGGTTGGCGTAGCCGATGCCCAGCTGGCGGTAGTCCCGGGTGGTGTCGCCGATCGCCTCGGTCGGGAAGTCGGCGAAGCAGATCGAGATGTCCATCGCCGTGATGACGAGCTCGGCGACCTTCTGGAAGGTGACCGCGTCGAACGTGTCGTCGTCCTTGAGGAACTTGAGCAGGTTCAGCGAGGCCAGGTTGCACGAGGAGTTGTCGAGCGACATGTACTCCGAGCAGGGGTTGGACGCGGTGATGCGGCCGCTCTCGGGGTTGGTGTGCCAGTCGTTGATGACGTCGTCGTACTGCAGACCCGGGTCGGCGCACTCCCACGACGCCTCCGCGATCTTGCGAAAGAGCTCGCGGGCGTCGACGGTCTCGATGACCTCACCGGTGTTGCGGGCGCGCAGCCCGAACTCGGTCCCGTCCTCGACGGCCTTCATGAACTCGTCGCTGACCCGCACCGAGTTGTTGGCGTTCTGGTACTGGACGGACGTGATGTCCTTGCCGCCGAGGTCCATGTCGAAGCCGGCGTCACGCAGCGCGCGGATCTTGTCCTCCTCGCGCGCCTTGGTCTCGACGAACTCGACGATGTCGGGGTGGTCGACGTCCAGCACGACCATCTTGGCTGCCCGACGGGTCGCGCCACCGGACTTGATCGTGCCTGCTGAGGCATCGGCGCCACGCATGAAGGAGACCGGGCCGGAAGCGGTCCCACCGGAGGAGAGAAGCTCCTTGGAGGAGCGGATCCGGGAGAGGTTCAGGCCGGCGCCGGAGCCGCCCTGGAAGATCTTGCCCTCCTCCTTGTACCAGTTGAGGATCGAGTCCATCGAGTCGTCGACCGCGAGGATGAAGCAGGCCGAGACCTGCTGCGGCGAGGACGTGCCGACGTTGAACCACACCGGCGAGTTGAAGCTGAACACCTGGTGCAGCAGGGCATAGGTGAGCTCGTGCTCGAAGATCTCGGCGTCCTCGGCGGACCCGAAGTAGCCATGGTCCTTGCCGGCCTTGACATACGTCAGCACGACCCGGTCGATGAGCTGCTTGAGGCTGACCTCACGCTTGTCGCTGCCCAGCGCACCGCGGAAGTACTTGGTGGTGACGATGGTGGAGGCGTTGACCGACCAGAAGTCGGGGAACTCGACCCCGCGCTGCTCGAAGATGGTCTCGCCCGTCTTCCAGTTCTGCTGGACGACGTCGCGCTTCTCCCAGGTCACCCCGTCGTAGGGGTGGACACCGGGGGTGGTGTAGATCCGCTCAACCTTGACACCTCTGCCGGCGCCCTTGCGGGCCCCTGCACGTGCTCCGGCGGTTTCTGTCATTTCTGGTGGCCTCCCTAGCCCCTGGTGATGGTTTCTATGGTCTCAAAGGGCACCGACAGCGGCCGGTGCGTCGTGCTCGTGGTGCGGCAGGCCGCGGGCTCAGCCCGGCGGCATACCGGCGGTGCGGTGGGGCTCGCCGCGCTGCGGCTCGGTGCCCGTGGCCTCGCGCTCGGCGCGGAGCAGGGTGATGGCGGCCTCGAAGTCCTCGAGACTGTCGAACGCCTGGTAGACGGACGCGAACCGGAGGTAGGCCACCTCGTCGAGCTCACGCAGCGGCCCGAGGATGGCCAGTCCCACCTCATGTGCCTCGACCTCGGCCTGGCCCTGCTGGCGGATGCACTCCTCGACGCGCTGGGCGAGCAGCGCCAGGTCGTCCTCGGTGACCGGACGGCCCTGGCAGGCCTTGCGGACACCCACGAGGACCTTGCTGCGGCTGAACGGCTCGCTCGCGCCGGAGCGCTTGGTCACCGTGAGGCTCGCGGTCTCGATGGTGGTGAAGCGGCGACCGCACTCGGGGCACTGGCGGCGACGGCGGATGGAGCTGCCGTCGTCGGTGGTGCGCGAGTCCATGACCCGGGAGTCGGTATGCCGGCAGAACGGACAGTGCATGACGGCGCTCCTCCCTCGGACGGACGCGGCTGGACCCCCGGTTGGGGATGGATCTGTGGACCTGCTGGGGACAACGTGTGGAGAACCAGTCCAGCCCTGTGCACTACATGTGGACGAACTACAAAGGTGTAACCACTAGATGTAGGGATATCTTGTCCCACTGTGACCCACAACGCAAGCGGAACGCCCAAACTCTCTGGGCAGTCTGCATCGCCGCAGGTCAGAGCCCCGCAACGGCGCGCCACGACACCCCAGATCTGGTGCTCCTGAGGCCCATGTGACACCAGAGGCACCCAGATCTGGGGTCGTCGCCCTCAGCCACCACCACATGTAGGGAGGCGCCTGAGTGCATAGCGCGCCGCTGTCGGTGCGCTCCGACACGATGTGCGCATGGACACCTCCGCCCGTGTGATCGCCCGGCGCCTGGCGACGCAGCGGCTGTCCTCCGCGCCGCTCCCGACCGCGACCGACGCGGTTCGCCTGCTCACCTGTGTGCAGAGCCAGGAGCGCGACCACGCCTTCTTCTCCCTCGCCATGCGGGCCACGACCCCGACGTACGCAGCGGTACGCGCCGAGCACGACTCCGGCGCCTTCCTGCGGACCCACATCCTTCGGCCCACCTGGCACTTCGTCGCACCGGAGGACCTCCAGTGGATCCTCGACCTGACCTCACCACGCGTCCTGTCCGGCATGGCCGGCCGCCACCGCCAGCTGGGGCTCGACGACGTCAGACGACTCGATGACGGGCTTGAGCTGATCCGTGGGCTATTGCAGGACAAGCCGTCTCGCACCCGCTCGGAGCTCGGCGCGGCGTTCGGCGAGCGGGGCTCGCCGATCACTCCTGGCGAGCAGCTCGGCCACCTGCTGCTCGTCGCCGAGCTGCGCGGGTTGGTCTGCTCCGGGCCGATGGACGGCGTGCACCACACTTATGCGCTGGTCGACGAGGTCGTCCCACCCACGCCTCGCAGAGACCGCGACGAGGCGCTGGTCGAGCTGGTGCGACGGTTCTTCTGCGGGCACGGGCCCGCGTCGGTCAAGGACTTCACCCGTTGGTCCTCGCTCACGGCCGCCGAGACCAGGCAGGCGCTGGCCGAGCTCGACGACGAGCTCGAGCAGCTGGTCGTCGATGGCATCCCGCACTGGTTCGACCCCGCGCGGGCGCCCCGGCGGCGACGGGACGCGCCCGCGGCATACCTCCTACCGGTGTACGACGAGGTGGTCCTGACCTACCCGCAGGTCACGTTCCCGGCCGCGCCGGACCATCCCTATGCCGAGCGGCCGGACCCGTTCTGGGCACGGGTGATCTTGGACGGCGTCAACGTGGGGCTGTGGAAGCGCACCGTGTCGGGCACGGTCGTCGACGTCGATGTGCGCTTGGCGCCGAGCGTGACATCGACAGGACGCGAGCAGGTCCGCCGGGCTGCGCAGTGCCTGGCACGGTTCCTCGAGCGCGAGCTGTCATACGTCGAGAACGAAGGGCGCCCACACCTGTGGCGCGGCTAACGGACCACCTCGCGATGGGCCGAGTCGACCCGGCGGGTCCAGCCGCGCCGGTCGAGGTGCTCCAGGAGTGGCACGGCCACCCTGCGCGTCGTCGCAAGCGCCTGACGCGCCTCGCTCAAGGTGAACGGCTGGGGCAGCCTGGCCAGCTCACGCATGGCCAGCGCCGGAGCCTCGGGCAGCAGCACCACCTCGTCCCCCAACCGCAGGACTCGCCCCAGCCGTTCCGCGGCCGCCAGCTCACGGGGACCCAGCCCCGCCTCGAGCAGCTCAGGCCTCTCGGGTGCAACGAACGGCGACGAACGCAACCGCTGCTCGACCACGCGGAGGCCGGTCTCGGCACCACCCAGGTCCGCAGACCGACCAGGCAGCCCGACCCGGCCGTCGGCGAGGACCACGCCCGCAGCCTGGGCGACGGCAGGCATGAGCGCTCGATCGGGTACGGCGGCGATGGCACGGGCGCCCTCCACGGACAACGTGGGCTCGAGCGGCCGGTGGCGCGCCGCCTCCTCGACCGCGGCGCGCAACCGCTTCGCCCAGCCACCCAACGCGTCCATGGAGACGTACCAGTCCCCGATCCGCGTGACTGTCGCCGTGTGGCGCTCGTCCTCTGCGGCGGGGCCAAACACCCCCAGCTGCTCAGCCTGGGAGACACACATCGCGCCCCGCCGCCCGACCTCCACCGCCAGGTCGGGCACACCGGTCGACGTGGCCAGCTCCGCCGCCCGGTGTCCGGCAGCGCCCCGGCGCCGCAGCGCGGGCGGGTCGGCGTCGAGTACCAGGGCTCCGTGCATGGCGCGCGAGCCGGGGTCGCGCAGGATGAGTCGGTCGCCGGCGACGAGTGGGAGTCGCCGTCGCAGAGTGAGTCGAGCGTGGTTCCCCCCCAGCGGCCGGGTCCGAGCACCGACGGCCGCCGTGCCGATGTGCACCATCAGCTCGGCAGGCAGCTCGTCGGCTGCTCGCCCGTGCACGCGGACGTCGACCATCTCCGTGGGCAGCCACGCGCCCGGCGTGAGCAGCGCGTCGCCCCGGGTGACGTCATCGACGGCGAGGCCACGCAGGTTGACGGCCACGCGGCATACGGCAGCGGCGGAGGGGACGCCGCGCTCAAGCGACTGAAGGCGCCGGACGCCGACGCTCCGACCTCGCAGCTCGACCGCGTCGCCCTCCGAGAGCCGGCCCTCGGCCAGAGTTCCGGTGACCACGGTGCCGCTGCCCTTGATGCTGAAGGAGCGGTCGACCCACAGCCGCAGCCGCCCGCCGGTCCGCGGCGCCGGCAGGCCTGAGACCAAGCGGCCCAAAGCAGCGCGCAGGTCGTCCATCCCCTGTCCCGTGCGCGCCGAGACAGCCACTGCGGCCACGTCACCCAGCGAGCTCCTGCGCAGCCGCTCGGCGCTCTCGGCGAGGGCCGGTCCGGGGTCCGCTCGATCCGCGCGCGTCACGACGAGCAACCCGTGCCTAACGCCGAGGGCATCGACCGCAGCCAGGTGCTCGGCCGACTGCTGACGCCAGCCTTCGTCGGCCGCGACGACGAACATCACCGCGGGGACGGGGCCGAGCCCAGCCAGCATGTTGCCGATGAAGCGCTCGTGCCCCGGCACGTCCACGAAGGCCAGCTGCTCCCCCGTGTCCAGCTCGGTCCAGGCATAGCCCAGGTCGATCGTCAGGCCTCGGCGGTGCTCCTCGTCCCAGCGGTCCGGCTCGATCCCGGTCAGGGCGCGGACCAGGGTCGACTTCCCGTGGTCGACATGCCCCGCGGTGGCGATGACGTGCACGAGCTCGGACCCCTTCCTGGACGCCGGCAGAGCAGAACTCGCCCACGCTATCTCGCTCGCCTAGGGTCAGTGACGTCGAGAGCTGCGGTGACAGGACAGGGACGGGAGCGGGGACGTGAGCGCGGACACGAGTCGGGATGCCAGCGAGGGCTTCGGCCGGCCTGTCGGCGATACCGTCAGCAGCGCGGTGGACCTGGTCGTGGCCCGCGCCCGAGAGGGTCTACGCAGGCTCACCCCCTCCCAGGCTCGGGCTGCTCAGCTCCGGGGCGCGCTCCTGGTCGACACGAGGACCCCAGCTCACCGAGAGGCCCAGGGTGATCTGCCGGGCGCGATCGTCATCGACCGTACGGTCCTCGAATGGCGGCTCGACCCGACCAGCGCCTGGCGGATCCCCGAGGCCGATGCCCGTCCTCGCGTGGTCGTGCTCTGCCGCCAGGGCTACAGCTCGTCCCTGGCCGCCGCCTCCCTGCGCCGCGTCGGGGTCGACGCGACCGACGTCATCGGCGGTGTCGAGGCCTGGGTGGCCGACGGCCTACCCCTGCACGTGGGCCCGGCTGACGTGCGCGAGTGAGGCCGAGCGCTGGCATCGAGCGACCCCGCCCTTCCCAGGCAGCGCCCAAGGCGGCCGAAGCCGTTGTGGCTCTAGCCAGCCTCAGCGCCCCGTCGTGATCGAGTCGTCGACGACCCCGTGGGCGCGCCGCTGCTCCAGACGGGCCCGCTGAGGCTCCACGGTGTAGCGCGGGTCCTTCGCGGACTCCTGACCTGCCTCGAAGATCCCGAACCGGGTGCAGGCCGACCCCGCCATCAAGGCGAGGCCGCTCAGCGCGGCTGCAGCACGGTTGCCACCGAGCACCGCCGCCGTGGCCGCGCCCGCCATCGTGAGTACCCGGCTGGCTTTGAGCAGGCGACCCGCTCGCCCAGCCTTCAGCGGCTCGCTGAGCGTCTCACCGAGAGTGCGCTCCAGACGCTCCATAGCGGCCAGCTCGATCGCCGCCCCCGCCACGGCCATCCGGCGCGCCGGCCCGGTCTGGCTGGACGGTGCGGTCACCAGCGCCAGACCTGCGGCCGCCGCGCTCGCCGAGCCGACGAACACAAAGGGCAGCTCGCGGTGCGACTCGTGCCAGGTGGGCGTCGCGGTGTCGGCCAACAGCACCGCGGTGTATGCCGCGAGCGGCGGCGCGAACACGACGGACCCCGCGTTGGCGGCCGGCTCCACGGCCCGCAGCACCCGGGCCAGCCGCGAGCCCTCGGCCAAGAGCCCACGCCCGGCCTCGGCGGTGGCCGCCAGACCGGCGAACGTGCCGAAACCGGTGAGGATCCAGGACCCCAGCGACATGGGCGAGGTCAGCTTCACGGTGCGCATCATGTTGAGCGCCCGGGAGGGCTTGCCGAGGTCGCGCACGAGCGCGACACCACCGACCGCCACCGCCGCCAACGCGGCATACCGGCCGTTGCGTCGCAGCGCCGGGAGGCCGCGTGCGGCACCACCGGCACCCACGAGCGCCGACCCCGCGGCGAGGCCGCCGAGGAAGATGTAGGCCGGGATGTCGGCCTCCCAGGGTGACGGCTTGACGACCGAGCGCCCGTAGTAGCTGTCGAAGGCGACGTCGGGAACCATCATGGCGTCGTCGCGGCGACGACCTCCGGCAGCGCGCTCGGCCCTGCGCTCGGCACGGCTCGGCTCGGGGGGCCGGTCGGCGTCGAGGGGGTTGGTGGTCATCGGCGACCGCCTCCGAGGAACGAGCCAGCTGCGACGGCCAGCATGGCCAACGCGGCGACACCGGCGGTACGGAACATGGCGGGCAGGTCTGCGGTGGTGACGCGTGGGTCAGGCGGCAGGCCGTAGACCTCGGGCTCGTCGAGCAGCAGGAAGACCGAGCCCGTGCCGCCGACGCCGTCCTGCTCGTTGGCGCCGTAGAGCCGCGCCTCGGGAAAGCCCTGTTCGTGCAGCTGGGCGACTCGCGCGTGGGCCTCGGACTGCATCTGCGCGAGGTCGCCGAAGCGGATCGACGTGGTCGGGCAGGCCTGGGCGCATGCCGGGGTCTGGTCGTGGCCGATGCGGTCGTAGCAGAGCGTGCACTTCTGGGCGGCGCCGGAGTTCTTGACGGTCTCGTCACCGGAGCGGCGCTCGATCACCCCGAAGGGGCAGGCGGGGACGCAGTAGCCGCATCCGTTGCACACGTCGTCCTGGACCACCACAGTGCCGAACTCGGTGCGGAACAGGGCACCGGTCGGGCACACGTCGAGGCAGGCGGCGTGGGTGCAGTGCTTGCACACATCGGACGACATGAGCCAGCGGAAGTCCGGCATCTGGGCCTCGGCGTAGGCCTGACCGACCGAGTCCACATCCGGGACCGAGCCACCGGCGCCATCCCTGGTGCGCAAGGCGGGCATGCCCAGGTCGACCAGGCGCCGGCCCGACTCGCGGGCGGCCTCGATACGGTCACCGTCCTGCTCGATGAACGCGACGTGCCGCCAGGTGCTCGCACCCAGCGCCCCGGTGTTGTCGTAGGAGGAGCCGAGGAGGTTCAGGCCGTCCTCGGGGATGGCGTTCCACTCCTTGCACGCGACCTCGCAGGCCTTGCAGCCGATGCAGATCGAGGTGTCGGTGAAGAACCCCTTGCGGGGCTCGCCGTCCTGCCAGCCGGCGTCGGCCGCTGGGTCGGTTGGACCCGAGAGCTGGTTGCTCCAGAAGCTCATCGCTGCTCGCTCTCGTTGCCAGTGGCCAGCTGGTTGCCCGTCTCGACCGTCGTCCCGGACCGCGACTGGTAGTCGGCCACGAGCCGCAACAGCGCCTCGCCCCGAGGCCGCCGACCGGGCTGGATGTCACAAGAGCCAACCTTGGACTCCTGGATCTGCACGTTGGGGTCCAATGCGACCCCGAGCAGGTCATTGGCGGCGTCACCACTGACGATGGCGTCGCTCCCCACGCCCCAGTGGTACGGCAGCCCTATCTGGTGGATGGTCCTGCCGTTGATCGTCAGCGGGGCAAGCCGCTCGGTCACGAGGACACGTGCCTCGATGGCCGCGCGAGCCGACACCAACGTCGCCCAGCCGCCGTTCTCCAGGCCGCGATCGCGGGCCAGCTCTGGGCTGACCTCACAGAAGAACTCCGGCTGGAGCTCAGCCAGATAGGGCAGCCAGCGCGACATACCACCCGCGGTGTGGTGCTCGGTCAGCCGGTACGTCGTGAACACATAGGGGTAGACCTCGGAGCCCGGGGCCGTACCCGAGGGGCTCCACAGGTTGTCCTTGCGGGGGAACACCCGTCGTGCAGGGTTCGCCTGCTGCCGGTACAGGACGTTCTGGACCGGCGACTCCTGCGGCTCGTAGTGGGTCGGCAGCGGGCCGTCCAGCATGCCCTTGGGCGCGAAGAGCCAGCCCTTGCCGTCGGCCTGCATGACGAACGGGTCGTCGCCGGCCAGGCCGTCAGGGCCACCCACGCCCGGCGGTGGACGGTGGTCGGGCCGGGTCTTGGGCGGGAAGTCCGGGACGTCCTTACCGGTCCAGGTGCCCTGCCCCTCGTCCCACCACACGTACGCCTTGCGTTCGCTCCAGGGCCGGCCCTGCGGGTCGGCAGAGGCGCGGTTGTAGAGGATGCGGCGGTTGGCGGGCCAGGCCCACCCCCAGTCGGGCGCGACCTGCGACTGCTCGCGTCCCGGAGTGCGGCTGGCGGCGTGGTTGACCCCTCCGCCGTAGACGCCGGTATAGATCCAGCAGCCACCGGACGTCGAGCCGTCCGCACGCATCTCGGTGTAGGCGTCCAGCGGTGCGCCGGCCTTGTCACCCGTCAGGTGCTGCCCGTTGATCTCGAGCAGGACCGACTCAGGGTCGATCTCACCATGAGCGTCGAGCGGGTAGTCCCAGGTGAGGTCGAGCAACGGCCGGTCCCGCTCGTCGGTGGAGTCCTTGAGCAGGGCCCGGACGCGCTTTCCCAGCTCGAAGACGAACTCCAGGTCGCTCTGCGCGTCGCCCGGGGGCTGCACCGCCTGGTGGTGCCACTGCAGCAGGCGCTGCGTCTGGGTGAAGCTGCCGGACTTCTCGGTGTGGGCGGCAGCGGGCATGAAGAACACCTCGGTGTCGATCTCCTCCGTCACCAGCTCGCCGGTGGCGATCTCGGGTGCGTCCTTCCAGAAGGTGGCCGACTCGATCATCGTGAGGTCCCGGACCACGAGCCACTTGAGGTGGGAGAGCCCCAGCCGTTGCATCCGCCCATGGGCCGAGCCGACCGCGGGGTTCTGCCCCATCAGGAAGTAGCCCTCGACCTGGTCATCGAGCATCGCCATGACGGTCTGGTAGGTGCCATGGGCGCCGCTGAGCCGTGGCAGGTAGTCGTAGCACCAGTCGTTGGCGGCCGTGGCGGCATCGCCCCACCAGGACTTCAGCAGGCTGATGCTGTAGGCGTCCGCGTTGGCCCAGAACCCCTTCTGTTCCTTGCTGGCGATCGCGTCGAGGTACTGCTCCCAGGTGTCGTGCGTGCCCGCGACCGGCATGGCGAGGTAGCCCGGCAGGATGTTGTAGAGCGTGGGGATGTCGGTCGAGCCCTGGATGCTCGCGTGCCCGCGTAGCGCCATGATGCCTCCGCCCGGGCGGCCCATGTTGCCGAGCAGGAGCTGGAGGATCGCCGAGGTGCGGATGAACTGCGCGCCCAGGGTGTGCTGGGTCCAGCCCACCGAGTAGACCCAGGAAGTGGTCCGCTCCGGCCCGCTGTTCTCGGTGATCGCCCTGGCGACGTAGTCGAAGTCGTCGACTGAGATGCCGCACACGTCGGCCACGGCCTGTGGCGTGTAGCGGGCGAAGTGGCGCTTGAGGAGCTGGAAGACGCTGCGGGGGTGCTGCAGGGTCTCGTCGCGCAGCACCCTGGCGTGCTCGAGGGCCGGGCCGCCGGACCCGTGCTGGTCGCCCGCGGCGTGGTCAGACTTGTGCAGGCCGTGACGCTCGGGGCCGGCCTCGCCGACCCCGGTGATCTCGTCGCCCTCGCGGTCCTCGTCGGTGGCGTAGGCCCAGGTGGACTGGTCATAGGCGCCCTTGTCGGCGTCATAGCCGGAGAACAACCCGTCGAGATCCTCGGTGTCCTGGAAGTCCTCGCGGACCAGTGTGGCGGCGTTGGTGTAGGCGACCACGTAGTCCTTGAAGTACAGCTCGTTGCTCAGGACATAGTTGATCAGGGCACCGAGGAACACGACGTCGCTGCCGGCGCGGATCGGCAGATGCCGATCGGCGCTGGCCGAGGTCCGCGTGAACCGAGGGTCGATGTGGATGACCCGGGCACCGCGACGACGGGCCTCGACCACCCACTGGAACCCCACCGGGTGGCACTCGGCCATGTTGGACCCCTGGATGACGATGCAGTCAGCGTTGGCGAGGTCCTGGAGGTATTGGGTGGCGCCTCCACGCCCGAACGACGACCCCAGACTGGGGACGGTGGCGGAGTGTCAAATACGCGCCTGGTTCTCGATCTGGATGGCCCCAGCGGCGGTGAACAGCTTCTTGATGAGGTAGTTCTCCTCATTGTCGAGGGTGGCTCCCCCGAGCGAGGCGATGGCCATGGTGCGTCGCAGTGGCTTGCCGTGAGTGTCATGGTCCTGCCAGCCGGCGCGGCGGCTCGCGACGAAGCGCTCCGCGATCATGTCGAGGGCCCGCTCGCGGTCGAGGCTCTCCCACTCCGTGCTGCCGGGGCGGCGGTAAAGCACGGCCGTCTGGCGGCCCGGGTGGTTGACGAGCTGCTCGCTCGCCGAGCCTTTGGGGCACAGCCGCCCACGGGAGATCGGCGAGTCCGGGTCGCCCTCGATCTGGACGACCTTCTCGTCCTTGACGAACACACGCTGACCGCAGCCCACCGCGCAGTAGGGACAGATGCTCTGGACGACGCGATCGGCCGTGTCAGTGCGAGGGGTGAGCTCGCGGGTATGCCGGGAGGTCACTGACGGGCCGCGGCCCAAGAAGTCTCCGCTGCTGAGCTGTCGGACCACGGGCCACGACAGAAAGGTCTTCTTGGCGTCCACGCCGCTCCTCCTGGTCAGCCGTGCCACAAGCCCTGCCACCTGCAGGTTCCTGGATCAACCTGCCACATCTGGACGCCTCGCGCACTCCTGGCCGGGAGGAGGCGGTGGCGGCCCCCTTTGGCCGTGCGTGTCGGGTCAGCGGGCGGCGGGGATGAGCAGCGTCTGGCCCGCGTGGATGTCGGAGCTGGTGAGGTTGTTGGCGACCTCGATGCGACCGACCGCGTCCGCGATGCTGAGCTGGGGCAGCTGCTCCGCGGCGATCTGGGAGAGGGTCTGCCCGGGCCGGACGGCCGTTGAGTGGTCGATGACGGTGGCCGAGGCCCCGCCGGAGAACGTCGCAAGGGCCACAGCCAGGACTGCCACAGCCACCGCCATGGTGATCGCCAGACGGCCCGCACGCGTCAGACGGAACCGAACGGCCGGCGCGCTCGCCTGGTCTCCGCACGGCACGGAGACGAGCTGGGGCCTGGTCGGACGGGCCGGCACCCCCGCCGGGGCGAACGAGACGTCCCATGCCACTGCTGCACTCATCGGTTCCTCCATCTGCGCGTACGTCGAACGAATGTACGAAGTACTGTCTGACTGATTTCTAGCACGCTTGTTCGAAAGCGGCAAGACACGCGTCGAACAGGTGTTTGGCAACTGTGTTCGAACGCCATACGCTGTGTCCATGCCTCGATGACACCAGAGGCCACCGACAGCCCCACTGGATCGCCTAAGGCGATCGCCCGAGACACCGGGTCTGACCTGCGGAAACGAGGAGCTCGATGAGCGAGGACAACGTCAAGGAACTGCCCGACCGTGACCGCGGCGACGGGCTGACGGTCCGGCAGCGCCGCGTCCTCGAGGTGATCCGCAACTCGGTCGACCGCCGGGGCTATCCGCCGAGCCTGCGTGAGATCGGCGAGGCGGTCGGCCTCACCTCACCCAGCTCTGTCGCCCACCAGCTGTCCACGCTGGAGCGCAAGGGCTTCCTGCGTCGCGACCCGAACCGGCCCCGCGCCATCGAGGTGGTCTCCCCCGACGCGACCCCGGACTCGCGGGGCTACCGCGGCGGGGCCTCCGCCGACGACGAGACGGCGACCTTCGACGAGACGGGTCAGAACGACCAGCGCCCGGAGGCCTCGTACGTGCCCGTGCTCGGGCGCATCGCGGCCGGTGTGCCGATCATGGCCGAGGAGTCGGTGGAGGACGTCTTCCCGCTGCCGCGCCAGCTCGTCGGCGAGGGGCAGCTGTTCCTGCTCAAGGTGGTCGGCGACTCCATGGTGGATGCGGCCATCTGTGATGGCGACTGGGTGGTCGTGCGCCAGCAGCCGACGGCCGACAACGGCGACATCGTGGCGGCCATGCTCGACAGCGAGGCGACCGTCAAGACGTTCAAGCGTAAGGACGGCCATGTGTGGCTCCTGCCGCACAACCCCGCGTTCGAGCCGATCGACGGCGACCACGCGACCATCCTCGGCAAGGTCACGGCGGTGCTCCGCCGGGTCTAGCCAGTCCGGGCGGTCTAGGCCCCGAGGGCGTCGAGGTAGTGCGTGATCCGCGTGCTGAACCGCTCCTCTGCGTCTTCGTCGGCCAGGATCTCCCACAGCTCGTTGTCGTCGGCCCGAAGCGCTCGGTACAGCGCCTGGGTGGCGAACTCCTCGAGCCGCTCGTCGACCTCGAGGGGGTCCTCGTCGAGCCAGCGGGGCACGTTGCGCTCGCCAACGACCGACTCCGGGTCGTCCGAGGCCGCCACCACCACCGCAGCAGCAATGGCCTCGGACATGGTCGGCGCCTCGATGTACTCCTTCGCTCGGATCACCCGGCCGAGGGCCGACTCCACCTTCGAGCGGCGTTCCTGTGGATCGGCCTCTTCGAGGTCGTCCAGGAAGTCCAGCGCGTCGTCGTTCTCGAACGGTCCCGCTCCACCAGCAGCCATGTCAGCCTCCGAACCCGTCGTCCAGCGTCACTGACGACTGTGCCAAGCCGCACCGTCTCGCGCTAGACCTGGCCCCGAGGCGACATCCGTTGGTACCAGGCGGTATCCACATAACGGCCGAGCTTGTACCCCACTTCGCGCAGCACGCCGACCCTTTCGAACCCCATGGCTGCGTGCAGGGCCTCGCTCGCGTCGTTGGGCAGGGCCACGACAGCCACCTGGGTGTGGATCTCCGGAAGGGCGTCGAGGCGGCCCAGCAGCTCCGCATACAGGGCTCGTCCGAGGCCGCGACCCCGCGCCTCCGAAGAGAGGTACACGGACAGCTCCCGGGTGCCGGCATACGCCGGGCGCGGTCTGAAGGGTCCCGAGAACGCGTAGCCGAGCACGCGCTCCGCGGCGCAGGCGACCAACACGAGGTTGCCGGCGCCGGCGGTGGCGAGCTTCTCCCCCAGGTACGACCGGCCGCGGAGCTCGGTCTCGAACGTCGCCACCGACGTGAGCACCTGCTCGTCGTAGATGGCCGCCATGGCCGGGACATCGGCGGGGGCAGCGTCCCGGATCCTCACCGGCGCATCGGACGTCGGGCTCGTCATATCGGGGATGCTAGGGGCATGACCGAACGCCGACAGATGTGGGACGACCGGTATGCCGCCAGAGAGCGGGTCTGGAGCGCAGCGCCGAACGCGGAGGTCGAGCGCATCGTGGCCCCATGGCCGCCGGGCTCGGCGCTGGACCTGGGAGCGGGAGAGGGTCGGCATGCGATCTGGCTGGCCTCGCGAGGGTGGCAGGTGACCGCGGTGGACTTCAGTGCGGTGGGGATCGCCAAAGGCGAGGCTGTGGCCCAGCGACTGGGCCTCACAGTGGACTGGGTCGTCGAGGACGCCACCACCTGGACGCCGCCGCGGGAAGTGGCCTACGACCTGGTGCTGGCCGCCTACCTGCACCTGCCGTCCGACGTCTTCTCGCGCACCGCATCGTGGCTGGCGCCGGGCGGCGCACTGGTGGTGGTGGGCCATGCGCTGCGCAACCTCACCGACGGCGTCGGCGGCCCCTCGGACCCGGCCCTGCTGCACACACCTGAGCAGCTACGTGCAGCGGCGGCGGGCCTGGAGGTCGAGCGGTGCGAGGAGGTCGTCCGGCCCACGGACGACGGGGACGCCATCGACGCGGTGCTCGTGGCTAGGCGCCCAGCCGGCTGACGAGCTCGGTCAACGTGGGCCCGAGCTCGGCGTTCAGCTGCAGCGTCGCCTCGCCGTCACCGCGGGTGGGCCCCCGCGTGATGATGACCACCGGTATGCCGCGTGCGGCCGCCCGCCGCACGAAGCGGTAGCCGCTCATCACCTTCAGGCTCGACCCGAGGACGAGCAGCGACCCGGCGCCCTCAGTCAGCCGGAAGCAGTGCGCCACAAGCGGCTTCGGCACTGACTCCCCGAAGAAGACCACCTCGGGCTTGAGCGTGTCTCGCCCGCAGACCAGGCAGAGCGGGACGACGAACGCGGTGACGTCGAGGTCGTTGAGGGCGATGTCGCCGTCGGGGCGGATCTCGTCGCTGGTCGCTGTGTAGGCCGGGTTGGCCTCCCGCATGCGTGCGTCGAGGTCCCACCGTGACGTGCGGTCACCGCAGGTGAGGCAGACGACCTTGGCGAGCGAGCCGTGCAGCTCGGTGACGTCGATAGCGCCAGCCGCCTGGTGGAGGCCGTCGACGTTCTGCGTGATGACGGGGCCCACGATTCCGGCCTGCTGCAGGCGCGCCACCGCCTCGTGGCCCGTGTTGGGCCGGGCCACGTTGAAGCGTTGCCAGCCGACATAGCTGCGAGCCCAGTAACGCCGGCGCGCCTGTGCCGAGCTGAGGAACTCGGCGTACTGCATCGGTGTGACGCGCCGGTTGCCGTCGGGTCCGCGATAGTCCGGGATGCCGGACTCGGTGGAGATGCCGGCGCCTGTGAGGGCCAGGACGTTGCCCCCCTGCAGGAGCGCGGCCACGGCCGAGAGCTCGTCAGCGGCAGAGCGCCGATCAAGGCGCAGCTCGGTCCCCTGGGTCACGCCTCACAGGGTACGTGCCCTCAGAGATGACCTCTCGGGGCCGACCCTTCGGAGGAGACCTCTGCTCTGGCCTCCTGGAGCTCCGATGGACGGGGAGCGATATGACCAGCGGCCACGGACAGCAGGATCTCCTCGGGAAGCATCACACCGTCGTGCAAATGTTCGCGTTTGGATAACAGTCCGTTATGCTTGAGCCATGATCGACGCCGCCGGCCTGCGCGTGATGAAGGCCATCGCCGACGAGGGCAGCTTCACGGGTGCCGCCCTCGCCCTCGGCTACTCGCAGCCCGCCATCTCCCAGATGGTCCGGCGGCTTGAGCAGCGGACTGGCACCGTCCTCGTCGAACGGGTGGGCCGAAACGTCCGCCTCACCGAGGCCGGCCAGGTGCTCGCCCGCCATGCCGTCGCGGTGCTGTCCGCGCTCGACGCCGCCGAGGAGGAGGTCGCGGCCATCGCCGGGCTCCGCGCCGGTCGCGTGCGTCTCATGGCCTTCCCCTCGAGCTCGGCGACGCTGGTCCCGCGCGCCCTGGCACTCGTCAAGAAGCGCTTCCCCGACGTCCAGGTGACCTTCGCCGAGGCCGAGCCGCCGGAGTCGCTGCAGGCCCTCAAGGCCGGTGAGTGTGACCTGGCTGTGGCCTTCGCGTACGAGGGCGACGACCTCAGCCGTGGCGAGGAGGACATGGATCTCTTCGTCACCCATCGGCTCCTCGACGACGAGGTGCGGCTGGCGCTGCCCCGCGACCACCCGCTGGCCGACGCCGAGATGGTGGAGCTGTCGTCCCTGGCCCAGGAGAGCTGGATCGCCGGATGCCCGCGCTGCCGTGGCCACCTCCTGCAGATGTGTGCGGCCGCCGGGTTCTCGCCGCAGGTGGGCTTCGAGACCGAGGACTACGTGGCTGTCCTGGGCCTGGTGGCGGAGGGGCTCGGCGTGGCGCTCGTCCCGGACCTGATTCTGCGCACCGCCCATCACCGCGACGTCGTGACCCTGCCGATGAAGCCTGCGTCACGCCGCACGATCAGCGTGGTGACCACCGCAGACCTGCAGCGGGTGCCCGCCGTGCAAGCCACCATCGACGCGTTGGTCGAGGCCGCCAAGACCACCCCACGCGTCCTGGCCAGCACCTAGGGCACTCGCCTCTCACGCTGGGCGGCCCCGCGCGCTCGCTCAGCTCCCTCGCCACGTGACCCCGATCGCGCTCTGCCGAGTCACGACCACGGCGACGTCGCCACGCTCGTCGGTCCGAAAGACGGTGTAGCCGTCGCGTCGCAGCACGGCCAACGCTTTCGGCGAGGGATGTCCGTAGTCGTTGTCCCGCCCGACACTGATCACCGCAACCGGGCTGCGCACCGCCTCCATGAGCGCCTCATCGAGGTTGGCCGAGCCGTGGTGGGGCGCCTTCACCACGTCGAGCTCGCGAGCGCGGGCAGCCATCGCCGGGTCCCGCCGGAGGGCCAGCAGCATGGCATGCGCCGCCTCGCGCTCGACGTCGCCGAGCAAGAGCAGATCGAGCGGACCCGAGCGGACGGCGAGGACGACGCTGGCGTTGTTGGGCACTGACCCCGCATCGATCCGCCGGGCCGGCCACCAGACGTCGGCACTCACGCCGGGCCACGCGAGGTGGTCTCCGGCATAGACCTCGCGAAGCGGTATGCCGCGATGCGAGGCCCAGCGCTGGACCTCCTTCCACTGGTAGGGCGGGTCACGGACCGGGCTCCCGAGAATCTCGCCGACCTTACGACCACCGATGGCCCCGGGGAGACCGTCGACATGATCGGCATGGAAGTGCGTCAGCACGACGGCGTCGAGCACGGTGACGCCGAGCCGCCTCAGGCAGGCGTCGACTGCGGCCGGGACGGGACCAGCGTCGACCAGCACCGCGTGTCGCGGTGTCGTCGCCAGGACCAGGCTGTCGCCCTGGCCGACATCGCAGGCCACGAACCGCCAGCCCGCAGGCGGCCAGGTCAGGGAGGATGTGGGCGCGGTGGCCGCGACCGCGACCAGACAGGTGGCGAAGGCCAGCCGCGGGTGCGCTCGTAGCTGGTAGACCCACCAGCGGCCTGTCAGCAGCAGCGCCACCGTCAGCCCGGCAAGGAGGAGCGCGCCGGCAGCACCGTCCGGCCAGGGCAGGGTGCCGCCAGGGACGGTGGCACAGGTGCGAGCCACCCAGGCGATGCCCAGGGCGGGCACCGCTCCGAGCCAGCAGAGGACCGTCGCCCCGAACGGCCACAAGGGGGCGAGCACGGCGGCGGCCACCCCGCAGACGGTGGCCGGCGCGACGAAGGGCGCGGCCAAGAGGTTCGCGACGACCCCGATGAGCGACACGCTGCCCTGCAACAGCACCACCACCGGTGCACACATCGCCTGGGCAGCCACGGGGATGGCCAGAGCGGGCCCCCACGACCGGATCCGCGACGGCAGGCGACGGCTGATGGCGCTACCCCAGGACCGGGTGAAGACGAGCAAGCCGAGGGTGGCGAGCGTGGACAGCGCGAAGCCATAGGAGCGGCTCAGCCAGGGGTCGACCAGGAGCAGGACCACCACTGCCGTCGACAGCACAGGGATCCCTGCCGCGCGCCTCGACCGGCTCAGGCCGAGCAACGCGATCGCTCCCATCGTGGCGGCACGCAGGACGCTCGGCTCGGGGCGCGCAAGGACGACGAAACCCGCGAGCACGGTCACCGCCACCACGGGCCGCCAGCGCCGGGGCACTCCGAACAGGGCCGAGGCACCCAGGGCGAACACCACCACGATGGCGACGTTGGACCCGGACACGGCCGAGAGGTGGGTCATGCCGGTGGCCATCATCGCCTCGGTGAGGTCTGGAGGCGTGCGACTCGTGTCCCCGATGACCAGCGCCGGCAGCAGCCCGCGCGCATCGGCGGGCAGCGGCGCCGCCGCCGACCGTAGGCCGATCCGCAGGTGCTCGGCGGCGCTGACCAACGGACCGGGCGGGTCGACCGTGACCGGCTCGCCGGACGGCCGCAGCAGTGCGACCACGTCGTCGCCGGCCTGCGCGGGGACGAGCTTGCCCTGCACACGGATGGTCTCTCGCCATCTCACCCGTTGCCACGACTCGTCGCCGATGACGAGGACTGGGGTCGACACCGCCGCTGTCTGACCGCGGCCCGTCACCTCGCGAACACGAAGCGTCAACCGCACTGTCGCCCCGCCCAGCCGCCCGCCGCCCAGAAGCACCGGGTCCGTCGCCACTGTGCCGACGACCTCCACCACGACGTGGTCGGCGGCAAGCCGCCGGATCGGACCCGCCTCGTCGAGGCTGGTGTGCGCAGCACACGCGGTCAGCACCGCGCTCACCGCGACCAGGGTCATGGCCCCCAACGCCGCCAGGCCCCGCTCCGCGCGCCAGACCAGCAGCGCGGCAGAGACGCCCAGCCCGGCCGCGACGGCGACCAGCACCGCTGGACGCGTGCCCAGGGACATCGCACAGGCAGCCCATGCCACCAGGGCCGGGACGAGTAGCCGCAGGTCGAGGGTCCGCGGGGCGTCACTATCGGGCGACTGTCCGGATTCCTCCCCCGCCGGCGGGCTCACACAGCCACCTTCGGTCTGAGCTGGGCCAGCAGCTTGTCACCGATGCCGCTCACCTCGCCGAGCTCGTCGACGGACGCGAACCGCTGGTGCTCGGTCCGCCAGTCGAGGATGCGCTGGGCCAGCACCGGGCCGACACCGGGGAGCTGGTCGAGGTCGGCTAGCCCGGCAGTGTTCAGGTTCACCGGCGCCGATGCCGCGGCTCCCCCGCCCTCAGCGGGTGGGACCGACGCGCCAGCCGCTGAGGGCGCCGAACCCTGGACGGGGATTGGCGCCTCCCCGGGCTTCGGGACGCGCAGCTGCTCGCCGTCCACCACGACTCGGGCGAGGTTGATCGCCGCTAGGTCGGCGTCAGGTCGAGGACCGCCCGCCCGGGTCACGGCATCGGTGACCCGGGCGCCCACCGGCAGGCGGACCACACCCGGTCGCAGCACCTGCCCGACGACGTGCACGGTCACCGTGGCCACACTGGCCGTGCCGGTGCCGCCTGCCGCGGCCATGGGCCCTGCGGTCGACGTGAACCCAGCGCGGCCGGCCCCCGGCACCACTGCCGACCCCTTGGTACCTGCGACGCCAGCCGAAGGAGGAGTCGCCTGTCCGGAGGAGCCCACCGCATGCGGGGCGCTGGCCGCCCTGGCCCACGCGACGCGGAGCCCGAACCCCGCCGCTGCCAGGACGACGATGACGAGCAGGCCGATGGTCGCCAGTCGCGGCACCCCCACCCGCGCTCCGCGCAGCGCGGCCGGCAGCACCAGGAGTGCGGGCGGCGCAGGAACCGGCCGCCGGTGGCGACCAGGCCGGACGGTGGGTGGCGCGACGACCTGCTCACCGGACGCGGATGCGGGCCGTCGAGCCGCCACCACCGAAGGTCGCTCCGGCAGCCACGGCTGGTCTCCCTCTCCCCTGCCGGGGCCGTCGTCGATGGTGTCAGCAGTGGGGCCGAATGCGGGCCGAGCGGGCTGCGCGGGCTGCCCGCTCTCGTCACGCGTGCGCAGGTCGACGGAGTCCAGGAGCGCGCGAAGCCGAGGCGAGGGTTCGGGAGAGGCGCGACGCAACGGCATACGGGAACGGTAGGAAAGAGCACTGACCCCGCGCGGTGGGCCGAGACCGTCCTGGGGACCGACCCGTCCGCAGGCTCAACCTGTGGACGAAGCGTCCCGGCGAGCCGAGAACCACAGCTCGATGTTGCGCCGGTGCCGGTAGATCACCAGCAACGCGATCACCACGCACCAGGCGCCGGTGACGGAGTTGCCGAACGGAACCCAGCCGGTCCACGTCCCGAGCCCCAGCAGCAGCAGCGCCAGACAGGCCGAGATCGACGCGCCGGCCACCCAGCGCAGCCGCCAGACGAGCAGCCCGAAGATCACCAGGATGACCAGCCCGAACCAGGGCTGCACGGCGAGGATCGCCCCCAGTGAGGTCGCCACCCCCTTGCCTCCCTGACCCCGCAGGAACGGCGACCAGATATGCCCGAGCACCACCGCGAGACCCACGGCCAGGGCGGTCACGGGTCCGACCAGGTGTCCGGCCACGAGCACGGGGACGAGCCCCTTCAGGACGTCGAGCAGCCCGACCACCACGCCCCAGCGGGCGCCGAGCACCCGTCCGGCGTTCGTGGCACCGGGGTTGCCCGACCCCGAGAGTCGCAGGTCCTTCCCGAGCACCCTGGCCAGAATCGTGGCCGGGTTCACGGCACCCACGACGAACGCCGCGACGACTGCGACGGAGGCCTCCACCAGCTCTCCCGCCATGGGGTGCGCCCCGACGGTCGTCGTCACCATCAGGGTCGAGGCGACACGGCGACGGCCAGCGTGCCCGGCCCGACGTGCGCGCCGACGACCGCTCCCAGCTCGACGGTCAGGATCTCGTGGGCGCCCTGCATCCGCTCGCGCAGACGGCTCGCCAGGCCTTCGGCCCGGGTCTGGGAGTCGAGATGGTGGACCGCGACGTCGACTCCCTGCGGCGCATCGCCCGCCGCGAGAGCCAGCTCCTCGAGGCGCGCCAGCGCTCGCCCAGAGGTCCGCACCTTCTCGACTCCGCGGATGTGGCCGTCGGACAACCCGAGGATCGGCTTGATCGCCAATGCTGAGCCTAGGAAGGCGGACGCCAGGCCGATCCGGCCCCCACGCCGCAGGTGTTCGAGGGTGTCCACGTAGAACACGACGGTCGACCCCTCGCACCGCCACAGGGCGCGGTCGGCCACCTCCTGGGCGGAGGCCCCCTCGGCGGCGAGCTCGGCGGCCGAGATGACGCCGAACCCCATCGCCATGCCGAGCGAGCGCGAGTCCACGACGGTCACGGGCACCGGCGAGTGCCGCGCTGCCAGATGGGCCGACTCCACTGTCGAGGACATGTCCGCGGAGATGTGCACCGAGACGACGGCGGTCGCACCGTCGGCCGCGGCCTTCTCGTAGGCGTCCAGGAACGCCTGGGGCGACGGCCGCGACGTGGACACCGGCCGGAACGCCCGGAGCGCCGCGGCGACCTCGGTGGTCGACACGTCCACGCCCTCGCTGTACTCGGTGCCCGCGATGACGACGTGGAGCGGGACCACCTGGATCCCGTGCGCGTCGACCACAGACGCCGGCAGGTATGCCGTGCTGTCCGTGACGATCGCGACGCTCACGTGGTCAGGCTATCGAGTCGTGCCGTCCCGTCGGGCGGTCCAGCTGTTCGCGGGCGTTCTAGGCCGGGACGATGTTGACGAGCTTCGGCGCCTTGACGATCACGGTGCGCACGCCGCCCTCGGTCGCGGCGCGCACCTTGGGCAGCGCGAGCGCGCGCTCGCGCAGCGTCGCCTCGTCGATGTCGGACGGCACCTCGATCCGGTCACGCACCTTGCCCTTGATCTGCACGACGCAGGTGACCGTGTCGTCAACGAGCAGCGCGGGGTCGGCCACCGGGAACGATGCGAAGGTCACTGACTCGGCGTGCCCCAGGCGCGTCCACAGCTCCTCGGCGATGTGCGGCGCGAGCGGCGCCACCATGACCACCAACGTCTCGGCAGCCTCGCGCGGCACCCCGTCGAGCTTGGTGAGCGCGTTGTTCAGCTCGATAAGGCGGGCGATGGCGGTGTTGAACCCCAGCGTGGGGTAGTCCCGCGACACCGCGTCGATCGTGCGGTGCAGCGTGCGAGCGGTGGCGTCGTCCAAGGGCGCATCGACCACGCGCACCTCGCCGCTCTCCTCGTCGATGACGTTGCGCCACAGGCGCTGCAGGAACCGTTGAGCCCCGACAACCGCCCGGGTCTCCCAGGGCTTGCTGAGCTCCAACGGACCCATCGACATCTCGTAGACCCGCAGGGTGTCGGCGCCGTACTGCTCGAACATCTCGTCGGGACTGACGACGTTCTTGAGCGACTTGCCGATCTTGCCGTACTCGCGTGTCACCGGCTGGCCTTGCCAGGTGTACGCCGGCTCGCCGCCGCCTGGAGCCTCGACGACCTCCACCTCCGAGGCCTCAACCGGCTGGCCACGGTCGTCGCGGTAGGCAGCAGCCTGGATGTAACCCTGTGAGAAGTACTTTCGGAACGGCTCCTCGCTGCTGACATGACCCAGGTCGAACAGGACCTTGTGCCAGAAGCGGGCATAGAGCAGGTGCAGCACGGCGTGCTCCACCCCACCGATGTAGAGGTCGACGCCGCCCGGGTCGGTGGCCCCCTCCGGGGCACCATCAACCGGCGAGTCGTGAGGCCCCATCCAGTAGAGCTCGTTCTCAGGGTCGACGAACGCGTCCTGGTTGGCCGGGTCCAGGTATCGCAGGTAGTACCAACAGGATCCGGCCCAGTTAGGCATGGTGTTGGTCTCGCGCCGGTACCTGCGGACGCCCCGACCGTCGCCGAGGTCGAGCTCGACGTTGACCCAGTCCGCGACTCGTCCCAGCGGCGGCTCGGGGCTGCTGCTGTCGTCCTCGGGGTCGAAGGTCTTGGGAGAGTAGTCCGGGACGTCCGGGAGCTCGACTGGCAGCATCGAGTCAGGGATGGCGTGGGCGTTGCCGTCCTCGTCGAAGACGATCGGGAACGGCTCGCCCCAGTAGCGCTGGCGGCTGAAGAGCCAGTCCCGCAGCTTGTAGGTCACGGTGCTCTCGCCGAGCCCCTTGGCGGACAGCCACTCGATGATGGCCTCCTTGGCCTCGGCGACCGGCAGGCCGTCGAGGGAGATCTCGTCGTTGGCGGAGTTGATCGCCGGCCCCTCCCCCGTGAACGCCTGGTCGTCCGGGTGACCCTCGGTGGGCTGCACCGTGCGCACGATCGGCAGCTCGAACCGCGTGGCGAAGTCCCAGTCGCGCTCGTCCTGCCCGGGCACGGCCATGATCGCTCCGGTGCCGTAGCCCATGAGGACATAGTCGGCGACGAAGACGGGGATGCGTTGCCCCGTCACGGGGTTCGTCGCCCACACGCCGGTGAAGACACCGGTCTTGTCCTTGCCTTCGCTCTGGCGCTCGACCTCGCTCTTACGAGACGCGGAGCGCTGGTATGCCGTGACCGCCGCCTGCGGTCCGGCCTCGCCACCGGTCCACGCGGGCTTGGTGCCCTCAGGCCAGGCGCCTTCGGGCACCAGGACGCCGAGCAGTGGGTGCTCGGGAGCCACCACCATGAACGTGGCCCCGAACAGCGTGTCAGGCCGGGTCGTGAAGACCTCGAGCCCGGCCTCCGACCCCTCGACGGGGAACGTGACCCGAGCGCCCTGGCTGCGCCCGATCCAGTTGCGCTGCATGAGCTTGACCTTCTCGGGCCAGTCGACCCGGTCGAGGTCGTCGGCCAACCGGTCGGCATACGCGGTGATGCGCATCATCCACTGGCGCAGGTTCTTCTTGAAGACCGGGAAGTTGCCGCGCTCGGAGCGGCCGTCGTTGGTGACCTCCTCGTTGGACAGCACGGTGCCCAGCCCGGGAGCCCAGTTGACGGGAGCCTCGGAGGTGTAGGCCAGCCGGTAGCTGTCGAGGATCGACTGACGCTCGTCCTCTGACAGGTCGGCCCAACCCCGGCCGTCCTCGGCGGGCAACGGTCGCGTGCCGTCCTCGAACTGGGCGACGAGCTCGGCGATGGGCCGGGCCTTGCCGCGGCCGCCGTCCGGTCGCACCGCATCGGGGTCGTACCAGGCGTTGAAGATCTGCAGGAAGATCCACTGCGTCCAGCGGTAGTAGCCCGGGTCGATGGTGGCGATGGTTCGGCGGTCGTCGTGACCCAGGCCCAGCCGTCGCAGCTGGCGCTTCATCACGACCATGTTGTCCTCGGTCGTCTTGCGCGGGTGTTGCCCCGTCTGCACGGCATACTGCTCCGCCGGTAGGCCGAAGGCGTCGTAGCCCAGGCAGTGCAGGACGTTCTTGCCCGTCATGCGGTGGTAGCGGGCGAAGACGTCCGTCGCGATGTAGCCGAGTGGGTGACCGACGTGCAGGCCAGCGCCACTGGGGTAGGGGAACATGTCGAGCACGAGGAGCTTCTCGCGACCGTCGACCTTGTCCGGCTCGGCCCAGGGGCCGGCGGGGTTCGGCGCGTGGAAGGTGCCTTCCTGCTGCCAGCGGTCCTGCCAGGCCAGCTCGATCTGCTGGGCCAGCTCGGCGGTGTAGCGGTGCGGCGTCTCGGTCATGTCATCCTCGGTTCGGGTCTCGGCAACGGATCTGCTCATAGAAAAGCCCCTCGCTCAGGAGGGGCTGGCCGCGGTGGCCTCGGGGCGTCCCGGGGGCCAGCGCGGCTATCGAAGAAGCAGCTGACGTGCCATGCGCCTAGGTTAGCGCAGGGCCGCAGGCTGATCCGCTGGCGGCCGCATGCGACGCAGGAGCGTCACGATGAGCACCAGCGCGACCACCTGCACCCCGCCGACGAACGCCGTCACGACACCGACGCCCTGGTCGTAGAGAGCGCCGATGAGGGCGGCTCCACCCAGCCACGCCAGGCCGTAGACCGCGGTGAAGGTGCCATAGGCGGCACCCCGGCGATGAGCCGGGACGAAGTCGGCGACGGCCGCTCGCATGGTCGACTCGTGAACGCCCATTGCCGCGCCCCAGACGAGCGCGCCGACGGTGAAGGCCACGGGGTTGTCGCTGAACGACAGGGCAGGGACCAGCGCTGCCAGGAACGGCAGGACGAGCAGCCCCCGCAGCGAGTAGCGGTCGTAGAGCCGGCCGAACGCGACGGCTGCTAGAGAGGCCGCACCCATGGCCACGGCATACAGGACAGGGACGATGGCCGGCGCCACGAGATGGCGCACGACGAGGTGGTAGCCGAGGACGGCCCACGTCGAGAAGGCCAGCATCGTCACGGCCGAGAAGGCGGCGTAGTGCCAGAAGGCGGCGGGCAGACCCGTCTCCAGTCGCAGCCGCTTGCTCTCGGCGACCGACACCTCCGGTTCCCACCGAGTGGGGTCGGGGGCAGCCCGGCGCAGGCGCGCCACCATGACGATCGCCAGCAGCCCGGGCACTGCGAGCATCCCGAAGGCCAGCCGGTAGTGACCGGTCCACGCCAGCACCCCCGCGATGAGCAACGGGCCCAGCATCGCCCCGATCTGGTCGAGGGCCTCGTGCAGCCCGAACGCGTAGCCGCGCCCCATCTCCGCGGAGGCGTGCGCCAGCATCGTGTCGCGCGCGGGCGTGCGGACCGCCTTCCCGACCCGCTCGCCGGTATAGAGCAGCGCGGCCGGGGCGAGACTCGACGTCAGCGCCAGCAGCGGCACGCAGATGGCCGTCATCGCGTACCCGAGGATGGTCTGCGGCCAGGGGCGCTGGGTGCGGTCGGTCAGCCGACCAGTGAAGACGCGCAGCACGAGCGCGGCTGCCTCGCCGAGACCGGTCACGAGACCCACCATGGCGGCGGTGGCACCGAGGGTGCCGAGGTAGGGACCGATGATCGACCGTGCGCCTTCGTAGACCACGTCCGCGAGCGCGGACACGAGTCCGAACCCGACGATGAAGCGGGTGGGACTGATGCGGTTGCCGGACCTGTATGCCGCGCCGGCCGATTCGCTGGCCTGCCCAGCCTCCGACGTGCTCACGGGTGGGAGGCCTTGTCGGCCGTGGTGGTGTGCGCGCCACTGGGGCTGACGTGGATCGTCGCGGCGGTCAGCCGCGGGACGAGCGTCAGCAGGTGCTCCTCAGCATGGTGCGCGATGTCGTGGGCGGTCTCGACGCTGAGGCTGCGGCTCACCGCGACATCGGCCTCTGCCCGCATGGTGTGCCCGATCCAGCGGATCCGCAGCTCGCGCACCAGCTCGATCTCGTCGACGGTGCTCAGGGCTTCTGTCGCGCGGTCGACCAGCTGCGGGTCGACGGCATCCATGAGCCGAGCGCCCACCTGGATGACGGCCGAACGCAGGCTGCTCGCGATCGCCACGGTGATCACGAGGCCGACGACCGGGTCGGCCCAGTGCCAGCCCAGCGCGACACCGCCGGCGCCGAGCAGCACGGCGAGGCTGGTGAGCCCGTCGGTGCGAGCGTGCAGCCCATCGGCGACGAGAGCGGCGGAGCCGATCTGACGGCCCGTGCGGATGCGGTACTCGGCGACCACCTCGTTCCCGACGAAGCCGACGACCGCTGCCGCCGCGACCAGCCACAGGTGGAACACCGGCCGCGGGTGCAGCAGGCGGGTGACCGCCTCGTAGGCGGCGAGGACGGACGAGAGCGCCATGACGAGCACGACGAACAGGCCGGCCAGGTCCTCCGCCCGTCCGTAGCCGTACGTGAAGCGACGGTTGGCCGGGCGCCGGGCAAGGGCGAAGGCGACCAGCAGCGGCACCGCAGTCAGTGCGTCGGCGACGTTGTGCAGTGCGTCGCCCAGCAGTGCCACCGACCCGGAGAAGGCCACCACGATGCCCTGCACCAGCGCCGTCGCGGCGAGGCCGACCAGGCTGATCACGAGCGTGCGCTGCCCTGCCCGGTTGGCCTCCAGGACCCCGTCGATCTGGTCGACGGCGTCGTGCGTGTGGCCGCCGAAGAAGTCGGAGAGGGCGTGACGCAGACGTCCCAGCGCCGTGGCCGGGTGCTCGTGCTCATGACCATGGTCAGGGCCGTGCGCATGCCCGTGATCGTGGCCGTCGTCATGGACATGCTCCTGGCCATGGTCGTGCTCATGGTCACGCGCGCCGCGGCCGGCCAGCTGGTGGCCCATCGTCAGCTCCTGTTGTCGGCACGGTCCCGTCTGGCTTGTGAACCCCACTCTATTCACCAGCCGATCATCGCCCGCCGCCC
>NZ_DASYGF010000075.1:0-77550 GCF_036000045.1 Pedococcus sp.
TCGGCGCCTGCGCGGTCGTGCCGATGTACGGCGTCACCGTGTACAGCGTGATCGCGCTGCCACCGTTGGAGGGCGCAGTCCAGCTCACCACCGCCGAGCCACTACCCGCCGTCGCCGTCACCGCAGTGGGCGCAGCCGGTGCGGTCACAGCGACCGGAGTGACAGCGGACGAGGCCGCCGAGGCCGCTCCGGCGCCCACCGCGTTGGTCGCCGAGACGGTGAACGTATATGCCGTGCCGTTGGTCAGCCCGGTCACCGTCGCCGTGGTGGCGGGCGGGTTGCCGCTCACAGTGGTCGGCGCGAGAGCCGTGGCACCGGCATACGGCGTCACGGTGTAGCCGGTGATAGCGCTGCCCCCGTTGGCGGGCGCAGTCCAGCTGACGGTCGCGGACGCGTCCCCAGCCGTGGCACTCACGGCAGTCGGCGCCTCAGGAGTCGTCGCCGGGGTGACCGCCGGTGAAGGCTGGGAGTCGGGGCTGGTCCCCATGGTGTTGGTGGCGGACACGGTGAAGGTGTAGGCCGTGCCATTGGTCAGGCCGCTCACGGTGACGGACGCCGACGGTGGGCTACCGCTCACCGTGGTGGCCGTCAGAGCAGTGGACCCGGCGTACGGCGTCACGCGGTAGCTGGTGATCGGGCTGCCACCGTTGGAGGGCGCGGTCCAGCTCACGACCGCGGATCCCGGGCCTGCAGTGGCCGTGACGCCTGGAGGCGCAGCCGGTGCGGTGGCAGGGGTGACCGCGCCCGAGGGCGCAGACTCCGGCCCGGTGCCGACTCCGTTGGTCGCCGACACCGTGAACGTGTATATCGTCCCGTTGGTCAGCCCGGTCACCGTCGCCGCGGTCGCCGGGGGGCTGCCCGCAACGATCGTGGGCGACTGCGCGGTCGTGCCGATGTACGGGGTGAGCGTGTAGCTCGTGATGCCGTCGCCGCCGCTGGAGGGCGCGGTCCAGCTCACGGTCGCCGAGCCGTTCCCCGCGTTGGCCGTGACGGCGGTCGGGGTACCGGGGGCGGACACCGTCACGGGCGTGACGGTGTTCGACACGGGCGAGTCGGGTCCGGTGCCGACTGCGTTGGTCGCCGACACCTTGAACGTGTAGGCAGTCCCGTTCGTGAGCCCCGTCACGGCTGCGCTCGTCGAGGGGGGGTTGCCGGTCACGACGGTGGGTGTCAGGGCGGTGGTCCCGGAGAACGGGGTGACGGTGTAGCCGGTGATCGGGCTGCCACCGGTGAACGGCGCCGTCCAGCTCACCGCGGCCGAGCCGCTGGCGGCCGTCGCGGTCACGCCGCTCGGCGCGGCTGGGGCCGTCGGGGCGCTGACGAAGGAGACGTCGACCCAGTAGTTCTCGGAGTTGTACGTGCTCGTGGGGAACGCGCTCGCGGAGCCGTAGCCGTAGACCCCGTTGCCCCCGCTGACCCCGTCCTTGAGGGCGTGCAGCGGTGGGTTGTCCACGCCGGCGGTGGCGAAGAAACCCGAGTCCCCTGCGTAGTGTCCGACCGGCGCGAAGTACGACGCGACATAGACGGTCCCGGCCGTGATCGGCACCGGTGTCGCGAAGGTCAGCCGCTGCCAGCCCGACGCCGACTCGTTGGTGAACGTCCCGGTGGCCAGCTTGGTCCCGGTCGAGGTCCACAGGTTGCCGATGTGCGTCCCGGTGTTGGCGGTGCTCTTGTAGAAGCGCATCCCGGTGATCGAGCCGTTGGCATCCGCCTTGAACTTCACGCCCAGCTCCGTCGACTGGGGGTCGTTCTCGTCAGGGGTCGTCGGCGTGGCCGTCGCCGACCAGATGGAGCACACGCTCGCGCAGCCGGCGGTCGACGGGACGACGGGGTTCGAGGCGGCCGACGCCGGCCCGGTCCCGACTCCGTTGGTCGCGCTGACGACAAAGGTGTAGGTGCTGCCGTTCGTCAGACCGGTGACCGTCGTGGTCGTCGCCGGCGGGCTGCCCGCGACCGTCTTGGCGGCCTGCGCGATGGAGCCGAGGTAGGGCGTGACGGTGTAGCTCGTGACGGCGTTGCCGTTGTTGGCGGCCGCGGTCCAGCTCACCTGGGCCGAGGCGTTGCCGGCCGAGGCGGTGACACTCCCTGGCGAGCCCGGCACGGTGGGTACCGCGGGCACGACCGGGGTCGATGCCGCGGAGCTCGCGCTCGTGCCCACTGGGTTGACCGCGCTCACAGTGAACGTGTACGCCGTGCCGTTCGTCAGCCCCGTCACGGTGGTGCTCGTGGCCGGGGGCGTGCCCGTCACCGTGGTCGGCGCCAGGGCCGTCGTTCCCGAGTAGGGAGTGACGATGTAGCTCCCGAGGGGGCTGCCACCGTCGGCCGGCGCAGTCCAGGTCACCGTCGCGGACTGGTCACCAGTCGTCGCGCTCACACCCGTGGGGACGTCTGGCACCGTCGCCGGTGAGGTGGCGAAGCTGACGTCAACCCAGTAGTTCTCGGAGTTGAAGGTACTGACGGGGAAGACACTGGAGCCGCTGTAGCTGTAGACACCGTCGGCCCCACTGACCCCGTCCTTCAGGGCGTGCAGAGGGACGTTGTCCACGCCGGCGGAGGCGAAGTAGCTGCTGTCTCCGGCATAGTGCCCGTTCGGCGCGAAGTAGGAGGCGACATACACCGCACCGGCCGTGACCGGCACAGGGCTCGCGAACGTCAGCTTCTGCCAGCCCGTCGCACTCTCCCCGCTGAACGTCCCAGTCGCCAGCTTGGTCCCGTCAGCGGCCCAGAGGTTCCCGATGTGGGTCCCGGTGTTGGATGTGCTCTTGTAGAACCGGATCCCCGTGATGACCCCGTTGAGGTCGGCCTTGAACCTCACACCCAGCTCCGTCGACTGAGGGTCACCCTCGTCCGGCCTCGTCGGCGTCGCCGACGCCGGCCAGATCGTGCACGCGCTGCAGCTGAGCGACGACGGAGTGGTGGCGTTCGACGCCGCCGAGGCGGCCCCGGTGCCGACCGCGTTGGTCGTCGCCACAGTGAACGTGTATGCCGTGCCGTTGGTCAGCCCCGTCACCGTCGCCGAGGTGGCCGGTGGGCTACCGGAGACGGTCGTCGGCGCCAAGGCGGTGGAGCCGGCATACGGCGTCACCATGTAGCTGGTGATGAGGCTGCCGCCGTCCGAAGGCGCCGTCCAGCTGACCACGGCAGAGGAGTGCCCGGGCGTCGCCGTCACGGACGACGCCACTCCCGGCACGGTCGCGGGTCCGGTGTTCTGGGTGAACATCACATCCACCCAGTAGTTGCGTGCGTTGGTGTTTCCCATCGGGAAGGTGCTCGTGCTGCTGTTCTGGAACAGGCCGTTGACGGTGCCGTTGACGTTGCGCAGGGCGTGCAGTGGTGGGCTGTCCACGGTGCTGTAGGTCTGGGGCAGTGGGGAGGGGTTCGGGTAGAAGTACGAGTCGTCCTGGGCGGTATGACCTGAAGGGGCGAAGTAGGAAGCGACATAGACGGTGCCCGCATTGATCGGGACGGGGCTGGCGAAGCTGACCTGCTGCCACCCCGAGGCCGACTCACCCGAGAACGTGGCCGAGGCGATCTTCGTGCCCGAGGCGGTCCACAGGTTCCCGACGTGGGTTCCGGTGTTCGTGCTGGCCTTGTAGAAGCGGATGCCGGTGACCTTGCCGGACACGTCGGACTTGAACTTCACGCCGACCTCGACGGCCGTCGCGGTGCCCGAGTCGCTCTTGGTCGGAGCGCTGGACGTGCCCCAGATCGAGCAGGTGCAGCCGACGTCGACGGTGACACCGGCAGAGGGTGTCTCCATGTTGCCCGAGTCGTCCACTGCGCGGGTCTTGATGGTCGCGGTCGGGCTGCCGTGCACGGTCCAGCTGTAGGTCCAGCTGGTCGTCCCGGTGGCCGGGTGCCAGGTGCTGCCGCCGTCGGTGGACACCTCGACCCCGGCCACCACGCCGCCGCCGGTGTCCGAGGCCGTGCCCGAGACGGTGACCTTGGTGCCGTCACCGAGGTTGGCCGCGCTCGCCGGCGAGGTGATCGTGGAGGTCGGGGCGGCCGTGTCAGCCGAGGCGGTCGCGCGGGTCACCCCGGAGATCGGCGCGTAGGGCTGGGCGCCCATGTCAGCGAACAGGTTGACCGTGGCCTGTTGCATCGTCGGGTCGGGCGTTCCTCCGGCGCTGTCCAGCCCGAAGGACCACTGGACCGTCCCTGCCCCGAAGACGAGCGCCCCGCTGGGGGCCCGGTACAGCGAGAGGTGGTGGGTGGCCGTGCTCCCGGTCTGGGTGGTGCTGCCGTAGTCGGTGAACACCTCGGCCGAGGTCGACGTCGTGGAGGAGAGGTCGAACTCACCCGCCGGCCTGAAGCCGTTGTCCGGCTCGGCATCCCACTCATAACCCAGGGTCCCGTCGCCGGCGCCCAGCGTGACCGACTGTGACCCGGTCAGGCTCGCCACCGGCGTGTTGCGCCAGAACCGGAGCTTGGCGTAGGCCGCCGGGACCTTGATGTCCGTAGTTCCGGAGTTGACGACGAAGAGCTGGCCGGTGAGAGCATTCTGCGGCCGCCCACCATCGCCAGGCGGGCTGAACCGCGGGTCCTGCCAGGTGCCCGTCCACGTCGGCGGGTCCTTGGGATCCACTACTCCGTCGTAGTGAGTCTCCTTGTAGCAGACGAGGGTTCGCTCGGCCGTAGCCGTGCCGTCGATGCTCGGCTCGGTCCGGGTCTTCCAGAACGTCTCGTTGCCGGTGAAGAAGGCCAGGTTCACCCCGGCGTCCCTGGCCGCTTCGACGTTCGTGCGCTGGGTGCCCGACCAGTACTCGTCGTGACCGGCCGTCATGAAGGTCTTGTGGTTGGTCAGCAGGGCGCCCCCGGCGGCCGTGCCGACGTCGATACCGGTCGTGTAGGACACGTCGTAGCCGTTGGCCTCCATGAACCGGATCATCGGGTACTCGGCATACATCAACCAGCTGTGGCCCTGGTCGTCATCCGCACTGTGGAACGGCCGGTTGTACGAGACCTTCGCGGCACCCTGGTACGCGTGAGGGGTGCCCGGCGGGCAGTTCACCGTGCAGGAGTACAGGCTGTTGCCGCCATAGGTGTTGTACGCCTGCCACGTCTCGTCGTCGGTCTGGAACAGGACGTCGGAGTGGCTGGTGTCGTTGCGCACGATGAAGACGATGTGGCTCGCCGCACCCGTGACGTCGTCCCGCACCAGGTGGGCGATGTACACCCCGGACACCGCGGTCGTGGGCACAGTCCAGGACGCCGACACGCCCCAGTTCCCGCAGTCGATCAAGCCCGTGGGGTTGGGGTCGTTGAGACAGGCCGGCTGGGTCTGCGGCAGAGCCACGCTCGGCTTGAGGCCAGACGCCAGCTTGCGGGCTCCGTTGCCCTGGTAGTAACCCAGGCGAAGGATGTCGAAGTGGTAGTTCTTCGACGGGGTGTTGACCTTGAACTGGACGGTCTCGCCCGGACTCACGCTGATCGACGTCGCGAAGCCCTGGATCGTCGACGACCCGGAGCCGGAGATCTGCCAGTCGCTGGCCGGGTCACCCGTCTGCGTGTTCTCGCAGGCGATCACGCTCACGACCGGGGGACCACACGGGTTGGCCGCGGCCGCCGTACCTGCCGGCAGGACCACCAGCGAGCCCAACGCCATCGCCGCGCTCGCCACGAGGCCGAACAGGGCGCGGCGTATCCGCGAATGGTCCAGACCGAGTCGCCTCATGACACACGCACTCCCCTGCCCGCGGCCACAGCCTCACGCTGGGGCTGCCACCACGTGACCAGCTCACGTAGTCCCTGCTCGAGACCGACCTGAGCGTGGAACCCGAGATCCCTCGCGGCCGCCCGGGTGTCGGCCAGCCGGCGCGTGACGCCGTTGACCGCGCGATCTGGACCGTGTTCGACAGACAGATCGGAGTCCATCGCGCGCAGCAGCGCCTCTGCCAGCCCGAGCAGGCTGGTCTCGGTGCCGCTGGCGACGTTGTAGATCCCCTCGCGCACCTCGCTCGCCGCCGCGAGCAGGTTCGCCCGCGCGATGTCGCGCGTGAAGACGAAGTCCATCGTCTGCTGCCCGTCACCGAAGATGAGCGGCGGCACGCCGTCGGCGATCCGCTCCATCCACCGCACCAGCACCTCGGTGTAGAGGCCGTGCACGTCCATCCGGGGCCCGTAGACGTTGAAGTACCGCAGGCCCACGTAGTCGAGACCGGACATGGCCCGGAAGCTGCGCGCCATGCCCTCGTTGAAGGACTTCGCGGCACCGTAGAAGGTGTCGTTGTTGTGGTGGTGGTGCCGCTCCCCCGTCGGGAACTCCTCGGCAAGGCCATAGACCGACGCCGAGGAGGCGAAGACCAGCTTGTCGACGTGGTGCTCGGCCGCCGCCTCCAGAACGGTGAAGGTCCCGTCGACGAGCACCTCGAGCGCCAGGCGCGGCTCCTCCGCACACTGCGTGATCCGGATTGCCGCCTGGTGGAAGACCAGGTCCTTGCCGCAGGTCAGGTCGTGGACGAGGTCACGGTCCCGCAGGTCGCCCCGGACCAGGCTGACCCGGCCGGATGCCAGGGCCCAGCCGAGGTTCTCGACCCGTCCTCGCACCAGGTTGTCGAGGACGTCGACGTGGGTGACGCCTGCGCACAACAGCTCGTCGACGATCGTCGACCCGATCGTTCCCGCGCCCCCCGTGACCAGCACGGTCGCGCCCTTCAAGGAGCTCACCACGCACCTCCCCAGCCGACGCCCACCGAGGCCGCGGCGAGTGACCGGCCCATCGGCATACCCACAGGGGCCATCGCGCCCGCGCGGCGTTGGCTCTCGGAGGCGGCCTCGAGTACGGCCAGGACCCGCAGCCCGGCGTTCCCGTCCGTGAGCGGTGCGCGCTCCTCCGTGATGGCCGACGCGAACTCGGCCACCATCGCGCCCAGCGCCTCCCGCTCGGGCAGCGCCGGCGCATGCATGTCGCCGAGCCGGTAGTTGACGTTGACCGCACGCCGCTCGGCGGCGTCAGCTGTCTCCGCTGTGAGGTCGAGGTCAACGCCGCGGTCATAGACGGAGAGTCTTTGCTGGGGGTTCAGGTCGTCCCACACGACGGTCCTGCGGCTGCCGCCGATGACCATGTGCCGGATCTTGGTGGGGCTGAGCCAGTTCACGTGGATGCTTGCCATGCCGTGGCCAGGCAGCGGCATCGTCAGATACCCCAGGCAGGAGCTTCCGGCGCCGATCGGGTCGGCGCCATGCGCAGAGACCTCCAGCGGCGAAAGTCCTTGCGGAAGAATGAAATCCAGGATCGAGAGGTCATGTGGCGCCAGGTCCCAGAAGACGTCGACATCTCCTCGGACGAGCCCGAGGTTGATCCGTACCGAGTCGACGAACAGGATGTCGCCCAGCTCACCGCCGTGCGCCAGCGCACGCAGGTGCTGCACCGCCGGCGTGTAGCAGTAGGTGTGGTCGCACATGAGCACCAGGCCCAGCTGCTCGGCGCGGGTCACCATCAGCTCGGCGTCGGCGCGCGTGGAGGCCACAGGCTTCTCGACGAGTACGTGCTTGCCCGCGTCCAGGGCGGCAAGCGCGATCGAGCAGTGGGAGGCAGCGGGCGTGGCCACGGCCACCGCATCGAGGTCAGGGCGCGCCAGCAGAGCGTCGAGGGACGTCTCCACCTCGACAGTGCTGCGTTCTCCGATGACGCGGCGGGCCCGGTCCCGGTCGAGGTCGCAGACGGCCACGAGGTCCCATTCCCCACTGGCCCGGAACGTCCTCACCAGGTTGGGGCCCCAGTACCCCGCTCCCACCACACCGACACGTAGCGTCATGCCACAACCCCCTTCGCGGACCGCCCTGCTGCACCTGACGCAACCCTGCCGGGGGTGCGGGAGGCGCGCCTCGTCCTGATGCGGTAGTGCGGAAGTACTGCAGCGGTGGCGAACCCGTTGGGGGGCAATGCACTAGGCGCGACAGATCGCCACTTCTCGCATCCCCCTGCATCCGCGATCATGACGTCCCGCCACCTCTCATCTAGTACGCCCCAGCACCCCGAAGCACGGCCCGAGCGGTGCGCATCAGGATCTGCAGGTCGAGTACGAGGCACCAGTTGTCCACGTACCACAGGTCGAGCCGTAGGGACTCGTCCCACGACAGGTCGCTGCGACCACTGACCTGCCACAGCCCCGTCAGGCCCGGCTTCACCCGAAGCCGCCGCACCGCGTCGGGCTCGTACGCCTCGACCTCGCGCTCCAGCGGCGGACGCGGTCCCACCAGAGACATCTCGCCCCGGGCGACGTTGATCAGCTGAGGGAGCTCGTCGATGGAGAACCTGCGCAGGAAGCGGCCCACCCGGGTCACCCGAGGGTCCGACTTCATCTTGAAGAGGACGTCGTTGCCAGCGTCGGGAGCCAAACCAGTCTCGGCCCGGAGCGCCGTCAGCCGCGCCTCCGCATCGACACACATCGTGCGGAACTTGACCATGTCGAACACCCGGCCCTCGGCTCCGACTCGCTTCTGCCGGAACAGGACCGGCCCGGGTGAGTCCATGCGGATGACGAACGCAACGACCAGCATGAGCGGCAGCGCCAGAAGGGCGAGGCCACCGGTCAGGATCCGGTCGAACGCCACCTTGACCACCCTGCGCCCTCCGGACATGACGGGGCGCTCCACGTGCAGCAACGGCATACCGGCGGTGGGGCGGATGGACAGTCGCGGGCCCGCGACGCCGAGCAGTCCCGGAGAGACCACGAGGTCCACCTCGCGCTCCTCCAGGGACCACGCGAGGCGTCGCAGCTCTGCGCCGTCGAGGTCAGGGTCGCTGGAGACCGCGACGACATCGGCGTCGAACAGGTCGACGGCCGACATGGCCTCCTCCGGGTAGCCGAACACCGGGATGCCGTCCACGTCGGAGGGCGCGTCGCGAGGACCGTCGAGGCCCGAGACGCAGGCCGCGACGACGCGCATCCCCTGTTCGGGGGCCCGGTTGATCTCCCGGATCATGGAGTGAACCGTCCTGGCATTGCCGATCACGACGGTGGCCTGGGTCTCCGCGCCGCGGGCTCGACGACGGTAGAGGTCCCTGCGCAGGACGGCCCGGCCCCACAGACCGAGGCCGCCCAGCAGGACTGCGACGACGGCAAGGACATCGCGAGGCACGTCCCAGTGCAGGGCGTAGGAGACCAGCGCAACCAGGCCGACGAGGACCACGCTGGAACGGAATACCGCCCGATACTCCTCGGGGCCCACTCCGAGGTAGCGGCGTTCGTACCCGTGAGCCATCGCCAGGGCGGACAGCCACAGCACCGGGACGAGTCCCACCAGGGCAAGGCGATACGGCCTGCTCTCGTCCGACGCAACGGTCAGCGCGGCGAAGATCCCAGTGCTCAGGGACATGCCGAGGTCCGTGGCGACCGCCCGGCGACGGTAGGGCGTCTCCCAGGTGAGCCGATGTGGGCGCAGCAGCCTCTCAGCCTCGGCGTCTCGCCGACGGCCGCTCCGATGTGCGTTCGACTGCGCTCGAGCTGAGCCGGCGCCGACAGCGCTCAGCTGCGTCTCACGTCCCGACACGAGGATCTCGCGCCGCCCCCACCCTGCTGACTCCGCCATTTCTCTCTCCCCCGAGTGACTCTGCCGAGCACGCTAGTCCCGCACCAGGGCTTCCCCATAGGTCATTTGGTGGAGCGACAAGCGGTCGGATGCCCTTGCGGCAGAGGCAAACTCGCGGCATACGCCGGGCGCCGGACGCCGGACCACCCACCCTGTCCTACGTCACCCGGCGTAACCGCGTCCGCCACCGGGGGGAGCGTCCGGGGGCCCGAACAGCCGATGGACTGCGGTTCCCTTCGTTTGCCGACGCCTCGCACGCACTCGCAGCGCGCGGAGCCGCGGGCGCGCCTGGTCCCGGCTGACGGGAAAGATGGTCAGTGACTAGTCACTGACCAGCCGTCGGGCTGGGACGCCCACCCAGGTCTCGCCAGGGGGCACGTCCCGGGTCACCACCGCGCCCATGCCGAGGATCGACCCGGCCCCCACCGTCACCCTTTCGCGGACGGAGCACGACATCCCGAGGTATGCCGCGCGGCCCACGCGGACGCCTCCCCCCAGCGTCACGCCCGCACACAGGGTGGCGAAGTCCCCCACGACATCGTCATGGGTCAGGGTCACCTTGGGCATGGCCACCACGTGGCTCCCCACCGTGACCGCAGCCGTGAGGACGACACCAGCGAGCAGGACCGTGCCGGCACCAACGGAGCACGAGCCCGGGACCGCGACCGACGGGTGGACCACCCGGGCGTACCGACCAGGGTCGACCCCGGCCACCTCCAGGCGGGCAGCGAGCTGCTCACGGACCGCCCCCCTCCCGGCGCACAGGACGAGCGGAGCGTCGCCACGCAGGACCACCTCCTCGACCCCACCGAGAACCGGAAGCCAGCCTCCGGCCGCCGTCCCCCATCGGGTCGAGTCGTCGTCGACGCAGCCCGCGACCTCCAGGCCGGCGGCCGTCGCCGCCTCGGCCGTCTCGAGCGCGAGGCCACCCGCCGCGACCAGCACCAGTCCGTTCCCCACGCCCTCACGGTAGGGGCGGGAGCGCCGGTGCGCAGGTGTTCAGGCCGGAGAGTGGAACTTCTGCTGCGCCACCGCCAGCCCCTCAGTGACGACCAGCTCGACGGCGTCGGCAGCGTCTCCCACGAGGAACGGCAGCTCCTTGCGCTCGGCGCCGGAGAAGTCGCGCAGGACGAAGTCGGCGGCATCCATGCGTCCCGGCGGCCGGCCGATGCCCACCCGCACGCGCAGGTAGTCCTTGGTGCCCAGGGCCGAGCTGATCGAGCGCAGGCCGTTGTGGCCGCCCTCGCCCCCACCCCTCTTCAGGCGCACGTCACCCGCCGGGATGTCGAGCTCGTCGTGCACCACCACGAGCCGGTCGGGCTCAGTGGAGAAGAAGGACATCAGCGCCTTGACCGGGCCGCCGGACTCGTTCATGTACGAGGACGGCACGGCGACGACGGCTGCCGGCCCGGGAGCGCCACCGGCCAGCATCCCGATCCGGACGGTCGCCGCCGCGGCGCGCGCCTTGTGGGCCGTGAGCTTGGCGCCCGAGCGGGCGGCCAGCTCGTCGACGACCATGGCACCGACGTTGTGCCGGTTGCCCGCATACCGCGGCCCGGGGTTGCCGAGACCGACGACCAGCCAGCGGCCTCCCGCACTGTCACTGCTCACGGGCCGCAAGTATGCCGGAAGGCCAGGCCCGCGACGGACCTGGCCTTCCGGCATACCCAAAGGGAGTGAGGCTCAGGCCTCCTCGGCGGGAGCCTCTGCGGCAGGAGCCTCGGCGCCCTCGGCGGTCTCGGCGGTCTCGGTCGGCTCCTCGTGCTCGATGCCGGCCTCCTCCTCGGCCTCGGCCAGCTCGGCGTCCAGGGCCTCCTGGGAGATCTGGGCCGTGACGTTGACGACGAGGGTCTCGCCGTCGAGGACGAGCGTGGAGCCCGCGGGCAGCTCGAGGTCGGCCGCCTTGATCTGCGTGCCGGCCTCGAGACCCTCGACGGAGACGACGACGTTCTCGGGGATGTGCGTGGCCTCGACCTCGAGCTGAACGGTCTGGGCGTCGATCGTGACGACGGTCTCGGGTGCGGCCTCGCCCTCGACGTGGACGGGCACGTCGACCGTGACCTTCTCGCCACGACGGACGACGACGAGGTCGACGTGCTCGATGACCGGCTTGATCGGGTCGCGCTGGACGTCCTTGGCGAGCGCCATCTGCTCGTCACCGTCGATGACGATGGTGAGCAGGGCGTTGGCGACCTTGAGGGCCATCATCGTGTCGTGGCCCGGCAGGGTGATGTGCACCGGCTCGGCGCCGTGGCCGTACATGACGGCGGGGATCTTGTGGTCGCGGCGGATCTTGCGGGCTGCGCCCTTGCCGAACTGCGTGCGCTTCTCTGCGACGAGCTTGTTGTCAGACACGAGAACTCCTGGGACAGATGGGACGTGGTCTCGCCAGATGGCGGTGGGCCTCGACGCGGGGCGCAGCACGGAGGGCTCCACCGCGTCGATCACGGACGGTGCCGGCCTGAGCCGTGCGGTGTCCCTCGCCGAGGCAACCCCGAGAGTCTAGGCGACGCCTGCGGGCAGAGGGAAATCCGTCTGCTCTTCCAGCCCGGTCGCACCGGTCTCCCGTGCTCTGCGCAGCTCTCCGACCCGCACGGCAGCCACGCCCGCGACGATGCAGACCCCGCCACCCAGCTGCATCAGTCCCGGCAGCTCGCCGAGGATGAGCCAGGCGAAGACCACCGCGAAGAGGACCTCGGTGAGGCCCACGAACGACGCCACGGTCGCGCCCAGCATGCGCGTGGCCGTCACGCCCAGCAGGTATGCCACCGCGGCAGCCACCAGGGCCAGCTCACCCACCGCGAACCACCAGGGCGCATGCCGCCCCATGAGGACGACCTGACCACCGCCGAAGTGGAGCGGGATCACGCCGGCGGCACCGAGCAGGCCCAGGATGACGGCGCCCGCGCCCATGCCGAGCCCGGCCAGCGCCACAGGGGGCAGTTCACTCTCCTCGGCCGCGAGGATGAAGAAGGTCGCGAGCCCGGTCGCCGCGACCAGGCCCCAGGCCACGCCGACGAGGTCGGGCCGGGACTGCCCCGCGAGGTCGAGCACGAGCACCAGACCCAGGAGCGCCAGCACGACGCCCAGGCCCGTCAGCCCGCTCGGGGCGCGCCGAGCCCGGATCCAGGCCACGAGGACCACGAGGACGACCCCGAGATACTCCAGCAGCAGGGCCACGCCGACGTCGAGGCGCTGGACGGCATAGAAGTAGGCGACCTGGCAGCCGGCCACGGCCACCGCCCCGTAGGCCAGGATGCCCGGGGCGCCGGCCCGCACGAGCGCCCAACGGCCACGGAGCGCCAGCACCGTGGGGACGGCGAGGACGAGCGTCGCGCCCGAGACCCGCAGCAGGACGATGGCTCCCGAGCTCCAGCCCTCGACGAGCAGGGACTTGGCGAATGGCCCGCTGCTGCCGAACGTCGCCGCCGAGGCGAGGGCCAGCCATAGTCCGAGACCTTGGTGACGGCCCTGCTGGCTGGTCGTGCTGGTCATCGCGCGGTTCCCATCGTCATGAGCAAAACGTCTTATACTGATGACGCTAACGAGGGTGGAGTCAGGAGTCAAGATGCTTTTTGCCCATGACACCGAGGTGGCGCTGCGCGGGGCGGCCGCCCTGGTCAACACTGCTGCGACCCGGCCCACCGGCACCGACGACCTCACCAGTGTGGAGGCGCTCGACGCGTTCGTCACCGAGTGGGGGTGGACTGGCTCACGGGCTCACGACGAGGCCGAGCTGCAGGCGGTCCGTGAGCTGCGCCCGAGGCTGCGAGCGCTGTGGACCGCGGACGAGGACACCGCCGTCCGGGACGTCAACGGGCTCCTCGCCGAGGCGGGGGCGCTCCCCCAGCTGGTCCGGCACGGCGAGTGGTCCTGGCACCTGCATGCCACGTCGCCCGACGCGCCCTTGGCCACCCGGATGGCGGTCGAGGCGGCGATGGCGGTGGTGGACGTCCTCCGGGCCGGCGAGCTCGACCGGCTGCGGATCTGCGCGGCCGACGACTGCGACGATGCCGTCGTCGACCTGTCGAAGAACCGCTCCAAACGCTACTGCGACGGGGGCTGTGGCAACCGCCGCAACGTCGCGGCATACCGAGCCCGCAAGTCCGCCACCCTCCCCTGAGGCTTCCCCACCCCACCCCGCGCCCCGTCCTCTCCCCACCCGCGCCCTTTCTCCCTAACCTCTGCTAGCGCTAGCAGAGGTTAGGGAGAGCGCTAGGGAGACCCGTCAGGCGTGCCCGTCGAACAGGCTCGTCACGGACCCGTCCTCGAAGACCTCTTGGATCGCCCGGCTGATCAGCGGTGCGATCGACAGGACGGTGAGCTTGTCGAACTCGTGAGCCTCGTCGATCGGCAGCGTGTTCGTGACGATGACCTCGGACGCCGTGCAGGCCTTGAGCCGGTCGATCGCAGGACCCGACAGGATCGCGTGGGTCGCTGCGATGACCACCCCAGCAGCGCCATCGGCCATCAGCGCGTCAGCGGCCTTGGTGATGGTGCCGCCGGTGTCGATCATGTCGTCGACCAGGACGCAGACGCGCCCCTGCACCTCACCGACGACCCGGTTCGCCACGGTCTCGTTGGGCCGGTAGATGTCACGGGTCTTGTGGATGAACGCCAGCGGCGCGCCACCCAACCGCTCCGACCACTGCTCGGCGACCTTGATCCGGCCCGCGTCGGGCGAGACGACGGCGAGCTGCTCGTCTCCGTACTTGTCGCGCACATACTCGGACAGGATCGGCAGCGCCATGAGGTGGTCCACGGGCCCGTCGAAGAAGCCCTGGATCTGCGCGGTGTGCAGGTCGACGGCCATCAGGCGGTTCGCGCCCGCAGTCTTGAACAGGTCGGCCATCAGCCGGGCCGAGATCGGCTCGCGGCCGCGGTGCTTCTTGTCCTGGCGGGCATAGCCGTAGAACGGCAGCACGACCGTGATCCGTTTGGCCGAGGCGCGCTTGAGGGCGTCGACCATGATCAGCTGCTCCATGATCGCCTCGTTGATCGGCGTCGTGTGGCTCTGGATCACGAACGCGTCCGACCCGCGCACCGACTCCTCGTACCGCACGTAGATCTCGCCGTTGGCGAAGTCATAGGCGCTGGTCGGCACGAGCTCGGTCTTGAGGAGCGCGGCAACCTCGTGCGCCAGCTCGGGGTTGGCTCGCCCGGCGAAGACCATGAGGTTCTTCTCGGTCGCCTTGAGAATGCCGGTCACGCCTCGGCCCGCCCTTCGCTGGATGCATCGGTATGCCGCGTGCTCGCGGCCTCGGCCGCCGCGGCGGTCTTCGTGCCAGCCCGGGCCGCTGCGACCCAGCCGTCGATGTTGCGCTGCCGGCCTCGGGCCACGGCGATCTGGCCGGGGTCGACGTCGCCGGTGACCGCAGACCCGGCCCCGACGTAGGCGCCGTCCGCGATGGTGACTGGGGCGACGAGCACGGAGTTGGACCCGACGAAGCTGTAGCGGCCCACCGTGGTGTGGTGCTTACCGACGCCGTCGTAGTTGGCGAAGATGGTGCCCGCGCCGATGTTGGCGCCCTCCTCGATGGTGACGTCACCGGCATACGTGAGGTGGGGGACCTTGGCCCCCTCGCCGATGGTGGCGTTCTTGGTCTCGACGAACCCGCCGATCTTGCCCCTGGCACCGAGCTCGGTGCCCGCGCGCAGGTAGGAGAACGGACCCACCCTCGCCTCGGGGCCGATCACGGCGAGGATCGCCTCGCTGCGCTTGACCTCGGCCCCATCGCCCACCTCGGTGTCGGTCAGGGTGGTGTCCGGCCCGACCGTGACGCGCTCGCCGATCGTCGTCGCGCCGTGCAGCTGGGTGCCGGGCAGGATCGTCGTGTCGCGGCCGATGGCGACGTCGGCGTCGACCCAGGTCGTGTCGGGGTCGACGATGGTGACACCCTCGCGCATCCAGCGCTCGGTGATCCGGCGGTTCAGCTCCTTGCCCAGCCGCGCCAGCTGCACGCGGTCGTTGACGCCCTCGGTCTGCCAGAGGTCCTCGATCAGGTGGGCGCTGACGCGGCCACCGGAGGCGCGGGCGATGGAGAGCACGTCGGTGAGGTACTTCTCGCCCTGGGCGTTGTCGGTGCCGACCTTGCCGAGGGCCTGCTGGAGCACCTGCGCGTCGAAGGCGTAGATGCCCGAGTTGATCTCGGTGATCGCGTGCTGGTCGGGCGTGGCGTCCTTCTGCTCGACGATCCCCTCCACGTCGCCGCTCGCGCCGCGCAGGATGCGGCCGTATCCGGTGGGGTTGTCCAGGTGGGCGGTGATGACGGTGACGGCGCTCTGGGTCGCGGCGTGCTCCTCGACGAGGGCGTGCAGCGTGGCGCCATCCAGCAGCGGGACGTCGCCGTAGGTCACGAGGATGGTGCCCTCGAGACCCTCCGGCAGGGCTGCGAGCGCGCACTCGGTCGCTCGACCGGTGCCCTTGATCTCGTCCTGGTCGGCGATCACGGCCGCCGGGTCGACCTCCGCCACGTGGGCGGCGACGAGGTCTCGCTCATGGCGCACCACCACGGCCAGGTGCTCGGGGCCCACGCTGCGCGCTGCCGCGATCGCGTGCCCGAGCAGCGTGCGTCCGCCGATCCGGTGCAGGACCTTCGGAGTCGCGGACTTCATCCGGGTGCCCTCGCCCGCGGCGAGGACGATGACGGCGGCAGGTCGGGACGAGCCGGTGGCTGAGTTCACTCGCGAAGCTCCAACGGGGGTGGGTGGCGGTGCGGCAGACGGCGTCATGCTACCCGGCAGGCCGGCGCACTGAACCCCGCGTGGGCGCGCACCGCGGGGTGGGCTGCTCTCGCGCGCCAGCTCGGCTCGTGGCAGACGGTGTCGTGGGCCCTCGTGGTCACCTCGCCGCTGATGGTCCCGCGGACGGTTCTCGGGGTGCTCGCCGTCATCGGCTGCGCCGACGTGGCAGTCCGGGCCAGACTGACCGCCAACGCCACCGCCAGTCCCGCTACCCCCACCCGGAGAGCTCGTCCATGACTGAGACACCAGACCTGCAGGTCCGCCGCAAGAGCTACCGGCAGAGCACCGATCCCGCGGTCCTCGAGGAGATCCTCGCCGACGGCTGGGTCGCCCATGTCGCGCTCGTGCGCGACGGACTCCCCGTCGTCCTGCCTTTCATGTATGCCGTCGGCGACCTCGGCGACGGGAACGGGCGCCAGCTGCTGCTGCATGGGTCCACCGCCGGCGGGCTGTTCCGCGACGCGGACGGCTCGGGCGTTCCGGTGTCCGTCGGCGTCACGCACCTGGACGGCCTCGTGCTGGCCCGCTCGCTCAACGACAGCTCGGCCAACTTCCGCAGCGCGATGATCTTCGGCCACGCCCACGTCGTCCCGGCCGAGCTCAAGCAAGAGGCGCTGTGGCTCATCGGCGACCACCTGCTGCCGGGGCGCCGGGACGAGATCCGTGACATGACGGCGAAAGAGCTTGCTGCGACTCAGGTTCTGCGCGTCGGACTCGACCACACGAGCGTGAAGGTCCGGTTCGACAACGTGCTCGGCGAGGCGCCGGACGATGGCGAGGACCACTCCGTCTGGGCAGGGGTCGTCCCGGTGGCCCTGCGCGCGCAGGACCCGGTCACGAGCGCCGGCACCGAGCCAGGCGCCACCGTTTCCGCCTCCGTCGGCATCGTCCGGTCACTGCTGGACGAGCGAGCCGCCGCCCGCGCCGAGGCCCTGCGCGCTCTGCCCGACAACATCTGACCCCGGCACCCCGCCCAGGTGGTGGCAGATCGACCCGCCTCGTCACATCCAGGTCGATCTGCCACCACCTCACTCCCGGCAGCCTCGGGCGTTGCCCCTGACAGCGCATCCCGGAACGATGAGGGGCGTGCTTCCGACCACAGTGCCGCGACTCGAGCATCCCCCCGTCCTCCTGCGACCCTTCGCGGCCAAGGACCAGGACGTGGTCGCGTCTGTCGCATCAGACCCGCTGATCCCGCTGGTCACGACCGTCCCCGCCAGTGGGCGAGCCGAGGAGGTGGCTGCGTACATCCAGCGGCAGCATGACCGCCTGGGCGAAGGTGCCGGGTACTCGTTCGCCATCGCCGACAGCACGACCGACGAGGCAGTGGGCCAGATCGGGCTCTGGACCCGCGAGGTTCACCTGGGTCGGGCGTCCGTCGGCTACTGGGTCGCGCCAGCGTTCCGTCGCCACGGGTACGCGCGAGCCGCCCTCATGACCTTGTCCCAGTGGGCGAGCACGCTCGATGGCATCCATCGACTCCAGCTGTTCGTCGAGCCGTGGAACGAAGGGTCGTGGCGTGCGGCGGAGGCGTGCGGCTACCACCGCGAGGGTCTGCTGCGCCGCTGGGAACGGGTCGGAGACGAGTACAGGGACATGTATGCGTACAGCCGGCTCACGACCGAGGGGCGCCCACCTCCTGGGTGACACGGTCGGAACGACCATCGGTGACCGACGCGTCACGGATGGTCGTCGGTCGGCCCGAGCATCAGCCATCCGTGACATCAGGAACCGGATGACTGCGGGCGCGACCGCCGCGCAGCCCTGTGCTCCCCGGGATGGAATCGAACCATCGTCGCTAATCCTGATTCAAAGTTCGCGCCGCCCCGGGCTCGTGGCATGGGCTGTCTCCGGTTCGTGCTTGCCCGAGGAGAATCGAGTCCACCCATGTCCGTCGCCGGAGACCCTCCGGTTAGCAAAGTCGTTAGCAAGGCATGCCACCGCGGAACCATTTTGGTCAAGGCCACGTGGGTCGGTCAGGCGGTCTGTTGCTTTCGACCGGTTCGGTGCCATCGGGGGGCGGCAAAGGCGATGAGCGTTGGGGTGGTCAGGCCGACCCACAGGCACAGCACCGAGGGGTCGGTCACCAGTTGGCCCTGGTAGACCCAGGCCCAGCCAGCCGCGAGCCCCAACAGCAGGCCCGAGGCACTCCTCACCAACCCCCGACTGACGGGCTTACCCCGGTAGTACCGGACGGCCGTGCTACCAAGCACCACCGCGCAGGCCAGGTTTCCCCAGATCGCAAACAGGGCCCAGGCCTGCAGTCGGCTCTTGAGAGCGAGGTCGCCGCCCTCGAACAGGCTGAATGCCACCGTGAGCAGGAGAACGGGGAGGCAGGCGAGCAGGATCGCGCTGTGAGCGCCCAATATGACTGCCCGGCCGCGGTGGGTGAGCTGCTCGTGGCCCTGCGTTGGCGCGGCACCGTCGGAGTCGCGCTCGTTGGGCCCACCCGTTTCGGACACCGCTGATCCTCCCCTAGGTGGCGCTGGGCGTGGTGATGCCTTCTGGCCTTTGATGATGGAGCAAAGCCCGCTCACCCGCACAGGCATTCCCAGACTTTTTCGGTAGGCGACGTCGTGGACCTGCCCGTGGCTGTCTGCTCCCTCCTAGCCGATTCGTCTCTGTCTCAGGCCACGAGAGAGCCACCGACCCATAGCGGAGCCAGTAGGCAGGCCGCAGAGGCTGTCAAGCCCTCCCTTTGCGCGCCATGGTGGCCCGGCGGTACACGGAGTGTGCACCTGGACCAGCCTGGGACCGAGGGCTTGACCGGCTCGGAGGGCTGGCGGATGCTGCGGCGTCGGGTCGGCGGCTCGAAGGTGAGATCTGACCGCGAGGATCCTGGGCTGCAGTGCCAACGACCGGGCAACATCGCGTCGACTTTGCGTTGGGAGGGCCGGGGTGCGGTGGGGTGCGCGTGGCGCGAAGCGCCTAAGCGCGGGGCCCCATCGCGGGGCCCTGGCCCAGCGGCGCGAAGCGCCGCCTTGATGGCTTTTCAGAGGTCAATTCGTCAAAATACTTCCCCCGGCTGAGTTCCATCGGATCGCGGGACGACAGATGAGCTCTAACTGATGGGCGTCAACTCGGCGCGCGGATCGCGGCAGATCCGGGCATTGGCCGACTCGCCCTCCGCCGCGAAGCGCATGCCGTGGTGTGCTCGGGTAGAGATTCGTGCGTCTACGCCGCTGACCGGAGTACGGGTGGTCCCGACAATCAGTGCTTCATGCGGCGCGCCCCGGGCGGCAGCACCCCGGACATTGATGTCTCGATGAACTGAGCGATGCTGTGCTCTGAGCCGACGTGGAGGCGTTTGGCGACCTTGAAGGTTGGGAACGCCTGTAGCCCTGAGGTGAGGATGACCGAGGGCGCGTCCACCTCGAGGCTGTAGCGCCAGCGCCCGCCTCCGTTGCGGGTGATGAGTTCTCCGACGTAGGCACCCATGAGGGCTTGCATGCTGTGGACATCGTTCTTTCCGGGTTGGCTGGCGAGGAAGAGGTCGACAACAGCGTCAAGTCGGGCCGCGTTTGCAACCGCGTAGTCGAAGTGGTGTCCCTCGGTGGCGATGCCATTCACGAAGGCTTCGGCAAGAGAAGCCATGGCCTCAGCAAGGGTGGCATCGTCGGGCGCGTCCCCCTTGCTGGAGCGATTCCTCAAGCGACTGAACACGAGCTCAGTCTCTCGCAGGCTCCCACGTGTGGTGGCGGATTGCAGGAGACCGCCTCAACAGATCGGATCGCGGCACGTCCGGACGTTCACCTGGGGAAGGTCTGAGTCTCGAGACCCTCATACCCTTGCCGGTAGATCCTGGGTTCGGGCGAACTGCCCCGCCTGGGTCCGGGGCGTGTGAGAAGGTGACGGCCATGGTCAGGCGTCGGGGTGCGTGGGGTGTGTTGGCTTTGGTTCTGGCGGGGTGCTCCAGCACCCCAGCCCACACGCCGCAGCCGGTGGCATCAGTGAAGGCCGCCTCGATGACTGCAGCCGCCGCGGACCTCGCGGCATGCAAGGAGTACCACCGCCAGGCTCCCGCCGACGACGCCAAGGTGAGCGAGATGCTGACCCGTACAACCGACCTCGGCGAGATCGAGGACACGTTCAGGGTCATGGCCGGCAATCTCGAGTCGGACACCTCAACCGCCAATGGGTCGGCGTTGGTGACAGCCCTTAGAGGAACTGTCGCCGGAATGCGCCAGACCCAAGCGATCGCCAATGCGTGGACGGATGACAGCTCGCTGGACCTATTCCCGGGCGTCGACGCCACGAACAAGGCGTCATCGAAGGTGGCTCAGATCTGCTCGATCTTGGACCCGAGCATGGCGTACACGCCCATCGGCACCATGCGGGGCACTGCCCCGTGACAGCCGGTGCAGCACCGTAGGCCCACGACAAGACCGGCGTGCGCGGGAAACGCCGAGTCACACGCATCGCACCACGGCACCCTCGGCATGCTCGCCCGGCAGCGGCGTGAACCGGTGGAAGCAATCGTGATGGGACTGAAAACGCGGCCGCGGCCAAGCGCCTCCAACTGGCCCGCGAACAGCTGCGGTCGACCATCGGCGACGCTTGGAGCCTGGAACCAGAAGGCAGCGCGCTAACGCTACCCCGTCGAAGCTCAGATGACGGAACCGAATCACAGACCGCGCTGAACGCCGGCATGTCCGGACGAACCGCTGAGGCATGCTTCCGGTCAACGGCAGCTCTCTTGATGCAGTTGTCTATCCGGCGGGGACCAGCCTTGGCGTAGCAGGCGAGCAGCCCTGAAGGGTGAGCCGGGCTCCATATGTGTTGAGAAACCACAAGGTCGCAGCTGGCAGCTTGACCAATGAAGCTTGGCCCTCGACGACATCAGTGGTCGCCAGGGTGCCCGAGACGGTGGACGGGCCGGAATGGTAGACGGGGGGTGTGGACGCGAGCCCCCAGACGACGGTGGTGCGGCCCACGGGCGGGTCCAGCAAACCCCCGTGAAGGAAACCGGTCGCGGCAATCCGATACCAGCCAGCCCGGGTCCGGACGTGTCGAGTCGGGACCTGGTCGTACGCCAGAGCTCCGAGGTCCACCTTCGGGCCGGCCGCGACGCAGGGCGGGCCACTCGTGGCAGACGCAGACCCCGCGCTGCCCGAGCCGACTGGGGGCGCTCCAGTCCCGCATGCACCCAGCACCGACACGACGAGTGCGGACGTGGCGATCAGCCCGGCGGACATCATGGCTCCATCCTTGCTGAAGAGTCAGCACCGCCAACGGAGATTGGTGCTTCCACCCCCTTTCCGCGGCCGACGCGCTGTGAGGCAACATCCTCAATTCGGCAGATCCGGTTATCAGGCATTGCAGGGATCCATGCCTGCCTCGCAGCCTTGTGACGTGGTCGTGGCTTTGGTCCCTGATCAACCGCAGCCGACGGGTTGCGGGGGGCGACGGCGGTTCGCACCAGCCTGGTCCGCTTGGATCCTCTGGTTGTTTACGGTTGTTGCCGGTCAGTATGCGGTTGTTACTGGTTGTTTCCCGTGCGGCGTGTCCTTCTCGAAATCTGTTGGGAGACAGCGACTTTCAAGACTTGGTAAAGGATGACCCGATCGGTTGACGATCGCTGGACGCGCGTGTTCTGACGGGTCTGAATGGTGGGCATGACAGCCCCAAAGTTCCCCGATCACGTCGTGCGGCACATCGCCGCCCGCGAAGGGGTGTGCGTGCGCCCGGTGGTCCGCCGGGTCACCGACCGTGTCACCGGAGAGTCCGTGGTCCGGGCCCTGGCGTGCGGGACGACGTTGGAGTCCAAATGCCCCGCCTGCGCGGCCAAGGCGCGTCGGTTGCGGATGACACAGTGCACCGAGGGCTGGCATTTGGCCCAGGAACCCGAGCCCGCCGACGCCGGGAATACCCCCGAGGACGACGGCGACCCGGCCAGCATCGTCGACGACGACACGGGCGATAAGGAGGACGGGACGACAGAGCAGCGGCGGGTTCGGTCGACGAGGCGGCTGGAGGGGATGCCCGAGCTGCCGCAGCAACCGGTCGAGGATCGCACCGTGGGGGCCGTGTTCGGGCCAGGGGATGGCAAGGAGTACCGGCCGTCGATGTTCGTCACCCTGACCCTGGGCTCCTACGGGCGGGTGTACCCCGGCCGGGGTGTGCCGGTGCACCCGGACCGGTACGACTACCGGGCCGCGGCGTTGGACGCGTTGCACTTCCCCAAGCTGATGGACCGCTGGTTTCAGAACCTGCGCCGCTGCGCCGGGTACCGGGTGCAGTACTTCGGCGCGATCGAGGCCCAGAAGCGCCTGGCGCCGCACTTCCACGTCGCCCTGCGCGGAGCGATCCCACGGGCCACCCTCAAGGCCGTCACCAGGGCCACCTACCTGGCCCTGTGGTGGCCCCAGATGGAGGTCCCGGTGTATGTGGAGCGGACCCCGTTGTGGGCCGACGGCGCATACCGGGACCCCGACACCGGCTACCCGCTGCGGACGTGGGAGCAGGCCCTCGACGACGTCGCCGACGACCCGCAAGCAGAACCGGCGCACGTGGTGACGTTCGGGCGGCAGGTCGACGTCAAGGGCCTCCTGGGCGGGACGAAGGACTCCGAGCGGGCGGTGCGGTACCTGACCAAGTACCTGACCAAGTCCATCACCGACACCTACACCGTCGAGGACGACCCCGACCCAGCGTATGAGGCGCACATCGACCGGCTCCACGACCAGATCCGGTGGCTGCCCTGCACCCCCGAATGCGCGAACTGGCTGCGCTACGGGGTCCAGCCCAGGAACCCCGGACCCGGCCTGGTCCCCGGACACTGCGCGTCCAAGGCCCACGACCGCGACCACCTCGGCCTCGGCGGACGCCGGGTGCTGGTCTCCCGCGGCTGGTCCGGCAAAACCCTGACCCAACACAAGGCCGACCGCCGCACCGTCGTCGAACAAGTCCTGGCCGCCGCCGGCATCGAACCCGACGACGCGAACCGGATGGCCACCGACACCCTCACCGAAGACGGCCGACCCCGGTACGTCTGGGAGGAAGTGCCCGTCACCCAGGCCGACTGGGCCACCGTCGTCATCGACTCCCTGCGCGAACGCCACCGCCGACAAGACCAGTACAAGCTCGCCAAAACAATCCTCGCCGGCACCGACCCACCTGTGGACAACCATTCGGCAAACCAAACCCCAGCCGCCCCAGGTGCGGCCTGAAGAGAGGACCAAATGATGGACGACAAACTGCTGTATCGGATCCCCGAAGTTGCTCGCTACCTGAGTCTGAGCCGCTCTAAGACCTACGAGCTTGTGCGAGCTGGTGTGCTCCCCTCCGTAAGGATCGACAGCGTTCGTCGTATCCGGGGGGCGGATGTGACGGCCTATATCGACTCGCTCCGATCGGTGGCGTGATGACTGGCCTTCGCGACGGAGTGATCCGTCGTGGCTCCTCGTGGTCATACGTCATCCGAGTCACCGACTCCTCCGGCGCCAATAAGCCCCGCTGGGTGAGTGGTTTTCGAACGGAGGCCGACGCCAAGGCCGCCCGCGATGCAGCGAGAGTCGCCGCTCGTCGTGGCGAGTTCGTCGACCGGAGCCGGATCACCGTCGAGCAGTACCTCGCACAGTGGCTCGAGGCGCACGCCTTGGAGGTCAAGCCCAAAACACATGAGGACTACCGCTCACTGATCGCCACCTACGTGGCGCCCAGGATCGGCCAGTTGCCACTGCAGAACGTCCGGCCAAGCACCCTGAGTGGGCTGTACCGGACGCTGCTCGCCCAAGGCGGGCGCCATGGCCAGCCCCTGTCCCCCCGGACCGTCAGCTACGTCCATGCTGTCCTGCGCAAGGCGTTCAACGACGCGGTACGGACCGACCAGATCCTGGCCACGAATCCGGCCGAGCGAGCTAAGCGACCCAAGACCTCAGCCATCGAACAGGTTCACGAGGTCTGGGATGCGGGACAACTGCGGGTGTTCCTCGATGCCGTCTCGACGCACCGGCTATACCCCTTCTTCCGGCTCGCCGCCTACACCGGGGCCCGCCGCGGAGAGCTACTCCATCTGCGTTGGGACGACGTGCGCCTGGACGGAGACGACCCGCATATCCGAATCCGGGGATCGGTGACCATGGTGGCGGGCAAGCGCGTCGAAGGCACAACGAAGAGTGGACGGATCCGCTCGGTTGGCTTGGATGCCGGAACTGTCGCCGTGATGCGCGAGCACGCAGAGCGCCAGTCCAAGGAGCGGGAGACCGCGCTCGGGTCGTGGGTTGAAGGGGACCACGTCTTCCGAATGGAGATGGGCTCGCAGCTGGCTCCTGACGTCGCCGGGTCGCTGTTGCGAAGGACGGTCCAGGAGCTCAACCAGAGCCAGGCCAAGCCCATGCTGCCGCAGATGCGACTTCACGATCTACGCCATGTCCACGCCACGCTGCTGCTCAAGGCAGGGGTACCCGTTCATGTGGTTGCAGCTCGGCTCGGGCATGCGGACCCAGCCATCACGCTCAGGGTCTACGCCCACGTGCTCCGCGATCAGGCGGTCGAGGTGGCCCAGATCTTCGCTTCCGTCGTCGACAGGCCCCTAGACCCGGACAATGGCGCGTTAGCAAATCTGTTAGCAACGCAGACCTCGACGTCGGTCGAAGACGAGGCCAGCACGGACTGACCTGCGGTTTTGCTCCCCGGGATGGAATCGAACCATCGTCGCTAATCCTGATTCAAAGTCAGGCGGGCCCTGCCAGCAGACCAACCGGGGAACGCCCCACACCTGCCGGGGACCCGCCAAGGGTAGCCAACGGGGAGGCACCGCCACGCCGCCGGCTCGTGATGACAACCTACGGAAACGTAGGTTACGGTTTCGTAGGTTGATGGGCGTGGCTGACGCCCTGTTCTCAACGGAAAGGCGCACGCGATGACGACCGTGACCCCCTCCGCCGGAGCCGGCCCCAAGCCCAGCACGACCCTGACCGACGGCGGGGCCGCCGCCGCGACCACACCTGAGACTGCCGCCCCGACCACGCCCGAGACTGCTGCCGAGACGACCCCCGAGGACACGCCGGAGCGCAAGCGCGGCGGCGAGCAGGTCGCCCTGGGACTGTTCATCGGCATCCCGTTCCTCGCGCTCCTGGCCGCTGTACCGGTGGCCTGGGGGTGGGGGCTGGGCTGGCACGACGTCGTGATCGCACTGGTGATGTATGCCGTGGCCGGCCATGGCATCACCGTGGGTTTCCACCGCCACTTCACGCACGGCTCGTTCAAGGCCAACCGCGGCCTCAAGCTCGCGCTGGCCGTCGCCGGTTCGCTCGCCATCGAGGGCCCCGTGGTGCGCTGGGTCGCCGACCACCGACGCCACCACGCCTTCTCCGACCGCGAGGGCGACCCCCACTCGCCGTGGCGTTACGGCGAGACCGTCCCGGCTCTCGCCAAGGGCCTGTGGTGGGCCCACACGGGCTGGCTCTTCGACGTCGAGCAGACGCCCCGGAGCAAGTACGCGCCCGACCTCATGGGCGACAAGGACCTCCAACGGGTGGACCGGGCCTTCCCATGGCTGGTGGCCGTCTCGATGCTGCTGCCCCCGCTCGTCGGCGGGCTCTGGTCGATGAGCTGGCAGGGGGCCCTCACCGCCTTCTTCTGGGCGAGCCTCGTCCGGGTCGCCCTGCTCCACCACGTGACCTGGTCGATCAACTCGATCTGCCACGCCATGGGCGAGCGGCCGTTCAAGAGCCGCGACCGGTCCGGCAACGTCTGGTGGCTGGCCGTCCTGTCCATGGGCGAGTCCTGGCACAACCTGCACCACGCCGACCCCACGTGCGCCCGGCATGGCGTCGAGCCCGGCCAGGTCGACTCCAGCGCCCGCGTCATCTGGGCCTTCGAGAAGCTGGGCTGGGCGCGCGACGTGCGCTGGCCCGTCGCCAAGCGCCTCGACGCCCGGCGCGTGGCCGCCTGAGCCGCATCCCGGCGCCCGAGGCATGATGGATCGTGTGAGCGAACCCCTCGAGAAGCCGTCCACCACCAGCTCACGACCCCGCATGACCGGCAAGCAGCGCCGCGAGCAGCTCATCGAGGTGGGCCGGAAACTGTTTGCCGACAAGGGTTTCGAGGGCACTAGCGTCGAGGAGATCGCCGCCAAGGCGAGCGTCTCCAAGCCCATGGTCTACGAGCACTTCGGGGGCAAGGAGGGCCTGTACGCCGTCGTCGTCGACCGCGAGATCGCGGCCCTGCTGGGGGGCATCACCGGCACCCTGAGCGCCGAGCTCGGCAGTCGCGAGACCTTGGAGCGGGCAGCCGGAGCGCTGCTGGACTACATCGAGAGCAACACCGACGGCTTCCGGATCCTGGTGCGCGACAGCCCCGCCGGCCAGCCCACGGGCTCGTTCGCCAGCCTCATCTCCGATGTCGCCAGCCAGGTCGAGCACATCCTCGCGGCGGAGTTCAAGAGACGGAAGCTCGACCCGAAGACCGCTCCCCTCTATGCCCAGATGCTCGTCGGCATGGTGGCGCTGACCGGGCAGTGGTGGCTCGACTCGCGCAAGATGAAGAAGACGGATGTGGCGGCGCACCTGGTCAACCTCGCCTGGAACGGCCTGGCCAACCTGGAGAAGAAGCCCGCCCTCTCGGTCGACCGCTAGGCCGTCGACGGGCGGTGACCCACTGCGAAGATCCGCCGGAAGGGGAAGACGACGCCCACAGGCGTGCGGGGGTATGCCGCGCGCAGGGCTGCGTCGTACCGCTCCAGGAACGCGGCGCGCTCCGCCGGGTCGGTCAGGGTCTGGAGCACCGGGCGGAGCCCGGTGCCGACGACCCACTCCAGCACCGGGTTCGCCTGAGCGCCCTGGGGGTCGAGGACGTGCTGGTAGGTCGTCTCCCACGCATCGACCTCCAGACCCGTACCGCCCAGCAGCTCGACGTACTGCGCCGGCGTCGCCACGGCCAGCCGTTGCAGCGCCGGCGCCAGCCTTTCGGCTGCGGGGTGATGCCGAGCCACCTCGCGCATGAGGGCGTGAGAGGGCGCTTCGAGGTTGCCGGGCACCTGCATGGCCAGCCAGCCATCGGGTGCCAGCGCCATAGCCCATCGGGCGAGCAGGTCCAGGTGTCCCGGGACCCACTGAAGGGTGGCGTTGCTGACGATGACGTCGGGCGCCGCCCCCAGGGAGGCTGGGTCCCACCGTGCCACGTCGGCCTGAACCCACTCCACGCGGCCCTCGCTGTCGAGCTCACGCGCGGCCCGCAGCATCTCCGGCGACTGGTCCACGCCGACCAGCCGCGCCTGCGGCCACCTGCGAGCCAGCGACAGTGTCAGGGGGCCGTTGCCACAGCCGAGGTCCACGACGACGCCGGGGCCCTGCGCCCCCACCCGGGCCAGGAGGTCCGCGAAGGGCCGTGAGCGCTCGTCGGCGAACGCGGCATACCGCTGCGGGTCCCAGGTCACGTTCACGCAGCCACCTCCGGCTCACCCAACTGTCTTGATATCAAGATACTTGACGGAAGGTACACTCGCGCCCATGAGCGCGCAACCCCTGGGCGGCCCCAACCCGCCGGCCGACGATGTGGACGCCATCGTGGATGCGTGGGTGCGCGAACGTCCCGACCTCGACGTCGCGCCTCTGCACGTCTTCTCCCGGGTGTCCCGCCTGGCCCGCCGGCTCGACCTCGACCGCGTCCAGGCCTTCGCCAGCCACCAGCTCGAGGGCTGGGAGTTCGACGTCCTGTCCGCCCTGCGCCGGGCCGGCGCACCCTACGAGCTCTCCCCGGGCCAGCTCGTCCGCCAGACGCTCGTCACGAGCGGGACGATGACCAACCGGGTGGACCGCCTCGAGCGGCGCGGTCTGGTCGAGCGCAGCCCCAGTCCCAGCGACCGGCGCGGGGTGATCGTGCGGCTGACGCCCAGCGGGCAGCAGACCGTCGACGCGGCCATGGCCGATCTGCTCGACCGCGAGCGCGACCTGCTCGCCGAGCTGCCCGCGAGCGAGCGCGACGCCCTGGCGGCACTGCTGCGCCGGCTGCTCTCGCCGTTCGAGGCCTGACAGGCCTAGCCCGCCACCTCGGCCGCGGCCAACCACTCCAGCTCCAGCCGCTCGCGCTCGTCGACGATCTCGCGCAGCTGACCGTTCAGCTCCAGCACGCGGCCGTGGTCGGTCGCCGCCTCTGCCATGGCCACGTGGATCCGGTCCTCGCGCTCGGCGAGGCGGGCCAGCTGCTTCTCGACACGGGCCATGTCCTTGCGAGCGTCCCTCAGCTCCGCCGGGGTGGGGCCCGCCGGTGCCGAAACCGTCGCCGAAGCAGACGCGGACTCACGCGCCGCAGACGAGCCGCCCTGTGCCGCAACGGGTTCCATCGCATGCAGGAGCTCGAGATACTGCTCCACACCACCGGGCATCTCGCGGATCTTGCCGTCACCGAGCAGGGCCACCTGGGTGTCGCACACCCGCTCGAGCAGGTAGCGGTCATGGGACACGACGATCAGCGTCCCGGCCCAGCCGTCCAGCACGTCCTCGAGCGACGTCAGCGTCTCGATGTCGAGGTCGTTGGTCGGCTCGTCGAGAAGCAAGACGTTGGGCTCGTCCATGAGCAGGCGCGTGAGCTGCAGCCGCCTGCGCTCGCCACCGGACAGGTCGCGCACGCGGGTCTGCTGCCGTCCACCGCTGAACCCCAGCCGCTGGGCGAGCTGAGAGGCACTGATCTCCTTGCGCCCCAAGGTGATGTACGCGCGGACGTCCTCGATCGCCTCGATGACGCGCCAGTCGGCGAACCGCTCGAGCTCGCGGACCTCCTGGGTGAGATAGGCGAGGCGGACAGTCACACCCTGCCGTCGCTTGCCCGACGTGAGTGGCAGCTCACCGGCAATGGCCCGGAGCAGGGTCGACTTGCCCGCACCGTTGACGCCCACGATGCCCACCCGCTCCCCCGGCGCGAGCCGCCAGGTCACGCGGTCGAGCAGCACCCGGTCGCCCAGCTGGACCGTCGCGTCGATGAGGTCGATGACGTCCTTGCCTAGCCGGGTGGTGGCGAACCGCGTCAGCTCGACGTTGTCACGCGGTGCCGGCTCGTCGGCGATGAGAGTGTTGGCCGCCTCGATCCGGAACTTGGGCTTCGAGGTCCGGGCAGGAGCACCGCGTCGCAGCCACGCCAGCTCCTTGCGGAGCAGGTTGTCACGGCGCTCTGCCGTCACGGCCGCCATCCGCTCGCGCTCCGCCTTGGCGAGGACGTAGGCGGCATAACCGCCCTCGAACGAGCTCACCGTGCCGTCGACGACCTCCCACGTGGCTGTCGCGACCGCGTCGAGGAACCAGCGGTCGTGGGTGATCGCGACGAGCGCGTTGTCGGGGCGGGCGCGGTGGCGCACAAGGTGCTCGGCCAGCCAGGCGACGCCCTCGACGTCGAGATGGTTGGTCGGCTCGTCGAGCATGAGCACGGTGGGGTCCTGGACGAGCAGACGCGCGAGGGCCAGCCGGCGGCGCTCACCACCGGACAGCGGCCCGACGGTCGCGTCGAGGCCGCCGACGGCCTCGGCCCCCAGGCCGCCGAGCAGTCCGGTGAGGACGTCACGGATGCGCGGGTCGCCCGCCCAGACGTGCTCGGGGAGGTCGCCGAGGACGGCCGCGTGCACGGTCGACGACGGGTCGAGCGCGTCATCCTGGGCCAGCACGCCCACCGTCGCGCTCCCCGCCCGCGTCACGCGCCCCGAGTCGACCTCGCGAAGCCCGGCCAGCACCCGCAGCAGCGTGGTCTTGCCCCCACCGTTGCGTCCGACGATGCCGATGCGGTCGCCGCCGAGGACCCCGAGCGAGACCTCGTCGAGGACCTGGGCCGTCCCGAGTGCCAGCGAGGCGCGCTCCACCGAGATGAGGTTGGCCATCAACGGGTCCTCAGGCGGTCCGCGACGCGCCGAGCACCTGCGCGCCGTGGGCGGGGCCGGTGGCGCGTCGCACGTCCTGGACCGCTCCGGAGGCGGTCAGCGAGACGGCGAGGTCCAGTGCGGACTCGTGGTCCTCGGCCAGGAAGGCGACGGTCGGCCCGGACCCCGAGACCACGCCGCCGAGAGCACCGAACTCCAGCCCGGCGTCGAGCACGTCGCCCAGGGCCGGCATCAGCGAGATCGCGGCCGCCTGCAGGTCGTTGGTCAGCGCGGGGCCCAGCGCACGCGGGTCACCCGAGCGCAGCGCCTGCATCATCTCCGGGCTCGGGGTGGGGTCCGGGATGCGCCGACCGGCCCGCAGCCGGTCGCACTCGGCATACACGTCGGGGGTCGAGAGGCCACCCTCGCTCAGCGCGAACACCCAGTGGTACGTCCCCCGCGCCAGGACGGGAGCGAGGATCTCGCCCCGCCCCGAGCCCATGGACGTGCCACCGGCGAGCAGGAACGGCACATCGCTGCCCAGCTCGCTCGCAGCCTGGTCGAGCTGCGTGCGCGGCAGCGCAAGCCCCCACAGCGCGTCACAAGCCACGAGCGTCGCCGCCGCGTCGGCCGAGCCACCGGCCATGCCTCCCGCCACCGGGATGTCCTTGTGGATGCTGATGTGCACCGCGTCTTCGACACCACCCAGCTCGGCCAGCCGGCGCGCCGCCCGCAGCGCGAGGTTGGACTCGTCGAGGGGCACCCCGAGAGACTGGGAGCCGGTGACGCTGACGCCCCACTCCTGGGCACGCGTCACGGTCACCTCGTCATAGAGCCGCACGGCGTGGAAGACGGTCGACAGCGGGTGGTAGCCGTCGGAGCGCGGGGCGCCGACCAGCAGCTCGAGGTTGACCTTCGCCGGCACGCGCGCCGTCACCGAGGGCGGCGTCGGCGCGACTGAGGTCATGAGCGCCACCCTAACGGGATGGCAGGGGGCGGCCGGTTCACGCGGTCAGCCGAGACCCAGCCGAGCCCGGGCTGCGGCAATGGCCGCGAACTGCGTCACGTCGAGCTGCTCACCTCTCGTGCGTGGCTCCACGCCCGCCGCCCGCAGGCACTCCTCGGCACGCGCCGCCGAGCCCGCCCAGCCCGCGAGCGCGGCCCGTAGGGTCTTGCGCCGCTGCGCGAAGGCGGCGTCGATGCAGGCGAAGGTGTCGGCACGAGACGCGTCGGTGGCCGGAGCGGGACGCCGCTCCAGGAACACCAGACCGGAGTCGACGTTCGGGACAGGCCAGAAGACGCTGCGGGGCACCGTGCCCGCGAGGCGCACGGCGGCATACCAGGCGGCTTTGACGCTGGGCACGCCGTAGGCCTTCGAACCCGGCCGCGCAGCCAGCCGCTCGGCCACCTCCAGCTGCACCATGACGAGCGCCCGCTCGAGGGTCGGGAACGCCTCCAGGAAGCTCAGCACCACCGGGACCGACACGTTGTACGGGAGGTTGGCCACGAGGGCGGTCGGCTGGGGGTCGGGCAGCGTGCGCACCTGCATCGCGTCCGCCTGCACCAGCGTGAGCCGGTCGGCGTATGCCGGTGCCAGCCGGCTCACGGTGCCCGGCAGGGCCTGGGCGAGGGTCGGGTCGACCTCGACCGCGGTCACCCGGCCGGCCTCCGGCAGCAGGGCCAGGGTCAGGGAGCCCAGGCCCGGGCCCACCTCGACGACCGAGTCCTCGGGAGTCACCCCCGACAGCCGCACGATCCGCTTGACGGTGTTGGCGTCGACCACGAAGTTCTGACCCCACTGCTTGGTGGGACGCACGCCCAGACCCGCGGCGATCTCGCGGATCTGCGCGGCTCCGAGGTATCCGCTCGTCTCCTGCCCGACCATGCCGCCGACTCTAGGGGACAGACGACAGCGCCCCGGACCAGGTGGTCCGGGGCGCTGTTGCGGTGCCGGGGTGGCCGACACGGTGTGGCGTCAGGCCGCGTGGGCGCAGCCCCACGGGCCGAGGCCCGCCTTGGCGTAGTACCGGTTCGCCACGGTGATCTGCTGCTCGCGCGAGGCGAGGTCGGCGCGCGGGGCGAAGTCGCCGCCACCGTTGGCCAGCCAGGAGCCGTAGTCGAACTGCAGCCCGCCGTAGTAGCCGTTGCCGCTGTTGATGTGCCAGTTGCCGCCGGACTCGCACTGGGCGATGCGGTCCCACATGGCGGCGTTCGACAGGTTGAGGCCCGCGCCGGAGGTGTTGCCGGCCGAGGGAGCCGCGGCGGGCGCAGGCGCGGCAGCCGGCTGCCGGGTGCCCTGCTCGACGATGCGGGCGACCGGCTGCTGGGTGACGTTGCTGGCCACGAGCTGCTTGCTCTCGACCTTGCCGTCGACCTTGGTGACCTTGAAGGTCAGGATCTTGGCGCCGTCCGAGCCCGCCTGCAGCGTCGTCGACTGGCCCACGGGCAGCGAGGAGTTCGAACGCGTCGTCACGGGGGCGGGGATGCCGACGGTCTCGCTCACCTGGCTGGAGGTGACGCGCTCGACAGCGATCTTGAGGCCCTGGGTGACCGCAGTCGTCAGCGCGGGCTGCACGCGGTCGGCCGGGCCCATGGTCACGTTGAGCTCGGAGAGCACGTCGGCCACGGTCGCGCCGGTCGAGGAGTCGGTGAGGTTCTTGCCGTCCACCCGGAGCACGACGGCCTTGGGGGTGGTGACGGACAGGGCCAGGCCCTGGCGCCCGAGAGGCTCCGAGCGCGAGGCCGACAGCTTGGCGGAGTCGGCGCGGATGCCGAGGTCCTGGAGCGCGGCGGCGACCGTGGTGGCGGTCGTCCAGTACTCGTGCGTCCTGCCGTCGATCGTAACGGTGAGCTTGCGGCCGTAGCGGACGACGACCTTCTCGCCGTCGGACAGTGGCGACCCCGGGCTAGGCACCACGACGTCGTGGGCGCCTGTGGTGATGTGCTGGTCGCTGAGGACGTCGCCCACGGTGCTGCCGAAGGCGTGAACCGTCGAGCTGGTGCCATCGACGGAAAGGGTGACGGACTTGTCGAGGTACGAGACCCCGATTGCGCCGGCGACGAGGGTCGTCAGCACGGCGGCTTGCGCGATGCGCCGAACGGGACGGGTGATCACAATGCTCCAGAGGTCGTGCTCCCCGGGCATCGGAAGGGGCGTCGCGTCCCATCTCGAGTGCTTCCCGAGATGTGGAAAAGGGGCGGTTCAGATGACGCCGTCCTGGCGGTCTGAGCGGCCCCTGCTCGCGTCACCCGGGGGTCCGACCCCGGCCAACAGTCATCCACCATGACGGCCGGTTCGCCAAAGGTCAAATTTCGATAACGGTCACTTCAAGTTTTCACCAAGATGACAACGCTGGCATTCCTGACCTGCCAAGGGAGCCCAGCGGCCGTCACCAGGGTCCGTAGACCGCCTCCGAGCTCTCGCTGACCGCCTGGCAGAGGGTGGGCACGGCCACGCCGAGCACCCCGGCCATCGCCCGCACGGTGAGGGGGACGAGGTAGGGCGAGTTCGCGGCCCCGCGCCAGGGCGACGGGGTCAGGTAGGGCGCGTCGGTCTCCACGAGCACCTGGTCCAGCGGGGTCACCGAGAGAGCGTCGCGCAGCCCGCGGGCGTTCTTGAACGTGACGGTCCCGGCGAAGGAGAGGAAGTAGCCGCGCTCGACGCAGCGCCGAGCCATGGCGACGTCACCGGAGAAGCAGTGCAGCACCGTCCGCTCCGGGGCTCCCTCCTCCTCCAGGATCCGCAGCACGTCCTCATGGGCGTCGCGGTCGTGGATCTGCAGGGCCTTGCCCGTGCGCTTGGCCAGGTCGATGTGCCAGCGGAACGAGTCCTGTTGCACCCCAACGCCGTCCGGGCCCGTGCGGAAGTAGTCCAGACCCGTCTCGCCGACCACCCGCACCCGAGGGTGCTTCGCGAGCGCCTCGATCTCCGCGTATGCCGCGTCGAGCCTGCCGTCGGCCGCCAACTTGGGTGCCTCGTTGGGGTGGATCGCCACTCCCCCGAGGAGCGCGGAGTGTCGCTCGATGAGCTCGATGGTGAGCCGGGCGCCCGGCAGGTCGCACCCGATCTGCACCAGCCGGTCGACGCCGACCGCCTTGGCCCGGGCGAGCGCGGCGTCGACGTCGACGGGGGGCTCGCCCTCCCGGGACATGTCCAGGTGGGTGTGGTTGTCGACCACCGGGATGGGCAGCGGGTCGGGGGCGGTCGGCACCCGGTCGTGCCCGCTGCGCCGTTCCGGCTCAGGCTCCGTCATCGCCGGGGACCTGCTCGTCGCCCCTCAGGCGTGCAAGCTCGTCCTCGACGACCGACTCGTCGAGCTTGCGGAATATCGGTGTGGGCTTGTTCACAGGGGCGCCGACCCGGACCGGCTCGGACCGCCACGGCGGAGTCCCGGAGTACTCCCCGGTGATGACGGGGTAGGGCCGGCCGTCGTCGAGGTCCGCGACGTGCTCCACCACCGGCATGGGCATGAAGTCGCCCTCGCCACCGAACGTCGCGTGCACGGCATTCGAGGCGTGCGGCAGGAACGGGCTCAGCATGGTGTTGAGATCGGCAACGGACTGCGCGAGCGTGTGCAGGACCGTCGCGAGGCGCTCCCGCTCGGAGTCACCCTTGAGCTTGAACGGCTCCGTGTCCGTCACGTACTTGTTGACCTCGCCGACGGTGCGCATGGCCTCGGCGACGGCGGCTTTGACCCGTTGGTGCGCCAGGAGGTCGCCAACGCTGTCGAACGCGGCCGTCACCTTGGCCCGCACCGCCTCGTCGACCGGCTCGAGCGCGCCGGGCTGCGGGATCTCGCCGAAGCTCTTGGCGATCATCGCCGCCGTGCGGTTGACGAGGTTGCCCCAGCCCGCGACGAGCTCGGAGTTGTTGCGCTGGACGAATTCGGCCCAGGTGAAGTTGGCGTCCTGGCTCTCCGGCCCGGCGGCACAGATGAAGTAGCGGATCGCGTCGGGACCGTACCGATCCAGGACGTCGCGGACGTAGATGACGTAGCCCCGCGAGGTGGAGAACTGCTTGCCCTCCATCGTCAGGTACTCGCTGGACACGACCTCGGTGGGCAGGTTCAGGACCCCGAAGCCGCCGGGCTCGCCCCCGCGGCTGCCGTGGCCGGCATACGCGAGCAGCTCGGCTGGCCAGATCTGGGAGTGGAAGGTGATGTTGTCCTTGCCCATGAAGTAGTAGGACAGGGCCTGCGGGTCGTTCCACCACTCGCGCCAGCGCTCGGGCTCGCCGGTGCGGCGTGCCCACTCGACCGACGCCGAGAGGTAGCCGATGACCGCGTCGAACCACACGTAGAGGCGCTTCGTCGGTTGGTCGCGCCACCCGTCGAGCGGCACGGGGATGCCCCAGTCGATGTCTCGGGTCATCGCCCGCGGACGGATCTCCTGGAGGATGTTGAGGCTGAACTTGATGACGTTGGGGCGCCAGCTGCCGGACGCCTCACGCCCCTCGAGCCACTCGCGCAGTGCGTCGGCGAGCGCGGGCAGGTCGAGGAAGAAGTGCTGCGTCTCGATGAACTCCGGCACCTCGCCGTCGATCTTCGACCGCGGGTTGATCAGGTCGGTGGGGTCGAGCTGGTTGCCGCAGTTGTCGCACTGGTCGCCGCGGGCCTCGGGGTAGCCGCAGATCGGGCAGGTGCCCTCGATGTAGCGGTCGGGCAGGGTGCGACCGGTCGAGGGCGAGATGGCCCCACGGGTGGTCTGCTCGACCATGTAGCCGTTCTTCCAGACCTGGGTGAACAGCTCCTGAGCGACGGCGTAGTGGTTGGCCGTGGTGGTGCGGGTGTAGAGGTCGTAGGAGCAGCCCATGTCGGCGAGCTCGGCCGCGATGACGGCGTGGTTGCGGTCGACGAGCTCGCGAGCGCTGACCCCCTCCTTGTCCGCGAGGACCAGGATCGGCGTGCCGTGCTCGTCGGAGCCGCTCACCATCAGGACGTCGTGCCCGGCCATCCGCATGTAGCGGCTGAACACGTCGGAGGGCACGGCGAACCCGGCCACGTGACCGAGATGCCGGGGCCCGTTGGCGTACGGCCAGGCGACGGCGGACAGGACTTTGCTCACGGGGGAATCCTAGGGGTGGGCCTGTGGCTGGTAGACATTGACCAACGGGTGCATCCCATCGAAGGAGGCTGCTGCGTGAGCGCCATGTCGACCGCCGAGGCGCCCACCACCCGCCGCACGCTCGTGACCGAGACGGTCCTCGTCCTGGGGGTGAGCCTCGGCGCCTCGGCGATCTGGTCGCTGTTGGACCTGGTGAACAAGCTGACCCAGCACGTGGCGCTCAACCACCAGACGACTGCCATGAACAGCTCCGTCACCCCCGACCGGCCGTGGCTCGACCTGACCTACCAGCTCGTCGGCATCGTCGTCGCCCTCGTCCCCGTGGCGCTGGCCCTGCACCTGCTGACGCGCGACCGCGCCGATGCGCGCCACGCCATGGGCTTCGACCTGAACGAGCCCGGCCGAGACCTCGTGCGCGGGCTGGCGCTGGCCGCCGCGGTGGGGGTGCCCGGGCTCGGCCTGTATGCCGCGGCCCGCGCCGTGGGTCTCAACACCACCATCGCCGCGGCGAACCTGACCCACACGTGGTGGACGATCCCCGTGCTGGTCCTCTCGGCCGTCCAGAACGCCGTCCTCGAAGAGGTCGTCATGGTCGGCTACCTGTTCACCAGGTGGCGCCGGGCCGGCTGGTCGGTCCCCGCGGTGGTCCTGGTCTCGGCCACGATCCGTGGCTCCTACCACCTGTACCAGGGGTTCGGCGGGTTCGCGGGCAACCTCGTCATGGGCGTGCTGTTCGGCTTGGTCTACCTGCGCACCCGCCGGGTCGGCCCGCTCGTCGTCGCCCACACCGTGCTCGACGTGGTCGCCTTCGTCGGCTACGCCCTGCTCAAGGGCCACCTCGCCTGGCTCAGCTGACCCCATCCCGGCGGGTCGAGGTGAACAGGCCACATCTGCCGGGCTCGTTCACCTCGAACGGAGAACCACCGCGGCGTCATACAGCGCCTTCTTCGACAGGCCGGTGCGCGCGGCCACGTCGGCGCACACGTCCTTGAGCCGCTCACCCGCGGCAACCCGCTCCCGTATCCCGGGCAGCGCCTCCTCGAGGCTGGTCACCTGAGCCGTGGCTCCGGCCACCACGACCGTGATCTCGCCGCGGACCCCGTCGGCCGCCCATTCGGCGAGCTCGGCCACCGCGCCACGGCGCACCTCCTCGTAGGTCTTGGTGAGCTCGCGGCATACGGCTGCCTGGCGCTGCGGGCCGAACGCCTCGGCCATGGCGGCCAGGGTCGCCTCGATCCGGTGCGGCGCCTCGAAGAAGACCATGGTGCGGCGCTCGTCGGCCAGGCCGGCCAGCACCCGCGAGCGCTCCCCCGCCTTGCGCGGCAGGAAGCCCTCGAAGCAGAAGCGGTCCACCGGTAGGCCCGAGACGGCCAGCGCCATCAGCACGGCGCTCGGCCCCGGCACGCAGGTGACCCGGATGCCGGCGGTCACGGCGGCGTCGACCAGGCGGTACCCCGGGTCGGACACCGACGGCATACCGGCGTCCGTGACGACGAGGACACGCGCCCCGCCCACCAGGCGCTCGACGAGGTCGGAGGTGCGCGACGCCTCGTTGTGCTCGTGGTAGCTCACCACCGAGCCGGCCGGCGACACGCCCAGCTCGGAGCAGAGCCTGCGCAGCCGTCGGGTGTCCTCGGCAGCGACCACATCGGCCGTGGACAGCTCGTGCGCCAGCCTCGGCGCGGCGTCGCGAGGATCGCCGATCGGGGTGGCGGCGAGGACGAGCACACCAGCAGAGTCGGTCACCCTGTCATCCTGTCAGGCGCTGTTGCATACGATGACGCGCATGACCCGCGCCGAGCAGCTGCGTCTACGTCTGCTCGGGTTCCGGCCGACGGACACCCTGTGGGGCTGGCTGGGTCCGCTGTTCTTCGCCGCGGTCGGTGGGCTGATGCGGTTCTGGTCACTGGGGCGGCCCCACCAGCTGGTCTTCGACGAGACCTACTACGTCAAGCAGGGCGTGTCGATGCTCGACTACGGAGTCGAGATGCGCGTCCCCGACTCGCTGAAGACGCCGGACGCCCTCTTCACCGCCGGCACCCCCGACGTGTTCGGCACCGAGGGCGACCTCGTGGTGCACCCGCCCGTCGGCAAGTGGATCATCGCCATCGGCGAACAGCTGTTCGGACAGACGTCGTCGTTCGGCTGGCGCTTCTCGGTGTGTGTCCTCGGGACGCTGTCGATCCTGATGATCGGCCGCGCGGCACGGCGCATGTTCGGGTCCTCGCTGCTCGGCACGATCGCGGCCTTCCTCGTCGCGTTCGAGGGTCATCACTTCGTGCAGTCGCGCACCGGGCTGCTCGACCTGATCGTCATGTTCTGGGCGCTCGCCGCCTTCTGCGCGCTGCTCATCGACCGCGACCGGTCCCGCGTGCTGCTGGCCGAGCGGGTCGCCGCCATGTCGCCGGCGCAGCTGGCCCGTGGCACCGGGCCGTGGCTGGGAGCCCGGCCCTGGCGGTGGGTCGCGGGCGTCTGCCTGGGGCTGTCTACGGGCACGAAGTGGTCGGGCCTGTTCTTCCTCGTCGCGTTCGGGCTCATGACAGTGCTGTGGGACGTGGGCGCGAGGCGGGCGGCCGGGGTGCGCCACTGGTTCTGGGGTGCGGTGCTGCGCGACGGCATGCCCGCAGCCCTGGTCATGTGCGGCACGGCGCTGGTCGTCTATGTCGCCTCGTGGACCGGCTGGTTCGTCTCCAGCGGCGGCTACGACCGGCAGTGGGCCGCCTCCCACCCTGACAAGGGCACCTGGGTGCCCGCGGCGCTGCGCTCTCTCTGGGAGTACCACCAGGAGGTCTACCGGTTCCACATCAACCTCCACGACAACCACCCTTACAAGACCAACCCGTGGTCGTGGGTCATCCAGGGTCGGCCCACGTCGTTCTTCTACGAGGGCCCGAAGCGCGGCACGGACGGGTGCATGGTGGCCCAGTGCTCCAAGGCCATCACCTCGATCGGCACCGTCTCGGTCTGGTGGCTCGGAGCCGCGGCCATCGTGGTCTGCCTCTACTGGTGGCTGTTCCGGCGCGACTGGCGCGCGGGCGCGATCCTCGCCGGGCTGGCAGGCGGCTACCTGCCGTGGTTCGGGCTGGAGGAGCGCACCATCTACTCCTTCTACACCGTCGCCTTCGAGCCGTGGATCATCTTCGGGGTGGTGTTCGTCCTGGGCCTGGTCCTGGGTCCGCGGACCGCGTCACGGCGGCGCCGCGAGATCGGCCTGTATGCCGTGGGCGCCTACTGCCTGCTCACCCTCGCCCTCTTCGCCTACTTCTGGCCGATCTACACCGCCCAGGTGATCCCCCAGGACCAGTGGTCGGCGCGGATGTGGTTCCCCAGCTGGATCTGACGGGCATCAGCCATATGGGCATCCGTGCTGGTCATTTCCTGAATCGCACCAGTGCGGGCGTCCGCACTGCCAAACTGGCCCCGTGACGGATCGGGCGACGGAGCCGGACCGGTCGGAGGGCGACGACCTCGGCGACCGGCTCACCCGCCTTGCACGAGTGACAGCCTCGCTCGTGCGGGCCGAGGACGTCGACACCGTCGTGAAGATCGTGGTCCAGCAGAGCGCCGACGCCGTCGGAGCGACGATCGCCTCCATGTCGCTGCGGGACGGTGCTGACCGGGTCCGACTCGTGGGTCTGCGTGGTCTCGGGGACGGGGAGTTCGCGCGCTGGAAGTCCTATCCGGTCACGGTGTCCACCCCGACCTCCGACGTCATCCGTTCGGGGAGGCGGCTCACCCTCACCGGCCGTCAGGAGATCCACCGACGGTATCCCGATCTGCCCGACGCCGACCCCCTCCAGGGCGACCGCTCGATCGTCTGCCTGCCGCTGCACGTGCCCAGCGGGACGATCGGCGCCATCGGCCTGTCGTTCCCCGGCAGCGGGGCGCCCGACGAGGCCGAGCTGGACTTCTTCGAGATCCTCGCGGACACCTGCGCCCAGGCGCTGGTGCGCATCGAGGCGCAGGCCGCCGCAGCCGAGCGACAGGCGAAGCTCACCTTCCTCGCGGAGGCGTCGGCGGAGCTCGCCAGCAGCCTCGACTACGAGGCCACGCTCAGCAGGGTCGCTCGCCTCGCGGTCCCGACGTTCGCGGACTGGTGCGCCATCGACCTGCTCCGCGACGGACGCCTCCAGCGGCTGGCCGTGGCTCACGTCGACCCGGCCAAGGTCGACCTCGCCCGAGAGCTGGCCGAGCGCTACCCGAGTGACCCCGACTCACCCACGGGCGCCTGGCACGTCATCAAGGCAGGCGAGAGCGAGCTGATCCCGGAGATCACCGACGAGATGCTCGTGGCAGGAAGCCAGGACGAGGAGATGCTGCGCCTCGCGCGCGAGCTCCAGCTGCGCAGCGCAGTCACGGTCCCGCTGATCGCCCGTGAGCGCATCCTCGGCGTGATCACCTGGGTCTCGGCCGAGTCGGGGCGCACCTACACCCAGGAGGACGTGTCGTTCGGCGAGGACCTCGCCAAGCGCGCCGCTGTCGCCATCGACAACTCCGAGCTCCACAGCGAGACGCTGGCCGCCGCGGTCCGGCTGCAGCATGCCGTGCTGCCCGAGAGCATGCCCGTGGTCGACGACTGGGAGATCGCCGCGCACTACAGCCCCTCAGGCCGCACCGAGGTCGGGGGCGACTTCTACGACGCGATCCCCCTGGCGGACGGCCGGCTCGCCTTCTTCGTCGGCGACGTCATGGGCCGGGGAGTCGCCGCCGCAGCGGCCATGGCGCAGATGCGGTCCGCGGTGCGGGCCTACGTCGCCCTGGACCCGACTCCGGAGGTGGTCCTCCGGCGCCTCGACCGGATGCTCCTGCAGTACGGCGGAGAGCAGCTGGTGACGCTCGTATACCTGCTGGCCGACCCCAGCCGCGACGAGGTGGTGGTGGCCAACGCCGGTCACCCGCCGCCGGTGCTGCTGTGCGCGTCCGGCGAGGTCGAGCAGCTCCCGAACGCCTCCGGCAGCCCACTCGGTGTGCTGGAGCAGGAGCGACTGGCACACACCGTGTCGTTGCGCGCGGGAGACACCGTCCTGGCCTTCACCGACGGCCTCATCGAGCGACGTGACGAGGACATCGACCAGGGACAGGACCGCCTCTTGACGGCGCTGCACCTCCTGGCGGAGGGTGATCTGCATAGCTCGCTCGACGAGCTGGCCAGGCGTGTTCGCGAGCCCAGCCGCGACGACGACGTGGCCGCACTCGCGATCCGTCGCAGCCGGAGCCCGGAACGAGCAGGGAAAGGGCCCGGAACGAGCAGTCGATGAGCAGTCGATGCGCAGTCGATGCGCAGTCGATGAGCAGTCGATGAGCACGGAGATGTCCCACACAGGGAGAGGGGCGTGATGGCGCACGAAGTCGACTTCTACGACGACGAGCCGGCGATCGTCGACGCGCTCGCGGCATACGTCCTCGAGGGCTGGGCCCGTCACGAGACCGTGGTCCTCGTCGCCACCGAGGCGCACCGCCGTGACACCGACGCAGCCCTGGCGGCAGCCGGCGCCAGCCCGGTGGCCGCGCGAGCAGCGGGCCACTACCTCACGCTGGACGCCGCCGAGACCCTGCGGACCTTCGTCGTGGACGGCGTCCCGGAGCCGGAGGCGTTCGCCACGCAGGTGGGTGGTCTGGTGGAGGGCGCGCTGGGACGCGGTCGCCCGGTCCGGGTCTTCGGCGAGATGGTCGTGTTGCTCTGGCAGGACGGGAACGTCACCGGGGCCCTCGCCGTCGAGTCGCTGTGGAACGCCTTGTCGGTTCGGCTGCCGTTCACACTGCTGTGCGCCTACCCCACCCAGGTCCTCGGCGAGTCGTGGCTGTCCGACCTTCGCCGGCTGTGCGATCTCCACTCCCAGCTGCAGCCGCCCACGAGCTATGCGGGGACAGTCCTCTCGCGCGACGACCCGCATGGCATGCAGAGCCGGGTATTTCTACCCGCTCCCCAGTCCGTTCCCGCCGTGCGCCGCTTCGTGACGGGCGTCCTTCAGACCTGGGATGAGGAGCACCAGCTGGCTCGCGAGGGCCACGGGGATGCGGAGGGCATCATCTCGGACACGCTGCTGGCCTGCTCAGAGATGGCGACCAACGCGGTTCTGCATGCGCGCTCGCCGTTCCTGCTCTCCCTCAACCGCTCGGACAACGGCGTGCTCGTGGCGGTGGAGGACGCGGCCGGCGGTAGCGCGCGCCGGCAGGCGTCGCCGCCCACCGCCCTGGGCGGGCGTGGGCTGGCCATCGTCCAGTCCGTCGCGGACCGTTGGGGCTGCGAGCCACTGGCTCACGGCAAGGTGGTCTGGGCCGAGGTCGCCCCTCATCCCACACCCGTCGCGGGCACCCGCGCCCTCTGACGTCACCCGGACTTCTTGCCCCGAATCCACCGTGTCGAGCCTTCTGGACCCCGAATCCGGTCGATTCAGGGCAAGAAGTCAGACTCGCGGGGGCGGCACCGCTAGAGCGTGAGCCGCGCGCTGAACCCTGCGCCCTCGTCGGGCACGACGAAACCACCGTCGGTCGCAGGGATCTCGCCGCCGTCGACCACCAGGGTGGACGGCGCCCCACCGTGCACCACCACGTGGAAGGCCTGGCGACGGAACTCGGGATAGCCGTCGCCCTCCACCCGCGCCTCGAGCGTCAGCTCGCGACCGTGCCGCTCCAGGACGAACGTCGTGCGATAGGAGGCGCCGCCCTCCGCAGCGGTGGTCAGCCCGTCGTCCTCGACGAGACGTGAGACGTGCGACCCGTCGCGCGATGGGACGAAGACATGCAGCTCGACCACCTCGGCGTGGTACCCGCTGGTCGTGGGGGGCGCATCGGTCCACATCGGCACGACCGCGCCACCACGGGCGAAGATCGGGATGCGGTCCATCGGCGTGCGCGCGACCACGAACTGTCCACCGTCGAGCAGCTCGTCGCTGTGCCAGTCGTACCAGCCGGCACCATCGGGGAGGTAGACCTGACGCGAGGTCGCCCCCGCCGCCGTCACCGGAGCGACGAGCAGGTCGGTCCCGAACAGGTACTGGTCGTCGAGGTCGCGCACCACCCCGTCGTACTGGAAGTCGAAGACCATCGGTCGCTGGATGGGCTCGCCGGTCTCGGACGACCGGACGAAGGCCGAGTAGATGTACGGCAGCAACCGGTAGCGCAGCTCGATGGCGGTGCGGACGAGATCCTGGATCGTCTCTCCCCAGGACCAGGCGTACTGGTCGACGTTGCCGATCTCGGAGTGGTTGCGGCAGAACGGGGTCAGCGTGCCGTACTGCATCCACCTCAGGAACAGCTCGGCGTTGGAGTTGCCCGCGAACCCGCCGATGTCGGCTCCCACGAACGGCTGCCCGGAGATGCCGAAGCCGGAGCCCATGGCTATGCCGAGCCACAGGTGGTCCCACCGAGACAGGTTGTCGCCCATCCAGTTGGCCGCGAAGCGCTGGATGCCCGCGAACCCGGCGCGCGACAGGATGAAGGTGCGCCGCTCCGGCATCGCCTCGAGGAGGCCTTCGCGGGTGGCCATCGCCATCAGCAGCGCGTACTGGTTGTGGTAACGCTCATGGGCGTACCGGCCCTTGCCGAACCGCATCGGCTGTGACGGGATCGTCCCCGTGGCCGGCTCGTTCATGTCGTTCCAGATCCCGGCCAGCCCGGACTTGACGTGGGCGGCGTTCAGCTCGCCCCACCACGCCCGCGCCTCCTCGGTGACGAAGTCGGGGAACGCCGTGTCGCCGGGCCACACCTGACCGATGTAGAGGTCCCCACCCTCCGTGGTGCAGAACACGCCACGTTCCACGCCCTCGTCGAACACGGCATACCCGAAGTCACGCTTCACGCCGGGGTCGATGATGGTGATGACCCGAAACCCCTTGTCCGACAACGTTTTCAGCATGCCCGCCGGGTCTGGGAAGCTCTCCTTGTCCCAGGTGAAGACGCGGTACCCATCCATGTACTCGATGTCGAGCCACAACGTGTCGCACGGGATGCCGAGCTCCCTGTGCCGATACCCGATCTCCTCGACCGTCTCCTGGGTGTAGTCGAACCATCTGCACTGGTGGTACCCGAGCGCCCAGAGCGGCGGGGGCGCCATGCGCCCGGTGAGCTCCGTGTATGCCGTGAGGATGTCCGGCATGTCGGGTCCGGCGAAGATGTACTCGGTGTACTGCCCGCCCGCGAAGCTCACGCGGTACTCGTCGGGCAGGGAGAAGTCGTACCAGCCGCGGAAGCCGTTGTCGACGAACGATCCCGACATCGTGCCCGTCGGGTAGCTCTGGTGGTAGTAGAACGGGATCGTCACGTAGAACGGGTCGAACTCGACGCTGGTGCGGTCGCCTCGTGGGTCACCGGGCGCCTTGCCTGCCGTGAACTCGCCACTCGCGGTGGGGCTCAGCACGTCGGTGTTCCACATCGTGAAGTCGCGACCCTTGCGGTTGTGGCGGCCGGACTTCTCCCCCAGGCCGAAGATCGCATCCTCCTGGCGGCACCGTCGCCGCACGGTGAACGCGTCGTTGAGCGTCGCGTAGGCCCAGTAGCGGCCCTGCTCGTCTGCGGCGGTCTCCACCACAGGCGTGCCGTCGCTGCGGTGCACGTCGATCCGGAACGGGTCCAGCCAGAGCGACACCACCAGGTCGTCGGTGACGACCCTGACCCGCTCGTCTTCGCGCTCGACATGGAAGTCGACAGCGTTCGCCAGGGGGTCGACGCACACGGCATAGGTCGGCGCCTCGTCGAACGCGCCGCCCCGGCTCATCGTGACCCGGACGACGTCGGGAGCGACGACGTCGACCCTCAGCCGTTCGGTCTCGACCTCCGCGACGACACCGTGCGCGGTCTCCGAGACGGAGTGGACCCGCTCGAAGCGGATGAAGTGGTCGGTGTCGAGCACGGCCCCACCCTAGGGGCACCCGTCGGGGGTCCGCCCGCGGAATCCACCTTGGGCTGCCTGCGGAAGAGGTACTGACACGTCTGCGGAATAGGTCAGGGGTGTCGACGTTGGACCAAGAGGTGCCCGTGCCCCTCGAGCACGAGGACACCCCCGAACCCCGCACGACCACAGACTGGAGAACGCATGTCCACCGTCAATGCTTACGCCGCCCACTCGGCCACCGACGCACTGCGGCCCACCGTCATCGAGCGCCGCGACGTCGGCCCGCGTGACGTCCTCATCGAGATCAAGTTCGCGGGTATCTGCCACTCGGACATCCACACCGTGCGTGGTGAGTGGGGCGAGGCCAGCTACCCGCTGGCGCCCGGGCACGAGATCGCGGGCATCGTGGCCGAGGTCGGCTCCGAGGTCACCAAGTACGCCGTAGGCGACCGCGTGGGCGTCGGCTGCATGGTCAACTCCTGCGGCGAGTGTGTGAACTGCCGCAAGGGCGAGGAGCAGTTCTGCGTCAAGGGCAACATCGGCACCTACGGCTCAGTGGACCGGGACGGCACCATCACCCAGGGTGGCTACTCGACCCATATCGTCGTCACCGAGGACTTCGTCCTCCGGATCCCCGACGGCATCGACCTCGACGTCGCCGCGCCGCTCCTCTGCGCCGGCATCACGACCTACTCGCCGCTCAACCACTGGGGCGCCGGCCCGGGCAAGAAGGTGGCCGTCGTCGGCCTCGGAGGCCTCGGACACATGGCGGTGAAGATCGCTCACGCCATGGGCGCCGAGGTGACCGTCCTGTCGCAGTCGCTGAAGAAGCAGGAGGACGGCCTGCGTCTCGGAGCCGACCACTACTTCGCGACCAGTGACCCGTCGACGTTCGAGACGCTGGCGGGTCGCTTCGACCTCATCGTCAACACGGTGAGCGCCTCCATCGACGTCAACGCCTACCTGGGCCTGCTCGCCGTCGACGGCGCGCTGGTCAACGTCGGCGCGCCGCCGGAGCCGCTGCCGGTGCAGGCGTTCTCCCTGATCGGCGGACGCCGCTCGTTCGCGGGGTCGCTGATCGGCGGCATCCGCGAGACCCAGGAGATGCTCGACTTCTGTGCCGAGCACGGGCTGGGCGCCGAGATCGAGGTCATCAGCGCCGACCAGATCAACGAGGCGTACGAGCGCGTCCTTGCCTCGGACGTCCGCTACCGGTTCGTCATCGACACCTCGACGCTGGCCTGAGCGTCAGGACGCTGAGCCTGAGGGCGCCGAGCGTCAGGACCCTGAGCGGTCCCGGCGCTCGGCGTCACAGCGAGATGCCCACCCCGGTGAGCTCCTCGCTGCGCGCCCACAGCCGCCGCGCGAGGTCCTCGTCGGTCGCCAGCCGGCTCAGCCTGGCCGGCCCGACGCCGCCGCGGACCTCACCCGGGCCCTGCGGTCCGCTGTAGGACCCGGGGGCGGCGACGGTCGCGGCATACAGGACCGCTTCCGCGCCGCCCTCGGCGCCGGGCAGCAGCAGGCGCATGAGCGGCGGCGCGAAAGTACGCGTGAGCCAGCGGGCGCCCATCCCGTCGCGGCTCGCGACCAGGTTGGTCACCGCCACGCCTGGGTGGGCCGCGGTCGAGGTCAGCCGCGAGGCCGCCGCGGTGGCCCTGCGGTGCAGCTCCAGGGCGAACAGCAGGTTGGCCAGCTTCGAGCGGCCATAGGTCGTCCTCGGGCTGTAGTCGCCGTCGGGACTCCCCTCCACGACTCGTGCGTCGCCCTGGTTGTGGGCCAGCGAGGCCACCGTGGTGACCCGCGGCGCCGGCGCCGCCAGGAGCGCCGGCAGGAGCAGCCCGGTCAGGGCGAAGTGCCCGAGGTGGTTCGTGCCGAACTGGAGCTCGAAACCGTCCTCGGTCGTGCGCCGCGTGGGCGGCGACATCACGCCGGCGTTGTTGACCAGCAGGTCGACCGGTCCACCCACCCGTGCCGCGAAGTCGCGGACGGAGCTGAGCGACGCCAGGTCGAGCCGTTCGACGGACGTGCTGCCACCGATGGTGTCCGCCGCTACCCGGCCCGCCTCGACATTGCGCACAGCGAGGACGACGTGAGCGCCGTGCTCGGCGAGCACCCTCGCCTCGACCAGTCCGATGCCGGAGGTGGCCCCGGTGACGATGGCGGTGGTGCCACTGAGGTCGCCGATCTGCGTGGGCTTCCAGGCCATGAGTGCTCCTCGTGCTGGGTCGTGTGCCGGCTGACCGCGGGCCTTCCGCAGCGTATGCCGTCGTCTCCATCGGGGGGAGGCGGCGGCTGCCGTTCGCGCGTACGATCCTTGCGTGCTGATGGCGCGCCGCACCAGGTGGGCCCGGCGCCGGAGCGGCCCTCCACGGTCCGGCGGCGGTCGCTCGGGTGGGCCGGGAGGCATCCGGACCGGCGGCGGGAACGGGGGCCGCGGCGGCGGCCACGTCAGGCGCGAGGGGGCCAGTGCCGAGTACCCGGAGTACTCCCTCGGTCAGATCATCGTGGGACTGCTCATCTTCCCGGTGTCCCTGATGTTGATCGGGTTCGTGATCCTGGCCTTGGGCATCCTGTTCACCGGCGACTGACGCGGTCCGGCGGTCGGCCCTAGCCCGAGGCCCGACCGAGCCTGACCCAGGTGTCGACCACCGAGTCAGGGTTGAGCGACATCGTGTCGATCCCCTGCTCGAGCAGCCATTCGGCCAGGTCGGCGTGGTCGCTGGGCCCTTGGCCGCAGATGCCCACGTACTTGCCGCGCGCCTTGCACGCCGAGATCGCCATGGCGAGCATCGCCTTGACGGCGGGGTCGCGCTCGTCGAAGGACGCCGCGACCAGGGCTGAGTCGCGGTCGAGCCCGAGGGTCAGCTGGGTCATGTCGTTGGAGCCGATGGAGAACCCGTCGAAGTGGTCGAGGAACTGGTCGGCGATGACCGCGTTGGAGGGGATCTCGCACATCATGATGACCTGCAGGTCGTTCTCGCCACGCCGCAGGCCGTGCCGGGCGAGCAGGTCGATGACGCCCTCGGCCTCCGCCACTGTGCGCACGAACGGGATCATGATCTTGACGTTCGTGAGGCCCATGTCGTCGCGGACGTAGCGCAGCGCCTCGCACTCCATCGCGAAGCACTCCTCGAAGTCCGGCGACAGGTACCGCGACGCGCCGCGGTACCCGATCATCGGGTTCTCCTCGTGTGGCTCGTAGAGGTCGCCGCCGACGAGGTTCGCGTACTCGTTGGACTTGAAGTCCGACATCCGCACGATCACGGGCTTCGGCGCGAAGGCCGCGGCGATGGTCGCCACACCTTCGGCGACGCGCTGGACGAAATAGTCCCGCGGGGATGCGTAGGGTGCCACCGCTGCGTCGACCGTCTCTCGGACGCTGCCCGTGAGCTCGTCGCGGTCAAGCAGGGCCTTGGGGTGGATGCCGATCTGCCGGTTGATGATGAACTCCAACCGGGCCAGGCCGACCCCTTGGTTGGGCAGCCGGGAGAACGCGAACGCCTGGTCCGGGGTGCCGACGTTCATCATGATGCCGACGGGGATCTCCGGCATGGCCTGCATGTCGGTCTCCTCGACCGCGAAGTCGAGCAGCCCGGCATACACATAGCCGGTGTCGCCCTCGGCGCACGAGACAGTGACCTCGCGCCCGTCGGCCAGCTCGGCCGTGGCGTTCCCGGCACCCACGACCGCCGGTATGCCGAGCTCGCGCGCGATGATCGCGGCGTGACAGGTGCGCCCGCCACGGTTCGTCACGATGGCACTGGCGCGCTTCATGATCGGCTCCCAGTCGGGGTCCGTCATGTCGGCCACGAGCACCTCGCCCGGGTGGAAGTCACGCATCTGGTCGGCGGACGAGAGCACCCGCACCGCACCGGCGCCCACCTTCTGGCCGATGGCGCGGCCCTCGACCAGCAGGGGTCCACGCTCGTTGATGCGGTACCGCGACACGGTGGTGGCGGACTGGCGCGACTTCACGGTCTCGGGGCGCGCCTGCAGGACGTAGAGCTCGCCGTCGACGCCGTCCTTGCCCCACTCGATGTCCATCGGGCGGCCGTAGTGCTCCTCGATGACCAGCGCGTGGCGGGCCAGCTGCTCGACCTCGGCGTCGGTCAGGCTCAGCCTGGTCTGCTCGGCAGGGTCGACGTCGACGAACTCGGTCGTCTTACCGACCGTGGCGTCGGAGGTGTAGACCATCTTGGTCGCCTTCGCCCCCACGCCCCGCTTGAGGATCGCGGGGCGCCCGGCGCGCAGGCCGGGCTTGTAGACGTAGAACTCGTCGGGGTTGACCGCACCCTGGACCACCGCCTCGCCGAGACCGTAGGACGAGGTGATGAACACGGCGTCGTCGAAGCCCGACTCGGTGTCCATCGTGAACATCACGCCCGACGCACCGATGTCGGAGCGGACCATGCGCTGAACGCCCGCGGACAGTGCCACCGTCTCGTGCTCGAAGCCGTGGTGCACCCGGTAGGCGATCGCCCGGTCGTTGTACAGGGACGCGAACACCTCCTTGACCGCCTGGAGCACCTCGTCGATGCCCCGGATGTTGAGGAAGGTCTCCTGCTGGCCCGCGAACGACGCATCCGGCAGGTCCTCCGCCGTGGCGCTGGACCGCACCGCGAACGAGGCGTCGGGGCTGTCGCCCACGAGCTGCTCGTACGCCTCTCGGATGTCCGCCTCGATGTCGGCCGGCAGTGGCTGGTTGACGATCGCCGCCCGCACGCGCGTGCCGACCTCGGCGAGCTGCACGACGTCCTCGGTGTCGAGCTTCGCCATCTCGCCCACGATCGTGTCGGCCAGCCCGGACTGGGCGATGAAGGCGCGATAGGCGTCCGCGGTGGTCGCGAACCCGTCAGGCACGCGCACCCCGGCCGAGGCCAGGTTGCTGACCATCTCGCCGAGCGAGGCGTTCTTGCCACCCACCTGGTCGAGGTCCTTCATCCCCAGGGTGGAGAACCACATCACGTTGCTCATGTCCGGCTTCTTTCGCGAGAGGGTCGGGTGCCGAGGGCCTGGAGGATCTGCGTGGACATCTCCTCCACCGACCTCGTGGTGGAGTTGATGACCGGTATGCCGTTGGCGCGGTAGAGCGCGTCGGCTCGACGCAGCTCGCGGGTGCACTGCTCCAGTGACGCGTACCGCGAGTTGGGGCGGCGCTGCTGGCGCACCTCGCTCAGCCGCGCGGGGGTGGCGAGCAGGCCGAAGCACCGCTCGCCGAGCTCGGCGATGGGCCGAGGCAGGTCGGTGCTCTCGAGGTCCTCGTCGAGGAGGGGGTAGTTCGCCACGAACAGGCCGTGCTGGAGCGCCAGGTACATCGTCGTCGGCGTCTTGCCGCAGCGCGAGGGCGCCACCAGGATCACCTCGGCTTGGTCCAGCGCGCGCAGGCTCTGACCGTCGTCATGCTCGATGGCGTACTCGATGGCCTGCATCCGCGTGTTGTAGCGCTTGACGTCACCCACCCCGTGCAGCCTGGCCGCGACCCGCGCCCCGGACACGCCCAGGATCGACTCCACCCGCTCCATGTGCATCTCGAAGAAGTCGATGATCGGGCACTTCGACGTGCGGAGGACCGCGCGGACCTCCTCCGTGGCCGCGGTCGTGAAGGCCAAGGGCGTCACGGGTCCCTCCATCGCGGCATCGAGGATGTCGACGACGCGGCGAGCCTCCTGCGCCGTGGCGATGAAGGGGATCAGCCGCCGCTCGAACCGCAGCTCCGGGAACTGGATGAGGAGCGCGTTGCCCATCGTCTCGGCACTGATGCCGGTGCTGTCGGACAGGAAGAAGACGGGAACCGGAGCCGGCTCCTGCTGCTGGTCCACAGGCCACTCCTTCCGCATCCGCACCCTCGCGCATCCCGACCCTGCGTGAAACTTACCCATGCCCGGGCGGTCACGACAGAAGGGGTCGACATCTGCGGTCTCGCGTTGGCTGCGCTGCGGGCCTGTCGTCAGAGTGGATGGCTGCCGACTAGACACTTGGGTCAGATTGCGACGTTCGAACGGGCAGAGCCTGCGCTGATTCGTGGAGAGCCTGCGTGACGACGACTTAGACTCGCTTGCACGCGTTCCGTTTCGATGGATCTCCTGCCCGGCCTCCAGTCGGCGGGACAGTGGCGATGTGTCCAGCTCGACGATTAGGAAGTGGCACGTGCGAGCGCAGTGGTCGCCAGTTGGGTTGGTCCTCATGGCTCTGGGGCTGGTCCTGGCTGGGGCATCCGCCCCCGCCAGCGCCGCGACTCCTGGTCCACGGCACGGCCTGGGGTGGCATCCGCGTCACCGGGCGTGTGCGGTCCCCCGTCCCCGCCATGCCGCTTGCCACGCCCAGGTCCGTGACGACGTCGCGGTGCCGGACCTCAGCCCCGGCGTGATCCCGGCGGGCTACGGGCCGGCAGACCTCCAAGCGGCATACCAGCTGCCATCCAGCACAGGGGGGCTCGGGCAGACTGTCGCAGTCATCGGTGCGTTCGACGCGCCCACCATCGAGGTCGACCTCAACATCTATCGCGAGCGGTACGGCCTGCCCGCCTGCACCACTGCCAACGGGTGCTTCCACAAGGTGAACCAGGACGGCAACGACCTTCCTTTGCCCAGGGTGGACTCCGGCTGGGGCCAGGAGATGTCCCTGGACACCGAGATGGTCTCGGCCGCCTGCCCGCGGTGCCACATCTTGCTGGTCGAGGCCAACATCGACTCGCTCTCGGGCCTCGGGAGCTCGGTCAACACCGCCGTCGCACTGGGCGCGAAGTTCGTCTCCAACTCCTACGGCGGCAACGTCTCGAGAAACGACGCCGCAGCCACCGCCGACTACTACGCCCACCCCGGAGTGGTCGTGACCGCCTCGAGCGGCGACAACGGCTATGGCGCGCAGTTTCCCGCCGCCTCGCCCGCTGTCGTCGCTGTAGGAGGGACGTCCTTGACGCGGTCCTCCTCGCCACGCGGGTGGACCGAGACGGTCTGGTCCGGAGCGGGCAGCGGATGCGCGGGCTATGACGCCAAACCCGCATGGCAGAAGGACACCGGATGCACCACGCGCGCCATCGCGGATGTCGCCGCGGTAGCCGACCCGGACACGGGAGTGGCCGTCTATGACTCCACCCCGGACTTCTCCGGGCAGAGCGGGTGGATGATCTTCGGAGGGACGAGCGCCGCCGCTCCCTTGATCGCGGGCACCTATGCCTTGGCGGGGACACCGGCGCCGGGGACCTCGGCCGCCGCCCTGCTGTACCACCAGCCCAACGAGCTGTTCGACGTCTTCGCCGGCGCCAACGGTGCGTGCGCCGGTTCCTACCTGTGCACGGCCACGGCCGGTTACGACGGCCCGACCGGCCTCGGGTCGCCGCACGGCGTGGCCGCGTTCAGTCCCGCGTCGGCGGGGCAGCCGCCTGCGGCCCGCGACTTCGACGGGGATGGGCACAACGACGTCCTGGCCCGAGACGGCGCAGGCAACCTGTGGCTCTATCCCGGGAACGGCAGGGGAGGCTGGCTCGCGCGTCGCCGCGTCGGCACGGGCTGGAACGGCTTCTCCCCCATCACGGCCCCGGGCGACTTCAACGGTGACGGCCACCCCGATGTCCTGGCCCGAGACGCTGCAGGCAACCTGTGGCTCTATCCCGGCGACGGCACGGCCGGCTGGCTCGCGCGTCGCCGCGTCGGCACGGGCTGGAACGGCTACTCCGTCATCACGCCCCCCGGCGACTTCAACGGCGACGGCCACCTCGACCTCCTCGCCCGAGACGGCGCGGGCACCCTGTGGCTCTACCCGGGCGACGGCCGGGGGGGCTGGCTCGCCCGAGTTCGAGTCGACACGAGCTGGAACCGGTACTCCGCTGTCGTGGGACCCGGCGACTTCGACGGCGACGGCCACCCCGACCTCCTGGCCCGAGACGGCGCCGGCGACCTGTGGCTCTACTCCGGCAACGGCAGGGGCGGCGCGCTGGCCCGAGTTCGCGTCGGCACGAGCTGGAACGGCTTCTCCGCCATCACCGCTCCGGGTGACTTCAACGGTGACGGCTACCCCGACCTCCTGGCCCGCGACAGCGCCGGCAACCTCTGGCTCTACCCGGGCAACGGCAGTGGAGGCTGGCTGACCCGCAGCCGGGTCGGCAACGGCTGGAACGCGCTGACGCTCACGCCGTGACCCGCGCGGCCTAGTGCGGATAGCTGGGACTTCCCTCACTCAGAGCGCGAGTACCCAGCGGACCGGACAGCTCGACTGATCCCACGGTGAGTATCTGGTGGTCGGGGCACAACGCTCCGGTCGGTCGGCTCACCAGCGTGCGCGGCGAGATGGTGACGAGCGCTGGCGTCTCGGTCACCTGCACGCCGGCGAACGCCGCGCAGCCGCCGGAAGCCACGGTCTCCAGCAGGATGCGACGGCCGCCGTCGGCGATCGCGAGCAGCGTCCACCGGGCGCCGAGCGACCCGGCGGGCGCCTTGGCGAGGACCGGCAGGGGCCGCGCCTGTGCGGCTGCCAGGGTCTGGGCGGACGCCGAGGTGGTCGCAGGAGAGAGGGGGCGTGACGTGCCTGCCGGGTGGCCCGCGGGGGTGCAGGCCGCCAGGACTGTGGCGACCACGCAGAGACCGACGGCAGCCACGGCCGTCCGGTCGCGCCCCACCCTCGTCACCCTCGCATCGTACGACCGGAGGCCGGACGTGCAGGGGGCGCGGCATAGGAGAGGCGGTGTAGGCGATCGCGAGGGAAAGCGAGACACTGGCGCACATGCACCCGTCCGTTCCCCCCGACGTCGCTCGCGTGTTCACCGAGCTCGCCGACATCGTGTACTCCGGCGCGCTCCCCCAGGAAGCACTCGACGCGGTAGTCCGGGTCACGGCGGAGGTCATCCCGGGTGCCGACCACGTGTCCATCTCCACGCTCGAGAGCGGGGCGCAGCTGCGCACCCAAGCGGCCACCGACGACATCGCCCGGATGATGGACCGGCTCGAGAGCGAGGCCCAGCAAGGCCCCTGCCTCGACAGCATCATCAAGGAGTCCGTGCAGCGCGACGACGATATCGCGGTCACGACCGCGTGGCCCGTGCTGGCCAAGCTCACCCTCGAGCGAACTCCCGTGCGCGGCATGCTGGGCTACCAGCTGTTCAACGGGGCCGACGGCCGCGCCGCGCTCAACGTGTTCTCGGATACGCCCCGCGCCCTGACCCGGGAGTCGGCCGACATCGGCGCGATGCTCGCCGCGTTCACGTCCGTGGCGCTGACTGCGGTGGAGGCGCGTGCCAGTGCCGAGAGCCTGCGGCACGGCCTGGAGAGCAACCGTGAGATCGGCAAGGCCATCGGCCTGCTCATGGCTGCGCACGACGTCGACGACGCGGAGGCGTTCGAGATCCTGCGGGCTACGTCGAACTCGACGAACGTACGTCTCGCGGAGCTCGCAGCACGCATCACGGCAAGCCGTAGGCACCGCGACTAGCCCCACCCCGGACCGCACCGCACCGCACCGCACCGCACGGATCGTGCTCGGCCAGTCCCCCTTGTTGGCAGGCCTGCCGAGGCCTTCGCGTCACTCGCCAGTGACGCCGTCGAGGGCCTCACGAAGCAGGTCGGCATGGCCGTTGTGGCGTGCGTACTCCTCGATCACGTGCACGTAGATCCAGCGCAGGTCGCGATGGCGCTCCGGGTGGTCGCCACGGCTCGGCACGACCAGGTCGAGCGGCTTGCCGGCTGTCGCCGCCCGGGCCGCCTCGACCTCGAGCCGGTATGCCTGCAGGTTGCTCGCGGCATCGGCGTCGGCCGTGTCGTCGAAGTCCGCCCCGGTCTGGTCCGGGTCGTAGGGGAAGCTCAGGTTCTCGCCGTTGGCGTGCATGCGGAACCACCAGCGTTCGACCTCTGTCATGTGGCGGACGAGGCCGAGTAACGAGAGCGTGGAGGGGGAAACCGCGCGCTCCTTGAGCTGCGCCGCGGTCAGACCGGAGCACTTCAGCAGGAGGGTCGCGCGGTGGTAGTCGAGCCACTGCTCGAGTGCTGCGCGTTCGCCGCCGACACGGTCTGGCTCGACGCGTTCGACGACAGGCGCTGTCCAGTCGCTGGTCACGAGACCAGGCTAGTCATCCGACGCGTCGCATCAGGTGGGCCGCCGCCGCGCGTCGGTCCTGGCGCGGCTACCCGTGACTGGGTGACGCGCTTCGCGTCACGCGCGACCGCAGGCGTTTCTCACCCGGTTGCTCGAGCCGATCTGACCGGCGATCGCAGCTCCACCGCGACGGTGATCGCCAGGACCACCGAGCCGATGGACTCGACCCAGAGCGTCGTGGGTACGAGCTTGAAGGTCAGGACCTCCCGTATGCCGAACAGGCCCACGGTCAGCGCGAGCACGAGCGCCAGCAGCGTGCCGACCATGAAGAGCAGGCCCAGGACAGTGGGCAGGGGCACGAGCCGGCTCGGCGGCGCCACGACCGCCACCGCGAGAACGACCCCGCCGATCACGTTGAGCACGAACAGCTTGCCGAGCAGTCCGCCCACGCCGTAGAAGATGAGGTACAGGTGGATCCCGGCCATCGCGAGCAGCATGAGCCCGCTGAGGAGCCTCCAGGCCATCACGGCACGGTGGCCGGCGCCGGTCGAACGGAGCGATCCTCGCGCCTGGGGCTGTGCTGACATGGCTCGACCTCACTCTTGACCTGTGCCCGCCGGCCAGCGGGCCCTCTAAGGAGGCAGACGGGTCAGCCTCCCGCGTGGTTCAGTCTCGCTGCAGGAACCGTCGCACCTCCTGCGGCCACCCGCAGGCGACCGCGACTCTCCCCGCCCAATACCGCGCCGCCTCCTCGTCGGGGACGTCCACCACCGCGAAGCCGCCGAGATGCTCCTTGGACTCGGCATACGGGCCGTCAGTGAAGAGGGGCGTGCCGCTCGAGGCGTCGACCGCGAACACCGTGGTGGTGTCGTCCAGGCCACCACTGAAGACGAAGACGCCCGCCTCCTTCATCTCCGCCATCAGGGCCTCGCCCGCCTCGACCTTGAAGCGCAGCTCCTCAGGCGCGTGGTCGGGTACCCACTCCGCATTGAAGGCGATGAGGTACTCGGTCATGTCTGCTCCTTTGCGCCGTGAGGCAGCCCGGGTCCAGGTTTCTGGTCCACTCTCCACCTCTCCACGGTCGGCCGCAGCCCGATCCGACAGGCTGCGCCGGCGGGATGTGACTCATCGCAGGTCACCGGGTGCGGGACGGTCCTTTCGATGCGAGACTCGCCGGCCATGCGACCGTCTCAGGAGCCCTTGCTGAGTCCCGGTCCGATGCTGGGCCCTCATCCGGGCGGTGGGGCGCCACCTGCCCCCATCCCGGTGCGCCAGCTCGCGGCCCGGGTGATGTCCCGCGAACGGGAAGCGTCGACCGGTCGCCGCCCACCGGCGCACAGTCTCCTGCAGAGGCTGACCCTGCTGGCCGACTTCGAGGCCACCCTTGCCCAGTACCCCTCGCGTGCCCACTTCGCCCGCAGCCACGGCGTGCGTCCGGACTACCTGCGCGACCTGATCCGCTGGGCCTGCACCGATGCCGCCGGCGCCCAGCTGTTCGTCCCGACATCGTCGGCCCGCGCGCCGGGTCACCTCACGCCCGTGGCGCGGTACCTGCTCACCGCCCTGCATTCCACTTGGCGCCGAGCGGGCGACCACTCTCCCTTTTGAGGCGATTCGTCAGGACTTCCTCTGTCGTTTGTATGCCGCCCGTGCGGTTCCGGTCAAGAACGCCGCAATTCTCTACCCCCGGTCAGAACTCGCCAGCAGTCTTCGCGGAAGCACCTGCTCACCAGGCAGTTGCTGGTCCGCGGGCGACACCACATCCGGCGATCTCCCGCCTTCTTCAAGGAGCGGAATCATGAAATCTGCACGGTACCTGGCCGTCCTGGGCGCCTCGGCCGCCTTGGCGGTCGCCGGCTCCCCGGCGTTCGCCTCGAACGGGGTCAACAGCAACGAGCTCCAGCAGCATGGGGCTGCGATGCGCACCGAACATGCCGCCGCCAGCAGCAAGACGGCACTCGCGACCTCGATCGCCGCAGAGCAGATGACCTACCACGGCGGACAGGTCCAGACCGCTCCCAAGGTGTACGTCGTGTACTACGGAAGCCAGTGGGGGACAACGGGATCCACAGGTCTGCCGACCACCGACCCGTCCGGCGTCGCTCCGCTCTATACGAAGTTCATCTCCAGCCTCTACGGCGCCGGTGACAACTGGTCGACCTCGACGACGCAGTACTGCTCCGGCGTCGCGGTGGGCAGCACGACCTGCGGCACGGGCGGCACGCACGTGGGCCACCCGGCGTCCAGCCCGCTGGCCGGCACCTGGGTCGACAACGGCGTCAGGTCGCCGAGCCGCGCCTCGCAGTCCCAGCTGACGGCTGAGGCGCAGCGGGCTGCCACCCACTTCGGCGTGAGCGGCAGCAACGTGCAGATCGTGGTCGCGTCACCGCACGGCGTCACGCCGTCCGGGTTCGGCACGCAGTACTGCGCCTGGCACACCGACACCACTGTCAACGGGCAGCCGATCACCTTCACCAACCTGCCCTACATCCCCGACGCAGGCGCCAGCTGCGGCTCCGGATACGTCGCCACGGGCACCAGCGGCGTGAACTCCGCGACGGAGGGCGTCACCATCGTCGGCGGTCACGAGTACGCCGAGACCGTCACCGACCCGCTGCCCAACACCCTCGAGGCATGGCGCGACGACGCGGACAGCACCACCGGTGGCGAGAACGGCGACAAGTGCGCCTGGTCCTACGGCACCTCCGGCATCGTGGCACTCAACGGGTCGAACTTCGCCGTCCAGAGCCTCTACAGCAACGACAAGAACAACAACACCGGCGGCTGCTCGATCTTCTACAACTCCTCCACCAACCAGGGCTGAGCAGACCCTCCGTCGATGACTATGCAGACCGTCAGGTGGTGGCGCCCATCTCTGGTGATGGGCGCCACCGCCGTCATCCTGGCCCTGACCGCGTGCGGCAGCCAGCCCGCACCCAGCGCCGGCTCTCCGTCACCCACGGGGATGTCGAGCTCGACCGCGACGGGGCCCTGCCACCCCCTGCCCCCCAGTGAGGTGCCGGGGCTCGACCGGGCCGTCACGCAGGCCGAGTCGGGCACCTACTGCGGGCACGTCGGGGTGAGCGTCCTCGTCGTTCTCAAGGCACCGTCCGACTCAGCCGCCTCCAGGTGGACCGAACCGGTCGTCAGTGGCCCGGCCCAGGGGGCGCAGACCCTCGCAGCGCCACTGACCGCGCTGCGGGGCACAACCGTGGCAGCGGTCCGCCTCACCAAGGCGGGGACCTACCGGCTCACGTCCACCAGCGGGCACACCGGATGGTCCGTGTCGCTACGCGTGTCCTGACCGAGGCCGGGGATCCGGCGGGCGCGCTGGCGCGATACCTCGCTTTTCGTCGTGGCCGGGGCTGGTGTTATTGTTTCGACCGCATCAAGGGGCTGTGGCGCAGTTGGTAGCGCGTCTCGTTCGCAATGAGAAGGCCAGGGGTTCGAATCCCCTCAGCTCCACCCAGTGCACGCCGCCGGCGCGGCCCTCAGCAATACCGCAGCGCGTCATACTCCGCGTCCGCCCGGCGTCAGGCCAGGGCCGCGCGCATCACCGTCTGCCCACCGTCGACCTGACGGATCTCGACCGCGGTGATCGAGGCGTAGGGCACGCGCGTCGTGCCGCTGGGGTGCATCACCTCACCGGCCCGAGCCCTCCACGCGGTGAGCTCACTGGCATGGCCGGCCCGGTCGACCACCCAGATCGCGTACTCGACAGAGCTGTAGTCCCGACCCCCAGCGCCGGACTCGGCGTGCGCGGGATCACCGGCGTACTGGCACTCGACCCGGAACTGCGTGCTCGCCGCCCCCCGCACCACGTCGACGACCGCGGTCATGCCCGACGGTTGCACCGGCGAGAACGCCAGGCGAGCCGAGGACGTGCGCCCTGACGCCACCGGCTGAGGGGAGGCAGGCTGCGTGGCCGAGGCCACGGCATACCCACCGGCAGCGCCGATGGCCAAGGCGGACGCGGCAACCGCGAAGGGGACGGCCCAGCCGCGCCTCCGACCGCGCCGGTCGGCCAGCCGCACCGGCGGCGAAACCTGCACCGGCATCGGCGGCAGAACCTGAGGCGGCTCGGGCGGCTCCGGCACGACGGGACCAGCCTCGTCCCAGGCCGCCAGGTCCAGCGCGAGCACCTCGCCCGCGGGCACCCGCCCCAGCAGCCCCGGCAGACCGGCGAAGTCGGCGACCGCGGCCTGACAGACCGAACACGCACTCAGGTGGTCCTCGAACTCGCGTCGCTCGTCGGAGGACAGCGCCCCCAGGACGTAGGCGGCATCCCACTCGGCGTAGGCGTCGACGGCCCTCATGGCCGGGTCACCCCCTTCTCCTGGAGCACGAGCCTCAGGCTGCGCAGCCCGTAGTGCAGACGCGACTTCACGGTCCCCTCGGGGATCCGCAGCTCGGCGGCGATCTCGGCCACGCTGCGTCCTTCGTAGTACGCCGACGCGATCACCCGACGGTGGTCGCGCGACAGGCACGAGAGCGCCTCGGCGATGAGCCAGTGGTCGAGCACCTCGGCTGAGCGGTCGCCCTCGCTGGGCTCGAGGAAGTCCGTGACCGCGACCTCGTGTCGCGAGGCCGCGCTACGCCAGCGGTCCACCACGAGATGACGGACGACGGTGAACAGCCAGGCCCGCGCCTGGGCATCACCGCGCATCGTCAGTGCCGGGTCGCGCCAGGCCCGCAAGAGCGCCTCCTGGACCACGTCCTCGGCAGCCTGCGCGTCATGGGTCAGCCGCAGCGCGAACCGCCACAGCTCGGGAGCATGCCGGTCGTGCAGGGCCTGCAAGGCCGCCTCACGCTCGGTCTGCTCCACCCGTCGCTCCTTGGCCGTCGGTACACCGACGCGACGATCTTCCCCGTTCGGGGCTCTCGCCGTAAAGGACGACACAGCGGACGCGCAGGTTCACCGCGGCCACGACTACTGCCCGGACGACGGCAGTTGCGGCCGGATCGGCCCTTTAGCCACGACTCCTGCCGGAGGGGCAGAACCGGGGGAGGGAATGCTCAGGCGCCGGCGACTCGGCGCACAGGCTCCTGCTCGTATGCCGTGAACTCGGTGTCGGCGTCGCCCACCAGGTCTGCGGCGGCCGGGGCAGGACGCGTCGCCCGCGACTTCATCGTGTATGTCGGCCGGGGTACCGGGACCGGGTCCCAGGTCAGCGGGATGTCGTCCTCGTCCACGAGGGGGCGCATCGGCACGGGCTGGGCCGACTCGAGCGTCTCGGCCGGGACCACCGACTCGGCCGGCTTGCGCGCCTCGGTCGCGACCGCCTGGACGTCGAAGAGCTCGGACCGTGCCTCCACTGACTCCCGCACCGGGGTCGGCTCGGCGGAGGTCTCCTCGCGGGGGGAGGCCACCTCGTGGGTCTGGCGGGGGCGGCGCGCAGGCGCCGAGGTTGCCACGACACGAGAGGCCCGACGGGCACGCTGCTCCGCGACAGCCGTGGCACGCACCCAGGCGACGGCGACGCCGATCGAGGCCACCGGGACGAGCAGGGTCACCAGCGGCAGCAGACCGAGGGCGACCAGGGGCACGGCGACGAGCACCGTCGACAGTGCACCGAGCATGATCAGGGCGCGCGTGCGACGGGCTGCTCTGCGCTCATCGCGGCGGCCAGCCGGGCCCTCGTCGCGGCGGTCAGCCGGGCGCTCGTCGCGGCGGCCAGCCGGCTCGTCGCGGTCACCGGCGTGCGGGGCCGAGGGCGAGACGGGAGCCTCGGCGGGAGCGGCGCGCTTGACGAGGATCTGGGCACGCGCGGGCCGCGCGGGTGCCACGGCATACGAACGGGGTTGCGGCGAGGACAGATCGGCGGCGGGCAGCGGGTTGCGACGCTCGAGGACTCGCATGGACTCCGAGAACTGGTCGACCGACCGTGCCGTGGCGAGGTGCTCACGGCGCCGGACCCAGTACTGCACGAAATAGGCAGCCCAGACGGCGATGATGACGAGGAAGACGAGACTGCTGGGCTGCACGAAGTCGAGGTTAGGTCTCTTGCCGGGGCCCGCCGGGGACCTGAGGCGGTGTGTCGCCAATGTGACTGGTGTGGTTGTTGTGGAGTCGCTCCATCAGCGTCCCCCCGCGCAGGTCCTCGGTCGTCACGGCGAAGGTCCGGTGGTCGCGCCAGGCGCCGTTGATGTGGAGGTAGGACCGTCGCAGACCCTCGTCCCGGAAGCCCAGCTTGCGCACGACGGCGAGGCTGTTGGCGTTCTCCGGACGGATGTTGACCTCGATGCGGTGGAGCCTGAGGCTGCCGAGGACATGGTCGCCAGCCAGAGCCAGCGCTGTCGGGGCGATGCCCTGCCCGGCGACGTCCCGGTCCACCCAGTACCCAGCCGCCGCCGACATCAGCGAGCCCCGTGAGATCCCGAAGACGGAAAGCTGGCCGACGATGCGGCCCCCGATCCGGATCGTGAACGGCAGCATCCGTCCGGCGCGCGCCTCCTTGCCGTAGTGCCGCACGAGCGCGGGGAACGTCACGACATGCGAGCCCTCGTCGGGAGAGGTCGCCTCCCACTCGGCCAGCCAGTCGCGGTTGCGGTCCCGCACTCCGCGCCACTGGTCGCCGTCCCGACGGCGGAGCTCGTTGAGCGCGATGGGCTGTCCGGTGGGAGTCTCACCGTGGAGCTCGACCGGCCAGGGTCCCATCAGTGGTCGCCTCCGGCGATCTGTGAGAGGGCATGGCGCAGGACCGGCTCGAGCACGGCCAGGGCGTCCCGGACGCCACCCGTCGAGCCGGGCAGGTTGACCACGAGCGTCTCGCCCGCCACCCCGGCTACGCCTCGGCTCAGCATCGCGGTCGGGACACCGGCGGCCACGCCCGCGTGACGGATCGCCTCGGCGATCCCAGGCACCTCACGGTCGAGGACCGCGCGAGTGGCCTCCGGCGTTCCGTCGCTCGGAGAGAGGCCGGTGCCACCCGTCGTGACGACGAGCGCGGGCTGGGCACCGAGGGCCGCACGCAGGGCCTCGCCGACAGCCGGCCCGTCCGGGACCACCGTCGCGTCGTCGACCTCGAACCCCTGCCGCCTCAACGCCTCGACGATGAGCGGCCCACCCCGGTCGGGGTACACCCCGGAGGACGCCCTGGTCGAGCACGTGATGACGACGGCCCGCTCGCTCACGGCTCCTCGACCCAGTCCCCGGAGCGACCACCGGACTTGGCGGTGACCCGGACGTCGGTGATGCGAGCGTGCTTGTCGACCGCCTTGACCATGTCGACGAGCGCGAGCGACGCCACGGCGACGGCCGTGAGGGCTTCCATCTCGATGCCGGTGCGGTCCGCGGTGCGGACCGTGGCCGTGATGTCGACCCCGTCGTCGGCGACAGCCACGTCGACGACCACCGAGTGGACCGCGATGGGGTGTGCGAGCGGGATCAGCTCCGGGGTCCTTTTCACCGCCTGTATGCCGGCGATGCGAGCCACGGCCAGCGCGTCACCCTTGGGGACCGCACCGGACCGCAACGCACGAACTGCGTTGGGGGACAAGAGGACCCGTCCGGCGGCACTCGCCTCACGAGCCGTTACCTGCTTCGCGGACACGTCAACCATGTGGGCAGAGCCGTCGGTCCGCACGTGGGTCAGGCCGCTGTCCGGGGCATCGCTCACGGGGGCGTCGCTCACGGCGCTTCCCTTCCCAGCAGTGGCAGGCACTCGACCTGCTCCCCCGGGCGCACCTCGGTGACCTCTGGCGGGATGACCGCAAGGGCGTCCGCAGCGGCGAGCGCGGCCAGCATGTGCGAGCCCTGCCCTCCGGCGAGCCGGGCGCGGTCCTCGTCGAGGATGACCCGCAGAAACTCCATCTTGCCCGGGACGGACCTGAAGGTCTCGGTGGCGACGGCCGTGAGATAGCCCGGCGGCCAGGCCGGTTCGGGTCGTCCGGCGAGCTGGCGCAGGGCCGGCGCGACGAAGACGTGGAACGACACCAGGGCGCTGACCGGGTTGCCGGGCAGGGTGAACACCGGCACCGCCTCGTCCCCGAGGACGCCGAAGCCCTGCGGCATCCCGGGGCGCATGGCGACCTTGTCGAACTGCATGGTGCCCACGCGCGACAGCACCTCTTTGACCGTGTCGAAGGCGCCCATCGACACACCACCCGTGGTGATGACGGCGTCGGCGCGCACGAGCTGGCCCTCGAGTGTGTCCATCAGGACGCGAGCGTCGTCGGGGACACCCCCGACGACGTAAGGGGTCGCACCGACAGCCGTCACCGCTGCGCTGAGCATGACCGAGTTCGAGTCCACGATCTGCCCGAAGCCAGGCGTGCGCCCCACCTCGACGAGCTCGTCCCCGGTCGAGAGGACGACGACCCGAGGTCTGGGCACGACCCGAAGCCGGGCCACACCGGCAGCCGCGAGCAGGGCGATCTGCCCGGGCCCGAGCAGGGTGCCACGGCGCAGGACCACCCGCCCTGCCTCGACGTCCTCGCCCTCCTCGCGGACGTGCTGGCCGACCACGGACCGTGCAGTGATGGAGACCCGGGCGATCCCGCCGTCGGTCGCCTCGACCGGGACCACCGCGTCCGCTCCTCGGGGCATGGGCGCGCCTGTCATGATGCGCATGGTCTGCCCCGGCGCGAGCGACAGCGGTCGCGTGTTGCCCGCGGCGATGTCGGTGACGACCGGAAGAACCACCGGCGAGTCCGGTGCCGCGCTCGCCACGTCGGCGGCATGCACGGCATACCCGTCCATGGCGGAGTTGGTGAAGCCGGGCAGCGAGCCTCGAGCCGTCACGTCCTCGGCGAGCACGCACCCCTGGGCATCGAGCACGCCCTGCTCGAAGGGGCGGATGACCTTGACCGTGCTGAGGATGCGGTCGAGGTGCTGCTCGACGGAGATCACCGCTGGGAGGAGGCTCTCTGGGCGCTGAAGTCGTCGAGCCACTCGCCGAAGTCCTTGCCGAGCTCGCCGTGGTCGACACCCAGCCGCACGACGGCCTTGAGATAGTCGAGGCGGTCACCCGTGTCGTAGCGGCGCCCTCGGAAGATCACGCCGTGGACGCCCCCACCTGGCTCCGTGGAGCTCGCCAGCGTCTGGAGCGCGTCGGTGAGCTGGATCTCGCCACCCCGGCCGGGGGGCGTGTGCTCCAGCACCTCGAACACCGACGGGTCGAGGACGTAGCGACCGATGACCGCGAGGTTGCTCGGCGCCTCTGACGGGTCGGGCTTCTCCACCAGACCCGTGATGCGCACGACGTCGCCGTCGCGGCCGTCGACGGCGGCGCACCCGTAGAGGTGGACCGACTCCGGCGGCACCTCCAGGAGCGCCACGACGCTTCCGCCCTTCTCGTCGCGGACCCGCAGCATCTCCTCGAGGAGGTGGTCGCGCGCGTCGATGAGGTCGTCGCCCAGCAGGACCGCGAACGGGTTGTCCCCGACGTGCTCCTTGGCGACGTGGACCGCGTGACCCAGGCCCTTGGGCTGGCCCTGGCGGACGAAGTGCACCTTGAGCGCCGCCGACTCGCGCACCCGCTCCAGCCGGTGGAGGTCGCCCTTGGCCTCGAGCGCCTGCTCGAGCTCCCAGTGATGGTCGAAATGGTCCTCCAGCGCGGCCTTGTTGCGGCCGGTGATGATCAGGATGTCGTCGAGCCCCGCGCGGGTCGACTCCTCGACCACGTACTGGATGGCCGGCTTGTCGACGACCGGCAGCATCTCCTTGGGAGTGGCCTTGGTCGCCGGGAGGAAGCGAGTACCCAGCCCCGCGGCCGGGATCACTGCCTTGGTCACCGGGCGCGTCGTCTGGTCGGGGCTCATGGCCCAACCCTAACGGCCTGAGCACGAACGACCCAGGTCAGGGCAGGATGGAGCCCGTGACAGAGCATCCGTCGGCTGTCGCCGAGAAAGCTGTCGTCCGAGCCCGTCTCCGGGCCCGGCGCCGAGCCGAGGTGGCCGGCCGCGACCGCGCCTCCGACGCCCTGGCGCTGGCCATCGACGCGCTTCAGGTGGTGCACGACGCCGGGGTCCGGCGCGGGTCGTGGGTCGCGGCCTACGAGTCGATGCCCTCCGAGCCGCCCACCGAGGCACTGCTGGAGGCGCTGGTGGCCCGCGGCATACGCGTCATGGTGCCCGTCACCCTCGCCGAGTGGGACCTGGACTGGCGAGAGGTCGGCACCGACGTCGACCTCGGTCGCGACGCCATCGACCGGGCCGAGGTCGTCTTCGTCCCCGCGCACGCCGTCGACACCGACGGGCACCGGATCGGGCAGGGCAAGGGCTGCTACGACCGCGCGCTCCCCCGGACCCGCGCGCTCGTGGTCGCCGTGGTCCACCCGTGGGAGCTCGTCGACGAACCGCTGCCGCACGAGCCCCACGACCAGCCGGTCGATGCCGTCATCGCTGCGGGACGTGGCGTATGCCGCGTGCGCGCGACCACGACTCCCTAGCGGCGCGCCGGGGCACCCGCTTCACCCATCACACATCAGTCGTCGGAGCTGTCCGGCACGAGGGTGAGGTCATCGCCGCCGGCGGCGACGACCGCAGCCCGACTGAACGGCCACGCGAACTGCTCGTTGTTGGCCCACGCGCCGATCTGGTCGTCGTAGTGGGCGTCGAAGGCATGCCCGCTCTCGCCGGTCTGGTTGACCCAGCGGGAATGGTCGAAGTTGGACAGGTCGACCACCATCCGCATCGACGGGGCCCAGTCGACCCCGAACCCGACGCTGGCATCCCAGCCGTTGGCGTCGACGATCGCCGAGCCGCCGGGCAGGTCCATGGGCCCGCGGTTGAACATCGACGACACGAACCCCGGGACGTCGCTGCCACCGAGCACCTGGTGCTTCAGGGTCAGCTGGTGCAGCTGGCCCCACTGCCACTCCGTCGGGTCCTTGCCGAGCTCCTTGGTCAGCTCGAGCCGGGCGTCGACCAGGGCCTTGCGCAGGATCTCACCCTCGCCCTCGGTGACACCGGGAGTGCGCTTGTCGTCCCACCACGCCGAGTGGGGGTTCTGGAGGAGGTTGGCCACCGCCTCCATCCACTGCGCCCCACCGTCGGCGCGCAGGTCCTTGGGGAGCTCGTCGTCGAAGGTCAGGTCGAGCAGCTTGGACCACACGGCGTTGTAGTAGGCCGCTGCCGCACCGGCCCGCGAGCTCCCGACCGGGTTGGTGAAGTCCCATCCGCGCAGGAGGTCCTGGGCCTGCTTGGTGAAGCCGTCACTGTGCAGGTCCACCTTGAGCAGCGCCTTGACGAGGGTGGGCGCGAACTGGCTGCGGGTGTCGCCCTGGATGGCCGACATGGCTGCCGGGGTCACCTTGGTGTTGTGCTCCAGGAGCGTGCGGATCCGCTGGCTGCGGAAGCCGTAGTCCCACTCGGTCGTGAGGAACGGCGTGCCGCTCTGCGTGGCCGCCTGGTTGGCGGCGACGAGGAAGCCCTCGGGCGGGTTGTAGGTGTAGGGCATCTGCTGGAACGGGACCCAGCCCTTCCAGTCCCACGCGGACACCCAGCCCGGCCGGATCCAGTACCCGGGAGGCGCATCCATGTACCGGCTCCGGATCGGGATCTGCCCCGGCGCCTGGTAGCCGATGTTGCCGGCCGTATCGGCATACAACAGGTTCTGCGCGGGGACCGCGAAGGAGCGGGCGGCGTCGCGGAACTGGGCGAAGTTCGTCGCCTGGTCCAGCCCGAAGATCGCGTCGGCGGTCTGACCGACCTGCAGCCCCGTCCAGTCCAGCGCCACCTCGTAGGTGCCGGGGCTGGTCCGTCCGTTGACCGGTGGGCTCTCCCCCGCCTGCTCGACCGGCTCCAGGGCGTCGGACAGGATCGGCCCGTGCACGGTGCTGCGCACGGTGATCGTCTGGTCGCTGCCGCCGGCGACCTTGATGGTCTCGGTGCGCGTGGTCAAGGGGACCTGCCTGCCGTCGCGCAGGTAGGTGGTGCCGCGGACCTGCTCGAGGAAGAAGTCGCTGACGTCCGGGCCCAGGTTGGTGAAGCCCCACGCGATCGACTGGTTGTGACCGATCACGACACCCGGCAGCCCAGAGAACGAGTATCCGGTGACGTCGAACGGGCACGCGCTCGACAGGGTGCGGCAGTGCAGGCCGACCTGGTACCAGATGCTCGGGATGCTGACGCCGAGATGGGGGTCGTTGGCCAGCAACGGCTTCCCGGTGCTCGACCTCGAGCCCGAGACGACCCAGGAGTTGGAGCCGATGCCGTCCCCGCGGCCCACGGTCTGCGGCACGGCGTCCAGGACCTGCTGGACCTGGGCATAGGTCTGCTGCAGCCCAGCGGCCGTGGTCGGAGGCGTGGTCGGGGGGGTCGTCGCGGTCGTGGCGGGGGCCGTGGCCGTGGCAGTGGCGGCCGCCCCGGCGGCCCGCAGCCCGGCCGCGGAAGGGACCGCGGAGCCGGCTCCCGTCGCGTGGGAAGCCGTCGGGCTCCAGTCCTGCGGCGAGAGGATGGGCTTGTTCTGGGTGTAGGGGTACGGCGGGAAGAGCTGGTTGATCTGGCTGATCGGCATCGATCCGGCCAGGCGCGCTCGCATCAGCTCTGAGGTGTAGTCGCCCCGCAGGTCCCAGGCCATCGCCTTGAGCCACGCCAGGGAGTCGGCGGGCGTCCAGTCCTCGACGCGGTAGTCGGGCACGGTCGTCGACAGGACGGTGTACTCGAGCGACATCTGCGAGGGGCTGCCCTGCTGGTGGATGTAGGCGTTGACCCCGTCGGCATAGGCCTGGAGGTAGCGGCGGGACTCCGGCTTGAGGGTGGGCAGCTCGGCCTCGGCCACGCGTCTCCAGCCCAGCGTGCGGATCACCTTGTCGGTGGTGAGGCCGGCCTTGCCGACCAGCTCGGAGAGCCGCCCTGAAGTGATGTGGCGGCGCAGGTCCATCTCGAAGAAGCGGTCCTGCGCGTGGACGAAGCCCTCGGCGCGGAACAGGTCCTCGGCGTTGTCGGCATAGATCTGGGGTATGCCGTGGTCCCCCCGGAGCACCTGAACCCTGCCGGTCAGCCCCGGCACCTTGACCTCCCCTCCCGTGGTCGGAAAGGGCCGACGCACCCAGGTCACCGCCAGCACCGTGGCCACCGCGAGGACGACCGCGAGGAGGGCAGCGAGGACCAGAGCACTGCGACGGATGAGATTCACGCGAGACACCCTGCGAGACTATCCGCACGACTTCGAGGGAAAGGACGGGCGGGCCGTGCTCCCAGGGATGCCTGCAGCCGACTCGCCATCCGCCTCGTTCACCGTCCATGACCTCACCCCCGCGCTCCTGGTGGGGTCGGTGGTGCTCCTCGTGTCGGTGGCCGCGGTTCGCCTGTCGGTGCGGTCGGGGCTGCCGTCGCTGCTCATCTATCTCGCCATCGGGCTGGCCATCGGCGAGTCGGGTCTGGGCATCAGGTTCGACTCCGCCCAGCTGACCCAGGTGCTGGGGTACTCGGCGCTCATCCTCATCCTGTCCGAGGGTGGCCTGAGCACCCGATGGTCGGCCATCCGCCGCTCCGTCGCGCCGGCGGCCGTGCTCTCGACGGTCGGCGTGCTCGTGTCCGTGGGCGTGGTGGCCCTGGCCGCGCGGTTCGTCCTGCGGCTGGACTGGAACACCGCTCTGCTGGTCGCGGCCATCCTGTCCTCGACCGACGCGGCCGCCGTGTTCTCCGTCCTGCGCCGGGTGCCGCTGCCCCACCGGATCACGGGGATGCTGGAGGCGGAGTCCGGCTTCAACGACGCCCCCGTGGTCATCCTGGTGACCGCGCTCGCGTCGCGCAGTGGCAACCCCTCAGCGGCCCAGTCGTGGTGGATGCTGGCGGGGACCGCTCTGCTGGAGCTGGCCGCCGGGGCGGTCATCGGGCTCGCCGTGGGCTGGCTCGGTGGGCAGTTCATGCGGCGGGCGGCGGGGGGTTCGTCCGGCCTGTTCAGCATCGGGGTGGTCGCCCTCACTGTCCTCGCGTATGCCGCGGCAGCCAGCGTGCACGCCAGCGGCTTCATCGCCTGCTACCTGGCAGCGCTCGTCCTGGGCAACCTGCGCCTCCCCCACGGTCCGGCGGTGAAGGGCCTGTCGACCGCCCTGGGGTGGCTGGCGCAGATCGGGCTGTTCGTCCTGCTGGGCCTGTTGGCGTCGCCCAGCCGGATGGCCGGACAGATCCTGCCCGCCATCGTCATCGGACTGGTGCTGCTGCTGGTCGCCCGGCCCTTGTCCGTGCTGGTGTCTGTGGGGCCGTTCGGCCTGGGTTGGCGGGACCAGGTGTTCCTGTCCTGGGCGGGCCTGCGTGGCGCGGTGCCCGTCGTTCTCGCCACGGTGCCGTTGACCATCGGCGCGCACCGGGTCGACTGGATCTTCGAGCTGGTCTTCGTGCTCGTCGTCATCTTCACCCTCATCCAGGGCCCGACGCTGCCGTGGCTGGCGCGGCGACTGCGGATCGCGGAGGAGTACCAGTCGCTCGACCTCGACGTGGAGGCCACCCCATTGGAGGAGATGGGGGCCGAGATGCTCCAGGTCACCGTGGGCGAGGAGTCACGTTTGCACGGCGTGGAGATGTTCGAGCTGCGGCTACCCGAGGGTGCCAACGTCACGCTGGTGGTCCGGGGCGGCCGCGGGTTCGTCCCCGTGGCCAACACCGCGATCCGGTCCGGCGACCAGCTCCTCATCATCGCCACGGCAGAGTCCCGGAGCCGGGCAGAGAAGCGCGTCCGGGCCGTGAGCCGGCTCGGGCGGCTGGCTGGGTGGAAGGCGTAGGCGGCGGCAGGTCCGCGGCCGATCTATACTTGGCACTCGACCACCCCGAGTGCCAAGTCCGGCACCCTGCGCGACCTTTGGAGGAACTCGTGCCGACGTACTCCTACGCCTGCACCGCGTGCGACCACCGCTTCGACGCGGTCCAGTCGTTCAGCGACGAATCGCTCACCGTCTGCCCCGAGTGCGGCGGCCGCCTGCGCAAGGTCTTCAACGCCGTGGGCGTGGTCTTCAAGGGTGGCGGTTTCTACCGCACCGACTCTCGCAGCGGGTCCTCCGCCTCGGTGCCGGCTGCCAGCAGCGACTCCTCCAGCTCGTCCGGCTCGTCGGCCTCGAGCTCCTCGGCCGGCACTGCGGCAGCGTCCGGGTCGACCTCCGGGTCTGCGAGCTCCAAGGGCACCAAGGACGGCTCGTCCGCGGCCTGAGCGGGCGGCATACGGTCCCACCACCCCCGATCCTGTCCACATGGACGGGCTTTGTCGTGCTCGCTCCACAGAGGCCCTGACGTGGGGCGGCCCTGACGCACCGCGTGCGTAGGCTGCCCGCATGACGACGACTGCTGGGCAGGCGCGTGCCGATGTGGGGCTGATCGGTGGCTCGGGGTTCTACTCGTTCTTCGACTCGGCCGAGCGGGTGCGGGTCAGCACGCCGTTCGGCGACCCCAGCGACGACGTCGTGGTGGGCGAGGTGCAGGGTCGCCGGGTCGCGTTCATCGCCCGGCACGGCCAGGGCCATCGGTTCCCGCCCCACGGCGTCAACTACCGGGCCAACCTCTGGGCGCTCCGCTCGGTCGGCGTCCGCCAGGTGCTCGCCCCGTGCGCGGTGGGCTCGCTCAGGGCCGAGCTCGGCCCGGGCACCGTGGTCGTGCCCGACCAGGTGGTCGACCGCACCTGGGGTCGCGAGCACACGATCTATGCGGGCGAGGGGCCGGTCGTGCACGTGGGCTTCGCCGACCCGTACTGCCCCCGTGGCCGGGCGGTCGCCGTCGAGGCGGCCCGGGCCGCGGGCACGGCGGTCGCCGAGGAGGGCACGCTGGTCGTCGTCAACGGGCCGCGGTTCTCGTCCGCGGCGGAGTCGCGCTGGCACCAGCAGGCCGGGTGGTCGGTCGTCGGCATGACCGCCATGCCCGAGGCGGCGATCGCTCGCGAGCTCGCCATGTGCTTCACCACGGTCGCCTTGGTCACCGACCAGGACGCCGGGGTGGGCGGTGGCGAGGCGGTGACCCACGAGGAGGTGCTCGCCGTCTTCGCCGACAACGTCGGGCGCCTCAAGTCGGTCCTGCAGGCCGCGGTGAGGGCACTCCCCCCGGCCGAGGACGACGAGGTCGCGACCTGTGCCTGCAGGCGGGCCCTCGACGGACTCACGCTGCCGTTCGCCCTGCCGGGCTGACCTCGGCATGCCGGGGCTGGGGGGCCTGGTCGGCGCGCTGTTCGGTCCCGGAAGGCGCCGCGCGTGGCGCCGACGGGTCCTGCGCCGGGTGGTCGCCGCACTCTGCGCCGTCACGGCCGTCGCAGGGGTTCTGGCGTCGGTCCGAGCGCCGGCGAGCGGCCCCACGGTGGCGGTCCTCGTGGCGAGCCAGCGCCTGGCTGTGGGGCAGATCCCGTCGGGTTCCGCCGTGCACGTCGTGAGGTGGCCACAGAACCTGGCGCCCAGCGATGTGCTCGACTCTGCCTCCCGCGTCGGGGGGCGACGGCTCAGCGCTGTGCTGTCAGCCGGCGAGCCGGTCACCGAGCATCGGCTGTCGACCTCCGCCCTGCTCGACGGGCAGCCGGTGGGGACCGTCGCCGTGCACGTCGCCCTGGCCGACCCCGCGGCGAGCGCCATGGTCAGCGCCGGCGACCGCGTCGACCTGGTCGGACCTGGCGGCACCGTGGCGCGGGGAGTCCTCGTGTTACGCAGCGATGACTTCTCGGGTTCGTCGTCGGGCGGACTCGTTCCAGGTGCTGCCACCAGCCCCCGGTCGGCGGAGCCGGCCGGCATCGTCGTTGCCGCAGGCCACGAGAGCGCCGAGGCCATCGCCCGCGCTCCCGTGGATGCGCTCGGGCGCCCGTCGCTGACGCTGCTGCTCCGGGCCGGGTGACGGGCGGCCCGGAGCCACCCCTCTGTGGGACCCCATACGAGCGTGGGGGTCGCTACCGTGAACGCGGTAGGACCACCACTCTCAGGGAAAGGGTCACGACACCCATGAAAGGCTTCAAAGACTTCGTCATGCGGGGCAACCTCGTCGAGCTTGCCGTCGCCTTCATCATCGCCACCGCCTTCGCCGCCGTGGTCAAGACGTTCACCGACCTCCTGCTCGGCATCATCGGCAAGGCCGGCGGGAAGCCGGACTTCAACGCCTACAAGCCGGCCGGCCTGCCTGTGGGCACCTTCCTGACGGCTCTGGTCTCGTTCCTCATCCTGGCCGCCATCGTCTACTTCTTCGTGGTCAAGCCCTACGAGGCCGCCAAGGCTCGCTTCTCCCGGACCGAGGTCGACGCTGCGCCCGACGAGCAGATCGTGCTGCTGCGCGAGATCAGAGACGCCCTGGGCCGTGCGGCGGACCCCCGCGCCTAGGCCCTCCTGCCCCGCGAAGGGTGGCGATCTGCAGCCTCGGGCAACGCCAGGGCCGCAGGTTGCCATCCTTCGCTCAGTGGTTCAGCCGCGCGAGGGGTGAGTCGCGCAGTGGGTCAGTCGCTGCCCCAGTGCGGCGGCCGCTGCTCCTGCAGCCAGCGGTCGTGCGCGTCCTGGTCGCGGCGCTCACCCCACCCGAGGTCGGTGTCATCGGTGGTCTGCTCGGGCGCGGTGTGGTCGGCGGCCCGCCCCGCCCTACGGCCTCGCACCCGCCGGCGGCGGGCGCCCTCGTCGCGGGAGGGGTGGAACTCCTCCTCGCCGTCAGGTGCCATGAGCTCCTCCTCTGGGGGCATCGCCAGCCCCGGCCCGTCATCGGACGAGGGCTCGTCAGCCAGGTCCTGCACAGATCCGCCCATTCCGGCCGCGGCGGCGCGAGCGACGGCGGCGTGCACCCGTGACACGCTCCGCGCCGGGTCACGGAACAGGTCCGTCGACCAGACCCGGACGTACCCCCAGCCGAGCCGCTCCAGGTGCTCGGGTCGCAGGCGGTCGCGCTCGCGGGTGCTGGGCGTGGCGGCATACGCGGGGCCGTCCGTCTCGACGGCCACGAGCACCGTGCCCGGCTTCTCGGGGTCCTCGACCGCGAGGTCGACCGGGTGGTCACCGGCCCCGAACGCCTCGTGCACCACCAGTCCCGACCCACGCAGCCGATCGGCGAACTCGCGCCGCAGGGCATCGGCGCCTGCTCCTGCGCCTGAGCTCGCAGGCGTGAGGGCGGGGGTGGGCAGGGTGCCGTCCGCGGCATACGCGAGGAGGTCGCGGAGCAGCAGCGCACCCTCGGCCTTCAGACGGGCGGGGTCGAGGTCGGCGGCGAGCAGGGAGGACACGACGGTCATCCGGCGGCGGGCCCGGGTGACGGCGACGTTGAGGCGCCGCTCGCCTCCCTCGAGGTTGAGTGCCCCGAAGCGGTGCAGCACCCGACCATGGGGCGTCTTGCCGTAACCCACGGAGAGGATCACGGCGTCGCGCTCATCGCCCTGGACCTGGCCGAGGGGCTTGACGAAGAAACGTTCCGGACGGTCCTCCTCGAAGAAGTCCGCCACGCCGTCAGCCTCGACCAACGCACGGCGCAGGGCGTCGTCCAGCCGGTTCGCGTGCTTGTGTCCGAGCGTGATGACGCCCAAGGACTCGTGCGGACGCGTCCGGGCGTGCTCGAGCACCAGGTCGACGACCCGGCTGACCTCGGCCTCGGTGGTCTCGATGGCCTCCTCGCCGGGCTGCACCACGCCCGAGCCCTCGACGGACTCGAGCGCCACGGGCCGCTCATGGCCGGTGCCGGGGAAGGTCACGAGCGAGCCGCCATAGATCACGTGGTTGGAGAGCTCGACCAGCCGCTGGTCATGCGAGCGATAGTGCACGCTGAGCCGCCGGGTCGGCAGCGCGGCCGACAAGACGTCGAGCACCGACTCGTAGCCCTCGGTCAGGACCTCGTCCTCGGGCGCGATCTCCTCGTCCAATGCGGAGGTGCTGAAGCTGCTCGGGGGCAGCTGATGCTCGTCCCCGACGACGACGACCTGCGTCGCGCGCGAGATCGCCGAGACGGCGCGCGCCACGGGGATCTGGGAGGCCTCGTCGAGGATGACGACGTCGAACCACGGACCCGGGGGCACCACCGAGGCGACGACGAGTGGCGACATGGTCCACACGGGCTTGGCGGCCGTCAGGGTCTGCCCAGCCAAGGCCATCAGCTCCCGCGCCGGACGGTGCCGTCGCACCTTGGCCGCCTCGGCACGCACCAGCTCAGCCTGGTCCGGGTGGTCCGCCAGCACCTCGCGCAGCCGCCGGCTCGCGCTCGCCCGGACTCGCTCGGCGGTCCGGCGGAGATGTTCGTGGTCGGCCGCGACGTACTCGCGCACCACGCGGTGCAGCTGCGCGCCGTCGTGGGCGCCGTACCGGGGGTCGCGCTCCGCGACCTCCTCGACGAGCGAGGTCCACCAGACGAAGTCGAGCTCCCGCGAGACGTCCTCCGGCTCCACTCCTCGGCGAGCGAGGTCGTCGACCAGCGCGCCCATCCCCGCCTCGCGGAGGGCGTCGAGCGCACCGGTCACCTGCGGCAGGATCGTCAGCCGGTCCGGGCGCGCCGCCAGCCCGGTCATCCGTCGCTCGAGGTCCTCGAGCGGAGCGTCCATCAGGTCGCCTCCGGCGGCGGTGGGGGCCAGCCGCTCACCGAGCCAGCGGAGGTCGGAGGCCACCGCCTCGTATGCCGCGCGGGCCCGGTCCAGGTCCACGGGGATCTCGGGGCGGCCGCCCGCACCGGCCATCTGCTGCCAGGCCACCCGCTGCTTCTGGGCGTCGAGCAGGGCAGCGTGCAGGTCGGGCGGCGGCGGTCCCGGTCGGAGCAGCGAACGCGTCTGCCGCCGCAGCCTCGAGCGCGCCGACCAGCTGAGGGCCACCCCGTTGGCGTCGCGGTAGTCCTTGTCACCGGTGGCCGCGACGAGGTCACCGAGCGGAATGTCGAAGACCTCGGGACGGAACACCTCGAGCGTGTCGCGCACGTTGCCGACAGTGTCGAGCACTGCGCTCCAGTCAGACAGCCGTTTCGCCTGAGGCAGGGTGACCTCGGCGAACACCTCCTGCATCGTCTGCTCGAGCGCCTGGAGGCCGCCCTGGGCAAAGCGGCTCGTGATGTCGCGAGCGCGGAGCGCGTCCTCGGCGGTGCTGATGCGGGCGCCGTACCAGGGATCGGTGCCGTCGTCCGTCGACCAGGCCCCGAGCGCAGCGGCCTCCGTGAGCGCCCGGCCGAGGTCCTCGACGGTCCGACGGTCGAGCCGTTCCAGCTGTGCCCCCCGCAGCCGGACCCGCGACGTCGGCGGATGATGGGCTGCGCTCAGCCTGGCGATGGCCTCCTGGGCCTCGTAGGCAGAGACGCCCCAGGGCTCGCGGGTCTCGTGCAGGGCCCGCGAGTGACCGACCAGCGTGCCGCGACTCGCGACGAGAGCGCGCTCCAGGTCTGCGGTGTCGGGCTCCTCGGCCCGGGTGCCCCGCTCGAGGGCAGCACCCAGCTGCTGGGCCAGCCCGCGCCGGTCGACCCCGCCGTCATAGGCGTCGAGGACGAGGTCGGACAGCCCCACGCGGTCGAGGCGCGAGAGCACGGCTTCAACCGCCGCCCGCTTCTCGGCGACGAACAGGACGCGCTTGCCCTCGGCCGCCAGGCTCGCGACGAGGTTGGTGATGGTCTGCGACTTGCCGGTGCCGGGGGGACCCTGGATGACCAGGTGGGCGCCGGAGCGCACCGCGTCGATGGCGGCCTGCTGGTCGGAGTCGGCGTCGACGACGAGCAGCTCGCGCGCGGGGTCGATGTCGGCGCCACCATCGGCGTCGAGAGGAGACAGGGGTACCTCGCGGTCGACCGCCCGCAGCGCCTCCGGGTCCCCCGCGAGCGCCGCGACGACATCGTGGTCGGCCAGCGAGCTCCCTTGCGCTGCAAGGTCAGCCACCATCGGTAGCTTGGCGTACGAGAACGTGCCGACCACGAGTCGCGGGGTCACCGAGAAGTCCGGGACGTCCGCGCAGAGCCGGGTCAGCTCGGCATACACGGGGTAGGGGTCGAAAGCTCCCCCATGGCTCGCGAGGTCCTCCAGCGCACCGGTGTCGAGCCGTAGCCCCTGCTCCGAGCGGAGGTAGTGCTCGAGTACCGGGTTGACCTCGACCTCGTAGCCCAGGTCGAGGTCGAAGTCCTCACGCGTTGGGCCGGTCGGCCGCAGCACGCAGCGCCGCAGCAGCACCGGTGCGGCGGGAGCTCGCGACGCACCACGGACGGTCCAGGTCGCCATGCCGAGGGCGAGGAAGCCGGCCGCGATGCCTCGCTCCTCCGACAGCTCGAGCGTCTTGGTGCGGATGGTGCGGGCCCGACGACGTGCCTCGTCGAGCGCAGCCGGTTCGCGGACGAGATCGGACAGGCGGGTGGGGCGTCCTGCGAGGAGCATCGCCAGACCCCCGGGATGGGCGGTCGTCAGGTCGAGAGTGCCGCTGGGCAGGTCGCGGTACCACAGCAGCGTGTTGCGGCCGCCGAGGTCGACGAGGTGACGCTGCCAGCTCTTGACCGCCCGGGCGACACCAGCCGCCCGGGTGTCGAGGTCGGGCTCCGGCACTGCACGGGTCTCGTCGTTGGGCTGGGTCACCCACGCAGGCTAACCGGCTGACCTGTCCATCCGGTCGAACGACCCGGACACTGCAACGACGAGACGCTGAGGCCGCTGGGGACCACCTGCAGCCGCCTCCACGGGGCCCTCTCGAAGTGACCCCCTGGCGGGCGATAAGGCGGAGTGGGGGTCTCGACTGGTACCGTCGTCGTCGTTGCCGTTCCAGTCCACCCTCCAGCGGGCTCGGCGCGACGGAGCCCGCCGCGTGATTGTTCGCGCGCGTGTCGCCTGTCGTGACCATCGGCGGCATGAGGTCTCCACACGGGAGGCCTCGCACAACAAGAAGAGGCAGCACCAGTGGCAACAGGCACCGTGAAGTGGTTCAACAGCGAAAAGGGCTTCGGCTTCATCGAGCAGGACGGCGGCGGCGCTGACGTCTTCGTTCACTACTCGGCCATCGAGAGCAGCGGCTACCGCGAGCTCCAGGAGGGCCAGAAGGTCGAGTTCGACGTCACCCAGGGCCCCAAGGGTCCCCAGGCGGAGAAGGTCAAGGGCATCTGACCCTCTCGACCCCAGAGCGCAGTCCCTCGACCGTATGGTCGGGGGATTTCGCCGTCTTAGAGGCCCTGATCGGCGCACAGGTCGGCGATCACCTGGTGCACCGCCGCCCAGTGCTCCCAGACCTCGCCGGCCCACCGCCACAGCGCGTCGTCGCGTGTGTCGTCGGCTGGTTGCTGCATCACGTCGGCCACGACCATCCCGGTGAGGTCGGCAGGGGCGGCCAGCTCGGGCCAGTGGCGCCGGCGCCGGGCCAGCCTCATGTGCGCCTGCTGGACCTCGCGGCCCGTCCGCCCCAGGTCCAGGGCCAGGTGCAGCCCGACGAGGCCGAACCACGTCGCCATGGGCTTGGCGGGGGGCCCAGGGTGCTGGGCGGCATACGCGTCGACGGCCTCCTGGTGGATGAAGTCCCGGCGGCCCCCCGTCAGGTTGTATGCCGCGAGCTCCTGGTACGCGGCATAGCACTCCGCCGAGGCGCGGAAGCGTGACTCGACGCTTCCCCCATACACGGGCGCCGTGTACCCGCACGACGGGCAGGTCGTCGTCGCCACCTCACCGCGATCTACGCCAGGATCCACACCACCACAATCCACACCATCACGATGCCCGATGGGCCGGAGCACCGGTCCATCGGGCCGGGACGGCTTC
>NZ_DASYGF010000064.1:0-6113 GCF_036000045.1 Pedococcus sp.
CGCCGCAAGGAAGGGCTGAGGCAGGTCATGGACGCGGCCGGGCATGACGCCACTGTCACGGATGACCTCCGAACCCCTCGGTGGGCTGGTCGACCCCTGTGGAAGGGCCGCATCGGGGCCATCCCCTTGGGGATCCGCCTCGACTTATTGCCCCGAATCCACCCGATGGGGCTCCTGGAACCCCGAAAACGGTGGATGCGGGGCAATAAGTGGGTCAGAAGGCGACGTGGAGGACCCAGAAGCAGACGGCCGCCACGAGACCCGCACCCGGGAACGTGAGGATCCACGCCCCGACGATGTTGCCCGCCACCCCCCAGCGCACGGCCGACAGCCGCTTCGTCGAGCCCACCCCCATGATCGCCGAGCTGATGGTGTGCGTGGTGGAGATCGGCGCCCCATAGGCCAGCCCCGCGATGTAGAGGATCGCCGCGGCCGTCGTCTCGGCGGCGAAGCCCTGCGGCGGGTCGAGGTGGATGATCCGGCGCCCAAGCGTGCGCATGATCCGCCAACCGCCGGCATACGTGCCCAGGGAGATGACGACGGCCGACATGAGCAACACCCACAGCGGCACGCCGGAGCCCGCGTAGTAGCCACCCACCGTCAGCGCCAGGACGACCACACCCGCGCTCTTTGCGGCGTCCTGCAAGCCGTGACCGAAGGCCATCGCGGCGGCCGAGATGGTCTGGGCGTAGCGGAAGCCGCGGGTCACGCGACCGGGGTGCGCTCGGCGGAACAGCCACAGGATCGCCGTCATCACGATGTAGCCACCGATGATCGCGAGGATCGGCGAGACCACCATCGGGATGACGACCTTGCTCCAGATGCCCGCCCACTTGACCGTCGCGCCCGCTGCGAGCGCGGCACCGCCCAGACCGCCGATCAGGGCGTGGGAGGACGACGAGGGCAGGCCGTACCACCAGGTCAGCAGGTTCCATCCGATCGCACCGAGGAGAGCGGCGGAGACGAGCACCAGCCCGGCCGTGCCGTGGGGGGCGGCGATGATGCCCTTGCCGACGGTGTCGGCGACCTTCTTGCCGAAGAACGCCCCAAGGAGGTTGGCCACTGCCGCCATGACGAGGGCCACCCGGGGGGTGAGGGCTCGCGTCGACACCGAGGTGGCGATGGCGTTGGCCGAGTCGTGGAAGCCGTTGGTGTAGTTGAAACCCATCGCCAGCGCGATGACGATCGCGATCGGAAGCCACTCCATGAGGGGACTCAGGACTCCTTGACCGCGATGCTCTCGACCTTGTGGGCGACCTTCTCGAAGGCATCGGCGGCGGCCTCGAGCTCCTCGACGACCTCCTTGAGCTTCATGATCGTGATGGCGTCGCTGCCGAAGTCGCCGTTGAACAACCCCGCGAGCAGCCGTCGGTAGATCTGGTCGGCCTGGTTCTCGAGCCGGTTGATCTCGATCCAGTACTCGGCGAGGTCCTTCATCGAGCGCAGCCGGGGCATCGCGTCGGCGGTCAGCTCGGACATGCGCGACAGCACCTCGACCTGGTCGGAGATACCGGCCGGCAGGTCACCGATCCGGTAGAGCACGATCAGGTCGACGGTCGCGTCCATGAGGTCCATGCAGTCGTCGAGCGCCGAGGCCAGCCCGTGGATGTCCTCACGGTCGAACGGGGTGATGAACGAGCTGTTGACCTTGCGGATGATCTCGTGAGTCGCTTCGTCGGCGCCGTGCTCGATCTCGCGCATCCGGGCCGCCACGGCCTCACGCTCGGCGGCCGGCGTCCCCAGGATGGTGGTCAGCTCGCGGGCGCCCTCGATGAGGTGGGCTGCCGACTTGGCGAACAGATCGTAGAAGACGTTCTCCTGGGGGGTGAGGCGAATGCCCACGGTTCTCTCCGGTCACACAGGGGGATGGCCGTGGATGATGCTACGGCCATCGTCCTCGGGCCGCGCAACCTGGTGTTCACCTCACCACCACCCGACGGCTACGTGACCGCCGACGGGACGTCAACAGCGCTCAGGCGTCCTGCCGCCGCAGCTCACGGGGGCCGGGCACAGATACCCGCGCGTCGCGGTGAAGCCGCTCGATGCCGAGGATCAGGTCGATCTGCTCGTCGGTCAACGGGCCCTCGCTGGCAGAGGCCGCGACGACGAGCTCCCCGACGAGCTCGATCTCGTGTTGCAGAGCATCGTCGGTGAGCTCGCCACCGGCGGCCGGGTCCGTTGTCATGGGACGACGCTAACCGAGCACTGGATCGTCGGCGTCGATTGTTTGCCATTCCTTGAAGACCTCGTCACACGAACTACCCATCTGGATCATGCTCGCACCACCCGGACTAGTTCCTTTGGCCTATGCCTCATGATGGTCCGCATGGCATCTGCACCGGTCGAAGCGCCACCGAGCGCTGCGGGTGACCGAGAGGGTGTCGCCGAGGACCGGGGGTCCTTCAGCCATGGCGTATGCCGCGTGTGCGGCTGGCGTGGCCCCGGTCGCCGTTCGCGGCGCGTTGCCCGGCACGACGCCGCCCGGCACCTGTGCGCCGGCGGGCTCGTGCTGGCGTTCTAGCCGCCTCGCCAGGCGAAGTTGTGCGTCGGGCCGGGAGCGCCTCACGGCGCGTGGCCGCTCGAAGCGGCTTCAGTTGGGACCCGGGGCTACCGCGGCCCGACGCACGTCTGACTGTAACCCCAGCCACCGGATGGATGTTCCCGAACCACCGGCCTGTGGATATCCGGGGCGGACGCGACGACGACCGCTCAGCCGCGCTCAGATCAGGTCGCCCGCCAGCCACAGCCGCGCGCACGCCTCGAGGTCCTCCGAGGTGCCGAGCATGGAGGCCGCGCGTCGGGTCTGAGCGCCTGCTGCGTCGCGGTCCTGCACGTCCAAGGTGTGCGCCCGCTCGGCGCGCCCTGCCGCCACCACCCGGCAGAAGGCGGCGGCACGCTGCAGCGCCACGGCCAGGTCGCCCTCGAAGACTCCCCGCAGAACAGCATCGGTGAGGTGACGGACCTCGTCCGGGCCAGGCGGTTCGGCGACCCCGGCGACGGCATGGTTGACGTCCGTGAACCGCATGCCAGCGGCATAGTCGGCGCTGGCCTCCTCGGGGCTGCGCTGGACCCACTCGCGCAGGGCATACAGCCGCCACAGCGCCCCGGGCAGGCTGCGCGCCGGCCGGTCGGCCCACAGCTCGGCCAAGGTCGAGAGTCCCAGCTCGTCCACCAAAGCCACGAGGCGGCTGGTCAGTGCCGGGTCGTCGGCGGCACGGCCCGTGCCGACGAGCACCGCTGCAGTCTCGTGGGCGATCTCGGTGACTTCGGCGGGATCGGGGACCATGCCACCCTGCGACTCCATCGCGGCAGGGCTGAAGAACGCAGGCCGGCGCGGGCCTGGGCGACCACTGGGCTCGTTCTTCATCGGGACCAGTGTCTCAGCGACGGGCGACGAGCGCCCTCCCGCCTCTCCTCCGAGCGGCGCGCCAGTCGACCTAGACGGAGTCGGTGCGGAAGACCTCGAGCGGCATCCCGTAGTACCGGTCGGTGCGCCCGATGTGCTCCATGCCGAGACGGCGACACACCGCTTGCGAGGGATGGTTGTCCGGGTTCACGACGGCCAGCACGTGGTCCAGTCCCGCGTCGATGCCGCGACCGATGGCTGCTCGCGCCGCTTCGGTCGCGTAGCCGTGACCCCAGTGGTCGGGATGCAGGTGCCATCCCACCTCCACCTCGCCATCCACCTCGCCACCCGCAAGCGGCAGCAGGAGCACGGTCCCCACCGGCAACCCGGACCTGCGCAGCGTCAGGCACCAGACCCCGTAGGTCGGGTCGGCTTCGCCGAGCGACGCCCAGCGCTCGGCTCGCCGCACGGCTTGGTCCAGGCTCTCCAGCGCCTGAGGTGTGGCCCCCAGCCACCGCGCCACCTCCCACCGGGAGTAGATGTCGAACAGGGCCTCGGCATCATGCTCGGTCCACGGCCGGATGACCAGGCGCTCGGTCGTAGCCACCACGGCCGTTCTGTCGTCCACCGCGGATGTCCTCCCTTCCAGGCGACCGCGTCGGGGGCGCTCCGGTCCAGAGCGACTGGGCCCCACTCGGTCGTTACAGTATTCGGCGCGGGGCCAATCCCACTGCACCCCATGGCATACGGACGAAGGAGTCTCGTGTGAGCGCGCACGTTCGCGTCGAGGCCGACGGTCCGGTCACCGTGATCCACCTCGACAAGCCGCAGCGGCGCAACGCTGTCGACGGACCGATGGCGGCCGCCCTACGCGACGCCTTCATGGCGTTCGAGTCCGAGGACTCCCAGCGCGTCGCCATCCTGACCGGCGACCATGGCCACTTCTGCGCGGGCGCCGACCTCGAGGCGATCCGGGACCCCGCGCTGCGTCACGAGCTCGACCCCGACGGCGGCGGGGCGGGGCCGATGGGCCCGACGCGGATGGCACTCACCAAGCCGCTGATCGCGGCTGTCGCCGGGTATGCCGTGGCGGGAGGCCTCGAGCTCGCCCTCCTGGCCGACCTGCGAGTGGTGGAGGAGGACGCGGTGTTCGGGGTGTTCTGCCGGCGGTGGGGCGTGCCGCTGATCGACGGCGGGACCGTGCGCCTGCCACGCATCGTGGGACTGGGGCGTGCTCTGGACCTCATCCTGACGGGGCGTCCGGTCGACGCGCACGAAGCCCACGCGATGGGGTTGGCCAACCGTGTCGTCCCGGTCGGCCAGGCACTGAGCGTGGCGCGGAAGCTCGCGCACCAGCTCGCTGCGTTCCCCCAAGGCTGCCTGCAGGTCGACCGCGACTCGGCCTACCGGTCGTTCGACCTCCCGCTCAGCGAGGCTCTGCGCGCGGAGGGGGCTGCAGGCGTCTCGGTCGTCGCCGCCGAGGGACTTGCGGGCGCAGCCAGGTTCGCCGCTGGCGCCGGCCGTCACGGATCCTTCGACGGTCCCCACGACACCGAAGCACGGTAGCCCGGTCGCGGCTGGAAACCCCTGGTGCGGCGCTCCGAAAAGTGCTATCTATGTGATATCACTTTTTTGAGCTGAGGAGTGCGACATGGCCAGCGTCGACCCAACGGACAGTGTGGGACCGGTCGGCCACCAGGGAGTGCGAGTCGACATCACCGAGCGACCCGCCCTGGCCGTCAACGGCTGGCTCGGCGTCGTGGTGCTCGCGGCAGCGGGCTACGGGATCTATCTCGTGGGTAGACACCACGAGGGTTGGCTGTGGCTGCCCTTGCTGGTCTTCGCCCTGGTCGCGAGCTCGCTGGTGATCGTCCCTCCGGGACAGACCTCCGTGCTGCAGTTCTTCGGCCGCTACGTCGGGACCGTCCGCAAGCCCGGCTTCTGGTGGATCGCCCCGCTCATCGTGCGCCGCAGCGTCAGCGTGCGGGTCCGCAACTTCGAGACGAACCACCTCAAGGTCAACGATGCCGACGGCAACCCAGTGGAGATCGCGGCGATCGTCGTGTGGCAGGTCGCGGACACGGCGAGATCGACGTATGCCGTGGACAGCTACCAGAACTTCGTGTCGGTTCAGGCCGAGTCGGCACTGCGTCACGTCGCGACCAGCCACCCTTACGACGACCACACCGACACCGGAACCTCGCTGCGCGGGTCGAGCGACGTCGTCTCTGCCCAGCTGGCCGTCGAGGTGGCGGAGCGCGTCGTCATCGCCGGCGTGGAGGTCGTGGAGGTCCGCATCTCCCACCTGGCCTATGCGCAGGAGATCGCGCAGGCGATGCTTCGCCGTCAGCAGGCCAACGCCGTCGTCGCCGCGCGCAGCAGGATCGTCGAGGGTGCGGTCGGCATGGTCGAGCTCGCCCTGAACCGGCTGGCCGAGAAGGGCGTCGTCGAGCTGGACGAGGAGCGCAAGGCCACCATGGTGAGCAACCTGATGGTCGTCCTGTGTGGTGACCAGCCGCCGACGCCGGTCGTGAACACCGGCTCCCTGTATACGTGAGCGAGCGTCGGCAGGTCCTGCTCCGGGTCGACCCGGCGGTCCATGACGCCCTGATGCGCTGGGCCAACGACGAGTTCCGCAGCGTCAACGCCCACATCGAGATGCTGCTGCGCCGCGCGCTGGACGATGCGGGCCGGATGCCGAAGCAGGCCGCGCCGCTGCCCCAACGCGGTCGCCCCAAGGCCGCCTCGGGCGAGAAGTGACGGCCCA
>NZ_DASYGF010000066.1:0-17891 GCF_036000045.1 Pedococcus sp.
CGGCTGCGGCGCGATAGGCCGCCTAGCCCGACTCCCGTGCGGCCCGACCGGGCCTGACCATGCGCAGTCGCAGGATGCGCTCGGAGTCGCGCGCCTCCTGGAGGTCGCGCAGGCGTCCGGCGAGCAGCATGGTCAGCGAGATGATGCCGACCAGCCGGTCCGGGTCATGACGGTCGACCACTGGCATCCGGTCGACGCCGTGACGGGCCATCTCGGTGGCGACCGTGCGCAGAGTCTGGTCCGGATGGGTGACGACGGGTTGGCCGGTGCCCAGGTCGAGGATCGGCTCGCCGCCGCGTCCATCGTGGACCGCCGTCTCGAGCTGGGTGCGGGTCACGACCGACAGAAGGTGACCTGCATCGTCGACCACGGGATACAGCATCTGTCGGCGCGCCCGTAGGGTCGCGGGGTCGGTGTCGGAGACCGCCTCGAGTGCCTCCGCCGCGCACACATGCGCCTCGAAGGTCAACAGGTCCGTCTCCATCACCTCGCCGATGAACAGGATCTCCAGCGGGTCGACGTCGTACTCGCGGGACAGGTGGAAGCCGCGGCGAGCGATCTTCTCCGTCAGCACAGAGCGCTTCAGCACGAGGACAGACACGGCGTATGCCGTGGAGGCACCGATGAGCAGGGGCAGCAAGGCATCCAGGCGCGTGGTCAGCTCGATCGCGAACACGACTCCGGTGAAAGGCGACCGCATGACCCCTCCGAGCACGCCGGCGAGGCCGACGAGCGCCCAGAAGCCTGGCCCCACGGTCGGGAAGACGTGGGCCTCGAGCGTGCCGAGCGCACCGCCGATCATGAACATCGGTGCCAGCACGCCGCCTGAGGTCCCCGAGCCCAGGGACAGCGACCAGATCAGCGTCTTGACCACGAGGATGCCCACGACGAGCCCGAGCCCGATCGACCCAGCGAGCTCGCCGGCGATGATGTTGTAGCCCACGCCCAGGGCTTGGGGGACCACGAGACCACCGAGTCCGATGACCAGGCCGCCGATCGCCGGCCACCACATCCAGTGCACGGGCAGGCGGCGGAAGACGTCCTCCGCGGCATAGACGAGCACCGTGGCGACGAGGGCCAAGAGGCCGGACGCGATGCCGGACACCACGCAGAGGCCGTAGGCGGCATACGTGAGGTGAAGGGTTCCCACGGCAGGGAACAACGCGGCCGTGCCCAGCAGTGGGCGGCGCACGATCGCGGCGACGCATACGGCGGTGGCCACCGGCACGTAGCTGCGCGGTCGCCACTCGAACAGCAGGAGCTCGACCGCCAGGAGGACGGCAGCAAAGGGCGAGTTGAAGGTCGCCGCCATGCCACCGGCGGCGCCGGCGACGAGCAGGGTCTTGCGCTCGTCGGCGGTCAGCCTCAGGAACTGCGCGAAGAGCGAGCCGACCGCCCCGCCCGTCATGATGATCGGGCCCTCCGCACCGAACGGGCCGCCGGTGCCGATGGCGATCGCGGCGGAGACGGGCTTGAGCACGGCCACCCGCGGCTGGACCTTGCTCCCGCCGAGCAGGATCGCCTCGATGGCCTCCGGCATGCCGTGGCCACGGATCTTCTCCGACCCGTACCGCGCCATGAGCCCGATCACGAGACCGCCTGCAATAGGGGCGACAAGGACGACGAGCGGGTTGTGATGCACGGCTCCGGGCGCCACGAGCCGGGTGTCCAGCCGTTGGTAGAACACGGCGTTCGTGATGAGCCCGATCAGCCGCAGCAGGGCCCATGCGACGACGGCGCTCACGGCGCCCACCGGTACGGCGAGCCCGGCGATCACCACCATCCGAGAGGTGGTGGTGAAGTCGCCGAGATGGCTCACGTCACGGCGGGCAGCGGCGTTGGCGGGGTGGCTCATCAGAGGTCCGATCGGTGCGGGAGGTCAGCAGTGGCAGGCGTTCAGGCATTTATGTCGTAACACGATCTAATAGAGTAGTCGCTTCCTCGTCCTCCCGGAGCCAGGAGTGAGCCATGCCGCACGACCAGACGATCAGCGAGGCCGACTACGCGCGCCTGCTCACCGTCCGGACCCGGTTGCGGCGCTTCGAACACTGGAGCGCCGAACAGGCCTCGGAGCACGGCCTCACCTCAAGCCAGCACCAGCTGCTCCTGGCGGTGCGGGGCCATCCTGAGCCCGCCGGCCCCACGATCGGGCAGGTCGCCGAGTACCTACTCATCAAGCCCCATTCGGCCGTCGAGCTCGTGGACCGCACCCAGCGTGCGGGCCTGCTCACCCGCTATCGGGACAGCGACGACCACCGGGTGGTGCGGCTGCGGCTGTCGACCGACGGGGCGCACATCCTGGCGGCCCTGACGAGCGTGCACATCGACGAGCTCGGCCGGCTGGCCGCCCTGGTCGAGTCGATGATCGGCACGTTGGCCGCCGGCGACGAGGTTCGTGAGCAGTCCGCCGACGCCCGGCGCACACCGTGAGCCGAGAGGCACCTTCGCAAGGAGAAGCCCACGATGTGCCTCAGTCAGGGAAGCAGGCGCCGAGCCCCCTACCGGAAAGCGCGCTCCCCCGTCAGCGCCTGCCCGATGATCAGCTGGTGCACCTCCGAAGTGCCCTCGTAGGTGAGCACCGACTCCAGGTTGTTGGCGTGCCGCATCATCGGGTACTCCAGGGTGATCCCCGCTGCTCCCAGGATGGTCCGGCACTCGCGGGCGATGGCGATCGCCTCACGAACGTTGTTGAGCTTGCCCAGGCTCACCTGCTCAGAACGCAGCGCGCCGCTGTCCTTGAGACGCCCCAGGTGCAGCGCCAGCAGCATCCCCTTGCCGAGCTCGAGCGTCATGTCGGCGAGCTTGAGCTGCGTGGCCTGGTACGCAGAGAGGGAACGACCATAGATCTGACGCTCCGCGGCATACGCGATCGTTGACTCGAGACAGTCGCGCGCGGCGCCCAGCGCACCGAACACGATGCCGAACCGCGCCTCGCTCAGACAGGACAAGGGCCCCGAGAGCCCCTTCGCCCCCGGCAGCATCGCCGACTCGGGCAGGCGCACATCCGCGAGGACCAGCTCAGCGGTCACCGATGCCCGCAGCGACATCTTGCGCTTGATCTCGGGTGCCGAGAACCCAGGCGCGTCAGTGGGAACCACGAACCCGCGGATTCCGTCATCGGTCTGCGCCCACACGATCGCGACGTCGGCGATGGACCCGTTCGTGATCCACATCTTCGTGCCGTTGAGCACCCAGTCCGACCCGTCCCGGCGCGCCCGCGTGCGCATGCCACCCGGGTCCGACCCGAAGTCCGGCTCGGTGAGTCCGAAGCAGCCGATCGCGTCGCCAGCCGCCATCCGGGGCAGCCACTCCTGCTTCTGCTCCTCCGACCCGTTCGCATAGATCGCGTACATCGCCAGCGACCCCTGCACCGACACGAGGGACCGGACACCCGAGTCCCCCGCCTCCAGCTCGAGGCAGGCCAAGCCGTATGCCGTAGCGCTGGTTCCCGCGCATCCGTACCCCTCGAGGTGCATGCCGAGCAGCCCGAGCGACCCGAGCTCCTTGGCGAGCTCGCGAGCGGGGATGCGGGCCGCTTCGTACCAGTCGGCGATCTCGGGGCGGATGCGGTCGTCCACGAACCGTCGGACCGTGTCACGCATGGCCCGGTCCTCGTCCTGGATGAGGTCGTCGACGGCGAAGAGGCCCAGCGGGGAGGTGGGAGCCATGGTGGGTCCTTTCGGAGGAAGGCACTGCCGTCATCCAACCGCATGGGCGAGCCTGGCCCATAGGGCTCCCGTCACAGTCCGCGCGGGACGGGGGCCGCTCAGCCCTCGCGCAGGATGCGTCCGGCGACACACGCGGCTGCCGCGGACCAGGCCTGGGGGCGTGCCGCGTGCGCATAGGCCACCGGGCGCGGGAACTCGTCTCGGCTGAACCCGTAGAACAGCTCCGGCAGCCGTCCGTCGAAGTGAGCGGCACTGTCCTCGATCGCCTGCGCCAGCGTCCTCGCCGCGTCGAGGTGGCCGTACGCCCGCATGCCTTCGGCGATCATGGCCGTGTCGTGCGGCCACACCGACCCGTTGTGGTACGACGTCGGCTGGTATGCCGCGGCCGTGGTGGAGAGCGTGCGAATCCCCCACCCACAGAACAGATCCGGCTCCATCAGGCGTGCGGTGACGCGGGCCGCCTCGGCGGCGTCGAGCATCCCGGTCAGCAACAGGTGGCCGGCGTTCGACGCGACGACCTCCACACGCTCGCCCTCACCGTCGATGGCCAGCGCCGGGAAGGCGCCGTCACCCATCCAGAACCGTTCACGGAACCGCGCCTGCAGCCGTGCAGCAGCATCCTCCAGCTCGTCAGCGAGCGCCGGGTCGTCCCAGTACCGGCGAGCCAGCGAGGCTGCACCAGTCAGCGCCCTCCACGTGTAGCCCTGCACCTCGCACAGGGCGATGGCGCCGCCTGCGATGCGCCCGTCGGCGTGGCTGACGGCGTCGAACGAGTCCTTCCACCCTTGGTGCTTCAGCCCGTTCGGGTCGGAGACGTAGGTGACGAAACCGCCGCCCTCGAGGCCGCCGGGGCCACGGATCCAGCCGAGGGCCGCCCGCGCGGCCGGCTCGAGCGCCCGCTGCACCGACTCGTCCTGCACGGTCGACAGCCCCCACAGGAACAGAGGGGTCGAGTCGACCGAGCCGTAGTAGAGGCCGTAAGGCACCTGGCCCAAGGTCGCGAGCTCGGAGACACGCAGCTCGTGGATGATCTTCCCCGGCTCGGCGACCGACGCAGGGTCGACCCGGTCCGCCTGCGTCGCGGCCAGGGCCCTCAGCACATCCGACGTCAGCGCGGGCACCTCGGGAGCCGCCAGGAGAGCCGTGATGAGCGAGTCCCGACCGAACAGGGTGAGGAACCAGGGCACCCCCGCGCCCACCACGGTGAGCTCAGGCATGCCGGGACAGGGCATGAGCAACGCTTCGAGATCCTCGTGGGCGCGGGTCCGACGGTCGGGCGGGGTGACCAGCCGAACGGGGTCACCGACAGCCAAGCCCGCCGCGGCGGGCGGATTCCCCCCGGTGGTGGCCTTTGCCGCCACGCGGACGCGCAGGACGCGGGCCTCCAGCGGCGGGAGCTCGAGGCGCCAGGACAGCCGCGCACCAAGGGTTTCGGCGGCGGCCCCCACCGACCCGGCCTCCGTCGACCTGGCTGCCGCGACAGGCTCGACGCGAGCCGGAGGATCCGCGCTGACCACCGCTCCAGCGCTGAAGCGCCTCCCCGCCCGCTCGCGCCAGTAGCTCAGCGTCACGCCACCATCACTGAGCTCGACTGCGCGTGAACCACCCGCGATGTCGAAGCTCCGGCCGTCCGCGCGCAGCACGAACGGGTCTGCGAAGTCGGCGCCCAGCTCCAGGTCGACCTCGACCGTCAACGGCGCCCGGCCGGCATTCTGGATCCGGATCTCCTCGGTCAACCCGGCCAGCGAGACGGTCTGGGTCGAGACGACAAGGACATCGGTGGTCTCGTTGCGGCCGAGCTCGGGGACCAGTGCGACGGTGCGCTCACTCGCACTGGACCTGACCGCCCCCGGCACCAGCCGGCGCCCGTCCAGGCTGAGGATGCGACGTGACAGTAGGCGTACGTCGCCGACGAACAGCCCCGTCACACGAGAGTCGGGTTCCTCTCCGACCGCACCATCCGGACCGCTCAGGAGCAACGACCCTCCCGAGACGAGCGACTCACCGTCGAAGCTCACCCGAGCAGGTCCCAACCGGTGTTCGCCTGCGCCTCCAGGGCCAGGGCCGCGGTCCAGCTGAACCGCCGCGTGCCGTGGGGCGTGCCGCTCCACGGACCGACGTACTCCGGGAAGTCGTTCGCCACCGCGAGCCGGACGAGCATGGAGCGCAACGCCTCGGCAGCCTGCTTCTCACCCCGAGCGCCGAGAGCCAACGCCGCCAGCCAGGCCATGTTGAACCACGCAGGCCCGCGCCAGTAGAGCGAGGGGTCGAGGTCGGGCGCCGTGGCGTCGTAGCTGGGTGGCAGGAGCGCGCCGTCGCCGAGGAACCTTGGCCCGCACAGCGTCGACACCAGCTCGTCAGCGTGCGCGATGTCGGGGGCGAGCAGGGGCAGTATGCCGTTGATGGTCGCCTTGGCGACGATCTCACCAGTGACCACGTCCCGAGCCCCGTAGCACTCGATCTCCGGGCAGTAGAGCGTGGCGAGCGCGCGGCTGATCTCCGCCGCGCGCGAATGGTGGGGCGCCGGATCTGCACCCAGCTGCCGGGCGATCGCCGCGAGCGCCAGCTCGGACACTGCATACAGAGTGTTGAACAGAGGGTCCTCGAAGAGGAAGGGGTACCCGGCGTCGACGTCGTCGCACGCATGGTCGCGGTACCGCTCCGCCAGCCAGAAGTAGCGGCCGTACTCACGGTCGCTGGGGCGCTCGGAGGCGCAGGCGTGCTGCAGGTCAGGGCGCTCGACGACGTGGCGAGGGGTGTCGGGCACCCTGGCGAGCGCCTCGTCCCACAGGGGCGAGTTGTCGGTCCCGGACTCCCAGGGATGCACGACCGAGACGAGTCCCAAGCCGCCCCGGTCCCGCCGCGTGCGGAGGTACTCGTGCCAGGCGAGCAGCTGCGGATAGGCCCGCGAGAGGAAGTCCCGACGGGCAGACTCCTCGGGATCTGCTCGGTGCACCATCCACACTGCCCACGCATGGTTCGGGGGCTGGACGAGCCCTGCCGTCTCCACCGTCCCGGGTGCTCCGGGGATCGTGGAGGACTGCCAGAACTGCGACCCCGGCGAGTAGTCCTTGTCGCGATGCGGGTCGAAGATGATCTGCGGGAGTCGGCCGTCCGACCACTGCCCGGCGAAGAGGGCGTCGAGCTCCTGACCCGCCCGACGCGGCGAGACGTGTCGCAGACCCATCGCGATGAAGGCCGAGTCCCAGCTCCACTGGTGGGGGTACAGGCCTGTGGCGGGCAGGGTGTGCGTGCCTGCCCAGTTGGACAACAGCACCGCCGTGGCGCGGCCCTCGGCAGAGGGCGGCATCACAGGTACCGGCGGAGCAGGCCGGCAGCCGGCGGCAGGACCGCCTCCGCGGGTCCGGACAGCACAGCGCCGACAGCGACCGAGCGGTCGTATCCCATCGCGCGCAGCGTGGACCCGAAGAGCGCCCAGTCGAGATGACCCGCACCCGGCTCCCTGCCGTTGGAGTCGCTCGCGCGGACGTGGCCCACGTGGGCAGCGACGCCGAGCAGTGCGGCGGCGGGATCGGCCTCCTCCAGGTTCATGTGGAACGTGCCCGCCGCGATCCGGATGGCCGGCGAGCCGGCCTCCTCGATGAGGTGTGCCGCGTCGGCGAGGCTGGTCACGACGCCCTCCTCGTAGCGGTTCCGCGGCTCCAGAAGCAGCTCGACCCCCATCGACTCGGCGTGCGCGCCCAGCTTCTGCAGGGCCTCGAGAAGCACGGTCCGCTGCTTGTCATGCGAGCGCGGAGGCTTGACCCGGTCGACCTGCTTGGAGAACAGCCCGAGCGACGCCGAGGTGACCAGACCGATGCCACCGATCTCGGCGATGACCGTCAGCTGCGTGGTCAACCGCCTGAGGGTGTCGGACCCGTTCGACGGGTCGGGGACACGGACGCCGTGCCGCGCCTCATCACCGGCGGTCGGCATGACCACGCCATTGGCCTTGGCTCGCCTCAGCTCCGTCATCCGCGACACCAGGTCGCGCTCACCGGTCCTGCGCAGCGAGATGCCGTCGAAGCCCCAGGCCTGGGCCGCTTCGAACTTCTCCTCGAGGGTGCCGGCGGGCAGGTGCTCCTCCCGGACGGTGACCAGGGTCATGAGCACTCCCAAGGGTTTCGAGGGTCGCCAGTGGCGATGCGCCACATCCGGGGATGGTGGGCTGGACACCATAGGTATATTAACTATACATAAGTGACCCACGCGACCGAACTACCGGACAGGGGGGCAGATGAGCACGGGGCCGGGCGACATTCTGGAGCTGATCCGTCGCGGGATGGCCCCCACCCGCCGGGACCTTCAGCTCACCACCGGGCTGTCCCGAATCACCGTGGCCCAGCGCGTCGACGCCCTCATCGACGCGGGCCTGGTCAAGGAGGCGGGCGAGGGGCGGTCGACGGGGGGGCGGAGGCCGAGCCGGCTGGTCTTCGACGTCGGGCACACGGCACTGGCCGTCGCTGCCGTCGACACCCGTCACGCAGTCACCGCCATCACCGATCTCGGCGGCACGGTGCTCGAGCGCGCCCACATCTCGATCGACATCACCGAAGGCCCCCAGGCAGTTCTCGGCACCCTGACCGAGTCGCTGGAGGAGCTCTCGGGCCGCAGCGGAGTCTCCGGGCTGTCGTTGTCCGGGGCCGGGATCTGCGTGCCGGGGCCGGTCGACCGTCAGACCGGCCACCCCGCGCAACCCCCGATCATGCCCGGCTGGGACGGCTACCCGATCGGTGAGCACATCGGCGACGCCCTCCGGTCCCTCAAGGGACCCCGCTTCACCGGGCCCGTGTTCGTGGAGAACGACGCCGACGCGATGGCCTTCGGGGAGTACTCGTCGGACTATCGGGACTGCCCTTCCTTGTGCCTGCTCAAGGTGTCCACCGGAATCGGCGCCGGGCTCGTCATCGGTGGCCAGGTCTACGGGGGTGTCGACGGGGGCGCAGGCGACATCGGGCACATCCGCCTGGGCGGCGAGACCGCCGTCTGCCAGTGCGGGTCGCCCGGGTGCGTCGCGGCCGTGGCGAGCGGCAGGGCGGTCGCGCGAGAGCTGACGCGACGCGGCATACCTGCTCGGTCTGGGAGTGACGTCGGCCGGCTTCTGGCCAACGGGCAGGCGGATGCCGTCGCGCTCACCCACGAGGCCGGCCGGCGGATCGGCGAGGTGATGGCCACGGTCGTGTCCATGGTCAACCCGGGCATACTGGTCGTCGGAGGCGACCTCGCCTCCACCCCTCTCATCGGGGGCCTGCGCGAGACGCTCTATCCCCGCACGCTCGCCCGCGCCACGCGCAACCTCGACGTCCGTCTGTCCACGCTCGGCGCAGACGCCGGCATCGTCGGCATGGCGCGGATCGCGGCGGACCGGCTGTTCTCGGCCGAGGCTGTCAACAGTCGGCTCGCCGGCTGACGGGGAAGGCCCTCGCGGGGGCAGCGCGTTCAGCACCGAGGCACCCGGACGACACTAGATGTTCACTCCCTCTCCCTACGGTCGAAGACCGCCACCCCTCGAGATGGAGATCCCATGAACCGCATCCGCTCCCACGCCGCCGCCCTGGCCGTGCTCGCCGCGACCGCCCTCGGCGGCGGCGCAGTCGCCCATGCGAGCGAGGCTCGGTCACACAGCACGGACACCGCACTGGCCGATGCCTTCGGCTCTGTCACCCGAAGCACCACCTGGACCCAGACCAGCAAGCTCAAGCTGAGCTTCCCGACCTACCACACCGAGGGAATCGCTTTCTCTCCCAACCACATCTTCCTGTCGGCCGTGCAGATCATCGAGCCGACCGTGAAGTACCCGACCCCGCAGGGCGGCTACGACCGCACGCCCGGCAAGGGCATCGGGCACCTTTTCGTCATGGACAAGGCCGGCCATCTGCAGAAGGACATCACCCTCGGTGAGGGCGACATGTACCACCCTGGCGGCATCGACTTCGACGGCACGAACGTCTGGGTGCCGGTCGCGCAGTACCGTCCGAACTCGAGCGCGATCATCTACCGCGTCGACGCGACCACCCTGGCCGTCCACAAGCAGTTCGAGGTGGCCGACCACTTCGGCGGCATCGTCATGGACAAGCAGACCGGACACCTCGTGGGCAACACGTGGGGTTCGCGCCGCTTCGCCGAGTGGAACCTGCAGGGCAAGCAGCTCAAGACCTGGGACAACCCGAACTTCTTCATCGACTACCAGGACTGCCAGTACGTCCCCAAAAGCAAGATGCTGTGCGGCGGCATCACCAACCTGCCTCAGACCCCCTCAGCGGGCGGCAGCTCGGCGACCTACGAGCTCGGTGGGCTCGCGATGATCGACCTCACCACGGAGCAGGTCACCCGGGACATCCCGTTCCAGCAGTGGTCCACCGCCGGCCACGTCGCGACTCGCAACCCGATGAAGATGACGGCGCACGGCAACCACCTCACCCTGCGCGTCGCCCCCGACAACGGCGACGAGGGCAACGGCACCGAGATCCTGACCTACGAGGCCACGGTGACGCCTCAGCGCTGACCGGGGGCGCCGTCGGGGTTCGCCCAGCGGGCCACCTCGGCAGCGATCTCGAAGGGGTGGGTGAACAGGTTGTTGTGCGATCCCGGCAGCCGGACCACCCGCGGGGAGCCGTCCCCCGCCTGCGCCGACCCGGACGCTGCCGCCAGCCGCTTCATCCACTCCAGGCAGGCAAAGGTGTCGTACTCCCCTGCGGTCAGCAGCAGTGGCGCATGGAGCCCTGCGATCCGCTCCTCTGGTCGGTCCCGTTGCGCGGACCTGATGATGCGTACCACGTCGGTTCGCACGCGGGCCAGGTCCCGGAGCACCGCCAGCTCGCGCGGGCTGTCGCGACGGTATGCCGTTGCGCCAGCCCGCGCGAGGCCGGCGACCGTGCGGTGCTCGGGCTGGAAGGTCGGACCTGCCAGGACGAGCCTGAGCGACGGCAGCACGGGTTGAAGCTCGAGCGCGGCCGCGAGCGCGGCCTGCGCACCGGTGGAGTGTCCGAAGAGCACTAGTGGGCCCCCGACGGTGGAGGCCTGCACCCAGCGAGCCGCCGCTCGCCCGAGGGAGTCGACGTCGGGCGGCACGCGCGGGCGGTCGCGACGCGATGCGAGGGCGTCGAGCACCACGCACCGCATTCCATGTGCGGCCAGAGCCTCGGCGGTGGGAAGGGTGTAGCGCGGCAGCCCCAGACCCGGCACGAGCAGCACGGTGCCCAGCACTGGCAACTCCGACGGTGTGCCGCCCCCGGGGGACACCTCTTCAGGAGCGAACTCCCACGAGCGCAGCCTGACCCTCCCCAGGCTCGTCCACCTCTCCTTCACGAGGCGGGCACTCGTCGGGCTGCGCGGTAGGCCGGCTCGCGCAGCGCCGCGACGACCGGGTACTGCTCGGTGCCCGGAAGCGTGTGCAGGACCGGGTCGTGCCGACGCCGATCGACCTGCTCCCCCTCCGGTGCGCCGACCTGGATCTCGCCCACGACGGTCCAGGGCCGGGTGCCCACGGCATACGAGAGCTGGTAGCGCGCGCCGACCAGACCAGCGGCCGACGTCGCGGGACCTTCAACTGGCCGCAGGCGGAACAGCATGGGTCCGGCCCCGGTGCGCATGGGGAGCAGCGTCGTGAGGGGACCGCCGGCCGCCTCGCGCCTGGCGGCCAGCCGGAATCGGCCCAGTCCCGAGTCACCGGTGCTCGCGAACAGCAGGTCCGCGCCGTCACGTCGGGACAGCACCTCGGCAGGCACGTGGATGGCGATGCCGTGCACGTCCGGCCACGGCGACGGGAGGCCGGTAGCGCGAGACACCCGGACCACCACACGAGTGGTACCGGCCGTGTCCAGCCACGGCACCCCGCTCGCCGAGCCGCCGTGCATCGTCGCGAGCGCGGCATACGTCGCTCCCCGAGGGTGCAGCGCACGATCGCGCCGAACCTGCCCCACGGCACCGAACAGCGCGCCCAGCGCATGGCCGGCCAAGCCCGCTCCCGCCCGCAGGATCCGGGTGGCCGCCCGGCCACCTGTCGAGCCGTCCGCCATGTCCGCCCTCTGTCTGTGGTTCCGCCGTCGCCTCAGCCTTCCTCAGCCTCTGTCCACACGCCACGCGAGTGCCAGACTGGCCCGGTGAGCAACGTCGAGGTCCGCCCCGAGGAGCTCGAGTGTGCGGCGGCACCACCCACCTCCGACCTCGAGGTCCTCGAGCCCAGGGACGTTCCGCTCGGCGGCCCTCGGGCGATGACCGTCCGCCGCACTCTCCCGCAGCGTCGGCGTTCGCTCATCGGAGCATGGTGCTTCGCCGACCACTACGGACCGGACGACGTCAGCGAGACCGGCGGCATGGACGTGCCGCCCCATCCGCACACCGGCCTGCAGACCGTGAGCTGGCTGTTCACCGGTGAGATCGAGCATCGCGACAGCCTCGGCACCCATGCCCTCGTGCGGCCGGGCGAGCTCAACCTCATGACCGGCGGCCTCGGCATCGCCCACTCCGAGGTGTCCACCCCTGCGACCACCGTCCTGCACGGAGCGCAGCTCTGGGTCGCGCTGCCCGACGCCCATCGCCGGGCCCCCATGGCGTTCCAGCACTATCGGCCCGAGCCCGTGCTGCTGGCCGGCGCTGCCGTCGCGGTGTTCCTCGGTTCGCTGGCGGGCCAGACCTCACCGGTCGAGACGTTCACCCCGCTGCTCGGGGCCGAGCTGGTCCTGGAGGCGGGTGCCCGCCTCGAGCTGGCGCTCGACAGTGGCTTCGAGCATGGCGTGCTCGCTGACACCGAGGGCGTGGGCGTCCAGGGCACCAGTCTGGGCCGCGGCGCTATGGGCTACCTCCCCACCGGGCGCACCACCGTCACCCTCACGAACAGGGCGCCCACCCCCGCCCGCGCCCTGCTGCTCGGCGGCCCGCCGTTCGAGGAGGACATCGTCATGTGGTGGAACTTCGTCGGCCGCAGCCATGAGGACGTCGTCCAGGCGCGCGAGGACTGGATGAGCCACTCCGAGCGCTTCGGCGAGGTGCTGGGGTATGCCGGCGAGGTGCGGCACCTGCCCGCGCCCGTGATCCCGCCGGTGCGGATCCGTCCTCGCGGCAACCCACCCCACTAGCGGCCTGGGGCACACTGGGCTCATGAGCCCCACCGGCGGACGGCGCAACGCCTCGTCGACCCTTTTGCCGTTCGTGACCGCGATCTGCGCGCTGATCCTGGTCAGGGAGGGCCTGCAGTGGCTACTGCCCAGCCTCAGCTACTGGGTCGTCTTCGTCGTTTCCCTGGTCGTCGGGCTGCTCGCCTACTCTGCGGTCGAACGCTACCTGGCCCGCCGCGGCCCCAACGGACAAGGAAAGTCACGATGACCGCCACCACCACCGGGCCGATCCTCGTCACGGGCTGCTCCTCCGGCATCGGCCTCGCCACCGCCGACCTGCTCGTCAAGGCCGGCCACATCGTCTATGCCACTGCGCGCCGACCCGAGACGCTGGCTGCCCTCGAGACAGCGGGAGCCCACACCATGGCTCTCGACGTCACCTCCGAGGAGTCGATGGAGGCCGCCGTCAAGGGCATCGAGGCCGAGCACGAGCGGGTCGGCGTCCTCGTCAACAACGCCGGCTACGGCGAGTACGGCACCGTCGAGGAGACCGACCTCGACAAGGTGCGCACCATGTTCGAGACCAACGTGTTCGGTCTGGCCCGGCTGACCCAGCTGGTCCTGCCGGGCATGCGGGCGGCCCGCGCCGGTCGCATCGTCAACATCGGCTCCATGGGCGGGCGCATCACCTTCCCTGTCGGCGGCTACTACCACGCCACCAAGTACGCCGTGGAGGCCATCACCGACGCCCTGCGCAACGAGGTCCGCCCCTTCGGCATCTCCGTCAGCCTGGTCGAGCCGGGTCTGATCCGCACCGGCTTCGAGGAGGTCGCCCTGACGTCCGCGGCAGCGACGCCCGACGGCGACTCCCCGTATGCCGCGTTGCTCGCTGCCAGCGCGGCCAGCACCTCTGGCGGCTACGCGAACCCCGCCCTGGCCACCGGTCCCGAGCGAGTCGCCAGCACCATCCTCAAGGCCGTCGAGTCCCGCCACCCGAGATCGCGCTACGTCGTCACGCCGGCCGCGCGGGCCCTGATCACCGCGCGCACCGTCGGGGGCGACCGGGTCTGGGACGCGATCGTGCGGCAGCAGTTCAAGCACTAGCAGCCCACGGCATACCGCTGCGGTCCGCCTAGACTCGAGGCCGTGCAGTTCCTCAACGGCCTCCAGCCCGCGTTCGACCTCACCTACGACGACGTGTTCATGGTGCCCAGCCGGTCAGAGGTGACCAGCCGGCTCGACGTCGACCTGTCGACCTCGGACGGCAGCGGCACGACGATCCCGCTCGTTGTGGCGAACATGACGGCGATCGCAGGCCGGCGGATGGCCGAGACGGTCGCCCGTCGCGGCGGGCTGGCCGTCATCCCGCAGGACATCCCGGTCGAGGTCGTCGCCGAGGTGACCAGCTGGGTCAAGCAGCGCCACCTCGTGCACGACACCCCCATCACGCTGGTGGCCAGCGAGACGGCCGGTGCCGCTCTGGGTCTGCTGCCCAAGCGGGCCCATGGCGCGGCCGTCGTCGTCGACGAGTCGGGCAAGCGCCCGATCGGCGTCGTCACCGAGGCCGACCTGACCGGCGTCGACCGGTTCACCCAGGTGCACGAGGTCATGACCCGCGAGCCCGTCCTCGTCGTGGACGGCACCGACCCCGAGGCCGCCTTCAACCAGCTGGCCTCGACGCACCATCACGTCGCGCCCGTCGTCGACGACGCCGGCAACCTCGTCGGCATCATCACCCGCGCCGGCGCGCTGCGGGCACGCCTCTACTCCCCCAACGCCGACGCGCACGGCCGCCTGCGCATCGCCGCTGCGGTCGGCATCAACGGCGACGTCGCCGGCAAGGCCGCCGCGCTGCTCGAGGCGGGCGTCGACCTGCTCGTCATGGACACGGCGCACGGACACCAGGAGAAGATGCTCGACGCGCTGCGGGCCGTCCGGGCGCTCGACCCGGGGGTGCCCGTCGTCGCCGGCAACGTCGTCTCCGCGGCAGGCACCCGGGACCTGATCGAGGCTGGCGCCGACATCGTCAAGGTGGGCGTCGGGCCTGGCGCCATGTGCACCACGCGGATGATGACGGCCGTGGGGCGGCCCCAGTTCTCGGCCGTGCTCGAGTGCGCGACCGAGGCCCGCCACCACGGCCGCCACGTGTGGGCGGACGGCGGGGTGCGGCACCCCCGCGACGTTGCGCTGGCGCTGGCGGCCGGCGCCTCTAACGTCATGGTGGGCTCGTGGTTCGCCGGCACCCTGGAGAGCCCGGGGGACCTGTTCGTCGACGAGCGCGGGCGCCGTTACAAGGAGTCGTTCGGCATGGCGTCGAGCCGGGCCGTCCGCAACCGCACGGCCACCGACAGCCCGTACGAGCGCGCTCGCAAGGCACTGTTCGAGGAGGGCATCTCCTCCGCACGGATGTTCATCGACCCCGACCGGCCGAGCGTCGAGGACGTGATCGACCAGATCGTGGCCGGTGTCCGTTCGAGCTTCACGTATGCCGGTGCACGCACCATCGGGGAGTACGCCGAACGCGCGGTCGTGGGCATCCAGAGCACCGCCGGCTTCGCCGAGGGCCGGCCGCTGCACACCTCATGGTGAGGGTGACTCGCTGATGGTTGCCTCGGTCGAGCCGCTCACGGCACCTGTCGAGCCGGACGAGGCGCTGCGGCGGGTCGCGTTCCTGCTGGAGCGCGAGCGCGCCGGGTCGTATCGCGTCGAGGCGTTCCGCAAGGCGGTGGTGACGGTCCGGGAGACGCCTGCCGAGGAGCTGGTGACCCGGCACGAGACGGGCACCCTGCAAGACCTCCCCGGCATCGGGAAGTCCACAGCCGCGGTGGTGAGCGAGGCCCTCGACGGTGAGCTCCCGGCATACCTGAAGTCGCTGCAGGACAAGGCAAAGCCACTGGTGAGCGGCGGCGAGAAGCTGTTCGCCGACCTCAAAGGCGACTGCCACTCGCACTCGAACTGGTCCGACGGCGGCAGCCCCATCGAGGAGATGGTGCTGACGGCGGTGGAGCTCGGGCACGAGTGGCTGGTGCTGACGGACCACTCGCCGCAGCTGCGCGTCGCCAACGGGCTCAGCGTGGAGCGGTTGACCAAACAGCTGCGGATCGTCGACGCGGTCAACGCGTCGCTGGATGGCGAGTTCCGGCTGCTCAAAGGGATCGAGGTCGACATCCTCGATGACGGTTCGCTCGACCAGACCCCGGAGATGCTCGGCCGGCTCGACGTCGTCACGGCGAGCGTCCACTCCAAGCTCAAGATGAACAAGGCGCCCATGACCCGCCGGATGGTCGCCGCCGTGTCGAACCCGCGCGTCAACGTCCTCGGGCACTGCACCGGGCGACTGGTCACCGGCTCCCGCGGGGTGAGGGCGCAGTCGGAGTTCGACGCGAGCGCGGTGTTCGAGGCCTGTGCCGAGCATGGGACCGCCGTCGAGATCAACAGCCGGCCTGAGCGGTGCGACCCTCCCGACGAGCTCGTGCTGCTGGCCCTGGAGATCGGCTGCCTTTTCGCGATCGACTCCGATGCCCACGCACCGGGCCAGCTGGAGATGAAGGCCTACGGCTGTGAGCGGGCCGAGCGGCTGGGCGTGCCAGAGGACCGGATCGTGACGACCTGGGACGCCGACCGGCTGCTGGAGTGGGCCTCTGGGGCATGACGGACGGCCGTTTTGGATAACGAGCCCCTCAGCCCCTATGCTTTCCGAGTCCTCGACGGATCCGAGCGCTGGTCGCTAGAGGCGAGGATCGGTTGAGAGGCCGGTCCCCATCGTCTAGCGGCCTAGGACCCCGCCCTTTCACGGCGGTAGCACGGGTTCGAATCCCGTTGGGGATACGCACCACAGCACCATCAAGGCCCCGTAGCGCAGTTGGTTAGCGCGCCGCCCTGTCACGGCGGAGGTCGCCGGTTCGAGCCCGGTCGGGGTCGCCACCTCACCACAGGCCCGCACACTCGTGCGGGCCTGTGGCATGTCCGGTCTGGCTCAGCTCGAACGCCCAGGCCGCCCAGCCAGCGGGGTCGTCGCAACCGGTCCTGGCGGCGGAGTATCCCGGTCGGCGTGGTCCGCCGGGCACCGGTCACGGGCTGGCGTGGGTGCACATCGGGGTGCGGGGATGGGCTATGATCGACCGGTCGCGACAGGCCTCCTCCGGCGAAATCCGCAGGTCGGACCGGTCGCGATCGCGTGTCACACGCAGCGGGCCAGATAGCTCAGTTGGTAGAGCGTCCGACTGAAAATCGGAAGGTCGGCGGTTCGACCCCGTCTCTGGCCACCACAAACCCGCAGGTCAGAGAACTGGCACGCGGGTTTCGTGCTTCTCAGGCTCGATCTTGCTAACGCTTTTGCTAACAGGCTTTTGGGAGACAGCGCGGGCGAAGATGTCAGCGACACCGGCGGCCGACTCGCGCAGCACGTGGGCGTAGACCCGCAAGGTCACCGCCGGGTCGCTATGCCCCAGCCGGTTGGCGACCACGTGCACTGGCACTCCCTCCAGCAGGAGCAGGGTCGCGTGCAGGTGGCGTAGGTCGTGCAGCCGGATCAGCGGAAGTTGACGTTCCGGCTTGGGCAGCGCTTGAGCCGGGTGTCCACGCCAGGCCCGTGTCGCCGGGTTGTTGTAGGCATCGATCAGCTTGGGCATCAGCTGGTGACGGTGTCTGGGTAGAGCGGGTCGCCCATCTGCGTGGTGAAGACTAAACCGTTGGCGTGCCACTCAGGACCGGCAAGCTCTTGGTCGGCCTCCTGCCGACTGCGGTGGTCCTTGAGCACGTCGACGGTTCCAGCATCAATGTTGACGGTGCGACTGCGGCCGCCCTTGGTGGTCCCGTCGATGCGCGCACCGTCGATGACGTTGGTCGAGCCCTCAAACCGCGGCAGTCCAGCCTCGAGGTCAATGTCAGTCCACCGGAGGTGCAGCACCTCACCGCGGCGTCCACCGGTGAACGCCGCCACCCGGTAGAAGGCGTGCAGCCGGTGGGCCGAGACCGCGTCGAGGAACGTGTCGAGGTCCTCGGCAGTCCACACCAGGCGCGGCTCGCTCCCCGGGTCACGGGGCAGCTTGGCCTTTAGCGCCGGGTTGGACGCCAGCACGCCGTCGATCATCACTGCGTCGTTGAGGGCCTTGCGCAGGGTGCGGTGGACGTGGCGGACGGTCGGCACCGACAGCGGCTTGCCGTC
>NZ_DASYGF010000012.1:0-24118 GCF_036000045.1 Pedococcus sp.
TTCGGCTGTCATAGCGAAGGGGAAACGCCCGGCTCCATTCCGAACCCGGAAGCTAAGCCCTTCAGCGCCGATGGTACTGCACTGGTTACGGTGTGGGAGAGTAGGACGCAGCCGGACATACTTTCAAAAGGGCCTTCCCACTCGGGAAGGCCCTTTTGCTTTGTCCCGTGGACCTGTCCGGCCGTCGGAGGGCCCTCGAGGCGCGAGCCGAGGGCCAGTCCGTAGACTTCGAGTGAGATCAGCACAGCGAGGAGAGTTTCGTGCCCCAGAACCAGTCAGGCCGTGGCGGTGACGACCGACGACAGCCCGGCGGCGGAAGCGGTCGAGGCAGCGCCGGCGGCGGTGGTAGCGCCGGGGGTCGTGGTTCGCGTTCCGCGGGTCCGTCGCGCCGTGGCTCAGGTGACGCAGGCCCCGCCACCGGGGGTGCGGGCCGTACCGGTGCGGGCCGTACCGGTGCAGGTCGCAGCAGTGCGACCAGGGGCGGCGCCTCACGTGGCGCCGACGCTGGCACTGATCGTCAAGGCGGTCCTCGCTTGGCGCCGAAGAAGCCCAAGCTGCCCGAGCCGCGTATCCCGGACGGCGTCACCGGCAAGGAGCTCGACCGTTCGGTCCACCAGCAGCTGAGGACGTTGAGCAAGGAGAACGCCGAGGGAGTGGCTCAGCACCTCGTGATGGTGGCCGCGCTTCTCGACGCGGAGGACCTGGAGGGTGCCGAGGCGCACGCCGAGACCGCAGTGCGCCGGGCCGGTCGGGTTCCTGCCACGCGTGAGGCGCTGGGTCTGGTGGCCTACCGCAAGGGCGAGTGGGCGCGGGCGCTGAGCGAGTTCCGCACGGTGCGCCGGTTGAGCGGCTCGTCGCACCTGCTGGCCCTCATGGTCGACTGCGAACGTGGCCTGGGACGACCCGAACGCGCGCTCGAGCTGGCCAGCTCCCCGGAGATCCGGACCCTGGCCGTCGAGGACCGCGTAGAGCTGGCCATCGTTGTCTCCGGTATCCGCCGAGACCTGGGGCAGCCGGAGGCCGCGCGTCAGTCGTTGGAGATTCCCCAGCTCAAGGGCACCGCACGCAAGCCCTGGTCCGCCCGCCTCGCCTACGCCTACGCCGAGGCGCTGCTGGCTCTAGGTCATGAGGACGAGGCTCGCGACTGGTTCGCGCGGGCGGCCGCGGTCGACGAGGAGCTGGAGACCGACGCCTCCGAGCGTCTCGCGGAGCTCGACGGCATCGCCTTCACCGACCTGCTCGACGGCGAGGACGAGGCTCTCGACGAGGGACAGGATCGCTCGTAGCCGTGGCCGGTTCCCTGGTCGGGCGCTATGCGGCGGTGGTGTGCGACCTCGACGGTGTGGTCTACCGCGGACCGGAAGCGGTCGATCATGCGGTGGGCGCGCTCGGCGAGCTGACGGTGCCGGTCGTCTATGCCACCAACAACGCCTCGCGTCCCCCGGCCGAGGTGGCGGCTCACCTGAGCGACCTCGGCCTGCGGGTCACGGCGCACGAGGTGGTGACGAGCTCCCAGGCGGGGGCCGCCGAGCTTGCGGGGCGCCTCCCCGAGAGCGCGGTGGTGCTGGCAGTCGGGGGACCAGGGGTGCGCGAGGCACTCACGACGGCTGGCCTGCGGGTGGTGTTGCCTGCGGAGGTCAACGACGTGGACGAGACGCCGGTGAGCGGGGTGCTTCAAGGCTACGGCGCGACCGTGAGCGCCTCAGACCTCGCCGAGGCCGCGTATGCCGTGTCGGCCGGTGCCGTGTGGGTGGCCACGAACACTGACCGGACCTTGCCGACGCATCGGGGGACTGCTCCAGGCAACGGCACGCTTGTCGATGCCGTCGCGACCGCGACGGGCGCCGAGCCGACCGTGGTCGGCAAGCCGTATGCGCCGCTGTACCGCCTGTGCGCAGAGCGCCTCGGCATGGACGTGGCCGGGCTCCTCGCGGTGGGTGACCGGTTGGACACCGACATCGCCGGCGCGGTGGCCGCTGGGATGGACTCTGCCCTCGTGCTGACCGGGGTCGACTCCGTGACCACCCTGGCGCTCGCGGACGCGAGGATGCGCCCGACCTATCTGCTCGAGGACCTGCGCGACCTGGCGCAGGAGTACCACCCGGCAGAGACCGACTACTCCTGGTGGACCTGTGGCGGTGACCGCCGCCGGATCGTCGACGGTGCGTGGGAGGTCGCGTGCAAGGGCACTGACCTGGAGGCGGCCCGGGCAGGCGTGGCCGCGCTGCACGAGGGCCTTGACCTCGGTGAGCTCTCACCGGCCGACGTGCGCCGTCTGGTGTCGGAGATCGACCGCTGGCAGTAGCGTGGGCGCAGCCGGCCACCTCGGCCGTCCGGAGAGAAGGGACTGCCATGGCGTTCGAATCTGTGCGTAGCTACGTCCAGCTGGCGAGTGGTCTGGGTGAGCTGACCAAGGCGCGCGCTCTCGAGGTAGCGCAGGGCCTGCTTGCCCTGCCGGGCGCCGACGAGGTGACGCGCCGTGCGGTACATGCGTCCACGGTGGCCGACCAGCTTCTCGAGGCAGCTCGGGCGAACCGCGCCAGCCTGCTGACGCTGGTGCGCACTGAGATCGAGTCGGCGCTCCAGCGCGCAGACCTGGTCAAAGGTGCCGACCTCGAGGCCGCGCGTACCACCTTGAGTGCGCTGGCCGGCGAGGTCGCCGACCTGCGTTCCGCGCTCGCGGCGACGGGAGCCGCTGCCGTGGCGACCGCCGCGCGCACCCCGTTGGGTCGCAGCGTGCCACGGTCGGCCGCTGTCTCGACGATGGTGCAGGCGCCGGCACCGGTCGCCATGCCGGATCCGGCGAGCCCGACCGATGCAGCCGCGAAGGAGGCCACGGTCAACCGAGCCACCGCGAAGAAGGCAGTGACCAAGAGAGCAGTGACCAAAAAGGCAGTGACCAAGAGAGCGGTGGTCCGGAAGACCGCCGCGACGAAGGCGACCGCCACGAGGGCCACGAGGGCCACGAAGGCGACTGGCGCGAGCGCGACGGCCACGAAGACGGCTGCTGCAGCGAAGAAGTCCACGCCGCGGAAGACAGCGGCAAAGAAGACAACGGCAAAGAAGGGGACAGCCACGAAGACCACCGCAACAGGCACGACAGCTGCGAAGAGGACCACGGCCAAGAGGACCACGGCCAAGAGGACCGCGGCCAAGAAGGCGACAGCTCAGTGACCGACCAGCCCGTAGACCACCAGCCCGCCGACGAAGACCAGCCGTCGGAGAACGCGGACGAACCCCAGCAGCAGCGCACCAGCCTCGGTGAGCACGCCACCGGGGACATCATCATCGACGCCGCGCTCCAGGACCTGCAGAACGCTCCCCGCGACGACCTCGACCGTCAGCTCGAGGCCGGAGCGGCCGTGCACGCGACCTTGCAGGGACGGCTCGCGGACCTCGGCGGCGCGTGAGCGAGCTCGCCAGGCTCGACATCGAGCTGGTTCGTCGCGGCCTGGCCCGTTCGCGCGGCCATGCGCGCTCCCTGGTGGATGCCGGAGACGTGAGCGTCGCCGGGGTCGTGGCCGGCAAGGTGTCGACGCCCGTGGGGGCAGACGTGCCCATCACCGTGCGCGAGGAGGGCCCGCGGTGGGTGAGCCGCGCGGCATACAAGCTGGTGGGCGCGTTGGAGGCCTTCGGGCCGAAGGGGCTCGCGGTGACCGGGCGGCGCTGCCTGGACGTGGGGGCCTCGACCGGGGGGTTTACCCAGGTGCTGCTGCACCACGGTGCGGACCACGTGATCGCGCTCGATGTCGGGCACGGACAGCTGGTTCCCGAGCTGGCCGGCGACCCACGGGTCGAGGACCGTTCGCGGACCACCGTGCGTGGCCTGGCGCCCGAGGACCTCGGTGGGCGGGTGGAGCTGCTGGTGGCGGACCTCAGCTTCATCTCGTTGACGCTGGTGCTCCCCACGTTCCGGGCTCTGCTGCGCGACCAGGGGGATGCGGTGGTGCTGGTCAAACCGCAGTTCGAGGTCGGGCGCACCCGGCTGGGCAAGGGTGGCATCGTGCGTGCCCAGGGCGACCGGGCCTGGGCCATCACCGAGGTAGCGCGCTGCGCGATCGAGGCAGGGCTGCACCCACGCGCGCTGGCGCAGAGCCCGATCCTCGGTGGGGAGGGCAACGCCGAGTACCTGCTGTGGCTGGCCCCTCGTGCCGAAGAGTCGATGGGATGGGAGGCTGTGGTGAGAGCCGCCGACGAGATCAGCGCGCCATGACCCGCAACACCACCACAGCACCATGAGTGAGAGGGACGCAGCGTGAGCACAGGCACCGCCCGTCGCACGATCCTGCTCGTCGCGCACCCGCGGCGCCAGGAGGCGGCGGATGTCGCCAAGAGTGTGGTCGAGCGACTGCGAGCGGCCGGGATAGACGTGCTGGTCCAACGGGACGAGGCGGCCGCCGTGAACCTGTCGAACCAGCTCGGCGTCACCCTCGTCGACGGTCCCAACCCCGCCGAGGGCTGTGAGCTCGTGTGCGTGCTCGGGGGGGACGGCACCATCCTGCGTGGCGCGGAGGTGTCCCGCGGCAGCGGGGCGCCGCTGCTCGGTGTCAACCTGGGGCACGTCGGGTTCCTCGCCGAAGCCGAACGTGAGGACATCGGCGCCACCGTGGAGCACATCGTCGCCCGCAGCTACACCGTCGAGGAGCGGATGACTCTCGAGGTGAACGCCCAGGTCAACGGCGACCCGGTGTACTCCAGCTGGGCGCTCAACGAGGTCACCGTCGAGAAGGCCAACCGCGAGCGCATGCTCGAGGTCGTGGCCGAGATCGACGGGCGACCGTTGACGACCTGGGGCTGCGACGGCGTGGTCGTCGCCACCCCGACGGGCTCGACGGCTTACGCCTTCTCGGCCGGTGGCCCCGTGGTCTGGCCAGCTGTCGAGGCGGTTCTCCTTGTCCCCATCAGCGCGCACGCGCTGTTCGCCCGCCCACTCGTGCTCGGGCCCGACTCCCACCTGGCCCTTGAGGTCGTGCCCGACACACTGGGCACCGGAGCGCTGTGGTGCGACGGTCGTCGCGCCGTCGACCTCCCACCCGGCGCGCGGGTCGAGGTGGTCCGGTCCGAGACGCCCGTCCGGCTGGCCCGGCTGACGACCTCGCCGTTCACCGACCGGCTCGTGGCCAAGTTCGACCTGTCCATCCACGGCTGGCGCGGCAAGGCCCGGCTGGAGGACGCGGCTCGGGCCGGCCAGGCGACAGCGACAGCGACAGCGACGGCCACGGCGCCGACGCGCGACTGAGCGCAGCCGGCTCCCCGTCGGCGTCGTGGGCGCGTGAGAGGGTGGGGCCGTGTTCCAGGAACTACGGATCCAGCGCCTCGGGGTGATCGATGAGGCGCTGTTGGAGCTGCACCCGGGCCTCAACGTCGTCACCGGCGAGACGGGCGCAGGCAAGACCATGGTGGTCACGGGGCTGGGGCTGCTGCTCGGCGCCCGAGCCGACGCCGGTCTGGTCCGTGCCGGTGAGGCGACCGCCGTCGTCGAGGGCATCGTCGACCTGCCTGCCGGCCACCCGGCGGCCCAGCGGGCTGCAGAGGCCGGCGCCGACCTGTCCGACGGGCTGGTCCTCGTCCGCTCGGTGTCGGCCGAGGGCCGCTCCCGCGCGCACGTCGGCGGCCGCAGTGCACCCGTCGGTGTCCTGGCCGAGCTCGGCGAGCACCTCGTGGCGGTGCACGGGCAGGCCGACCAGTGGCGGTTGCGGCAGGCGGACCAGCACCGCGCCATGCTCGACCACTTCGGCGGCCCGGACCTGCGACCGGCTCTGACGGCATACACCGAGGTGTTCGGCGCCCACGAGGCGGCCAGCCGCGAGCTGGCCGACCTGCGCGCACAGGCACTGGACCGTGCCCAGGAGATCGAGCTGCTCCAGCACGGTCTCGACCAGCTCGAGCAGATCGACCCCCAGCCCGGCGAGGACGCCGACCTGCGCACCGAGGACGAGCGCCTCGGTCACGCCGAGGGGCTGCGGGTTGCCGCGGCCGAGGCACACGACCACCTGGCCGGCGCGCAGGAGTATGCCGGTGAGGCGCCACCCAGTGCGATGGACGCCATCGCGGCGGCTCGCCATGCCCTCGCCGGGGAGGTCGACCACGACCCCGCGCTGCGCGAGCTCGACCGTCGGCTCGCCGATGTCGGCTACCTCATCGCCGATCTCTCGACCGACCTGGCTGCCTATGTGGGAGACACCGAGGTCGACCCGGCGCGCCTGGCCTGGGTGCAGCAACGCCGTGCCGACCTCGCTGGGCTGACTCGACGCTATGGCGAGACCGTCGACGACGTGCTCGCCTGGGGCCAGACGGCGGCGGCGCGCCTCGACACCCTGATGAGCTCCGACGGCCGCGTCGGCGAGCTGGAGCCGCGGGTGAGCGAGCTGGCGGCAGAGCTGCGCGAGCGCGCTGCTGTCCTGAGCGCCGCTCGCAGCGCCGCTGCCGCCGAGCTGGCTGCGGCCGTGACCGAGGAGCTGAGCCATCTCGCCATGGGCGACGCCCGCATCGAGGTCCGGGTCACCCCACGCGTGGCCGGCCCGGGTCGCCACGGCGCCGACGACGTGGAGATCCTGCTGGCCGCCAATGCGGGCAGCCCGGCGCGCACCGTCGCCAAGGCCGCCTCCGGTGGTGAGCTGTCACGTGTCATGCTCGCCCTCGAGGTGGTGACGGGCGCGGGAGGGGCGGTGGAGGTTCCCACCCTCGTGTTCGACGAGGTCGACGCGGGTGTGGGTGGGGCGGCCGCCCTCGATGTCGGTGCGAGGCTCGCGGCGCTGGCCCGCCATGCCCAGGTCCTGGTCGTGACGCACCTGCCTCAGGTCGCGGCATACGCAGACCGGCATCTGGTCGTGCGCAAGGCGAGCGACGGGCACATCACGTCCAGCGGGGTGCACGCGGTCGACGGCGAGGATCGCCTGCGCGAGCTCGCACGGATGATGGCCGGGGTCGACAGCGACACCGCGCTCGACCATGCCCGCGAGCTGGTCTCCGAGGCCGTGGCCCGGCGGTCGGCCACGGTCTCGTCGGGACGACGCTGAGCTCCGCGTGGGGGTCGCGGCCCGCGGTCACCCCCATGGGAGGATGGGCAGGATGCCTGTGAAACTGCCCCGTCAACGCGGCCGCGAACCCGAGACGCCGGGCGTCCGCGGGGTGGCCCGCGTCGATGCCCGCACCAAGAACCTCACCCGGCGCCTGCGCCCCGGCGAGATCGCCGTGATCGACCACCAGGACATCGACAGGGTCAGCGCCGAGGCGCTGGTGGCGTGCAAGCCGGCGGCGGTCGTCAACGCCGCGCTGTCGATCTCGGGCCGTTACCCGAACCTCGGCCCGGAGATCCTCGTCGAGGCCGGTATCCCGCTCGTCGACCACGTCGGCAAGGACGTCATGCACCAGGTGCACGACGGGCAGCTGCTGCGGATCGACGGTGACGAGGTGTGGCTGGGGGAGAGGGTGGTGGCCCAGGGGCAGGTCTTCGACCACGACGTCGTGCAGGCCGCCATGACCGAGGCCCGTGCCGGGCTGGCCGTGCAGCTCGAGGCGTTCGCTGCCAACACCATGGAGTACCTGCGGCGTGAGCGCGACCTGCTGCTCGATGGCGTCGGCGTTCCCGACATCCGGACGGACCTCGAAGGGCGGCACGCCCTGATCGTCGTGCGCGGCTACCACTACAAGGAGGACCTGCGGACGCTGCGCAGCTACATCCGCGAGTACCGTCCCGTGCTCATCGGCGTGGACGGCGGGGCTGATGCGCTGATCGAGACCGGGCTCAAGCCTGACCTGGTCGTCGGCGACATGGACTCGGTGAGCGATGCCGCCCTGCGCAGCGGAGCCGAGATCGTCGTGCATGCCTACCGCGACGGCAACGCCCCTGGACTCGATCGCGTCCGCAAGCTGGGCATCGAGCCCGTCGTCTTCCCGGCGACAGGCACCAGCGAGGACGTCGCGATGCTCCTGGCGGACGACAGGGGGGCGTCGCTGATCGTCGCCGTCGGCACGCACGCGACGCTCGTGGAGTTCCTCGACAAGGGTCGCAGCGGCATGGCGAGCACCTTCCTCACCCGGCTGCGCGTGGGGGGCAAGCTGGTCGACGCCAAAGGGGTCAGCCGGCTCTACCGCTCACGGATCTCCAACCTCTACCTCACGTTGATGCTCCTGGTCGGGCTCAGCGCGCTGTTCGCCGCCCTGTACTCCACGACCGGTGGTCGCACGTTCCTCCTGGTGCTCGGCGCCCGGTGGGACGACTTCTGGTCCTTCGTCGTAGGAATCGTCACGTGATCGACTTTCGCTACCACCTCGTCTCCATCGTCTCGATCTTCCTCGCGCTCGCCGTGGGCATCGTGCTGGGAGCCGGTCCGCTCAAGGAGGACATCGGCAACACCCTGACCTCCGAGGTCAAGAACCTGCGCGACGACAAGGCCGCACTGCGGAGCGAGCTCGACAGCGCGACCAAGGGCAACCAGGCCAGAGACGACTTCTCGGCGGCGAGCAACCGCATTCTGCTGAGCGGCCGGCTCAGCAACACGACCGTCAGCGTCATCGTGCTGCCCGGTGCCGAGGGCGGCCTGGTCAAGTCCACCACCGACTCCCTCACTGCGGCCGGTGCTCGGATCGGCTCGACGGTGACGGTTCAGGATGCCTGGGCCGACCCCGACAAGGCCACGTTCCGGGCTACCCTGGGTCAGCAGCTGGCCCTCCAGGTACAGGTGCCCCCCGACCAGACCACCGGAGAGGTCGTGGATGCGGTGCTGGCGCGCGCGGTCCTCGCTCACGGCAGCAGCGGCCCGGCGGCCAGCAACGGCGCGACCGCGGCGCTCCAAGGGCTGAGCACGGGCGACCTCATCCGCTACACGCCCGACCACATCAGCCCGGCGAGCCTCGCCGTGGTGGTCGCGGGACCGGTGACGGGCAGTGACGCGGCCGCCCGGGACGCTCGGGCACAGGCGTTCGCAGCTCTGGCCTCGGCCCTGGATACGGCGGGGTCGGGCGCCGTCCTCGTCGGGCCCACGGTCCCGGCGACGACCAAGGACGAGAGCTCCGTCATCACCGCGGCGCGCGCCGACGGCGACATCTCCAAGCACCTGTCCACCGTCGACGACGGCGATATCCCCATGGGGCAGGCCAGTGTCGTGCTCGGCCTCGTCGAGCAGCTGACGGGCAAGGCCGGTCAGTACGGCCTGGCCGGCGACGCGGGCGCCTCCTTCCCGCAGATGGCGACGAAGTAGGCCATGCGCGCACTCGCGTCCGGCGTCGTCGCAGGGGTGCTCGCCGCCGCGAGCCTGCGGCTGCTGCGTGCGAATCCGCCCGGGGGGGTCGCCCCGTGGGAGCGGACCAACCACGCCGGCCGCACGGTGACCCTGCTCGAAGGCCCCGCGTATGCCGCCGGCGCCCTGGGTGCCGCCGCGCTCCTCGGTGCGGGGCCCGGGCCGGTGCTGGCGGCGACGGCCGCGGCCGGGTTGGGCGCCCTCGACGACCACCGGGGCGACGCGGGCCGCAAGGGGCTCTACGGACACCTGTCGGCACTCGCGCGAGGCGAGGTGACGACGGGCGCCGTGAAGGTCATCGGGCTGGTGGCGAGTGGCATGGCGAGCGCCGTGCTCATCGACCGGGCCGGCCGGGAGCGAGACCGTACCGTCCTGGACACCCTCGTCGGGGGAGCGGTCGTCGCCGGCTCGGCGAACCTGCTCAACCTGCTCGACCTCCGGCCCGGTCGAGCCCTCAAAGCCACCGTGGCCCTGGGACTGATGGGGACGCGACCGAGGTGGACGCCCTCCTCGGGCGGGCGTGATGGCGGCGCCTCTACCGGCGCCTCTGCCATTGCCGCGGCTGCGGCGGTGGGCGCGGCCCTGGGCGTCCTGGCTCCCGACCTCGCGGGTGAGGCGATGCTCGGCGATACCGGCGCCAACGCCGCCGGAGCGCTCCTGGGCGCCGCTCTCGTGCAGCGGACCGGACGCGGGGGGCGCTGGGGCGCCCTCGCCGTACTGGCCGCCCTGACGCTGGCCTCGGAAAAGGTGTCGTTCACCAGGGTCATCGAGTCCACCCCGGTGCTGCGAGAGCTCGACGCCCTGGGCCGCCCGTGACCGCGAGGGCCGTCTCCACGTCGGTGGCCCGGGCCGCAGGCGTGATCGCGGTGGCCACGCTGCTCGCCCGGATCGCCGGTTTCGCGCGCACCCTGGTGTTCTCGGGCGGGGTCGGGAGCGCCGGCGTCGGCGACACCTACCAGACCGTCAACATGCTGCCCAACATCGTCTACGAGGTGGCTGCGGGCGGGGTGCTGGCCGCGGTCGCGGTGCCCCTCGTGGCCGGCCAGCTCGCCGTCGGCCGCGACCGTGAGGCGGACCAGGCCGCGTCGGCACTGCTGACGTGGGCCGTGACGGTCCTCGCGCCGTTGAGCGTGGTGCTCGCGCTGACAGCACCGTGGGTCAGCAGGGCCCTGCTCGGCGCCTCGGCGACCGCCGCCGAGACAGGCCTGGGCGCACGCATGCTCGTCCTGTTCGCGCCCCAGGTCCTGCTCTACGGCATCGGCATCGTCCTGACCGGTGTGCTCCAAGCGCGCCGCCGGTTCCTCGCGGCCGCCTTGGCCCCGCTGCTGTCCAGCCTGGTCGTGATCGGGGCCTACCTCGCGTATGCCGCGGTGACCGGCCCGGGCCGGTCGGCCGACTCGGTCCCCGCCGCCGCCGTGTGGGTCCTGGCCGGGGGGACCACCCTGGGCGTCGTCGTCCTCAGCCTGCCGCTGCTCGTGCCGGTGGCGCGGGCGGGTGTCCGGCTCCGGCCCACGCTGAGGTTCCCGACAGGACTGGCCCCGCGGGCCCGGTCACTGGCCTCGGCCGGGGTGCTGGCGCTGGTGTCCCAGCAGGCCGCCGTGTTCACGACGCTGTGGGTCACCCACCACCGCACGACGTCGGTGGGGGTGGTCAACGTCTTCACCTATGTGCAGGCCGTCTATCTCCTGCCGTATGCCGTGCTGGCCGTTCCTGTGGCCACCTCCGCCTTCCCCGCGCTGGCGCACTCCTCGGCCGCCGAGGCGAGCAGCGGCTTCGGTACAGCTGCGCGCGACACGCTGGCCCGTGCTCTGCAGGCCATCGTGCTGCTGACCGCGGGCGCGGCGGCAGTACTGATGGCCGTCTCCGCCCCGATGGGCTCCTTCTTCGAGGCTCTCGACCGGGGCGCGCACCGCGGTGGGGGTCCAGCACTAGCCGCGCTGCCGGGCGCGCTGTCGGCCTATGCACCCGGGGTCGTCGGCTTCGGCGTCACGGCGCTGCTGACGCGGGCCCTCTATGTCCGTGGCCGTCCCATCCACGCCGCGCTGGCCGTCGCCGCAGGCTGGCTCCTGGCGGCACTCGCCCCACTGGCGTTCGTGCCCTCACACGCCGGAGCGGGCACGGTCCTCGGCATCCTGGGCGTCGCGTCGACGCTGGGCATGACCCTCACCGCGCTCCTGTTGGTGACGCTCGTCCGGGGTGCCTGGGGAGAGCAGGCGCTGCAGGGCAGCGGACGGACGCTGAGGTCGGCGGTCGTGGCGATGGCGCTGGCCCTCGCCGTCGGTGACGTGATCGCGAGAGCCCTGGCCGCGACCTCCCTGTGGGGGTCGCTCGCGGTGGGCGTCCTCGTGGCCGTGGTGACGGCGACGGTCTACGGCGCGATGATGCTCGTTACCGACCGCGAGGGGTTCGCGGTCGTCCGCCGGCGCTCAAGCGGCGCACGCAAGGACGGCGCATGAGGGTCGTGCAGCTGGTCGGTCGCAGCACCGGTGGCATCGGCACCCAGGCCGCCGACCTGTCACAGGAGCTGCGGCGGCTCGGCGACGAGGTCGTCGTCGTGACCGACCCGGTGACCGCGAGCCGGTTCGACCTTCCCCACGCCCGGCTCTGGTGGCCCGGACGGGCCGCGGGCGCCGTGGGAAGCGCCCGCGGTCTCTGGCGGCTGCGCCGAGTGGCCGTAGCAGCCGACGTGCTCCACGCGCACGGTCATCAGGCCGGCCTGCTCGCGACGTTGGTGACCGTCGCGACGGGGACGCCGGTCGTGGTGAGCCTGCACAACGACCTCGTAGAGGTCGGCGGTGCGAGGGCCCTGGTCTCACGGTGGGCTCAGTGGTTCGTCGCCCATCGCGCGACACTGGTGACCGGGGCCAGCAGCGATCTGGTCGAGGCGGCCCGGCGCCACGGGGCGCGCCGGGTCCGGCTCGCCCCCGTTCCATCACCGCGGGTCCCTGAGCTGCTGGGGCGGCATACCCTCGATGCCGACGAACGGCGAGGCCAGGCCGCGGAGCTGTTGCGGGAGAACGGTGTCGACGCGCCGCCGGGCAGCCCGCTGGTGCTGACCATCGCCAGGATCGCGCCCCAGAAGGACCTGTGGACCCTCGTCGACGCGGCGACACCGAAGCGTCGCACGACTCCGGGGCAGGGGAGCGCAGGGTCGCCCAGCCCCGTGTGGGTGGTGGTCGGAGGAGGTGACGAGCCCCTGCAGGCCGCTCTCGTCGAGCGCGCCGCTGCGGTCGGGGCGTCGGTGCACTTCGTCGGACGGCGGCCGGATCCCGAGCGCTGGCTGCGCGCGGCCGAGGTGTTCGCGCTCTCCAGCCGGTGGGAGGCGCGGGCGTTGGTCGTGCAGGAGGCCATGGCTGCAGGCACACCCGTCGTGGGCACCGACGCCGGGGGACTGCGCGACCTCCTCGACGGGGCAGGGGTGCTGGTCCCCGCGGGCGACCCGGAGGCGCTGGCGCGTGCTGTGCACGCGGTGCTCGACGACCCCTTGCTGCGTGACCGGCTCTCAGCCCAAGGCCGCGAACGCGCCGCGACATGGGACGACAGCACCACCACGGCGCGTCGCTGGCACCAGTGGTACACCGCGCTGCCTTCCATGACGTAGGCTTGAATCCCGTGGTGGTGCAGACGAAACACATCTTCGTGACCGGGGGCGTTGCCTCTTCGCTCGGCAAGGGCCTGACGGCCTCAAGCCTCGGACATCTGCTGCGGGCGCGTGGTCTACGCGTCACCATGCAGAAGCTGGATCCCTATCTCAACGTGGACCCAGGCACCATGAACCCGTTCCAGCACGGCGAGGTCTTCGTGACCGAGGACGGCGCCGAGACCGACCTCGACATCGGCCACTACGAGCGCTTCCTGGACAGCAACCTCGTCGGCAAGTCCAACGTGACGACCGGCCAGGTCTACAACCAGGTCATCGCCAAGGAGCGGCGCGGCGAGTACCTCGGTGACACCGTGCAGGTGATCCCGCACATCACGAACGAGATCAAGGAGCGGATGCGGGCCCAGGCGGCCGGCGCTCCCGGGGTCGCCGCAGCCGAGGCCCCGGACATCATCATCACCGAGATCGGTGGCACGGTCGGCGACATCGAGTCGCTGCCGTTCCTCGAGGCCGCGCGTCAGGTCCGGCACGACGTCGGCCGCGACAACGTCTTCTTCCTGCACGTCTCGCTCGTCCCCTACCTCGCGCCCAGCGGCGAGCTCAAGACGAAGCCCACCCAGCACTCCGTGGCCGCCCTGCGCCAGGTCGGCATCCAGCCCGACGGTCTCGTGCTGCGGGCCGACCGGGAGATCCCGATCGGCATCAAGCGCAAGATCTCGTTGATGTGCGATGTCGAGACCGAGGCCTGTGCTGCCGCAGTCGACGCCCCCAGCATCTACGACATCCCCAAGGTGCTGCACAAGGAGGGCCTGGACGCCTACGTCATCCGACGCCTCGGGCTGAACTTCCGCGATGTGGACTGGCACGACTGGGACGAGCTGCTGCGGCGCGTGCACAGCCCCGAGCACACCGTCGAGATCGCGTTGGTGGGCAAGTACATCGACCTGCCCGACGCCTACCTCTCGGTGACCGAGGCCCTGCGCGCGGGCGGCTTCCACCATGACGCCAAGGTGGTCATCCGCTGGGTGGCCAGCGACGAGTGCCAGACCGAGGCCGGTGCCCAGAGGGCTCTCGGCGGAGTCGACGCCGTGCTGGTGCCGGGTGGCTTCGGCGTCCGCGGCATCGAGGGCAAGCTCGGAGCACTGAAGTGGGCCCGCGAGCACCGCGTGCCCACACTGGGGATCTGCCTCGGCCTGCAGTGCATGGTCATCGAGTACGCCCGCAACGTCGCCGGCATCACGGGTGCCAGCTCCACGGAGTTCGACCCCGAGACGCCCGCTCCGGTGATCGCCACGATGGAGGAGCAGAAGGCCTTCGTCGAGGGTGCAGGTGACCTCGGCGGCACCATGCGGCTGGGTTCCTACCCGGCCAAGCTCACCGAGGGGTCGGTCATCGCCGAGGCCTATGGCGCGGTCGCGGTCGACGAGCGCCACCGGCACCGCTACGAGGTCAACAACGGCTACCGCGGCGAGCTCGAGGAGGCGGGCCTGGTCTTCTCCGGCCTGTCCCCGGACAAGAATCTCGTCGAGTTCGTCGAGCTGCCCCGCGAGGTGCACCCCTACTACGTCTCGACTCAGGCGCACCCGGAGTTCAAGTCGCGCCCGCACCGCGCCCACCCGCTGTTCGCCGGCCTCGTCGAGGCCGCGATCGACGCCCAGCGGGCGGCCCGGCTCGTCGAGGTGGAGCGCCCCCGTCCCACCGCCGACGCGCACGTCTGACGAAGGCTGACGATGGCTGGCGAGGGGGCTGACGAGCGCACGAGCGAGCCCGCGGGTGAGCTCGCGGGTGAGCTCGCCGACCGGCACGAGGCGCGCCCGGTGCTGCACACCGAGACCGCCCTGCACGGCATGGTCTGGGACGTCGTGCGCGACCGGGTCGACCTCGGTGAGGCCGGGGTGGTCACCCGGGAGTACGTCCGTCACCCCGGCGCTGTCGCGGTAGCTGCCTTGGACGACCAGGACCGACTCTGTGTCATCCAGCAGTACCGCCACCCCGTGCGCGCCTTCGAGTGGGAGATCCCGGCGGGCCTGCTCGACGTCCACGGCGAGGCGCCGCACGTCGCGGCGGCACGGGAGCTGCACGAGGAGGCCGACCTCGTCGCCTCGACCTGGCACGTGCTGGCCGACTACGTGAGCTCGCCTGGCGGCCTCGACGAGGCGCTGCGGGTCTACCTCGCCCGGGACCTGGCCGACGTGCCGCATGCCGACCGGCACGAGCGCGACGGCGAGGAGCTCGGTATGCCGCTGCGCTGGGTGCCGCTCGAGGCGGTCCGTGACGCGGTGCTCGCGGGCCGTGTCCACAACCCCACGCTGACCATCGCGGCGCTCGCCGCCTTGGCGGCACGCGAGCTCGGATGGACGACCCTGCGTGCCCCCGATGCGCCGTGGCCGAGCCACCGTTCGTTCCGATCAGGCGGCTGACCTGGGCCTTTGCCCTCCGTCGCACGCGAAGTCCCGTAGCGCGGGGTTACCCTTGCGGGATGGACCACGAGAACCTCGGCCGTTCGTGAGCGCGTTCGGGACGGTGAGCACCACCGCATGCCCGTGCGGCAACGAGGCGGCGTATGCCGCCTGCTGCGAGCCGCTGCATCTGGGCGTCCGGGAGGCGCGGACGGCGGAGGAGCTGATGCGTTCGCGCTTTGCGGCATACGTCCGGCGCGACGAGCGCTATCTCATGCGCACCTGGCACCCACGGACGCGACCTGCCCAGATGCGGCTGGACGGTACGCCGAGCTGGCTGCGCCTGACGGTCCTGGCGACGGCGGACGGCCGGGACGACGACCGGACCGGCGAGGTCGAGTTCCAGGCCTTCCATGAAGGCGGGACGCTGTACGAGCGCAGCCGCTTCGTGCGCAGGGCCGGGCACTGGGTCTACGTCGACGGTGACCTGCTCGACTGAGGCCCGCGACCGGACCAGCACGACAGGACCAGCGCCACCGGACCAGCACGACAGGACGAGCGCAACAGAGGCTGAGCGACAGAGTTCGGGCGACAGAGTTCGGGCGACAGAGTCCGGGCGGCCAAACCGGTTCGGTCGCCGTGCTGGACAGTCCGTAGGATGGGCGGGCTCCTGCCACCCAGAGATCGAAGGACTTCCTGTGCTCCGCACCCACGAGGCCGGCACCCTGCGCGCCGACCACTCCGGTCAGACCGTCACGCTCACCGGCTGGGTGGCGCGGCGGCGTGATCACGGGGGCGTGGCCTTCCTCGACCTGCGGGACGCCAGCGGCGTGGCCCAGGTCGTCGTCCGGGACGAGGTGCTGGAGCAGGGCGGCGCGCACGACCTGCGCAACGAGTTCTGCGTGCTGGTGGTCGGCGAGGTGCGCACCCGCCCCGAGGGCAACGCGAACCCTGACCTGCCGACCGGCGAGATCGAGGTCGTCGCGAGCCGGCTCGAGGTGCTCAACCCGAGCGCGCCGCTGCCGTTCCAGATCGACGAGCGCGTCACGGTGGGCGAGGAGGCCAGACTCAAGTACCGGTACCTCGACCTGCGCCGTCCTGGTGCCTCGTCGGCAGGCGCAGCCCTGCGCCTGCGTTCGCGGGTCAACGCTGCGGCGCGCTCCGTCCTCGGCGCGCGCGACTTCGTCGAGATCGAGACGCCGACCCTGACCCGGTCGACGCCCGAAGGCGCTCGCGACTTCCTCGTCCCTGCCCGCCTGGCCCCGGGCTCCTGGTACGCCCTCCCGCAGAGCCCGCAGCTGTTCAAGCAGCTGCTGATGGTCGCCGGGATGGAGCGGTACTACCAGATCGCCCGCTGCTACCGCGACGAGGACTTCCGCGCCGACCGCCAGCCGGAGTTCACCCAGCTCGACATCGAGATGTCGTTCGTGGAGCAGGACGACATCATCGAGCTCGGCGAAGCTCTCCTGCGAGAGATCTGGGCGCTCATCGGCGTCGAGCTGCCCTCGTCGTTCCCGCGGATGAGCTATGCGGAGGCGATGGCTCGGTTCGGCTCCGACAAGCCGGACCTGAGGTTCGGCGCCGAGCTCGTCGACTGCACCGACTACTTCGCCGACACGCCCTTCCGGGTCTTCCAAGCCGAGTACGTGGGCGCTGTCGTCATGCCCGGCGGCGCGTCGCAACCGCGCAAGCAGCTCGACGCCTGGCAGGACTGGGCCAAGAGCCGCGGCGCCCGGGGGCTGGCCTACGTGCTGGTCAACGAAGGCACCGCGGACGGTTCCGTGGAGCTGTCCGGCCCCGTCGCCAAGAACCTGTCCGAGGCAGAGCGAGCAGGTCTCGCCGACCTGGTCGGGGCGAAGCCCGGCGACTGCGTGTTCTTCGCCGCCGGCCCGACGAAGTCGTCGCGCGCCCTGCTCGGCGCGGCCCGGCTGGAGATCGGGCGCCGGTGCGAGCTCATCGACGAGAGTGCCTGGGCCTTCCTCTGGGTCGTCGACGCGCCACTGTTCGAGCCGACCTCGGAAGCCGTGGCGGCCGGAGACGTGGCGGTGGGAGCCGGCGCGTGGACTGCCGTGCACCACGCGTTCACCTCGCCCAAGGTCGAGTTCCTCGACACCTTCGACACCGACCCCGGTTCGGCGCTCGCCTACGCCTACGACATCGTCTGCAACGGCAACGAGATCGGTGGCGGGTCCATCCGTATCCACCAAAGGGACGTCCAGGAACGCGTGTTCGCGGTGATGGGACTGTCGGAGGCCGACGCCCAGGAGAAGTTCGGCTTCCTGCTGGACGCGTTCGCGTTCGGCGCACCGCCGCACGGTGGCATCGCCCTCGGCTGGGACCGCATCGTGTCCCTGCTGGCGGGCACGGACTCGATCCGCGACGTCATCGCCTTCCCCAAGTCCGGTGGCGGCTACGACCCGCTGACCGCGGCTCCGGCGCCGATCACGGCGCAGCAGCGCAAGGAGGCCGGAGTCGACGCACAGCCGGCGGCTGCCTCCGACGCGCAGGACGGCATACCGGCTCCCGCTCAGGCCTCCACACAGGCCTGAGCCCAGCCACCCTGGCGTCGGGGTGCCCGCGCGAGGACACTCGGGCCATGGCGACCCTGCACATCGAGCACGCGATCACGGACTACGCCACGTGGAAGACAGCTTTCGACCGGTTCGCCGAACGCAGGGCCGCCGCGGGGGTCACGGCGGAACGGATCCACCAACCGGTCGAGGACCCCCGGTACGTGGTCCTGCAGCTCGACTTCGACTCGCCACAGCAGGCCACCGCCTTCCGCGGGTTCCTCGAGTCCCAGGTGTGGTCGACCCCGGCGAACTCCCCGGGCCTCGCAGGCAGTCCGCGTGCAGTGGTGCTGGTGGAACCGGCGGACGATAGCGAGAACTAGGTCGAGTCAGACGCCGTGCGGCCCGAGCTCGACCTCGGGCAGGAACTCGTGCTCGCGCGGCAGCCGCTCGTGCGAGCCGACCTTCAGCTCCACGAACAGCACGTGCGTATCGGTGTCGCCGATATTCTCTCCGCTGTGCACCTGCGCGGGGAGCCAGCTGACCTGACCAGCCGCGAGCTCGACGTCGCGCTCGAGGCCTGCCGAGCGCAGCCGGCGACGGAATGGCGTCAGCGAGTACATGACGCTGTCGGGATGGGCGTGCGGCGTGGTGCGGTCGCCCGGCTTGTCGCGGTACTCCAGGACGCGCACCTCGTCGTTCTCGAAGACGACCGTGTAGAGGCCGGGGTTGGTCGCGGCCGGATCGGGCTCGGTCACGGCGCGCCCCCCGCAGCCCTGTCCTGTGGCCCGCCCGCTGCCGCACCCGGCATACGTCCTTTCACGCGGACCCCGTCGACGGTCAGGTCGGTCCGCTCAGACCAGAAAGCCACGAGGTCTCGCACCCGCAGCGCGTCGTGGAGCGGGTCAGGATAGAACCATCCGATGTCTGCGCCACCCTCCAGCTCGGCGCTGAGGTAGCTCGCCCTACCCTTGTAAGCGCAGACGGAGTGGGTCTGTGACGGCGTCAGCAGGTCCATGCGCACGTCCTCTCTGGGCAGGTACCACCGCACCGGCAACGACGTCTCGTACAGCGCATGGGCGCGACGGGAGTCGGCCAGCACGGTGTCGCCGAGCCGCACCACGACATGCCGGTCGCTGCGCAGAACGTCGATCCGCTTGAAGGGGTCGTGGGCGTGACCCATGACCGGCTCGTTCTCCTCGGTCCACTCGAACCGCGCGAAGTCGAGGATGATCCGGCCTCCGAGCGCCGGGTCGTCCGGCCGGAACCCCACCTCCACCCCGGCGCAGGCACCCGACGTGGGCGCTAGCGCGGTGCCGGCGCAGGTATGCAGGGAGAAGTGCTGCGGACCCATGACCGGCGGCAGGTCGGGAGGCGGTGGCGCCGAGGCGAGCTCCTCGAGGCCGATCCGCAGGTCCCGCGCCGGGACCGCGTAGTGCGGCACGACCCGGCGGGGCTCCCACACGAGCAGCGCGTCCGTCGTGTCGAGCGCCGGTTCGCCATCGAGGGTGGCGAGCAGCCGTTTCGGCGTGCTCGCGTACCGCAGTTCCGCCAGGCCAGCTCGCCACTGGGCAGACAGGTCGATGGTCACCTGGCCAGCGTGCTCCCAACCGCAGGGGCGCGCAACGGCTGCCGTTGCTGCTGCCGTTGCTGGTCCTGCTGCGGAGGTTGTCGAACCTAGGCAGACGAGACGGCGCGCGCCAGCCGTCGGCTCGACCAGCGGTGGATGTCCCCGTACCCGAGCCCGGTGTAGACGCGCCGGGCGACGTCGTTGTCGGAGTACATCCCCAGGGTGCACACCCCGACCTCGGCGACCGCCTGCCGGGTGAGGTATGCCGTGACCGCCACTCCCAGCCCGGTGCCTCGCTGCGCCGGGTCAACCGTGATGCCCGAGAGGATCGGATAGCCGGCGTGGTTGGGTTCGCGGACGCCGCAAGCCACCAGCCGCCCGACCGCATCACGAACACCGACCCACGTCTGGTCCGGGGACTCGAAGGGCCGCGCATCCGTGCGTGGGTTGGCGCGCTCCAGTAGACCTTGGAGGTCCGGCAGGTCGGTCTCGGACAGGCTCACGAGCCGATCCTCCGCAGCGACCGCCGAAGGCTCGGCCGCGGCATACATCCACTCCCAGTCGTTGCCGTCGGCGAGGTCGAGGTGGGCCGCGACCCCGGGAAGGGCTGGCGCCGCGACCGTGACGCTGCCGACGTCATGGGGCAGCAGGTCCCTCGCGACGAGCTCGCCCACGAGGTGGTCGACCTCGGTGACCGGGCCCATGACGAGCAGCCCGAGGCGACGCAGCTGGCTGAGGCGGGGCACTGCCAGGGCGTCGCCGTAACCCCACCCAGGCTGCTCGAGCGCCGTCGGCAGGTCGTACCGGACGAACGCATCATCCGCCGAGTGGTCGAGGATCTCGGCGTGTGAGGTCAGGTGTTCCAGGGTCACTCGGTGATCCCGAATCGCGAGTGCCAGCGCCGCAACCCCGCTGGCGCCCACCAGTTCCAGTCGCCGAGCAGGGTCATGGTGGCAGGGACGAGCAGCATCCGGACCAGCGTCGCATCGAGGGCCACGGCGGTGGCCAGGCCGACACCCGTCTCCTTGATGGCCAGCAGCTGCCCGGCGACGAAACCGCTGAACACGATGACGACCAGCAGGGCCGCTGAGGTGATGATGCGCCCCGAACGCTGCAGGCCGAGCACCACCGCCTCGTCGTTGTCGTGGCCCTGTTCGTGCAGCTCGACGATGCGAGACAGCAGGAACACCTCATAGTCCATCGAGAGTCCGAAGCCGAACGAGAGCACCAGCAGTGGAATCGTGGACTCCACCGCACCCACGGAGGAGAAGTCCAGCAGTCCTTGCAGATGGCCCTGCTGGAACACCCACACGCTGACCCCCAGGGAGGCGCCGAGCGAGACGACGTTGAGCAGCAGCGCCTTGACCGGGATCACCACCGACCCCGTCATGAGGAACAACAGGATCAGCGTGGCGAGAGCCACCAGCGCGAACGCATAGGGCGCTCGCTGCCACATCGAGTCGATGAAGTCCTGGAGCCCGGAGGCGGACCCGGTGACGTAGGTCGTGAACCGTGGCCGTTCGGTCTTGAGCTGACGCACGAGCGCACGGGCAGGGTCGTCGAGCGGGCCACCAGGAGCGTCGAGGCGCACGACGCTCAGCCCGCTGCCAACCGAGGCCACCCCGGTGACAGCCACGCCGGGTGGAAGACGCAGGCCGGCGGCATACGCCTTCGTCTGGTCCAGGGAGGCCTTGGCCACGACGGTGACGTCCGGTGCCCCGAGGCGTGGGTAGTCGGTGGCGAGCCCGTCGAAGAACGTCCGGGTCGAGGAGCTCGTCGGCAGCAGGCCGGTCCCCGACGAGGTCAGCCGCAGGTCGAGGGCCGGCATGGCCAGGCCGAGCAGGGCCACCAGAACGATGACGATGATCGGTACCGGGTGACGGTGAACCCATTGCGCGAGACGTGAGAAGACCCCCTCCTCGGGTGCGATTTCCGTGCCACGCCGCAGCAGACGGCGGGCACCGACGACGCACAGCGCTGGGATGAGCGTCAGCGCGACGAGCATGGCAATGAGGACTACGGAGACTCCGGCCGCCCCGATCGCCTTCATCAGTGGGGCCTCGAAGACCAGCAGGCCACCCAGCGAGATCGCGACGGTCAGTCCCGAGAAGACCACGGTCCGACCGGCAGAGTCGACGGTGCGGGCCGCGGCGGCCCGGATCATCTCCCGGGTGATCTCGGCGGCGGGCAGGCCGCGGGCGCGCTGGCGGAGCTCCTCGCGGAAACGGCTCACGGTCAGGAGTCCGTAGTCGATGCACAAGCCCAGCCCCAGAACGGTGACGACGTTCACCGCGGTCGCGTCGAGGTCGATCAGGTACGAGAAGCCGAGCAGGGACGCCAGAGCGCCGGCGATGGACGCGACCGCGCCCACGATGGGCATCCCGGCCGCCACGAAGCCGCCGAAGACCACGATCATCACCAGGAAGCTCACCGGCAGGGCAATGCCTTCGCCGGTCCGCAGGTCGACCTGGAGCTGGCCCGTGATGGCGTCGATGAGGTCCTGCACCCCGCCGCCGGAGACCTGGGCACCCGGGGCGACGGTTCGGAGCGGGTCGAAGGCGTGCAGCACGGCTGCGGCGATGCGGCGGTAGGTGGCCCGATCGGGACTGCCCGCCAGGGTCACCACGGTCGCGAACCCGTTCGAGCTGGGCGATCCGTTCTCGAGCAACGCGGCGGCCGGTGGAGCGGACAGACCCCCCGGGACGACGTACGGCATGACGACCGAGGCCACCCCGGGGATGGCCTTGACCTGGTTCGCCACCTCGAGCGCAGCCTCACGCGTCTGCGTGGCGCCCAGGGCGACGCCGTCGACCCGGACGGTGTACGTCGACAGCTGCGAGCCGCCTGCTTTGGTGAGCAGGTCACGGCCGGTGCCGTTCTCACCCGAGACGCTCGGCTCCCCGGTGTGCAGCCGCGTGAAGAGGGAGTCGCCGCCGAACGCACCCGTGGCCACGCTGAACCCGGCCGCCACGAGCAGCACCCAGACGACGATGACGGTCTTGGGCCGGTGCGCGATGGCGATGCCCAGGCGGGAGAGTCCCGTTCGTGACCGGTCGCGGTGGGGGGCGTCGTGGCTGGGCGCGTGGGTCACGGGAGATAGCCTGCCAGTCGTGGGAACCAGTGCCGGCGATGACCTGTTCTCGGCGCAGTCGCGACCGACTTATGGCGCGGTAGCTCGCGGCGGCGAGAGCGGCGTGTCGACGGGGGCGTCCCTCCCGCCGCTCGCGGTGCGCATGCGGCCGGCGTCGCTGGACGAGGTCCGTGGCCAGGCGGACGTGCTGCGTCCGGGGAGCCCGCTGCGTCGGCTCGTCGAGGGGTCTGGTGGGGCTGCCGGCCCGGTGTCGGTCATCATCTGGGGCCCACCCGGCACGGGCAAGACCACGCTGGCCCACCTCGTGGCCACCGCGGCGGACCGTCGCTTCATCGAGCTGAGCGCGGTCACGGCAGGCGTCAAGGACGTTCGCGCGGTAATGGACCAGGCTGCTCGTGAGCGGGACCTGTATGACCGCCAGACCGTCCTGTTCCTCGACGAGATCCATCGCTTCACCAAGGCACAGCAGGACGCGCTACTGCCCGGGGTCGAGACCCGCCAGGTCATCCTGGTCGCGGCGACCACCGAGAACCCGTCGTTCTCCGTCATCGCGCCGCTGCTGTCCCGTTCGATGCTCATCACCCTCGCCCCGCTCAGCGACACCGAGGTGGCCGACGTGCTCGCCTCGGCGATCGCCGACGAGCGCGGTCTGGCCGGTGAGTACGCCCTGGCTGACGACGCGTCCGCGCACCTGGTCCGGCTCGCCGGGGGCGACGCCCGGCGTGCGCTGACCTCGCTGGAGGCGGCTGCGGGAGTGGCACAGGACGGCATACCGGTCGGGAAGGTGCTCGACGGGCCGGTCGAGATCACCTTGGCCCACACCGAGCAGGCGGTGGCCTTCGCGGCGGTGCGCTACGACAAGACCGGTGACCAGCACTACGACGTGGCTTCGGCGCTCATCAAGTCCATGCGGGGCTCCGATGTCGACGCGGCGCTGCACTATCTGGCGCGCATGCTCGAGGCGGGGGAGGACCCGCGCTTCATCGCGCGGCGGATCGTCATCGCCGCCAGCGAGGACGTGGGCATGGCCGACCCCACGGCCCTGCAGACGGCCGTCGCGGCCATGCACGCGGTCGCCCAGATCGGCATGCCGGAGGCACGGATCATCTTGGCCCAGGCCGTGGTCCACAACGCGCTCGCACCCAAGAGCAACGCGGCATACGTGGGGATCAACGAGGCGATCGCCGACGTGCGCGCGGGGCGTGGGGGAGCGGTGCCGCCGCACCTGCGGGGGAGCGGGTATGCCGGCGCCGCCCGGCTGGGCCACGGCGACGGGTACGTCTACGCACACACCGAGCCCGACGGGGTGGCGCAGCAGGCCTACCTGCCCGATGACCTGCAGGGTCGGACCGACTACTACCGCCCGACGGACCGCGGTTTCGAGGAGCGGCTGTCGGCACGGTGGACCTGGCTCAAGTCGCGCATCCGAGGGCGCACCGACGTGCAGTAGGGCTCGGAGGCGACTGATCTCAGCACGCACAGTTCGCGGTCATGCCAACACTGCACGTCGTTCCTCCGCAGGAGGACGGCCCGCCGGGCGACCATCCAGCTCGGCCAATAGCGTCTCGATCGTCCAGCGCACCCAGGCCGGCCGGAACATGACGTCGTGCCACGTGTACCGCAGCACCCGCCAGCCATAGATGGTCAGCTCGGTGTAGCGGCGACAGTCGCGCTCGAGCCCCGCGCGGGTCCCGTGGAACTCGAA
>NZ_DASYGF010000035.1:0-19178 GCF_036000045.1 Pedococcus sp.
GACCACCGAGACGTTCGTCTATCTGAAACTCAACAAACAGCACTACAACTGGGGAACACGATGACCACAGAACCGTCGGCAGTCTTCGAGCCGTCCAGCGACACCCACACGCCCCAGGGCACGCTCATGAGCGACGCCGCCAGGGACCACCTGTGGGGCCACTTCACGCGGCACTCCGTCTTCGAGCCCAAGGACGCCGGTGGCAGCGGCGGCGCCTGGCCGATCATCACCCGCGGCGAGGGCCACAAGATCTGGGACGACCGCGGCAACGAGTACATCGACGGGCTGTCGGGCCTGTTCGTCGTCCAGGTCGGCCACGGCCGCGCCGAGCTCGCCGACGCCGCTGCCAAGCAGGCCAAGGAGCTGGCCTTCTTCCCCCTCTGGTCCTATGCCCACCCGCGGGCCATCGAGCTCGCCGAGCGGCTCGCGGCCGGCGCCCCGGGAGACCTCAACCGCGTCTTCTTCACCACCGGCGGCGGCGAGGCCGTGGAGACGGCCTGGAAGCTGGCCAAGCAGTACTACAAGCTCGTGGGCAAGCCCACCAAGCACAAGGTGATCAGCCGGTCGGTCGCCTACCACGGCACTCCGCAGGGAGCCCTGTCGATCACCGGCATACCGGCGGCCAAGGAGATGTTCGAGCCCCTCGTGCCGGGCGCCTTCAAGGTCCCCAACACCAACCACTACCGCGCGCCGGAGCACCTGCGCGACGACGAGAAGGCCTTCGGCCGCTGGGCCGCCGACCGGATCGCCGAGGCCATCGAGTTCGAGGGTCCGGACACCGTCGCGGCGGTGTTCCTCGAGCCGGTGCAGAACTCCGGCGGGTGCTTCCCGCCGCCCCCCGGCTACTTCGAGCGCGTCCGCGAGATCTGCGACGAGTACGACGTGCTGCTTGTCTCCGACGAGGTGATCTGTGCCTTCGGACGGATCGGCTCGATGTTCGCGTGCGACGACTTCAACTACGTGCCCGACATCATCACCTGCGCCAAGGGCATGACGTCGGGGTACTCCCCCATCGGCGCGATGATCGCCAGCGACCGGCTGTTCGAGCCGTTCCGCAAGGGGACGACCTACTTCCCGCACGGCTACACGTTCGGCGGCCACCCCGTGTCTGCCGCGGTGGCCATGGCCAACCTCGACATCTTCGAGCGCGAGGGCCTCAACGCCCACGTGAAGGAGAACGCGCCTCGCTTCCGCGCCACGCTCGAGAAGCTGCGCGACCTGCCGATCGTCGGTGACGTCCGTGGCGCCGGCTACTTCTACGGCATCGAGCTCGTCAAGGACAAGGACACCCGCGAGACGTTCAACGACGACGAGTGCGAGCGCCTGCTGCGCGGTTACCTGTCCAAGGCGCTGTTCGACGCCGGCCTCTACTGCCGCGCCGACGACCGGGGCGACCCGGTGATCCAGCTGGCGCCCCCGCTGATCGTCGGTCAGGCCGAGTTCGACGACATCGAGTCGCGACTGCGGTCCGTGCTCAAGGGCGCCGAGGCGCATCTCTGAGGTGAGCTCACCTCTGTGGTGGGAGGGCTCGGATGCCGGTGCGTCCGAGCCCTCCACCGTCCCCGGGCGTCCCGCCTCGGTCCCCCGCCAGGCCGACGTCGTCATCGTCGGGGGTGGCTTCACCGGGCTCTGGACGGCGCACTACCTGCTCCAGGCGGAGCCGTCCCTGGATGTCGTCGTGCTTGAGGCCGAGCACGTCGGCTTCGGGGCCAGCGGACGCAACGGCGGCTGGGTGTCGGCGCTGTGGCCCGTCGGTCCTGACACGCTCGCGCGACGCCATGGTCGCGCCGCCGCCGGCGCGATGGTGCGTGCGTTGCAGGACACGGTGGTCACGGTCGGCCGGGCCGCGGAGTCCGCAGGCATCGACTGCGGGTTCCATCGTGGCGGGATGGTGGCCCTGGCCCGTTCCGCGGCTCACGAGGCCAGAGCGCGGGCCGAGGTCGCCCATGCCCAGACGTGGGGCCTGGGCACGCAGTGGCTCTCGGACGCCGAGGCCCGCGAGCGGCTGGCGGCCAGCGCGGTGCACGGCGCGACGTTCAACCCGCACTGCGCCCGGGTGCACCCGCGGCGGCTCGTCGACGGGCTCGCCACCACCGTGCGGGGTCAGGGTGCCCAGGCGCTCGAGGGCGTGCGCGTCGACGCCATCGAGCCCGGACTCGTGCGCGTGGCGGGCGGCGGTGTGCTCCGCGCCCGCCACGTCCTCCGCGCCACGGAGGCGTGGACGTCCCAGCTGCCCGGTCTGCGGCGGGTCGTCGCGCCGGTCTACTCGCTCATGGTCGCGACCGAGCCGCTCACCGACCAGCAGTGGTCCGAGGTGGGCCTCTCGGACCGCGAGGTCTTCACCGACCACCGGCACGTGGTCATCTACGGACAACGCACGGTGGACGGCCGGCTGGCCTTCGGCGGCCGGGGCGCGCCCTACCACTTCGGGTCACGAATCCGTCGCGAGTTCGACCAGGACGCAGCGGTTTTCGCCGATCTCAGGGCCACCCTGAGGGACCTGCTCCCCCAGCTGGGTGACGTCCGGTTCACCCACGCCTGGGGCGGCCCGCTCGGCATCGCGCGCGACTGGCACCCGTCCGTGGGCCACGACCCGGCCACCGGCCTCGGGTGGGCCGGTGGCTATGTCGGGGACGGCGTGGCGGCGACCAACCTGGCCGGCCGGACCCTTGCCGACCTGGTGACAGGCCGGCATACCGCCATCACACAGCTGCCGTGGGTCGGTCACCGCAGCCGTCGCTGGGAGCCCGAGCCCGCCCGGTGGCTCGGCGTCAACGCCGGGCTGCGGCTCGCCCAGGCAGCCGACCGCGAGGAGGCTCGCACCGGCCGACCGGCCCAGCTCGGCCGCGTCCTGGCGGCTCTCACCGGACACTGAGGCACGAGGCACTGACGCACTGAGGCACAGGGCACTGAGGCACAGGGCACTGAGGCACGGGCACACCGGGACTGATGGTCGCGGCTGATGCCGTCCTCGGCCAGACTGTCCCCGTGGCTACCGCCCCCGACGACCTGTCCCGCGAGGCGCTCGACTTCCTCGTCGCCCGTCACCTCGCGACCCTGACCACCCTGCGCCCGGACGGGTCGCCGCACGTCGTCCCGGTGGGGTTCACCTGGGACCACGACGCGGGCACTGCCCGGGTGATCACGAGCCGCACCAGCCGCAAGGCCCGCAACGCCGCTGCCGGTACCCGTGCAGTCCTCTGTCAGGTGGACGGGCGCTACTGGCTGGCGCTGGAGGGCGCGGCCCGTGTGGTGGAGGACCCGCAGAGCGTGCGCGACGCCGAGCAGCGGTATGCCGCGCGGTACCGCGTGCCGCGAGCGAACCCCCAGCGGGTGGTCATCGAGATCGCGGTGGACCGGGTGCTCGGCAACCTCTAGGGACCTCGTCCCCCACGACCGGTGGAAGCGGCTCGTGGGCCAGGCGAAGGTAGTACGCCGGCGCGTCGCCCCACTCCTGCAGCTCGTCTGCCTGCGCACCCTCGATGGCGCCGAGCCAGGTGAACGAGCGGTTGACGGCATGCGTGACCATGGCGGCGGGCAGGAGCCGCTCCAGGTCCGCCCGCGAGACCACGTCCGACCACACCTCGGCATAGGCGTCCAGCACCTGGTTCCAGGGCAGCCGGGTCAGCCGCGTCACCCAGCGGTAGGGCACCGCGAGCACCTCCAGGGCATGCGCCCACTGAGCGTCACCGAAGTCGAAGAGCCGAAGGCCGCCGCCCACGGCGAAGACGTTGCCCGGGTGCAGGTCACCGTGCTGGAACGTGGCCGGCAGCGGCGCCGCCATCAGCTCCTCCACAGCCCGTTTCACCGCTCCTGAACCGGCACGCAAGGTGGCCGCCTCGGACGGGCCGAGGTGCGATGGATGCTCTGGGGGCAGCGCAGACAGCCGTTGCACCATGCTTTCGTGACGAGACTCGACGGTCTCCGGCGCACAGTCGGGCAGCCCGGCCGCAACCAGGGTCGGGCCGCTGCCGGCTACCCGCCGCTGAAGGGTGGCCGCCAGACGCACCACCGCTCGCCAGTCGTCGAGCGTCGGCTCGCGCTGGTCGCGCAGCGCCCACCCACGGTCGGCCGTGAGCAGCCACCCCCGGTCGCTGTCGAGCGCCAAGGGGGTGTCGACCTCGTCGGCGACCAGGAGCGAGAGCACCCGCTGCACCTCCGGCTCGAACGCCAGCGCCTCGCAGTTCGCCTTGAACCACACCGGCCCCCGGTCGGTGGGCACCACCAGCTGGGTGGACCACGGGCGGATGCGGCGTTGCTCGGGCACGCCGGTGAGACGATGGCCCGCCTCAGTCAGTCGAGCCTCCAGCCACACCTGCGCCTGTTGTCGCCATTCGGCGCTCGCCACGACCTGGCTGAACGGTCCCTCCATGCCGGGCAGCCTAGGCACTCCCTGGCCCGTCTAGAGTCTGGCCATGGATGCCGCCCGACGCAGCAGTGCCTCGAGCCGGCCCGTCACCGAGATCGAGAGCCTCAAGGACCTCGACAGCGCGCTGGCCTCCGGGAAGCCACTCACCGGGCTGCGCCTGCAGGACCTCGACCTCACGGCATACGAGACACCGCTGTTGAGGCGGACCGACGTCGAGGGGCTGGTCGTCCTCGGGGGACGGCTGCCGCCCGCGCTCGACGCCCACCTGCGCGCGCACCGGGCCCTGATCTTCCCCACCGATCCCGCGGCCCCCGTCGACCCCTACCGCGCGACGCTGTACTCCCCCGACGAGCTCTATGCCGGTCTGGCCCAGCATGGCTACGAGGCGACCCCGGACTTCCTCGCGTACCAATGGATGTTGGACGCTGCCGTGCACCGCGACGCCTTCGTCACACTGCTGCGCGCGATCCACGACGACTCCATGACGGACGCCTTGGACGAGCTCACCGAGGGGCGCCCCGTCGTGGGCGTCATGGGCGGGCATGACCTGGGCCGCGACACGAGTGGCTACGCCGCCGCGGCCCGTCTCGGCCACGCCCTGGCGAGCGCCGGGTTCGTGGTCGCGACAGGAGGTGGTCCTGGAGCCATGGAGGCCGCGAACCTCGGAGCACTGGCTGCCGACCCAGGCACCCTCGTCTCCGCGTTGGGCCGCCTGGCCACGGTGCCGACGTTCCGGCCCTCGGTGCGCGACTGGGCGATGCTCGCCTTCGATGTGCGCCGCGACCTGGTCCCGAGCAGCACGCCGCGCAGCATCGGTATCCCCACCTGGTTCTATGGCCACGAGCCACCGAACGTGTTCTGCGACGGTATCGGCAAGTACTTCTCCAACGCGATCCGTGAGGACGGGCTGCTGGCCCGCTCCACGGCCGGGCTCGTCGTGCTCGAGGGAGCTGCCGGCACGGTCCAGGAGATCTTCCAGGCGGTGACGCCCCTGTTCTACGCGGCCCCGGGCGCGCGGCTCGCCCCGCTCGTGCTGGTCGGACGGCGGCACTGGACCGTCACGGTCCCCGTGTGGCCTGCGGTGCAGGCGCTCGGTCGTCGGCGACCCTTCGGCCAGGTGGTGCAGCTCGTCGACACTGTGGAGGAGGCGACGACCATCGTCGTCGACGGACGGAGCGCCGTCGATGCGCCTGAGTGACCTTGCGACGTTGTCGCTCACCTACGAGCCGCAGGGTCAGACGCTCGAGGGGCCGATGCCGGGCGGCTTCCATCACCTCGAGCTCGAGCGCCGGCTCGGTCGTGGCGAGCTCGTGTATGCGCGGGCGACCCAGGCGGTCATGACCTATGCGCCCCAGCGGGGGATCGGCCTGCGCCCGCAGGCGACCGCACCGCGCGCCGCGGTGGGCGTCGACATCCTCAGCAGACTGGTCGTCCTGCCCGTGCCGTGCCGCGTGGTGTGGACCGCGGAGGAGCCCGGTCGCACGGGTTTCGGCTACGGCACGCTGGCCGGCCATGTCGAGAGCGGCGAGGAGGGGTTCCTGGTCGAGCGTCGTGGGGAGGACGTGTATGCCGTGGTGCGCGCATACAGCACCCCCGCCTGGACGCTCGCCCGCCTCGCCGGCCCGCTCTTGTGGCGGGGGCAGCAGCTGGCGGCACGCGGCTATCTCCGGGCGATGCAGCGCGCGGCCGACGGCCACGCTCACGCCGGCTGACGGGTCAGTCGAAGACGATGGTCCGCTGACCCCGCAGGACGACGCGGTGCTCGGCGTGCCAGCGCAGAGCACGGGCGAAGGCCATCGCCTCAAGCTCCTGACCGGCGGCGGCCAGCTCGGCCGGGCTCATCCGGTGGTCGACCCGACGGAAGTCCTGCTCGATGATCGGTCCCTCGTCGAGGTCGGCCGTCACGTAGTGCGCGGTCGCGCCGATGACCTTCACGCCGCGGTCGTGGGCCTGGGTATAGGGCTTGGCGCCCTTGAAGCTCGGCAGCAGGGAGTGGTGGATGTTGATGATCCGGCCGGGCAGCTCGGCACACAGACCGGCCGACAGGATCTGCATATAGCGGGCCAGCGCGATGGTGTCGGCGTCGTAGTGCCGGTACAGCCGCAGCAGCTCGGCCTCCGCTGCCGGCTTGGTCTCACTCGTCACGGGGACGTGGTGGAACGGCACCCGATGCCACTCGGCCAGCCCCCGGAAGTCCTCGTGGTTGGACACGATGGCCACGAGCTCGACGGGCAGCGCCCCGCTCTCCGCGCGGAACAGCAGGTCGTTGAGGCAGTGGCCCTGCTGGCTGACCATCACCAGCACCCGCCGGGGCTGGGACAGGTCGTTCGCGGCATACGTCATCGCGAAGCTCGCCACCACAGGAGCCATCGCCGCATCGAGGTCAGACACCGGCAGCGGGTCACCCTCACTCGCCAGATGCATCCGCAGGTGGAACTCCCCCGAGGTGACGTCCGCGAACTGCTGACTGTCGAGGATCGTCATCGACAGCTCGAGCATCACGCCGGACACAGCGTGCACGATGCCGCGCCGGTCCGGGCACGACACGGTCAGGACGAACTCGCGGCCGGCCCGCCTTGCGCTCATCGCACGCCGAAGCCTCAGGCCGTCGCCGCAGCGAGCTGGCCACAGGCGCCGTCGATGTCCTGGCCACGCGTGTCGCGGATCGTCGTGGGTATGCCGCGGGCCCGCAGCCGCTCGACGAACTGCTGTTCGACACCGGGGCGAGAGGCGGTCCACTTGGAGCCCGGCGTGGGGTTCAGCGGGATCGGGTTGACGTGCACCCAGCCCCGCCCCCGCGCCGCGAGCTTCTGGCCTAGCAGGTCGGCGCGCCAGGCCTGGTCGTTGATGTCGCGGATGAGGGCGTACTCGATGCTGACGCGGCGGCCGGTGGTCTCGTAGTAGCGGTAGGCGGCGTCCAGGGCCTCGTCGACCTTCCAGCGGGTGTTGATCGGGACGAGCTCGTCGCGCAGGGCGTCGTCGGGAGCGTGCAGAGACAGCGCGAGGGTGACGGGGATGCCCTCGGCGGCCAGCTTGTCGATCGCGGGCACCAGTCCCACGGTCGACATGGTGATGCCGCGAGCGGACATGCCGAGGCCGTCAGGGGCGGGGTCGGTGAGGCGGCGGATCGCCCCGACGGCCGCCTTGTAGTTGGCCAGGGCCTCGCCCATACCCATGAACACGACGTTGGAGACGCGCAGCGGCGCCTCGCTGTCCTCGTCGGTGCCACCCGCCAGCTCGCCCCGGCGCAGGAGGCGGGCGGCCGACACCACCTGCTCGACGATCTCGGCGGTGGACATGTTGCGGGTCAGCCCCGCCTGGCCGGTGGCGCAGAACGGGCAGTTCATGCCGCAGCCAGCCTGGCTGGAGATGCAGATCGTCACCCGCTTGGGGTAGCGCATGAGGACCGACTCCACGATCGCTCCGTCGTGCAGCCGCCAGGCAGACTTGATGGTCGCACCGTCGTCGGCGGTGCGCTGCACGAGCGGCGTCAGAAGCGTCGGCAGCAGGTCCGCGACGAGGTCATCGCGCACACCCTTGGGCAGGTCGGTCATGTCCTCGGGTGAGTCGACCAAGCGCTCGAAGTAGTGCGTCGAGAGCTGCTTGGCCCGAAAGCCCTGATGGCCCAGCGCCACCACGGCCTCCTTGCGCTCCGCGGGGGTCAGGTCGGCCAGGTGGCGTGGGGGCTTGCCGCGGCGGGGCGCGGTGAAGGTGAGCTGGCCGGGCCTGGGTGGAGCGGTGGGAGACTCGGTCGAGCCGGCGTCGCTCGTGGTGGTCGGCGTCGTGGTCGTGGTCGGCGTCGTCGTGGGTACCGGGAGGTCGGTGGTCATGGTGGACCCAGTGTCTCAGGTGAGCCGCCCTCAGACCCAACCACGCTGGCTCAGTGGGGCGGTGCGACGGCCGCGAGCACGGCCCAGGCGATCGGCGCCACGACCACCAGTGAGTCGAGCCGGTCCATCACGCCGCCGTGCCCCGGCAGGATGGTGCTCATGTCCTTGATGCCGAGGTCGCGCTTGATCGTCGACTCGGTGAGGTCACCCACGGTCGCAGCCACCGCGGCACAGGCACCGAGAGCGGCACCGCCCCACCACGGTCCGTGCACGAGCAGAGGGACGGCGACAGCTCCCCCGACCACGCAGGTGAACACCGAGCCGGCGAAGCCCTCCCAGGACTTCTTGGGGCTCACCGAGGGCGCCATCGGGTGCCTGCCGAACAGCACGCCGAACGCATAGCCGCCGACGTCGCTGAGCACCGTCACCAGGATGAAGGTGATGATCCGCCGGCCGCCATCCGAAGGCGCGAGCATCAAGGCAGCGAAGCCCGCCAGGAAGGACGGGTACACCGCGACGAAGAACCCGCCGGCGGTGTCGCGCACCGCATCCTGCACGCCGTCGGCGATGCGCCACAGCAGGATTCCGATGCACGTCAAACCCAACGTCAGGACCAGCGCCTGGCCTCCACCCCGATAGGCCGACACGATCATGCTCACGCTGCCGACCAGGCTGGGGACCAGCGGCACGTGGATGCCGACCTGGCCCAAACCCCGGCGCAGCTCCCAGACGCCGACCGCGATGGCGGCCACGACGATGACGAGCATCAGCTCCTTGCGCAGCAGCAGCGAGCCGATGATCACGATGCCGAGCCCGACCCCGACGCCGATGGCCGCGGGCAGGTTGCGCCCAGCGCGGGAGGCCCGCCGAGCCGGCTGCTCCGTGGCCCCGGAACCCGTGGGCTGGTCCGGCTGTCCCTGCCCCGGCTGTCCCCTCCCCGGCTGTCCCTGCCGGCCGCCAGAGGCGGTCCCCGACGACGCGTCGCGACGCGACTCGCGGCGCGCGCTGCGGGACTCAGGCAGGTTCATCGTGGGGCGTCTCTGGTGTCGGGGCTGTCGCGGTGTCGGCGCTCTGGTCTCTGGGCTGCGCGCCTCAGACCTCGAGGAGCTCGGCTTCTTTGCCCTTGAGCAGGTCGTCCACGGTGTCGACGTGCTTCTTGGTCATGGAGTCCAGCTCCTTCTCGCCGCGGGCGCCGTCGTCCTCGCCCACCTCGCCGTCCTTGACGAGGCGGTCGAGCTCGTCCTTGGCCTTGCGGCGGATGTTACGGATCGAGACCTTGGCGTCCTCGCCCTTCTGGCGGGCGATCTTGATGTAGTCCTTGCGGCGCTCCTCCGTCAGCTGCGGAAGCACGCACCGGATCACGTTGCCATCGTTGCTGGGGTTCACACCGAGGTCGGAGTCGCGCAGCGTCTTCTCGATCTCGTGCATAGCGGACTTGTCGAACGGGCTGATGAGGATGGTGCGCGCCTCGGGCGTCTGGAAGGACGCGAGCTGCTGCAGAGGCGTCGGCGCGCCGTAGTAGCTCACCATCAGCTTGTTGAACATGGCGGGAGTCGCGCGACCCGTGCGGATGCCGGCGAAGTCCTCCTTGGCGACCTCGACGGCCTTCTCCATCTTCTCCTCGGCCTCGAGGATGGTCTCTTCAATCATGTGGGGCTCCTTCGTGCATGCGGTGTCGGCGGACCAAGCGGGGGCGCGAGCGGGCTCAACCGGGGGTGACCAGCGTCCCGATCCTCTCACCGCGCAGTGCCCTGACCACGTTGCCTTCGCCTTCCATGCCGAAGACGACCATGGGGAGCTTGTTGTCCATGCACAGGCTGAACGCGGCCGCGTCGACCACCCGCAGCCCCTGCTGCAGGGCCTCGGCATAGCTGATCTCGTCGAGCTTGCGGGCGCTCGGGTTGGTGCGCGGGTCGGAGTCGTAGACCCCGTCGACGCCGTTCTTGCTCATCAGGACCGCATCGCACTTGATCTCCAGCGCGCGCTGCGCGGACACCGTGTCGGTGGAGAAGTACGGCATCCCGGCGCCGGCGCCGAAGATGACCACGCGCCCCTTCTCGAGGTGACGGATCGCGCGACGGGGGATGTAGGGCTCCGCGACCTGACCCATGGCGATAGCCGTCTGGACCCGCGTCTCGATGCCCTCCTTCTCGAGGAAGTCCTGCAGCGCGAGGCAGTTCATGACGGTGCCGAGCATGCCCATGTAGTCGGCCCGAGTGCGGTCCATGCCCTGCTGCTGCAGCTCGGCACCGCGGAAGAAGTTGCCACCCCCCACGACGACCGCGACCTCGATGCCCTCGCGGACCGAGGCGGCGATCTGCCGGGCGATGCCGCGAACGACATCGGGGGCCAGTCCCACCTTGCCCCCTCCGAACACCTCGCCGGAGAGCTTGAGAAGCACCCTGCGGTGCGGGCTGACGGTCTGCGGAGCGGGGGTCTGCTCGGCGGCAGCGGTCACGAGAGATCCTCCTGGGGTGGGTGTGCCCCGATCTTTCCACATCCGCGGGATCCCGCAGGTCTCGGTGGCGCCGTCAGCCCCTCGTGGCAAGGTGGGCCCACGCCCGAACGAAGGAGACACGAGCATGAGGACAGGCATCCTCCCCGGCCACCGCGACGACAGCGTCCGCCCTCAGGACGACCTGTTCGGCTTCGCCAACGGCAGATGGGTCCGCGAGACGCAGATCCCGGCCGACCGTGGGCGGTACGGCACGTTCGACATCCTGCGCGAGCAGTCCGACGAGCGCGTGCGCGCCATCATCGAGCGCGCAGCCGCCCAGAGCGACGCGCCGGCCGGCTCGCTCACGCGCAAGGTCGGCGACCTTTACCGATCGTTCATGGACGGGCAGCGGGTGGAGTCCCTCGGCCGGACGCCGATCGACCCCGACCTCGCGGCCATCGCGGCGGTGGGCGACGCCGAGGCGCTCTTCCAGCTCATGGGCCGCCTGCAACGACAGGGTATGCCGGGGGTGCTGGGCATGGGGGTGGCCCCGGACGCCAAGGCCCCGGACCAGTACGTGCTCTATGTGGGTCAGGGTGGCCTGGGCATGCCCGACGAGTCGTACTACCGGGAGGAGCGGCACGCGCAGGTGCGTGCGGCATACCTCCCGCATGTGGCCCGGATGCTGCAGCTGGGCGGACTGGGCCACGGTGAGGTGGACGACGGCTCTCCGGCGCACCGTGTCCTGGCGCTGGAGACGAGACTCGCCGCTCACCACTGGGACAACGTCGCCACCCGTGACGCCGTCAAGAGCTACAACCCCTTCACCTGGGCCGAGCTGCAGTCCACGGCGCCCCACGTTCCGTGGGCTGCCTACGTCGAGGGTCTCGGGGCACGCAAGGCCTTCGACCACGTCGTGGTGGGCCAGCCCGGCTTCCTGACCGGGCTGTCCGACGCGGTGGACGAGGTGGCCCTGGCCGACTGGCAGGCATGGCTGGTCTTCCACCTGGTCGAGTCCAGCGCCCCCCTGCTGAGCTCCGAGCTCGTGGAGGCCGAGTTCGCCTTCTCGGGGCGGGTGGTCTCCGGGCTGCCCGAGAACCGCGAGCGCTGGAAGCGCGGCGTCACACTGGTCGAGGGCGCCATCGGCGAGGCCGTGGGTCAGCTCTACGCCGAGGAGCACTTCCCACCAGAGGCCAAGGAGCGGATGCTCGAGCTGGTCGGCAACCTCGTCGAGGCGTTCCGGCGCTCGTTCGAGTCGCTGGACTGGATGGGCCCGCAGACTCGCAGCCAGGCGCTCGAGAAGCTGGCGTCCTTCACCCCCAAGGTCGGCTACCCCGACCGGTGGCGCGACTACTCGAGCCTCACCATCGACGACGACCTCGTGGCGAGCGTGCGTCGGGCCAACGAGTTCGAGCTCGACCGGCAGCTGGGCCAGCTCGGGGGCCCGATCGACCGCGACGAGTGGATGATGCTGCCCCAGACGGTCAACGCCTACTACCACCCGCTGCTCAACGAGATCGTCTTTCCCGCGGGCATCCTGCAGCCACCGTTCTTCGACCTCGAGGCCGACGACGCGGTCAACTACGGCGGCATCGGAGCCGTCATCGGGCACGAGATCGGTCACGGGTTCGACGACCAAGGCTCGCGCTACGACGCCAAGGGCGCCTTGCGGGACTGGTGGACCCCGCAGGACCGGGAGCGCTTCGACGAGCGCACCCGAGCGTTGGTGGCCCAGTTCAGCGAGCTCTCACCCCTGGCTGCACCGGACGGCCGGGTCAACGGTGCGCTGACCGTGGGGGAGAACATCGGCGACCTCGGCGGCCTGGCCATCGGCTACGCGGCATACCGCATCGCCACCCAGGGCCAGGAGCCTCCTGTGCTCGAGGGATTCACCGGTGCCCAGCGGTTCTTCCTGGGCTGGGCCCAGGTATGGGCAGGCAAGGCGCGCCCCGAGGAGGCCCGCAGGCTGCTCGCCTTGGACCCGCACTCGCCGACCGAGGTCCGGGCCAACGCCGTCCGCAACTGCGACGAGTTCCACGAGGCGTTCGGGGTGCGTGAGGGTGACGGTATGTGGCTGGCCCCGGACCAGCGCGTCCACATCTTCTGAGTCGCAGCATTTCTGGGGCCCGGCCGACTTCTGAGCCACGGCGAGGGCCACCACCTACACAGCAGGCCCGCCCCTCGAGAGGGGCGGGCCTGCTGTGGACTACTGCTGAGGTCAGCTGCCGACGCGGAAGCGCGCGAAGGACGTCACCTTCGCACCGGCCTCGTCGAGCACCTTGGTGACCGTCTTCTTGGCGTCCTTGGCGAACGGCTGCTCGAGCAGGACGTTCTCCTTGAAGTAGCCGTTGACGCGGCCCTCGACGATCTTGGGGAGGGCAGCCTCGGGCTTGCCCTCCTCCTTGGCGGTGGCCTCGGCGACGCGACGCTCGTTCTCGACAGTCTCGGCGTCGACCTCGTCACGGCTCAGCACGGTCGGGGCAAAGGCGGCGATGTGCATGGCGACATCGCGGACGACCGTCTCGTCACCGGCCTCGGCACCCACCAGCACACCGATCTGCGCAGGCAGGTCGGGGCTGGTCTTGTGCAAGTACGAGGAGACGACCGGCGCCTCGACGCGGGCGACCCGCTTGACCTCGATCTTCTCGCCGATGGTGGCGTTGGCCTCGTCGAGCAGCTCCTGGACGGTGCGACCGTCCCCGAGGGTGCTCTTCAGCAGCGCGTCAGCGTCGGCCGCACCCGAGGTGACGGCCTGCGCGAGGACCTGGTCGGCCAGCGCGATGAACTTCTCGCCCTTGGCCACGAAGTCGGTCTCGCACAGCACCTCGACGAGCGTGCCCACGCCGCTCTCGGCCTTGGCGGTGACCAGGCCGTTGGAGGTCGTGCGACCCTCACGCTTGGTGACGCCCTTGAGTCCCTTGACCCGCAGGATCTCGGTGGCCTTGGTGCGGTCGCCGTCAGCCTCGTCGAGGGCCTTCTTGACGTCGAGCATGCCCGCGCCGGTGGACTCGCGCAGGGCCTTGATGTCAGCGGCGGTGTAGTTCGCCATATGTCTCTCTCAGTTCCTTCGGTTCGAGGTCTCAGGCGTTGGCGTCGGTCGAAGCCTCGGCGGCGGGCGTCTCAGCGGTCTCGGCCGCAGGCGTCTCGGCCGGGGTCTCGGCCACGGGCTCAGCAGCGGCCTCAGGCGCGTCGGCGGCAGCGGTCTCGCCGGCCTCCGGAGCAGCAGCCTCGGCTGCCTTGGCGGCGTCGCCGCCGAGCAGCTCGCGCTCCCACTCGGCGAGCGGCTCGTCGCCCGCGACGTTGCCCTCACCCTCGGTCTGCGACTTGCCACCGGAGCTGCGGGCGATGAGGCCCTCGGCCACGGCGTCGGCGATCACGCGGGTCAGCAGGGTGACGGAGCGGATCGCGTCGTCGTTGCCGGGGATCTTGTAGTCGACCTCGTCGGGGTCGCAGTTGGTGTCGAGGATCGCGATGACCGGCAGCCCGAGCTTGCGTGCCTCGTCGACCGCGAGGTGCTCCTTCTTGGTGTCGACGATCCACACGGCCGAGGGCACCTTGCCCATGTCGCGGATGCCGCCGAGGGTCTTCTCGAGCTTGTCCTTCTCGCGCTTGAGGATGAGGAGCTCCTTCTTCGTGCGGCCCGAACCGGCCACGTCGTCGAAGTCGATCTCCTCGAGCTCCTTGAGGCGCGTGAGGCGCTTGGAGATCGTGTTGAAGTTGGTGAGCATGCCACCGAGCCAGCGGTGGTTGACGTACGGCATGCCGACGCGGGTCGCCTGCTCGGCGATGGGCTCCTGCGCCTGCTTCTTCGTGCCGACGAACAGGATGGAGCCACCGTGGGCGACGGTCTCCTTGACGAACTCGAACGCGTTGTTGATGTACGTCAGCGACTGCTGCAGGTCGATGATGTAGATGCCGTTGCGCTCGGTCATGATGAAGCGCTTCATCTTGGGGTTCCAGCGACGGGTCTGGTGCCCGAAGTGGACGCCGCTCTCGAGGAGCTGGCGCATGGTAACGACGGCCATGCCGTGTCTCCTTGTGCTTGTCAGTTTCGTCGGTATGCCGCGTACGTGCGGCTACCTGCCTGGCGCCTGCTACGCACCCCACCGGCACGGTCACCGGACTGCCAGGGTGCGCCCCGGGTTCGGAGGATGCCTCGTCACCCGGCGAGAAGACGCGCGAATTAGGTCAGCGCATGCGAGCACACGTCGACCGCCCTCCATCGTACGGGCTCGCGTGGGGTTGGTGAAATCGGGAGTACGCGCCGGCCGCTGACGGCGCCAGGCCCGGCCGGCGGGCGGCATACCAGCGCGGCGTCGGGACGACGGATAGCCTGCGGCGATGGGCTCTCCCCTCGTGCACCGCATGGCCGGCTATGGCAGCACCATCTTCGCGGAGATGACGGCCCTGGCGACCGAGCACGGGGCGGTCAACCTCGGGCAGGGCTTTCCCGACACCGACGGGCCCCGCGAGATGCTGGATGCGGCCAAGAAGGCCATCGACGAGGGCCGCAACCAGTACCCGCCCGGTCCCGGGGTGCCCGAGCTGCTCGACGCGATCGCCGCCCACCAGTCCCGCTTCTACGGGATCGAGCTCGACCCACGCTCCCAGGTGCTGGTCACGGTAGGCGCCACCGAAGCCATCGCAGCCACCATCCTCGCGCTCTGCGAGCCCGGCGACGAGGTCGTCACCTTCGAGCCCTACTACGACTCCTATGCCGCCTCGATCGCCTTGGCCGGCGCGGTGCGACGCACGTCGGTGCTGAGGTTCCCGGACTTCGGCCTCGACGCGGACAGCCTGCGAGCCGCCTTCTCCTCCAAGACCCGGCTGGTGCTGCTCAACACCCCTCACAACCCCACCGGCAAGGTGTTCAGCCGGGCCGAGCTTGACGTGATCTGCTCTCTGGCGAGGGAGTTCGACGCGTGGGTGGTCACCGACGAGGTCTACGAGCACCTCGTGTTCGCCGGCTCCGCCCATGTCCCGGTCGCTGCGCTGCCGGGCATGGCGGAGCGCACCCTGACGATCTCCTCGGCCGGCAAGACGTTCTCTGCCACGGGCTGGAAAGTGGGCTGGGTGAGCGGCCCGGCCGAGGCTGTGGCTGCGGTGCGAGCCGTCAAGCAGTTCCTCACCTTCGTCGGCTCGGGGCCCTTCCAGCCTGCCGTCGCCGTCGCCCTGGGCCTCGGCGACGAGACGTATGCCGGATTCTCGGCATCCCTGCAGGCCAAACGCGACCTGCTCGTGGCGGGGCTGCGCTCGGCCGGCTTGGAGGTGGCGGTCTCGCAGGGGACGTATTTCGTCGTGGCGGACGCCGCCCCCCTGGGCGCCGTGGACGCGTTGGAGTTCTGCCGTGATCTTCCGCGTCGTGTGGGGGTCGTCGGGGTCCCGGTGTCGGTCTTCCACGACGACCCCGAAGCGGCCCGAACGCTGGTGCGGTTCGCCTTTTGCAAGCGGGACGAGGTGCTGCACGAGGCAGTTCGCCGGCTGACCCGGCACTAGGCCCACTGATGGCCGGGACCGGCGCCCCCGTGATGGCACCCGGTTGTCCACCCACGCTCGCGGACCGGGCCCCGTGTCCACAGAGGCACTGACCATCCGGCGCCGGGCGAGCCGGATGACGGCACCGTAGAACGGTGACCACGCTCCCCGCTCTGCTCATGCCGTGGGCCGCGTTCGCCGTGGCGCTGACCAGCCTGTCGCCCGCGCTTCCCCCTCCTGCGAGCGCCGGCACGCCCACACCCGCAGTTGCTCCCGCCGCCACTGCGGCGCCCTCTATCCATGGGCAGACAGCTGGCGGACCGGCAACCACCCAGGCCCGGCCAGCGTCAGGGCCGTGGTCGTGGCCGCTCGCACCCCTACCTCCCGTGGTCCGTCCGTTCGCTCGCCCGAGCAGCGAATACGGCCGGGGACACCGCGGCGTCGACCTCGGCGGTCAGGCGAGCGAGGACGTGAGGGCCGTCGACGCGGGGACCGTGAGCCACGTCGGCGTGATCGCAGGCCGCGGCACGGTGACGGTGCTCCACCCCTCCGGCGTCAGCTCGACCTACGAGCCCGTCTCAGCCGATGTCACAGTCGGACAGGTGGTGGCGCGCGGTGAGCGGCTCGGGGCACTGGACGGCGCGGGCTCTCACTGCGCCCCGCGAGTGTGTCTTCACCTCGGCGCCGTGCGCGACCGGACCTACCTGGACCCGATGGCGCTTCTCGGCGCCCGCCCGGTGCGCCTGCTCCCGCTGCAGCCCGTCCCCTAGGGCCGCAGTCCGCGGACCCGGCGTCGCAGACCCGCAGTCCGGACCACCCGGGTCTCAAGCCCGGGGATGCGCCTGCCGGTAGGACTGCCGGAGCCGGTCGACCGAAACGTGGGTGTATATCTGAGTCGTGGCCAGGCTGGCGTGGCCCAACAGCTCCTGGACGAGGCGCAGATCCGCACCGCCCTCGAGCAGATGGGTGGCTGCACTGTGTCGGAGCCCGTGCGGCGAGAGGTCAGGGGCGTCAGGGACGTGGCGCAGGAGTGCGTGCAAGGCAGACCGGATCTGGCGAGCATCCGCGCGCCGGCCTCGCCGACCGAGCAGCAGTGCGGGCCCGCTGTCCGCCTTGACGACCTGCGGGCGTCCCAGCGACAGCCACGCCACGAGCGCTTCCCGCGCGGGGGCGCCGAAGGGCACCGTTCTCTCCTTGCCGCCCTTGCCCATCACCCGCACGAGCCCCGCGTCGAGGTTGACGTCGTCCAGGTCGAGGCCCGTCAGCTCGCCGACTCGGATACCGCTCGCATAGAGCAGCTCCAGGGCCGCGTGGTCCCGCAGGTGCATGGCGTCCTGGTCGTCGCTGGCCACCGCGGCCACCTCGAGCAGGGCGCTGGCGTCGGACTGGCGCAGCACCGCGGGGAGGTGTCCGTCGCGTTGGGGAGCAGCCAGGCGCAGGGAGGGGTCCGCGGCGATCCGCCCGGTGCGGGTCGCCCAGCCGAGGAAGGTCCGGACGGCCGCGCTCCGGCGGGCGATGGTCGACCGAGCCGCCCCGGCCTGCGACTGCGCCGCGAGCCATGACCGGAGATCCGCCAGACGAATCTCCTCCAGCCGAGTCACGCCGCACTCCGCCTCCAGGAACGCGCCGAGGTTGCGGATGTCCCCCAGGTACGCGCGAGTGGTGTGCTCGGATCGACCCCGCTCGCTGCGCAGATGGCGCTCGAAGGCGAGGGCCGCATCGGTGATGGGCGAACTCACCTCGCCACTGTCGCTCTCCGCAGGTCTCACAGGTGTCACCGTCGCGCAGGGGCTCAGGTGGCACAAGCCGCCACCCCGCATACCCGCCACCTCGCGCTCACATGGAACCTAGCGACGGCGGCTCCCGGTGGCCTTGGACCACCCCTCACCCGGTATGCGGCGCGCCAACCCGGAGAGCTCGAGCACCCCCAACGCCGCGATCACCTCGTCGGGACTCTGGCCACAGCGCCGGGCGAGGTCCTCGACGGCGACCGCCTTGCGCACCGGCAATGCCGCGTGCACGGCCCTGTGCGCATCCTCGTGCTCGTCACCGGCGCGCACGACGCCGCGCTTGACCGGAGCGAGCTCACCGAGAGGTCCGACCAGCTCGGCCACCTCGGCGGCATCGGTCACCAGCATGGCCGCACCGTCACGGATGAGCTGGTGGCAGCCAGCAGAGACCGGCGACTCGACCGAACCGGGTAGGGCGCCGACCGAGCGATGGTAGCCGCTGGCTGTGCGTGCGGTGTTGAGCGAACCGGACCGCAGCCCCGCCTCGACGACCACCGTCCCCTGGCTCACGGTGGCGATGAGACGGTTGCGGGAGATGAACCGGACGGCGGTCGGCGCGGAGCCGGGCGGCACCTCAGTCGCCACCACACCGTCGCGCCACAGCCGGGTGAACAGGTCGTCATGACCGCGTGGATAGGGCCGGTCGATCCCGCCGGCGGTGAAGGCGACGGTGCTGCCCTCGGCGACGAGCGCACCTCTGTGCGCGGCTCCGTCGATTCCATAGGCCGCTCCGGAGACCACCGCGAACCGCCGGTCCACCAGCCCAGCGGCGATCTCGGCCGCCTGGCGAAGGCCGTACTGGGTCGCCGCCCGTGCGCCGACGACGGAGACGCTGCGCTCACACTCGGAGGCCAGCTCGAGCGGGCCGCGGACCCACAGGCATAACGGCGGGTCGACGAGCGAGGCGAACCCCGCCGGCCACTCGTCGTCCCCGGGAACCACGATGCGCGCGCCGAGCGTGCGGGCGATCTCGACGTCACGGGCCACGTCGAGGGTCTCGAGCCGGGGCGCCACCCGCTGACCCAGACGGTCCTCCGGCTGGACCGCCTGCAAGGCCTCCTCGGCCCCCAGACGCTCGATGAGCTCGAGGGCCTGCTTGTCTCGTGGCTCCACCAGCCGGGCCCACGCCACTCGAGCCGCGCGCTCCCCGGGCGGCACGTCGATCCGGAGGGCCCTCACGCCGCCGCCGCTTCCTGCTGACGCAGCGTCAGCGCGAGCCCCAGGTCACCTCGGGTGGGCACAGGCCGACCGGCGAGATCGGCGACCGTCCAGCCAAC
>NZ_DASYGF010000037.1:0-19834 GCF_036000045.1 Pedococcus sp.
GTCGTCACCAACGTCGCGCCAGACCACCTGGGAATGAAGGGAATCGACACCCTCGAGCAGCTGGCTGACGTCAAGGCGGTGATCGTCGAGGCCGTGCCGCGTGACGGGTTCGCCGTCCTCAACGCCGACGATCCCCTCGTCCGCAAGATGCGCCGGCGCTGCTCCGGGAGCGTCGTGTGGTTCTCGCTCCAGGCTCCGGGCAGCAGCGTGCGCGACTTCATCGACGACCACTGCAGGCGGGGCGGCCGCGCCGTCGTCCTCGAGCCGACCGACCGTGGCGACATGATCGTCATCAAGCACGGCCGCCGCTCGATGCAGCTGGCGTGGACCCACCTGCTCCCCTCGACGTTCGGCGGCACCGCACAGTTCAACGTGGCCAACGCCATGGCCGCAGCCGGTGCAGCCTTCGCCGCCGGCGCCGGACTGCACGAGATCCGACAGGGCCTGCGCACCTTCACCACGAGCTACTACCTGTCCCCCGGCCGCATGAACCTCGTCAACGTCGGTCACGTCGACGTGTTTGTGGACTACTGCCACAACGCTCCCGGCATGCGGGTGCTCGGTGAGTTCGTGGACCGGTATGCCGCGCAGAAGGCCGGTCAGGTCGAGCTCAGCCGCGTGTCGCGGATCGGCATGATCTCCACGGCCGGCGACCGGCGCGACGACGACATGCGCGAGCTGGGCGCCATCGCGGCCAAGCACTTCGACGTGGTCGTCGTGCGTGAGGACCAGCGGCTGCGTGGACGTCCACGCGGCGAGACGGCCAGCCTCATCGTCGAGGGCGCCCAGGCCGAGATCGGCAAGGAGGGTGCTCGACTGCGTCAGGTCGAGACGGTGCTGTCCGAGGTCGAGGCGGTCCGCCACTGCCTCGCGCGGGCGAATCCGGGTGACATCGTCGTCCTCTGCGTCGACAACCACGCCGAGGTGCTCACCCTGCTCGAGGAGATGACCCACTCCGCCCAGCCTGGAGCGCACTCGGCCAAGGGCATCGGCGACCCCGACCTCGACCCGGTCGAGCTCCTGGTCGAGGCGCAGGTAAACGGCGACGAGGCCGCTGCGACCGAGCCAGTCACCACCGAGCCAGCCACCGAGACGGAGCCTGCGCAGAGCTGAGAAGCCGCTTCAGCGAGCGCGCAGCTCCGCGGCATACGCGTGTAGTGCCTGCCGGTAGCTCTGCGAGTCCTCGTCCCCCGCATGGTGGAGCAGGGCATCGACGAGATCGGCCACGGCCTCGCCGGGCCGCCCGCTGTCGATCGCAGCGAGGGCCCGGAACGCCTCGACGGCAGGGTTGCCGGGGCGCTCCACAGCCAGCTCGGTGAGCAGGGAGTAGGCCAGGTCCGCCTGGCCAACAGCTCGCAGGCTGGATGCCAGCTGGATCCGCGCGCGGTGCCGGTGCGGCTCGCGCAGCCCGGCCGCCAGAGCCTCGCGGTAGAGCGGGATCGCAGTCTCCTCCTGGGAAGCCGCGTCGTACGCGCTGGCCAGCTCATAGACCAACCGAGGGTCGCCGGGCCGATGGGCGCGTAGCCGCGCCGCCGCAGCAGGGCGCGCCTGGGCGTCGGGCATCGCCCACAGCTCGGTGATCTCGGCCTCGAGCTCGTGCTCGCCGCGCGCCGCTACCACCTTGCGGCGGATGTCCTCGGGGCTGTCCACGGTGGCACCCTGCTGCGCCAGCCACGCCGCCACCTGGACGCGCTCGGAGTGGCACATGAGGGCGACGACATCGCCGTCGGCCGCACCAGGCACGAGCGCCTGGAGTCCGGCGAGCTCGGTCTCGAACGAGTCGATGTCAGCCACCCCGGCGCGCGCCAGCCCCACGCGCAGGTGGCTCTCGAGCTCGGCCATGGTGCGCCCGCGTAGGTAGTGCGCCTTGTGGGCGGCCACGACCCGGTCGGCCCGCAGCCCCGCCAGCTCGCCGATGGACTCGAGCAGCTCGTCGGTGCGGTCTCCGGCGACCCCGAGACCCACATGGACCTGACCGCCCGGGGCCTTGAGGCCGTGCGCCACGTCCATCAGCGCCTCGAGGCCGGCCTCGTTGTGCGCAAGGTCCACGATGACGGTGATCCTGGCGCCGTCGCTGCGCGTGAGGGTGTAGGTGTTCATCCGGCCCGGGTTGAGCCGGTCGTCCGGGGCGAACGTCTTCAGGCCCTCCACCACGGCCGCGCGGGGCAGGCCGAGGCCGAGCGCCGCAGCGGCTGCCGCCAGAGCGTTGGCGATGTTGTGCTGGGACAGCCCTGAGAGGGTGGCGGGCACGTCGAGGATGCTGACGAGGCGGTCGGGGTCGTGACCCCCGGCGAGCACGGTGATGTGACCGTCGAGCACCGTGATGGCCCGGCCACCTGCGTCGAGCGCCTCACGGACCGCCGGGGCGTCCGAGCGCAGCGTGAACGCCCAGGGCCGGGCCCGGATGCCGTTCCGCATGGCCCAGACACGCGGGTCCTCGCCGTTGAGCACCACCCAGCCGGTGGGCTTGGTGGCCTTGGTGACGATCGCCTTGACCTCGGCGAGCTGGTCCACGGTGTCGATGCCCTGGAGACCGAGATGGTCGGCGGACACGTTGGTGACGACGCTGACGTCGTTGGTCGCGACACCCATCCCCTTGAGGAGCATCCCGCCACGCGCGGTCTCGAGGATGCCGAGCTGCACGCCGGGGGTCGCCAGCACGGCGCGGGCGCCGGCGGGCCCCGAGTAGTCGCCCGCCTCCACGTTCTCGCCCTGGACGACCACGCCGTCGGTGGACGACCAGGCCGTCCGCAGCCCGGCGGTCATGCCGATGTGACCGAGGAGCCGCGTCGTCGTCGTCTTGCCGTTCGTACCGGTCACCGATGCCACGGGGATGGTGGGCTTGACGACGTGGGGGCGCTCGCCGGGCTCTGTATGGCTGATCGCCTCGGCCTGCTCGGCGACGACATCGCCGCCCTCCAGCCAGGCAGCCAGCACGGGCGCGACAGCATGGCCGAGCGCCTCTCCCCGGGCGCGACGACGCCAGACGAACGCGACGACGACCTGCTCCGTGCCCTGCCCGGCGCGGACCCGCACGCCCAGTCGCGAGGTGCCGCTCGCCTGCGCCAGCGCCCGCACCGCACGGCGCACGAGCCGCATCACGAACCGCTGCCGCTGCTCGGTGCCTGGCGCACCCGGCCGCGAGCTGCGCAGCCCGACCCCCTGCGCGAGCGCCGAGAGCGCAGCGGCCTCGGCGCTCAAGTAGCCCGGCAGCTGCAGGGTGACCTTGATGGCCGGTTTGGCGAAGTAGAGGTTGGGGCCCTCGAGGACCCGGACCTCGCTCACGACGACGGCGGACTCAGGCGTCATGCAGCGGAGCCTAGTGGGGCTGGGGGGACAAACCGGACGGCAGCGCCGCCGCCCCACACCGTGGGGCAGTCACTGCCCCATCGCGTGCACGCCGCCGTCGACGTGGACGATCTCACCGGTGGTGGCCGGGAACCAGTCCGACAGCAGCACCGCGCAGGCCTTGGCCGCAGGCACCGCGTCGTTGACGTCCCAGCCCAGCGGGGCCCGTGTGTTCCAGGTGTCCTCGAAGGTCTGGAAGCCGGGGATCGACTTGGCCGCGGTCGTGCGGATCGGCCCGGCCGCCACGAGGTTGCAGCGGATGCCCTTGGGTCCAAGATCGCGCGCGAGGTAGCGGTTGGTCGACTCGAAGGCGGCCTTGGCGACACCCATCCAGTCGTAGACCGGCCACGCGAACTTCGCGTCGAACGTCAACCCCACGATGCTGCCGCCGTCCCGCATGAGGGGCAGCGTCGCGACGCCCAGGCTCTTGAGCGAGTATGCGGAGGCGTGCATCGCCGTGGACACGTCCTCGAAGGTGCCCTCGAGGAAGTTGAACGCCCCCTGGGGCGCGAAGCCGATCGAGTGCAGCACCCCGTCGAGGCGGTCGACGTGCTCGCCCAGCCGCTCGGCCAGCGAGTCCAGGTGGTCGGCGTCCGTGACGTCGAGCTCCACCACGGGGGGCGTGGTGGGAAGGCGCTTGGCGATCGTCTGGGTGATCTTGAACGTCCGTCCGAACGAGGTCAGCACGACCTCGGCGCCCTGCTCCTGCGCGATCTTCGCGACGTGGAAGGCGATGGAGGAGTCCATCAGGACACCGGTGATCAGGAGCTTCTTGCCCTCGAGCAGCATGTCGGGATCTCTTTCGCTGGGGGTGGGATGGGCGGACGGGCTCAGTGGCCCATGCCGAGGCCGCCGTCGACGGGGATCACGGCGCCGGTGATGTATGCCGCGTCGTCACCGGCGAGGAACCGCACCGCGGCAGCGACCTCCTCGGGCTGGGCGAAGCGGCCCGCGGGAATGGTGGCCTGGTAGGCCTTCTTGCGGTCCTCGGGGAGCTCGGCTGTCATGTCGGTCTCGATGAACCCTGGCGCGACCACGTTGGCGGTGATGCCGCGACCGCCGAGCTCGCGGGAGATCGACCTGGCCAGGCCGATGAGACCTGCCTTGCTCGCGGCGTAGTTGGTCTGGCCCGGCGAGCCGTAGAGGCCCACCACGCTCGAGATGAAGATGATCCGCCCACGCCGCAACCGGATCATGCCCTTGACCGCACGCCGGGCGCATCGGAAGGCGCCGGTGAGGTTCGTGTCGAGCACTGTGTCGAAATCGTCGTCGCTCATGCGCATGAGCAGGGTGTCCTTGGTGACCCCCGCGTTGGCGACGAGCACCTCGACCGGGCCGCCGAGGAGCTGCTCCGCCTCGGCGAACGCGGCGTCCACCGACGCCGAGTCAGTGACATCGCATCGCACGCCCCGCAGGCCCTCGGGGGGCTCGCCGGAGCGGTGCGTGACGACCACCTGGTCCCCCGCCTCTGCCAGCGCCCTCGCGATGCTGAGCCCGATACCGCGGTTGCCTCCGGTGACCAGCACGTTCCGGCCTGCCATCGATGTCCTCCGTGTGCTCGGCGATGCGTTCACCCTCGGCGGCGACCCTATCGACTACCCATGGGTACGCCGCATCCGAAGCGGCCTATCGTGGACACATGAACCGACCGCACCGCAGCCATCAGCCAGGCCCGCCGGTGCAGTCGGTGACGTCAGTGCCGCAGTCCCTGGCAGAGGAGCAGGCGAGCCGGATCCGGCGCTACCTGCTCACGATGGCAGTGCGGACCGTCTGCTTCGTCGGGGCCGCCGTCACCGGCATGCGCGGAGCACCCGCGTGGGTCTGGGGCAGCATGGCGATCGCCGCGATCGTCCTGCCCTACATCGCCGTCGTCATGGCGAACGCGGTGCGCAGCCGACCGACGCAGGGCTCCGGCCCGGTTGCGCCCTCCTCTGACGACCGGCCCGAGCAGATCCAGCCGTGAGCGTCCCGCTCGTGTGCAGCGCCAAGGGCTGCCGTGCGCCTGCCGCCTGGGCCCACCTGTGGAACAACCCCACGCTGCATACGGCCGATCGGCGGAAGGTGTGGCTCGCATGTGCCGACCACCGCGCGAGCCTGGGCGAGTTCCTGTCGGTCCGGGGCTTTCTCGTCGACACAGTGCCCTCGGACCAGATCCCCGCCGACGCCGGCTGAGGGGCGCTGGGCGGCCCGCCCCGTCGCTGGCGCTCAGCCGCCGATGGCGGACATCGGGCGGTCAGGCTGCACGAAGTCGGCGGTGCCGATGCCATGACCGCGCGCCTTGCGCCACATCTCGCCGCGGATGACGTCGGCCAGCTCGGCATCGCTCGCGCCCGCACGCAGGGGGCCCCGCAGGTCGGTCTCGGCCCGCGAGAACAGACAGTTGCGCACCTGGCCGTCGGCGGTGAGCCGGGTCCGGTCACAGGCTGCGCAGAACGGCGCGGACACACTGGCGATGATGCCGACCGTGTGCGGTCCGCCGTCGACGAGGAAGCGCTCCGCCGGCGCACTCCCACGGTCGGCCTCCGGCAGCGGCGTGAGGGTGAACCGCTCGGCCAGCAGGGTGCGCACCTCGTGCGCGGCGATCATGGTCGACGCGTCCCACCCGTGCTGGGCGTCCAACGGCATCTGCTCGATGAAGCGCAGCTCGAAGCCGCGGTCCAGGCACCACCGCAGCAGGTCGGCCACGGAGTGGTCGTTGATGCCGCGCATGGCGACCGCGTTGACCTTCACGGGTGTCAGCCCCGCGGCGGCCGCGGCGGCGAGACCAGCCTCCACGTCGGCCAGCCGGTCGCGCCGGGTGAGGTCGGCGAACTCGCGGGGGTCGACGGTGTCAAGGCTGACGTTGACCCGGTCCAGCCCTGCGTCGGCCAGCGGCTGCGCGAGCCGGTCGAGACCCACGCCGTTGGTCGTCATCGCGATCCGGGGCCGGGGCTCGAGCGCGGCGATCCGCCGGACCACCTCCACCAGCGAACGCCGTAGCAGCGGCTCCCCACCGGTGAGCCGGACCTGGCGGACCCCGAGGCCGACGAAGACCGCCACGATGCGCACCAGCTCGTCGTCGGTGAGCATCTCGGGCTTGGCCAGCCAGGGCAGTCCCTCGGCGGGCATGCAGTAGCGGCAGCGCAGGTTGCAGCGGTCGGTGACTGACACGCGCAGGTCCTGGGCGACGCGGCCGAACTGGTCAGGCAGGCCAGGCAGACCCTCAGGCGCGCCGGACGTGGCGCGCACAGCGGGGAAGGGGAGCCCGGTCATGAGACCCAGCCTAAGCCGGGTACCGTGATGCGGTGTTCAGGGTGCTCATCTCGCGGCGATGGCTCGGCGCCATGGCTGTGGCCCTGGCGTTCGGCATCGCGGCCTATTTCCTCGGCCAGTGGCAGTGGCACCGCTACGAGGCCAAGGCCGCCAATGCGGACCGGATCAACTCGCACTACAACGCAACTCCCCGCCCGGTGACGCAGGTGCTCAGTCCGGCGCCCCTGTCGCTCACGCAGGAGTGGACCCGGGTGACCATGCACGGCCACTACGACGTCCAGGACACGATGGTTGTGCGCAACCGTCCCCATAACGGCGTCTACGGCTACGAGGTCGTGGTCCCCTTCACCGACGACAGCGGCTCGTCGGTGCTCGTCGACCGCGGCTGGGTGGTCAACGCCCAGAACGCCGCCACGCTCCCCGACTTCCCGTCCGCACCGGCCCAGCCAGTGACCGTGACGGGCTGGGTCCGGCCCACCGAGCCGTCCCTGGGCCACACCCTCCCGGCCGGTCAGCTCGCGAGCATCAACCTCACTGAGGCGAGCCGGGCCAGCGGCCTTCCGCTGCTCGGTGGCTACGTGGTCCTCCAGGTCGAGCGACTACCCGACGGCACGGCTCCCAAGCGGCCCACCCCTCTCGACCCCCCGGACACCGACCTGGGGCCCCACCAGGCGTATGCGTTCCAGTGGTGGGCGGCCATGCTGGCCGGCGTCGTGCTGGTGCTGTTCGGCGCCCGCCGGGAGCACCTCGAGACCATGCACGGTGGCGGGACCACTGGCGGCACAGGCGTCGAGACTCCTCGCCGTCCGGTCAAAGTGCGGATCTGGGACGAAGAAGACGCGTAGGGCGACGAGCACGACAGGGCCGCGGCTCAGGCGGGGACGTCGGACTCCTGGTCCGCGAACTGCGTCGTGTACAGGTCGGCATACAGCCCACCGCGCGCCATGAGCTCATGGTGCGTCCCACGCTCGATGATGCGACCGTCGTCGACGACGAGGATCTGGTCCGCGCCGCGCACGGTCGACAGCCGGTGCGCGATGACCAGGGCCGTCCGGCCCGTCAGCGCCCGGTCGAGCGCGTGCTGCACTGCCGCCTCGGACTCGCTGTCGAGGTGAGCCGTGGCCTCGTCGAGGACGAGCAGACCGGGACCCTTGAGCAGCAGCCGCGCCAGGGCGAGCCGCTGCTTCTCGCCACCGGAGAGCCGGTGCCCGCGGTCACCGACCACGGTGTCGAGTCCCTCGGGCAGCGAGCCGACGAGCGACCACACCTGCGCGGCCTTGAGCGCATCGACCATCTGGGCCTCCGTCGCCGAGGGAGCGGCATAGGCGAGGTTGGCCCGGATCGTGTCGTGGAACAGGTGGGCCTCCTGGGTGACGACGCCCACCGTGCGATGCACCGACTCCAGCGTGGCGTCTCGCAGGTCCATACCGTTGATCCGTACGGCTCCCGCAGACGGGTCGTACAGCCGGGCCACGAGGTTGGTGATGGTCGTCTTCCCCGCACCGCTGGGGCCGACCAGCGCCACGAGCTCTCCTGGCCGGACGGTGAAGGAGATATCGCGCAGCACGACGCCCCCGCCCTTGCGGTCGCCCGCAGCGGTGCTCTCCAGCGAGGCCAGTGACACCTCGTCGGCTGAGGGGTAGCGGAACGCGACCGCGTCGACCTCGACGCCGACCGGGCCGCCCGGCAGCGGCGCGGCATCGGCCCGCTCGGTGATGAGGGGCTCGAGGTCGAGCACCTCGAAGACGCGCTCGAACGACACCAGCGCCGTCATCACGTCGACTCGCACGTTAGAGAGCGACGTGAGCGGGCCGTAAAGCCGGGCCAGCAGGGCGGTCAGGGCCAGCAGCGTGCCGACGGTCAGCTGCCCACCTACGGCCATCAGGCCGCCGAACCCGTAGACCATGGCGGTCGCGAGCGAGGCCACCAGGGTGAGCGCGACGAAGAAGACGCCACGGTTCAGGGCGATGCGCACGCCCATGTCGCGGACGCCGGCCGCGCGGACGGCATACTCCTCGTCCTCGCGGCGCGCGTCGCCGAACACCTTGACCAGCAAGGCTCCCGCCACGTTGAAGCGTTCGGTCATGCGCGTGCCCATGTCGGCGTTGAGCCCCATCTGTGCGTGCGTCAGACCGGCCAGGCGGCGACCCATGTAGCGCGCGGGGATGAGGAAGAAGGGCACGAGGGCGAGCGAGGCGAGGGTGAGCTGCCAGGAGAGGGAGGCCATGGTGGCGATGATCAGCGCCAGGGAGACCACGTTGCTCACGACGCTGGACAGCACCGAGGTGAAGGCCTGCTGGGCGCCGAGCACGTCGCTGTTGAGGCGGCTGACCAACGCGCCGGTCTGGGCGCGGGTGAAGAAGGCGATGGGCTGCTTCAGGACGTGGGAGAACACCTCGGTGCGCAGGGCGTAGATCAGGCCCTCGCCGATCCGTGCGGAGTACCAGCGCTCGACCAGGCTCAGCACGCCGTCGCCGATGGCCAGTGCCGCGACGATGAGCGACAGCTCGACGACCACGCCCCGGTCGCGCGGGGTGATGCCGCGGTCGATGAGCTCCTTGAGCAACAGCGGCGTGGCGACGACGAGCGCCGAGTCGATGACGACCAGCACGACGAACAGCAGGATCTCGCGACGGAACGGCTTGCCGTATGCCGCCACGCGCCGCGCCGTGCCCGGCGCGAGCTTGCGGTCCTTGACGGAGTCGTCTCGGGTGAGCGACCGCATCGCCATCCAGCCGGACATGCTCACAGGTGGTCCTCCTCGGTTCAGGCGGTGGAACGCCCTGGACCACCGGCGGCATTCCCCAGGCCCTGCGCGAGGTCGTGCAGCAGGCGCGCCTGGGCCTCCCGCTCGAACCGCACCTGGGTGGTCCGGTTCTCGGTGGCCGCCGAGCGGACCAGGGGCTTGAGGGCTCGCAACGCCGCTTCGGGTGTGCTGAGCAGGGCCGCCACGAGGTCGGCCACGGTGGCGTCGAGCTCCGCCCTCGGAACGGCGACGTTGGCCAGCCCCGTGTTCACCGCCTCGATCGCGCCCACGGCCCGGCCGGTCGCGCAGATCTCGAGCGCGCGAGCCGGTCCCACGGCCGCGACGAGAGGCGACAGGCCGGCCAGGTCGGGCACGAGGCCGAGTGAGGTCTCGCGCATGGCGAGCTGGACGTCGTCGGCGACCACCCGCAGGTCGGCTGCGAGAGCGAGCTGGAACCCGGCTCCCACGGCATGCCCCTGCACCGCTGCGACCACCACTGCCGGGACGTCGGCCCAGCGGGTGAACCCGTGCTGGAAGCCCTCGATCAGGTCCTCGGTCTCGGTCGTGCTGCGAGCGGCGACCTCGAGCATGGACGGCTCCCCCTCCACGGGAGCGGGCGAGAGCATCTGCCGGTCCAGCCCCGCCGAGAACGACGGCCCCTCCGCACGCAGGACGACCACCCGGACGGCTGGGTCGAGACTGGCTGCGAGGTCGCCCAGTGCGGTCCACAGACTCGGCGTCTGCGCGTTCCGGCGCTCGGCATGGTCGAGGGTCACCGTCAGCAGTGCGCCGTCGCGCTCGACCCTCAGGTGGGGGTGGGGACGGGTGGGGGTGGGCGTCACACAGTGAGGCTATCGGCCCGCTCGAGGACGAGCTCGGCCACGGCCCTCGTGCGGGCCAGGGCACCGTGCACCATCGTGACACCGTGCCGTCCGCAGGCCTGGGCCATGCGGTCGCGCAGGACGCCCTCGGCCACCATGAAGGAGACCGCCACGGTGCGCTCCACCTCGTCCGGCAGCCCGCGCAGCACGTCGTCGAGCGAGGAGCCGCCGTCCAGGGCGGCGACCGCCCACGGTCCCCAGCCCCGGCGCGGCGATGCGGCGATGGTCTCGGCCACCGTGAGGACGGCGGCACTGTCGCTGGAGCCGGCGGCATACAGGATGACTGCCGTCGTCGGGGAAGCCCTCACGCCCTCGGCGGCGAGCAGCTCCTCGGCCGCGTCGAGGAGCAGGCTGTGCGGGCCGAGCGGCGCCGCCAGGTCGATGCGCAGGCCGGACCCCCGGCTGAGCTCGGCGACCGCGGAGGGCACGTCGACCTTGGCGTGGAAGGCGGGGGTGAGGAGCACGGGCACGACCACGGTCGGCCCCGCGAGGACGGTGGCGGCGTCGCTGGGGCTGGGCGGGTGATGGTCGAGGTATGCCGTGTGCACGGCGCGCCCTGGGGTCCGCGCCCGCACGTGGGCGGCGAGCTCCTCCACGCCGGCAGCGTGCCGGGGGTCGGGCGACCCGTGGGCCAGCAGCAGGATGTCTCGGCGTGGGGTCACGCGGGCGACGCTACTCCCCCGCGAGGTCGCCGAGAACGGCACGAAGGGAGACGACCTCACCGACGACGACCACGGCGGGGGCGGTGACACCGGCCGCCGCGGCGTCCGCAGCCGCGTGGCCCAGAGTGGTGGTCGTGGTGCGCTGGTCCGGCGTCCAGCCGCGCTCGATGAGGGCAACTGGGGTGTCAGCTGGACGACCAGCACGGACCAGCGCCGCGGCTGTCTCGCCCAACCGGGTGACGCCCATGAGCAGGACCAGAGTCGCGTCAGGGGCGGCGTCGGTGGCCGCGCGCACGACGTGGTCCGCGCCCTCGTGCGCGGAGGCGACCACGAACGAGGCGGTGATGCCACGGTGGGTGACGGGGATGCCTGCCGCGGCCGGCACCGAGACGGCTGAGGTGACGCCGGGGACGACCTCCACCGGTATGCCGTGCTCGGCGCAGTACAGGGCCTCCTCGCCGCCGCGGCCGAGAACGAAGGGGTCGCCCCCCTTGAGCCGGACGACGTGCTTGCCCAGTCGGGCGTGGTGGACCAGCAGCTCGTTGATGCGGTCCTGGCTGACCGGGTGATGACCAGGGGTCTTGCCGACGTCGACGACCTCGACGTCAGTGGACAGGGCCTTCAACAGGCCACGGGGACCAAGGCGGTCGGTGACGACGACATCGGCGGCCGCGAGCAGGGCCCGGCCACGCACCGTGACCAGGTCGTCTGCACCAGGACCCCCGCCCACGAGTGCGACCCTGCCCACGGTGGGCTCGGCCGAGTGCTGGGGGGTCTTGCCCAACGTCCGCACGCGCCGCACGGGTAGCGTGCCGCTGTCGAGAGCGGCGTGCACGGCATCGCGCACCGCCGCGGCCCGTCGCGGGTCACCCCCTCCGGAGACCGCCACGGTCAGGCCCTCGGCAGGACCTCCCGAGGCGCCCCGGGCGACGGCGGGTGTCCACGCGCTGGAGGCGGCGCCGTTGTCGGCCCGGACGCACCAGATGCGCGCGGCCTCTGCCTCTCGGGCCACCTGCGCGTCCACGTCGGGCGAGCCGGTCGCCGTGTGGACCAGCCACGCGGCCCGCGGCTCGATGAGGTCGCCAGCGACGTAGTCCCTGTCGTACCAACGGATGTCGCCCGCCTGCACACTCGCCAGCAGGTCCTCGCAGAGCCAGGGCGCGATGACGTCGACCACTCCCCCGGCTGCCACCACTCCCGCCGCTCGACGCGCGGCGACCGGTCCCCCACCCACCACCACGACGCGTCGACCCGTGAGGTCGAGCGTCAGGGGGTACGAAGGGTGCTGCATCAGATGCCTTCGCCCGCGCTGCGGTCCGGAGCGTCCGCCATGCCCGCGGCCAGCGTCGCCCCGTCGCTCTCGTCGATCAGCAGGAAAGCGCCGGTACGCCGGAGGGTGCGATAGTCGTCGATGGCGATGTCCTCGGCAAGCCGGATGCGCACACGGCCGATCGCGTTGAGGGACAGGCCATCTGGGGCCGTCCGGTGCTCCATGGTCTCGATGTCGAGCTGGTCGACGATGTCGTCCACCAGCGCCCGGACGGTTCGAGTCCCCACGCGCAGGAGGACCCGGTCGCGCTGCCGCAGCGGCCGGTCGGACAGGACCGCCACCGTGCCGGCCAGCGACCGGGTCAGCAGACCCGGCTCCTGCGCGGACGCGATGAGGTCGCCGCGGGACACGTCGAGGTCGTCGGAGAGGCGCAGGACCACGGACTGGGGTGCGTACGCGACATCGAGGGACTCGATCGAGCCGTCTGCCCGGGCGCGGTCGATGCCTGCCACCGTCGTGGTCCGGCCGCTGGGCAGCACCATGACCTCGTCGCCGGGGCGGACGACGCCGGAGGCGAGCCGACCGGCATACCCGCGGTAGTCCCGGTGCTCGGCACTCTGGGGACGGATGACGTACTGCACCGGCACGCGTAGCGGCTGGATGGACGGGTCGGTGCCCACCGGCACCGACTCGAGGTGCTCCAGCAGGGTCGGACCGGTATACCAGCTCGCCCGCTCGGAGCGGTCGACCACGTTGTCCCCGAAGAGCGCAGAGACGGGAACGGCCACCACGTCTACGATGCCGAACCGCGTTGCGTGGTGGGTGAACTCGGCCACGATCTCGTCGAAGCGCGCCTGGTCCCAGCCGACGAGGTCCATCTTGTTGACGGCCACCGCCACGTGACGGACACCGAGCAGACCGGTCACCGCGAGGTGGCGCCGGGTCTGCTCGACGACCCCGTGCCGGGCGTCGATGAGGATGAGCGCCAGCTCTGCCGTCGAGGCACCGGTCACCATGTTTCGGGTGTACTGGACGTGCCCGGGGGTGTCGGCCAGGACATAGGAGCGGGTGGCCGTCGAGAAGTACCGGTAGGCGACGTCGATGGTGATGCCCTGCTCGCGCTCGGCACGCAGCCCGTCGGTCAGGAGCGCGAGGTCGGCGGCGTCGAGGCCGCGCTCACGGCTGACGCGCTCGACCGCGTCGAGCTGGTCTGCGAGGACGGACTTGGTGTCATAGAGGAGCCGGCCCACGAGGGTGGACTTGCCGTCGTCCACGGAGCCCGCCGTCGCCAGACGCAGCAGGTCGTGACGGCGCGTGGTCGTTGCCGTGGTCGTGGCCGTGGCCGTCGTTGTCGTGGTCGTCGTCATCAGAAGTACCCCTGCTTCTTACGGTCCTCCATGGCGGCCTCGGACATCCGGTCGTCGGCGCGGGTGGCACCACGTTCGGTGAGCCGTGAGGCGGCGAGCTCGAGGATGACGCCCGCCACGTCCGAGGCGGACGAGTCGACCGCGCCGGTGCAGCTCATGTCCCCGACCGTGCGGTAGCGGACGACGCGGCGCTGCACCTGCTCGGTCTCCTTGGGGCCACCCCACTCACCGGGCGAGAGCCACATGCCGTCGCGCTGGAACACCTCGCGCTCGTGGGCGTAGTACAGCTCGGGCAGCGCGATCCGCTCCCGCTCGATGTACCGCCATACGTCGAGCTCGGTCCAGTTCGACAGGGGGAACACGCGCACATGCTCACCCGGAGCGTGCTTGCCGTTGTAGAGGTCCCACAGCTCGGGCCGCTGCCGGCGCGGGTCCCAGGCGCCGAAGGAGTCACGCAGGCTGAACACGCGCTCCTTGGCGCGGGCCTTCTCCTCGTCGCGTCGCCCGCCGCCGAACACGGCGTCGAACCTGCCGGCCTCGATCGCGTCGAGCAACGGCACCGTCTGCAGGGGGTTGCGCGTGCCGTCGGGACGCTCGCGCAGCCGGCCGTCGTCGATGTAGTCCTGGACGTGGGCCACGACGAGTCGGGCGCCGAGCCGGGCGACGGTCTCGTCGCGGTACTGCAGGACCTCGGGGAAGTTGTGTCCGGTGTCGACGTGCAGGAGCGTGAAGGGCAGGGCCGCGGGCGCGAACGCCTTGAGCGCCAGGTGAACCATCACCACGGAGTCCTTGCCACCGGAGAAGAGGACCACCGGTCGCTCGAACTCCCCTGCCACCTCGCGGAAGATGTGGATCGCCTCGGACTCGAGGTGGTCGAGGTGGTCGAGGGTGTACTGCGCAGGCAGGGCGCCGGGGAGGTCGTGAACCTCGTCGGTCTCGTGGGTCGTCGTCATGTGTGCAGCCCGCATTCGGTCTTGTCCTTGCCGGCCCAGCGGCCTGCCCTGGCGTCCTCGCCCTCGGCGACGGGTCGCGTGCACGGGGCGCAGCCGATCGAGGCGTAGCCCTCCTGACGCAGGGGGTTGAGGAACACCTGCTGCTCCTCGACATAGCGGTCCACGTCGTCGTCGGTCCACGCGGCGATGGGGTTGAGCTTGACCATCTGCCGCTTCTCGTCCCAGCCGACCAGACCGACGTCGGTGCGGGTGGGGGCGTCAGCGCGGCGCATGCCGGTCACCCACGCCTGGTGCGTCGACAGCGCACGGGTGAGCGGCTCGACCTTGCGCATCGCACAGCAGGAGTCCGGGCTCCGGTCATGTAGCTTCGGGCCGTACTCAGCGTCCTGCTGGGCCACCGTGAGCAGCGGCAGGATCGTGCGGATCCTCAACGGCAGCATGGCCTGGTAGGCATCACGCGTGCCCAGCGTCTCAGCGAAGTGGTAACCGGTGTCGAGGAAGAACACGTCGGCGCCGGGGATGGTCGTGCCGACCAGGTGCACCAGCACCTCGTCACCCATCGAGGAGGCGACTGTGAGGTGCTCGCCGAACGCCTCCGCGGCCCAGGTGAGCGTCTGACGCGCGACCTCGACCCGTCCCTCGTATGCCGCGTTGGCCGGGTCCGCCTCCAGCGCGGCGAAACGCCCGGCCGCCTCGGCCGCGAGGGCGCGCAGGTCCTCGACGGACCTCGTGTCCGTGGTCGTGGTGGTCATGGCCGGCTCTCCTGCTGGAGTGCTTCCGCTTCGGCGATGCGGCCCGGGATGCGAGTCGTGTCGACCCGCGCGAGCTGGACGCTGAACACGCGGGCGCACGCACCGCACCGCCAGGCTCCCTGCGGCTCCTCGACGGGCCTCAGGTCCTCCTCGGCGCAGAACGGGCAGTAGTAGATCGGCGTGGCTTCGCGGCTCATCGCAGGTCGTCCTCCTCTGCCCGGTGAGCCCAGTGGGCGAACGACTCCTCGCCCTCACGCTGCTCGAGGAACCGGCCGGCCAGCCGCTCGACATAGTCCGGCAGCTCCTCGGCGCGGACCTTCAGGGCCCGGGTCTTGCGGGCGAGCTGCGGCTCGGTGCCGAGCCCACCACCGAGGTGCACCTGGAAGGTCTCGACGAGGTTGCCGTCGTCGTCGGTCTGGACCATGCCCTTGAGACCGATGTCGGCGACCTGGGTGCGCGCACAGGAGTTGGGGCAGCCGTTGATGTGGATCGAGAACGGCACGTCGAAGTCCGGGAGCCGCCGCTCCATCTCGGCGATGACCGTCGCGGCGCGCGCCTTGGTCTCGACCAGCGCCAGCTTGCAGAACTCGATGCCGGTGCAGGCCATCAGGCTGCGGCGCCACTCGCTGGGGGCGGAGGGCAGGCCGACCTCGTCGAGGGCGGCCGTCAGGGCGGCGACCTCCCGCTGGGGCACGTCGAGGACGAGCAGCTTCTGGTGGGCGGTCAGGCGCACCCGGCCGGAGCCGTGCCGAGCGGCCAGCTCGGCCACGGCATACAGGGTGGAGCCGCTGACGCGACCGGCCACGGGCGCGACGCCGACCCAGAACCTGCCGTCCTTCTGGGGGTGCACGCCGACGTGGTCACGGCGGTGCTCGGAGGGCGCCTGCGGTGCTGGACCGTCGAGCAGGGGGTGCCCGAGGTACTCGGTCTCGAGGATCTCGCGGAACCGCTCGGGGCCCCAGTCGGCCATGAGGAACTTCAGGCGCGCCCGGTTTCGCAGGCGCCGGTAGCCGTAGTCGCGGAAGATCGACGCGACGCCCTTCCAGACGTCGGGGACCTCCGCGAGGGGCACCCAGGCGCCGAGGCGCTGCGCGAAGATCGGGTTGGTCGACAGGCCGCCGCCGACCCACACGTCGAAGCCCGGGCCGTGCTCAGGGTGGTCGACGCCCACGAACGAGATGTCATTGACCTCGTGCGCGACGTCGAGGCTCGGGCTGCCCGAGATCGCGGTCTTGAACTTGCGTGGCAGGTTGGAGAACTCGGGACTGCCGATGTAGCGGTCACGGATCTCGCGCACGGCCCAGCTGCCGTCGAGCACCTCGTCGGCCGCGATGCCCGCGACCGGTGAGCCGAGGATGACGCGGGGCGTGTCGCCACAGGCCTCGGAGGTCGTCAGTCCGACGGACTCGAGACGGCGCCAGATCTCGGGGACGTCCTCGACCCGGATCCAGTGCAGCTGGATGTTCTGCCGGTCGGTGACGTCGGCGGTGTCGCGGGCGAACTCCTGGCTGATCTGCGCCACGGTGCGCAGCTGGCCGGCGTCGAGGGCGCCACCGTCGCTGCGGACTCGGAGCATGAAGTACTCGGCGTCGAGCTCGCTCGGGTCGAGGGTCGCGGTCTTGCCGCCGTCGATGCCGGGCTTGCGCTGGGTGTAGAGACCCCACCAGCGCATCCGCCCGCGCAGGTCCTCACCCGGGATGCTCGCGAAGCCCTCCCGGGCGTAGATCTCCTCGATCCGGGCGCGCACGTTGAGGCCGTCGTCGGCCTGCTTGAACTCCTCGTTGGGGTTCAGCGGCGTGCGGTCGCCGTCGGCCCAGGCGCCGGTCGCCTTGCCGGCCTGCCGCTGGGGTCGCGTGGGGGTCTGGGTCACCGCCCCATTGTGCCAAAACGGTTATGGATTGCATAACCGTCCATTATTCGACCCCAATGCCCCCTACTTCAGTGGGCGATCGAGGGCCCGACTAGGCGAGGGAGATGAGGTCGAGGTAGTCCTGGCCCCACAGGTCCTCGACGCCGTCGGGCAGCAGGAGGATGCGCTCGGGCTCCAGCGCCTCGACGGCACCCTCGTCGTGGGTGACGAGGACGACCGCGCCCTTGTAGGTGCGCAGGGCCCCGAGGATCTCCTCGCGCGAAGCGGGGTCGAGGTTGTTCGTCGGCTCGTCGAGCAGCAGCACGTTGGCCGAGGAGACCACGAGCATCGCCAGCGACAGCCGGGTCTTCTCGCCACCGGACAGGACGCCGGCCGGCTTGTCGACGTCGTCCCCGCTGAACAGGAACGATCCGAGCACCTTGCGCACTTCGGTCTCCCCGAACGAGTCGGGGGCGGCGGACTTCATGTTCGCCAGCACCGACCGGTCGACGTCGATGTTCTCGTGCTCCTGGGCGTAGTAGCCGAGCTTGAGCCCGTGCCCCGGCTCGACCTGCCCGGTGTCAGGCGTGTCCACGCCCGCCAGCATGCGCAGCAACGTCGTCTTGCCGGCGCCGTTGAGCCCCAGCACCACGACACGCGAGCCGCGGTCGATGGCCAGGTCGACATCGGTGAAGACCTCCTGGCTGCCGTAGGACCGGGACAGCCCCGAGGCCCGCAGCGGCGTGCGACCGCACGGCGCCGGCTCGGGGAAGCGCAGCTTGGCGACCTTGTCGCTGGTCCGCTCCCCCTCGACGCCGGCCAGCATCCGCTCGGCGCGCTTGATCATGTTCTGGGCCGCCGTGGCCTTGGTCGCCTTGGCGCGCATCTTCTCGGCCTGCTCCATCAGGGCGCTGGCCTTCTTCGTGGCGTTGGCGTACTCACGCTTGCGACGACGCTCGTCGGTCTCACGCTGGAGGAGATAGGGCTTCCAGCCGACGTTGTAGAGGTCGAGCTCGCCACGGTTGGCGTCGAGGTGGAACACGCGGTTGACCACCGCGTCGAGCAGCTCGACGTCGTGGCTGATGACGACCAGGCCGCCCTGGTAGCCCTTGAGGTAGTCGCGCAGCCAGGCGATCGAGTCCGCGTCGAGGTGGTTGGTCGGCTCGTCGAGGAGCAGGGTCTCAGCGCCGGAGAACAGGATCCGCGACAGCTCCACCCGGCGCCGCTGGCCGCCCGAGAGCGTGGACAGCGGCTGGCCGAGGATGCGCTCCTCGAGCGCCAGGGCACTGGCGATGGACGCCGCCTCGGACTCCGCGGCATACCCGCCCTGGGTGGTGAACTCGCCCTCCAGCCGGGCGTAGCGACGCATGGCCTTCTCGCGGGTCTCGTCGTCGGTGCTGGCCATCGCACCCTCGGCCTCGCGCATCTGGCTGATGATCCGGTCGAGCCCGCGGGCCGAGAGAATGCGGTCGCGGGCCAGGACGTGGAGGTCACCGGTGCGCGGGTCCTGCGGCAGGTAGCCCACCTCGCCGCTGCTCGTGACGCTGCCTGCCGCCGGCTGGCCCTGACCGGCGAGCACCTTGGTCAGCGTCGTCTTGCCGGCGCCGTTGCGCCCGACGAGACCGACGCGGTCCCCCGCCGCGATCCGGAACGTCGCGCCGTCGAGGAGCAGTCGCGACCCAGCACGCAGCTCGATCCCACTGGCGGCAATCACGACAGAACTCCAGACATCGACAGGGGGGCACGCTCCGGCGAACTGCAGGTGCGCCGCGCAAGGGTTGCTGCGCCTAGTCTAACGGCAGGGACGACTCGGGCTGGCAGGCCCATCGGACGGCGGAGACGAGATGACTTTCAACGACAACGCCCAGCTCGACACGTCGCAGGTGCAGTCCGGCGGGGGCGGCGGCGCACCCGGTGGCCTCATGGTGGGCGGGGGCGTCGGCGGCCTCATCATCCTGATCATCGCGGTCATCTTCGGGCTCAACCCGGGCCAGACGTCCACCGACCCAGGGGCGCTGAGCCAGGGGCAGGTGCAGCCCGGGGGCAGCCAGGACCCCAATGCGTTCACGCAGTGCCGCACCGGGGCCGACGCCAACCGCAGCGACACCTGCCGGGTCATCGGCACGGTCAACTCGGTCAACGCCTTCTGGGCGTCCGAGCTCCCGCGCTACGGCCGCACCTACACCCCAGCGACGACGGTCCTCTACAACGGCACGACCCAGTCCGGCTGCGGCACGGCCTCGAACCAGGTCGGCCCGTTCTACTGCCCGCTGGACAAGCAGGTCTACATCGACGCCAGCTTCTTCCAGGTCCTCTCGACCCAGTACGGCTCCAGCAGCGGTCCCCTCGCTCAGGAGTACGTCGTGGCCCACGAGTACGGCCACCACGTCCAGGACCTCCTCGGGCTGCTCGGCAAGGCCCAGCAGGACCCGCAGGGCGCCCAGAGTGGGAGTGTGCGCACCGAGCTGATGGCGGACTGCCTGGCGGGCGTGTGGGCCAACCACGCGGCCACCACCAAGGACAAGGAGGGCACCACGCTGCTCAAGCCGCTCACCTCGGCCGACATCAAGGACGCCCTCTCGGCTGCCTCGTCGGTGGGCGACGACCGCATCCAGCAGAAGGCCCAGGGCCAGGTGTCCCCCGAGACGTGGACGCACGGCTCGGCAGCGGCCCGTCAGAAGTGGTTCACCACGGGCTACCAGTCGGGCGACCTCAACCGGTGCGACACCTTCAGCGTCGCCAACGTCGAGTGAG
>NZ_DASYGF010000045.1:0-8549 GCF_036000045.1 Pedococcus sp.
GGTCGCCGACTTCATCAACTGGGCCAAGGACAACGGCATCCGGGTCGGGCCGGGCCGCGGGTCGGGCGCAGGCTCGATGGTCGCCTATGCCATGCGGATCACCGACCTGAACCCGCTGCAGCACGGGCTGATCTTCGAGCGGTTCCTGAACCCGGACCGCGTCTCGATGCCCGACTTCGACGTGGACTTCGACGAACGCCGGCGTGGCGACGTGATTCGGTACGTCACCGAGAAGTACGGCGACGACCGGGTCGCGCAGATCGTCACGTACGGCACCATCAAGGCCAAGCAGGCGGTCAAGGACGCCGCGCGGGTCATGGGGCACCCGTTCGTCGTGGGTGAGCAGCTGACCAAGGCCATGCCGCCCGACGTGATGGGCAAGGGCGTGCCCCTGGCCGAGATCTACAACAAGGAGCACAAGCGGTACAACGAGGGCAGCGACTTCCGCGCCCTGGTCGAGACCGAGCCGCACTTCAAGGAGATCGTCGACACGGCGCTGGGCCTCGAGGGCCTCAAGCGCCAGTGGGGCGTCCACGCGGCCGGCGTCATCATGTCCAGCGAGCCGCTGATCGACGTCATCCCGATCATGCGCCGGCTGCAGGACGGCCAGGTCATCACCCAGTTCGACTACCCCAGCTGTGAGTCGCTGGGGCTGGTCAAGATGGACTTCCTCGGCCTGCGCAACCTGACGATCCTCGACGACGCCATCGACAACGTGAAGGCCAACCGCGGCGAGGAGATCGACCTCGACGCGCTGTCCAAGGACATGACCGATCCGGCCACCTACGCCCTGCTGTCCCGGGGCGACACCCTCGGGGTCTTCCAGCTCGACGGTGGCGGCATGCGCACTCTGCTCAAGCTCATGCAGCCCGACAACTTCGAGGACATCTCCGCCGCCCTCGCGCTCTACCGCCCTGGCCCGATGGGCGTGAACGCCCACACCAACTTCGCCCTGCGCAAGAACGGCAAGCAGGCGCTCACCCCGCTCGACCCGCAGCTGGAGGGCAAGCTCCAGCAGGAGATGATCGAGGCCCTCGAGCCCATCCTCGGCACGACCTACGGCCTGGTGATCTACCAGGAGCAGGTCATGGAGATCGCCCAGAAGCTGGCCGGCTACACCCTCGGCAACGCAGACCTGCTGCGCCGGGCCATGGGCAAGAAGAAGAAGGAGGTCCTCGACGCCGAGTACGTCCCCTTCTCCGAGGGTATGAAGGCCAAGGGTTTCACCGAGGCGTCCATCGCCGCGCTGTGGGGCGTCCTCGTCCCGTTCTCGGACTACGCCTTCAACAAGGCGCACACCGCGGCATACGGGCTGGTCTCGTACTGGACCGGCTACCTCAAGGCCAACTACCCGGCCGAGTACATGGCCGCCCTGCTCACCAGCGTCGGCGACGACAAGGACAAGTCCGCCCTCTATCTGGGCGAGTGCCGGCGCATGGGGATCAAGGTCCTGCCGCCGGACGTCAACGACTCGGTGGGCCGGTTCGCAGCGGTGGGCACCGATATCCGGTTCGGCCTGCAGGCCATCCGCAACGTCGGCCACAACGTCGTCGAGGCGATCATCGCCGCCCGTGACGAGAAGGGCCGATTCACCTCCTTCAAGGACTTCCTGTCCAAGTGCCCGGCCGTGGTGTGCAACAAGCGCACCATCGAGTCGCTGATCAAGGCGGGGGCGTTCGACGGCCTCCAGGAGTCGCGCCAGGGTCTGTACCGGGTGCACGAGGACTACATCGACAACTTCATCGACATCAAGCGCCAAGAGGCCATCGGCCAGGACTCCCTGTTCTCGGCGTTCGGTGACTTCGGTGACGACGGGGCCGGCGAGTCGGTCGACTTCTCGGTGCTGCCCCCCATCCCAGGGGTGGAGTGGGACAAGAAGACGCTGCTGGGCTTCGAGCGCGAGATGCTCGGCCTCTACGTCTCCGACCATCCGCTGTTCGGCATCGAGCATGTCCTCGCCTCCCACGCCGACACCTCGATCGCGAGTCTCATGGGTGAGGACGGCAAGCCCGAGGGCGCCAACGTGACCATCGCCGGTCTGATCACCGGGCTACAGGTCAAGCGCACCAAGAAGGGCGACCTGTGGGCGATCGTCACGGTCGAGGACCTGGAGGGTGCGATCGAGTGCCTGTTCTTCCCCTCGGCCTACATGACGGTGTCGACGATGCTCACCCACGACGCCGTCGTCGTCGTCAAGGGCCGCGTCAACCGCCGCGACGAGACCCCGTCGATCTATGCGTCGGAGCTGACGCTGCCCGACATCTCCGAGGGGCCGCGTGGGCCGGTGGTCGTCACCATCGACACCAACCGCGCCACGACGGGCAAGATCGAGGAGCTCAAGTCGGTGCTCGCCTCGCACCCCGGCTCGACCGAGGTCCATGTGCGGCTCAGCCAGCCCGGCCGGTCGGTCCTCATGCGGCTCGAGGACACGTATCGCGTGTCGGCGACCGAGTCGCTGTTCGGCGACCTCAAGGTGATCCTCGGCGCGCGCTGCCTGGCGTCCTCGTGACGGCGCCGCCGACGCGCCCGGCGAACCCGGCCAGCCCGCCAGCGACGCCGCCGGTGGCACCCCAGCGTCCGGTCCGGCGAGAGCACCACGGCGACACCGTCCTCGACCCCTACGAGTGGCTGCGCGACAAGGACGCTCCCGAGGTACTGGCGCACCTCGAGGCCGAGAACGCCTATGCCGATGCCATGACCGCTGACCTGGAGCCGTTGCGCGAGCAGCTCTTCGAGGAGATCCGCTCGCGCACGCAGGAGACCGACCTGTCGGTGCCGGTGGCCAGCGGGGCGTGGTGGTACTACTCGCGCAGCGTCGAGGGCCAGCAGTACGGCATCGAGTGCCGGGTGCGCCGCGTCGAGGGCGCGCCGCGGCCGGCTCCCGGTCCGGGGGAGCCCGTGCCGGGTGAGCAGGTCCTGCTCGACGCCAACGTCGAGGCTGCCGGGCACGAGTTCTTCTCGCTGGGCGCCTTGACGGTCAGCCCCGACCACGCCCGCCTCGCGTATGCCGTGGACCTTCATGGCGACGAGCGCTTCGCCTTGCGGGTCAAGGACCTTGACACGGGGGAGATCGTCGACACCGCTGTGGGCGAGATCGGCTACGGCTGCGAGTTCTCGCTCGACGGGCGTCATGTGTTCTACACCAGGGTCGACGAGACCTGGCGGCCCCACCAGGTGTGGCGCCACGAGGTCGGCACCGACGCGTCCGCCGACGTCCTGGTGATGGAGGAGTCGGACGAGCGCTTCTGGATGGGGCTGGGCACCTCCCGCGACGACCGGTGGATCATGATCGGCCTGGGTTCCAAGACCACGTCGGAGGTCCGGATCCTCGACGCCGCGGATCCGCTCGGAGAGTTCCGCGTCGTCGCCCCCCGCCGTGAGGGCGTCGAGTACGACGTGGAGGCCGCCTCGGACCGGCTGCTCATCGTGCACAACGCCGACCACGAGAACTCCGACCTGGCCTGGGCACCGCTTGACGCCACGTCCCACGAGCAGTGGCAGCCGTTGCTGCAGTGCGCTGAGGGCGAGCGCTTCCAGGGGATCGACGCGTTCGACGACGTGGCCGTCCTCTCGCTGCGCAAGGACGGGCTGACCGCCGTGCGGGTGCTCGAGCGCGACGCCACGTCGCCGACCGGCTTCGGGGCGATGCACGACCTGCACTTCGACGAGCCGGTCTACCAGGTGTCGTTGGGAGACAACCCGGAGCCGGCCCTGCGCGTGGTGCAGGTGGTCTACGAGTCCATGGTGACGCCCCGGACGGTCTACGACTACGACATCGCCAGTCGCGAGCTGACCCTGCTGAAGCAGCAGCCGGTGCTCGGCGGCTACGACCCGTCAGCTTTCGAGCAGCGCCGCGAATGGGCCACTGCGCCGGACGGCACCCGGGTTCCCCTGTCGATCGTGTTCCCGGCCGGGCTCACGCCCGACGGGTCCCACCCGGGGCTCGTCACGGCATACGGGTCGTATGAGCTGTCCACCGACCCGTACTTCTCGGTGTCGCGGCTCTCGCTGCTCCAGCGGGGGTTCGTCTACGCGGTGGCGCACGTGCGTGGCGGAGGAGAGCTCGGTCGTGCGTGGTACGACCAGGGCAAGCTGCTCCACAAGAAGAACACCTTCACCGACTTCGTGGCCTGCGCCGACCACCTGGTCGAGCGCGGGTGGGTCTCGCCCGACCGACTCGCGGCTGAGGGCGGGTCGGCGGGCGGGCTGCTGGTCGGGGCGGCCCTCAACCTGGCGCCTCACCGGTTCCGGGCGGTGCACGCAGCCGTGCCGTTCGTCGATGCCTTGACGACGATCCTCGACCCGAGCCTGCCGCTGACCGTCGTGGAGTGGGAGGAGTGGGGCAACCCGCTCGCCGACCCGGCGGTCTACGCCTACATGAAGTCCTACTCGCCGTACGAGAACGTCCAGGACGGCACGGCATACCCTGCCGTTCTGGCGACCACCTCGCTCAACGACACCCGGGTCTACTTCACCGAGCCGGCGAAGTGGGTCGCCCGCCTCAGAGCGGCCACGACCAGCGACCCCGCCGACCGACCGATCCTGCTGCGCACCGAGATGGTGGCCGGCCACGGCGGCAAGAGCGGTCGCTATGACGGCTGGCGGCAGCTCGCCTGGGAGTGGGCCTTCCTCATCGACCAGGTCGCGCCAGAGACCGTCGCTCCGGAGACTGTCGCTCCGGAGACCGACAGGCGAGACCGCGCGAAATAGTTCACCACTCTTCACGTCCGGAGCCCCGCCGCGGCAATACCCTTTCGGGGGAGGAGGACGGACAGGTGGTTCATGGCAGGGCGTCCGAAGCTCGACGGCTCGCGGACGAGCGGGACTGGAGCACCACCAGCCTGGGCCCACGAGACCAGTGGCCCTCGCAGCTTCGCGATGCCTGGGAGCTCGCGCTCGACTGCGAGCTGCCCATGGCCCTGCTGTGCGGCGATGACTTCACGATGCTCTACAACGCGGCCTTCGCCGAGCTGCTGGGCGGCAAGCATCCGCGGGCCTTCGGTCAGCCGGCCCCCGACGTCGTGGTCGAGGTCTGGGACCACCCGAGCGTCGGCCAGCGGTTCAACGCTGTGCTGGCTGCCGGTGAGCCGTTCGTCGAGGAGGGCACCGCGCTCACGCTGAGCCGCGGGTGGGCGCTGGAGGACGAGGTCGACACCGGCAGCTATCTGCGCTCGGGGTCACCGATCCGAGACGAGAACGGAAAGGTCGTCGCCGTGCTCCACGTCGTCCTCGAGACGACGGCAGCGATCCGCCGCGCGCAGTCGATCGCGCAGCTGGCGACCGCGCTGGCCGTCGCGGTGACGGTGGACGACGTCTGCAAGGTCGTGCTGCGGCAGTCCATGACTGCCCTTGATGCGCTGTCCGCCACGATCTGCCTTCCGTCGCCGGGACCTGCTGGCTGGCGGATGGCCCGCCGGCACCGGATCGAGGAGCTGTCGCCCGACGAGGAGCGGCTCCCGCTCATCTGGTCGGAGACCAGCGATGACATCGCGGCGCTCGTCGCCGACGTGACGGCCCGGGGCGCGACGTACGCCTCCGAGAACGGTGAGGTGGTGGCCGTGCCCCTGCGTGCGGCTTCGCCGGGGGCCGTGCTGGTGGTCCAGCGCCTGCCGGCGCCGATCCCGACGGACCTGAGCGTGATGGTGGACGCCTTGGTCGAGCTGGTCGGAGAGGCGCTGAGGCGCGCGGTGCTCTTCGACGCCGAACGCACCACTGCAGAGCTCCTCCAACGGACCCTCCTACCGCCCAACCTGCCGCAGCCGGACGCGCTGAGCATCGCGGCGCTGTACCAGCCCGTCTCCGGAGGCACGGTGCCCGGCGGGGACTTCTACGACTCGTTCTTCCTCACCGACGGCCGTCTCGCCCTCGTCATCGGTGACGTGGTGGGCCGGGGCGTCATGGCGGCCACGGTGATGGGGCAGGTCAGGGCGGCGGTTCGGGGCGCCGCCATGACCGACGGCGCCCACCGCTCGGTCATGGCAACCCTGGACCGGGTGGTGTGGGATCTCGATGCGCTCTGGCCGGCGTCCATGCCGCTGGGCACACCTCGCGCTCGCCCCGGGATGGCCTTCGGTGGCGAGCTGTTCGTCACGATGCTGTTCGGCGTCGTCGACCCCGAGACCGGTTCGGTGGAGCTGGCCAGCGCGGGGCATCCGCTGCCGATGCTGCTCTATGGCCACGAGGGGAGAGCCCAGGGCAAACCGCGCGGGGAGCCCGTGGCGATGACGGTGGGCCCGCCGATCGGTATCAAGGGTGAGCGGCCCGTCCACCGGCTGGAGCTGGGCGTGGGTGACATGCTGCTGGCGTTCACCGACGGGCTGCTGGAGAGGCGCGGCGAGGACCTGCGCCGCGGCGAGGAGCGACTCCACGAGGTCGTGGCTCAGCTGCCGCCGGGGACGCCACGCAGCGTGGCCGAGAGCGTGATGCGGCAGCTGGTCGACGCCCAGCAGCAGGAGGACGACTGCGCGCTGCTGGCCCTCGGGCGCTCACCCGAGGGGCACCGGCGTGCGGCCATCGTGGTGCCCCCGATGCCTGAGTCGGTCAAGGCCGCGCGCGACTGGGCCCGAGAGCACCTGGTGCTCTGGGATGTCGCCGAGGGCGACCAGCACACGATCGTCACAGGCATCTCCGAGCTCATCACCAACGCGGTGCTGCACGCCGGGACGGAGTCGCATCTGACCCTCGACCTCGACAGTGGGCTGCTCGCGGTGACCGTCGCGGACAGCGGGAACCGAGGGGAGCCGCGGCTCACGGGGGCTGACACGATGGCGGTGCGTGGCCGTGGGCTGTCGCTCGTGCGCGCCGTCGCCGATGCGTTCGGCACACATCGCACGTCGGCAGGCACCACGGTGTGGTTCGAGATCGCTGTCGAGCTGACGAGCGGCGGCGCGTACGCGGCCGGTGCGGGGAGGTCGTCGCCATGAGCCTGTGGCAGCGCATCATCGAGCGCGTAGCCCCGCTGGCCGGGGAGGACGTGTCAAACCTCGACCGGCTCGACGGGGTCGCGAGGAGGCCGCCTGCGCCTACGGCCGGGATGGTGTCACAGCTCCCACCGGCAGCAGCCCAGCCGCCACCGACCGGGTCGGGGCCACAGCCGGGCAGCGCCGTTACTTACCCAGACCCGCCACGAGGTTGATCGTCGCGGCGATGACGACCGCGCCGAACAGGTAGGACACCAGGGCGTGACGCAGCGCGGTGGCCCGGATCTCCTTGGTGCGGATATCGGTGTCCGAGACCTGGAAGGTCATGCCGATGGTGAACGCGAGATACGCGAAGTCGCGGTAGTTCGGCGGCTCGTCCTCGTTGAAGTCGACGCCCTTCCTGGGGGAGCCGTAGTAGAGCCGCGCGTACCGCGTCGTGAAGATCGTGTGCACCGAGAACCAGGCAACGGCCACCCCGATCAGGCTCAGGGCTGCCTGGATGTCTTTGCTACCCCCGGCGCTGCTGCCACCGAGCAGCAGCAGACCCACCGCACCGAGGCTGCCGACGGCGGCCGACAGGACGATGATGTCACCGATGGCCTTGCCGGGATCCTCGCGGCGGGCTCGCTCTGCGGTCGCGTGCTCGTCCATCGGCCAGATCGAGACCCAGGTCCACACGACGAACACGGCGGCGGCGCTCATCCATCCCAGGAGGAGGCCGTACTGCCAGGTGAGCGGCACGGCCACTCCGGCCCCGACGACGACGGCGACGATGCCGGCGACCACCAGGCGCACCCAGGTCGGGGCGTCGGCTCGTCCGGTCGCCTGCGCTGAGTGCTTGGTCGCGGGCTCGGGGGACGAGGGGGTCGAGGGTGTGTCGCTCACAGTCTCACGCTAGTGGCTGACGGTCGACCTGCCCGTCGGAACACGGTCAGTAGTCCGGCGGCACCACAGCTTCGGGGGTCGGCGGGCGCTCGCGCCGGACTCAGCGCACCACGACGTGCATGAGAGTCAGCGGCGGGTGGTGTGTCTCGATCTCGTAGATCCCCGGCGTCGTGGCTCGCAGGTCGAGCGTCGTCGGGCGCCCTGCCTTGAGGGTGACTTCGACGTCGAACCCGTGGGCATGGAGCTGGTCGTCGTGGTCGCTGGTGACGACGAGGCGCAGCATGGTACCCAACGCGACGTTCACGTTTCCCGGTGCCGGTGAGACGTCCTTGCCGCGGATGCTGACCCGCACAACGGTGGTGTTCGAAGGCGTCGCTGCGCTGCTACTCGTCGCTGAGCTGGTGGTCGAGCCGCCGGCCGGGGCGCTGGTGGTCGAGCCGCCCGCGGGGGAGCTGGTGGTGCACGCACCCAGGGCGAGCGCACTGGCGACGGCGGCGGCGAGGGCCACGCGATGGCGGGTCACGCGGTGGCGGGTCACGGCTTCTCCTGGGAACGGCGTCGAGGACGGTCGACACTGTAGACAACCGCCGCCGGGCACGCCGAACTCCGCCCCCGCGTGTGCTCCGCTGGCATTCAGGGTCGTTGCCTTAGGTTCCTGGACATGGATGACAGGTCTCGCGCCTCGAGGTCAACCTCGGGCGGCGCGAGCTCGGCGGCCCACCTGACGAGGCGCGCGGCGCTCGG
>NZ_DASYGF010000085.1:0-4152 GCF_036000045.1 Pedococcus sp.
ACAGGGAGAGGGCTGACGCTGGTGAAGGGTCGCGTGCTCATCGTCGATGACGATCTGGCGCTGGCAGAGATGCTCGGCATCGTCCTGCGCAACGAGGGGCTCGAGGTGACGCACGTGGCCGACGGCTCCAGCGCGCTAGGCGCCTTCCGCGACTCCCGGCCCGACCTCGTGCTGCTCGACCTCATGCTCCCCGGCGTGGACGGCATGGAGGTATGCCGGCGCATCCGGGCCGAGTCCGGCGTGCCTATCGTCATGCTGACGGCCCGCACCGACACCCTCGACGTCGTCGTCGGGCTGGAGTCGGGCGCCGACGACTACGTCGTCAAGCCGTTCAAGCCCCAGGAGCTGATCGCCCGCATCCGGGCCCGCCTGCGGCGTGGCGACGAGCCGGAGCCGGAGCGTCTCGAGATCGGTGACCTCCAGATCGACGTGGCCGGTCACTCCGTCAAGCGCGACGGGCGCGCGCTGTCCCTGACGCCGCTCGAGTTCGACCTGCTCGTCGCTCTGGCCCGCAAGCCCTGGCAGGTGTTCACCCGCGAGGTGCTGCTCGAGCAGGTCTGGGGCTACCGCCACGCCGGCGACACCCGGCTGGTCAACGTGCACGTGCAGCGGCTGCGTTCCAAGATCGAGCACGACCCCGAGCACCCTGAGATCGTCGTGACCGTGCGAGGCGTCGGCTACAAGGCGGGCACGAGCTAGACATGGCACCGTCGGCCTCACCCAGCCCGGAGCGCGCGCCGACCCGCCGGTTCACGGACCAGACAGACCAGGCGCTGCGCCTGCTGCGCATTGGCGCACGGGACGGCCGCAGCGCCCTCGCCGCCGGCGGCCGCTGGCTGGCCCACACCTGGCGCTCGTCCCTGCAGTTTCGCGTCGTCAGCAGCACCATGCTGCTCGGGCTCGCTGTGGTCCTCGTGCTGGGCACCTATCTCTTCCAGTCGATCTCGGACGGTCTCGAGCAGGACCGCATGTCCAGTGCCCAGGTCGAGACGGCGCGCCTGGACACCGACGTCCAGGGCAAGTTCGACGAGACCACTGCGGCCACCAACACGCCGTCGCTGAACCTCTTCGCGCAGACGGTCATCAAGGGTGCGGCCACGCCTGGCGGTGACACCGACCGCCAGCTGGTCTTCACCCGCAGCCTGGGCAACACCAGCCCGGCCCTGCTCAACACGGTGCTCTCGGGCCGAGCCGGGCTCGCGAGCATCCCTGCAGAGCTCCGTGAGGCGGTGCGCCGCGACCCACACCACCAGCAGGTGCAGCTCACAACGGTCCCGGACAGCCAGGGCGGCAGCCAGACGGTCGCGGCCGTGGTGGTGGGCTCCCAGATCGACGTGCCGGTGGCCGGCAAGTACGACCTCTACGCCGTCTATCCCATGCAGCGCGAGGAGGCGACCCTCGGACTGGTGACGAGGACCTTCACCCTCGGCGGGTTCTTTCTCGTGCTGCTCGTGGGCGCCGTGGCCTGGGTCGTGACCCGCCAGGTCGTCAACCCCGTGCGCCGGGCCGCCATGGTCGCCGAGCGCCTGTCGTCGGGGCGGCTGAACGAGCGCATGGGCTCCCGGGGGGAGGACGACCTCGCCCGCCTCGCCAAGTCCTTCAACGCGATGGCCGACAGCCTGCAGACCCAGATCCGTCAGCTCGAGGGTCTGTCGCGGCTGCAGCAACGATTCGTCAGCGACGTCTCGCACGAGCTGCGGACGCCGTTGACGACGATCCGGATGGCCGCGGACCTCATCCACGACTCGAGGGTCGACTTCGAGCCGGCCGTCTCCCGCTCCGCCGAGCTCCTGCACCACGAGCTGGACCGGTTCGAGGAGCTGCTCGCCGACCTGCTCGAGATCAGCCGGTTCGACGCGGGCGCGGCGAGGCTGGATGCCGAGGTGACCGACCTGCGGGTCACCGTCGGACGGGCCGTCGACGCCGCGCAGCCCGTGGCCGACCGCTGGGGCAGTGTCATCAAGGTGGAGGCGTCCGGAGCGACCGACGCCGAGATCGACGCACGACGGGTGGAGCGGATCCTGCGCAACCTGGTCGTCAACGCCCTCGAGCACGGCGACGGCAGACCCGTGGAGATCGCGCTGTCCGGCGACGACGCGGCCGTGGCCGTGACGGTGCGCGACCACGGTGTCGGTCTGCGGCCGGGCGAGGCTGCCTTGGTCTTCAACCGGTTCTGGCGAGCCGACCCCGCGCGTGCCCGGACGACGGGTGGCACCGGGCTGGGGCTGGCGATCTCGTTGGAGGACGCGCGCCTCCACGACGGCTGGCTACAGGCCTGGGGCGAGCCGGGTGAGGGGTCCTGCTTCCGGCTCACCCTGCCGCGGCGCATCGGCAGCCCCATCGTTGAGTCGCCGCTGCCGTTGCGCCCCGAGGACCTCACGGTCGAGCCCTCCAGGTCCACGGCGACCGTGAGCGCAGCGCAGATGTCGGTGACGGGGGTGCGACTGCAGAGTGGCCGCCCGTCACGAGGGGGAGAGGGCGCGTCGTGAGGCGCTCGTATGCCGCGTGGTTGGCGGTATGCGGCCTGCTGCTGTCCGCCTGCGGAGGCCTCTCCACCAGCTCACCGGTGCACCAAGGGCTCGACGTCAGCACGGTCCAGGAGAACCAGGTCCGGGTCCTGGTCAACCCCGTCGGTCCGGGGTCTTCGCCCGAAGAGGTCGTGACCGGCTTCGTCCGAGCCGCTGCGGCCAGCGATGACCAGTACCAGGTGGCGCGATCGTACCTCGTGCCCGTGCAGGAGGCGACGTGGCGCCCTGACTCCTCCGTCATGGTCTTCACCGACGACGCGTCCCTGACAATCACCCGGTCAGGGAGCAGCTCCGTGAAGGCCGTCGCGCAGGTCAGCGGACGCATCGACGGTGACGGCCGCTACCACGAGCTACCGCCGGGCTCGAAGGTCTCGGTGAGCTTCGGGCTGCAACGCATCGGGGGCGAGTGGCGCATCTCCAAGCTGCCCCAGGGCTTCGGCACCTGGCTGAGCGAGGCAGACGTCAGCAGGCTGTACGACCCGTTCCGTATCTACTACATCTCGGCCACCGAGCGGCGGCTCGTGCCGGACGTGCGCTGGTTCCCGGTCGGGACGGGGCTGGCGACCCGGCTCGCCCGCACCCTGTTGGCCGGCATCCCGGACTACCTGAGCGGTGCCGTGCGCAGCGACATCCCGGCAGGCACCCGCCTTGCGGTCGACTCGGTGCCGATCGAGTCCGGGACCGCCCAGGTCGACCTCACGGCGACGCGGGTCAGCAGCGACCCGGCCCAGCGCCAGGGACTCGCAGCGCAGCTGCTGGCGACCGTGATGCAGGCCTCCGGCGTCGAGCGGGTCGCCCTCCAGCTCGACGGGACCGACCTACAGGTACCTGGCGCGGCCAGCACGGGCCTGTTCGACCTCAGCGCTCTGGGCTTTCCGACCCCCGCCGACGCGGTCACCAAACCGTTGCTGCGCAAGGGCACCAGCCTCGTCGCCGTCGACCCCCAGCAGCTCGGGGAGCCGGGGAACCGTCCCCCCGCGCAGCCCAGCGGCTCGTTGCCGTCCATCCCCCTCGGATGGGCCTACCTGGCCATGGCGCCCTCCGGCGGCGAGGTCGCAGCGGTGAGCGGCGACCGTACCCAGCTCGAGCGGTGGCGTGGGCTCAACGCACTTCCGGTGGTCACGGTCGGCAGCGAGCTGACGCGCCCCGTCTACGACGCGGCCGGAGTCCTGTGGCTCGCTGGGGTTCAGGGCGGGGCCAGCAGGCTATGGGCAGTCAACCCGTCGGCCGACCCGAAGACCGTCCAAGGTCGGCCGCAGCTGGTCTCCGCAGGCTGGTTGGAAGGTCGTTCGGTCGTCAGCCTCCGGTTCGCGCCTGACGGGCAGCGTGTCGCCCTCATCTCCACGGACCGGAACGGCCGCGCTCCGCGCATCGACGTTGCTGGCGTCGTCCGCCAGCCCAACGGCATACCGCAGTCGCTGTCCACCCCCATCACCTTGGCGCCGTCGCTCACGACAGCTCGCGACCTGGTCTGGGTCGACGACGCCACCCTCGCCGTCCTCGGGCGCAAGGTCGCTTCGCAGGCAGTGAGGCCGTGGTTCGTTCCGCTCGGAGGCCCGATCACTGCGGGTCCGGAGATCCCGGGAGCGATGACGATCACGACGGTCAACGCCGAGCGCGGTCT
>NZ_DASYGF010000021.1:0-25490 GCF_036000045.1 Pedococcus sp.
GTCGACCACGGCACCTACCCCTTCGTCACCTCGTCGAACGCGACCGCAGGCGGCGCGTGTACCGGGTCCGGCATCCCGCCGACCAGGGTCTCGGTCGTCATCGCCATCCTCAAGGCGTACACCACCCGAGTCGGGGAGGGACCGTTCCCCACCGAGCTGTTCGACGAGCACGGCGAGTTCCTGCGCAAGACCGGGGCCGAGTACGGCACCACCACGGGGCGACCGCGCCGATGTGGCTGGGTCGACACGGTGGTGGGCCGTTATGCCACGCGGATCAACGGCGTCACCGACTTCGTGGTCACCAAGCTCGACGTCCTCACCGGGCTCGACACCCTCCCGATCTGCGTCGCCTATGACGTCGACGGCGTCCGCCACGACGAGATGCCGGTCAACCAGACCGACTTCCACCACGCAACGCCGATCTACGAGGAGCTCCCCGGCTGGTCCGAGGACATCTCGAAGTGCCGCACGTTCGAGGAGCTGCCGGCGAACGCCCAGGCCTATGTCCTGCGGCTCGAGGAGCTCATCGGCGCGAGGGTGTCGGCCATCGGCGTGGGACCCGGGCGCGACGAGATCATCACCCGCCACTCCCTGCTCGGCGACTGACCCGGCGCGACACCCGCAACGACACCCCTGCGCGGCGTCAGGCCGGGCGCAGCACCGTCATCCGGTGCGCCGCTCGCGTCAGCGCGACATAGAGGACGCGCACGCCCCCTGGCGACTCCGCTGTGATCTCGTCGGGGTCGACGATGACGGTGGCGTCGTACTCCAGACCCTTGGTCGACATCGGGTCGATCACCACGATCCGGTCGTCGCGCTCGCTCAGGGTCGACAGGGCTGCGCTGTGCCGAGCCGGCGTGACGACCGCGATCGAGCCCTCGACCTCGCCGAGCAGAGTCTCGACGGCATCGGTGGCCACGCTCACCCAGGCGCCGTCGCTCACCGTCAGGTCGACCGGCTCGACGCCCGTCTCACGGACGGCCTGCGGGATGTCGGCGTCCGGCACCTGCGCGCGGACGACCTCGGCCGCGTAGTCGAAGATCTCTCGCGCGTTGCGATAGTTGGTGTCCATGTGGAACCGCCGCCGCTGCTGGGAGCCGAACGCCTCCTCGCGCGCACGCCCGGCCTCGGCGCCGTCGGGCCACGACGCCTGGGCGGCATCACCGACGACCGTCCAGGACGAGTAGCGCCCACGGCGACCCAGCATGCGCCACTGCATCGGCGAGAGGTCCTGTGCCTCGTCGACGAGGACGTGGGCGTACTCACCCGGCGCCTCGACGCTGCCCTGGAGCAGCCGTTCGCGCTGGCTGTGAGGGGCGCGTGGCGATCCGGCCGCCCTGGAGGTGGACGTCGCGCGCCGGCCGCTGTGCACCTCGGTCACGCCGTACTGCGACAGGTCGTCGAGCTCCTCGATCTCGTAGAAGCCACGCTCCTCGGCGGGGGCGTCCTGCACCGGACCGAGCCGGGCGGCCAGGTCGTCGACCAGGGCCGCGTCGGCGACCGACCAGCGGCCGGTCTCCAGCGCCGTACGGATGGACTGCGACACCAGGTCGGACTCCGCAGGGGAGAGCACGCCGTGCCCGTAGTGCCGGGCTCGCTCGGCATCGGCCAGCCACAGCAGCGCCTCGCGCGGGTCGACCTGGGGCCACCACCGGTCGAGGAACGCCTCGACCTCGAGGTGGTCGTGGAAGTGGTCCATGAACTCCGCGCGGTCGCCCTCGCGGACGCTGGCCCAGGCGGCCTCGGCGAGCGCCTGCTCGACCGCCTTGGTGGCCAGGTTGCGCTGGTGGTTGCGCAGCACCTGGGCGCGGATGCGGTCGAGCGCCGGCCGGTCGACCCGGACCGCCTTGCCCCCCACGAACGCGCGGAACTGCTCAGGCGCCTCTGGAGGTGCATCGGCCGCAGCCCGCGCCAGAACGCGACGGATGCGCAGCGAACCCTTGACCGCCGCCACGTCCGGGGGGTCGAGGCGGCTGGCCGAGACGCCGTCGATGACGTCGCCCAGCGAGCGCAGGGTCACCGACTCCTCGCCCAGGGAGGGCAGCACGCGTTCGATGTATGCCGTGTAGGCGGCCGAGGGGCCGACCACGAGGATGCCGCCGGACTCGAAGCGTCGCCGGTCGGAGTAGAGGAGGTAGGCCGCGCGGTGGAGCGCGACGACCGTCTTGCCGGTGCCGGGGCCCCCGGTGATCTCGGTGACGCCGCGCGCGGACGCGCGGATGGCCTCGTCCTGGTGACGCTGGATGGTGGCCACAATGTCGCGCATCTGGGCGCCGCGGCTGCGGGTCAGCGCGGCCAGCAGGGCACCGTCGCCCACGACGACGAGGTCGTCCGGCGCCTCAGCGACCATGAGGTCGTCCTCGACCCCGACGACATCGGCGCCCTTGCAGCGCAGCACCCGCCGGCGCAGCACGCCCATCGGCTCGACCGGCGTGGCCCGGTAGAACGCGGCTGCCGCGGGGGCTCGCCAGTCCACGACCAGCGGCTCATAGTCGTCGTCGCGAACGCCCAGCCGCCCGATGTAGCGAACCTCGCGCCCGGCGGCGCCTCGCCTGCTGTCCGTGGCCGGGCTGAGCCCGTCGGCCCCCGGGACCAGCGCATGGTCGAGGTCGAGGCGGCCGAAGACGAGCCCTTCGTACTGGGTGTCGAGCGTCGAACGACGGCGGGCCGCGTTGAACACCAAGGCATCTCGCTCGAAGAGCCCGGTGAGCTCCTCGTCGCGCACGTCGCCGGTGCGGTCGGTGCGTCCCCGGGCGAGCCCGTCGGCCTCGACCAGCCCCGCACGGGCCTGGGCCTTGGTGAGCTCGGCATAGACCAAGTCGACATGGGCCTGCTCGATGGCGATCTCGCGGGCGACCTCTGCGCTGGTCGCCTTAGCGGTCGGGTGGTCCTGACCGGTCACTGTGGTCTTTCTGTTCGTCCCTGCGGAGAACGCACGAGTCTAGCCACCCGCGACGGTGCGTTTCAGGCACATCCCGAACCTCGGAAGGGCGAGCGCGCCACGTATGTCGCGGAGCCGCGGCATACGGGCAGGTCCTGATCGCAGGACGCGAGTCAGACCAGCCCCCGCCGCGCGGCCTGCACCCCGGCCTGGAAGCGGGTCGTGGCTCCCACCTGGTCCATCAGCTCTCGGACGCGGCGCTCGACCGTGCGCTGTGAGACGCCCGTCTGTCGCGCGATCGTGGCGTCCGTGGCACCGGCGGCGAGCAGACCCCAGATGGTCTGGTCCCGCCGACGTGCGGCGGAGGGCTGGGACGGTTCCAACGGCGACGCGAGGTTCCACAGGTGGTCGTAGAGGGCGCGCAGCGCCACTACCAGCGACCGGGCCCTGACCAGCGCCGACCCGAAGCCGCCAGGGTCGAACGCACTGACGTCGACGACCGCGGCGGTGTCGTCGACGATGACCGCCGAGAATGGCACCGAGGTGGTGAACCGGGTGGCCTCGCCGCCCCGTTCGCGGGCCTGGAGCACCTCCAGCGCCCCCTCGAGCTCGAGCACCTGCGTGTCATAGACCGTGCTCAACGGCAGGATCGCGCCCCCTGCTCCTCGCGTGGGCTCCTCGTGAGCGTGCATCGGGCTGGCGAAGAGGGCCTGGGTCCTCGGCGACAGCGAGCGGAAGCAGCGGACGCCCTCCTTGGCGGTGGCGATGATCTCCGCCGTCACCGGCCCGATCTCGTCGAGGGAGCCCAGGATGCGGATCGCCGATGGGTCGGGCACGGCGGCCGTGTTCCTGGCCTGGAAGAAGACCTGGGCCAGCTCGTGGGCCGCCGACCGGGTCTGGCGCGCCATCCGCTCGTAGTCCGAGGCCAGGACGGGCAGCGAGATGTCGGGTGGCACGACCTCGATCGAGCCCCCGGGACCCAGCCTCACGAGGCCCTGGGCGGCCAGCGTCGCCAGGGCCCGGTCGACCGCCTCGGCGTGCATGCCCTGGGCGATGAGCAGCGAGCGCGAAGGGTCGGGATGCTGCAGGACGGCGAGATACGCGCGCGTGCGCAGCGACTCGGTCTCGCGGTCGTTCCCCGGGCCGGGGACCTGCAGCTCTCGTTCCGCCATGCCAGCTCCTTCCGGTGCTGGCGAGCCTAGCGACAAACGACGCTTTGGCGAGGTCCCGTCAATGACGTATTTCCGCCACCCAGGTACTTTACGAAGGCCCGAGTGATGGTCCACTCTTGGAGTAGTCGACCTAGTCGACCCGCGTGCTCGGTTGCAGGTTCCCCCGCCAGGCGACCGCACGTCGGCCGCGCGGCGTCCCCGGGAGATGTCCCCCCTGCCTCCCCGGGACGCCGCGCACTCATGTCCGGTGGGTTCACTACCCTGGCCGCGTGAAGATTCTCGTCGTCGGTTCCGGTGCCAGGGAGCATGCGCTCGTCAACGCACTCTCCGCCGACCCGGGGGTGGACGCGGTGATCGTGGCTCCCGGCAACCCCGGCATGGAGGCCGTCGCGCTCTGCGAGCCGCTGCCCGCCGGGGGGCTCGACTCCGAGGCCGCCAGGCAGGCCGTCGTGGCGCTCGCGACCCGCCATGGTGTCGACCTGGTCGTCGTCGGGCCCGAGGTGCCGCTGGTGGCGGGCCTCGCCGACAACCTGCGGGCGTCCGGCGTCCCTGTCTTCGGACCGTCCGCGGAGGCGGCGCGACTCGAGGGCAGCAAGGCCTTCGCCAAGGAGGTCATGGCCGCCGCCGACGTGCCGACCGCCATGGCCCATGTGTGCAGCACCCTCGACGAGGTCGCCGCCGCTCTCGATGGGCTGGGGGCGCCACACGTCGTCAAGGACGACGGTCTGGCGGCCGGCAAGGGCGTCGTCGTGACCACCGACCGCGACGAGGCGCTGGAGCACGCTCGAGCCTGCCTCACGAAGGAGGGTGGCCGGGTCGTGGTCGAGGAGTTCCTCGACGGTCCCGAGATCTCGCTGTTCTGCGTCTGTGACGGCACCACGGTGGTGCCACTGGCGCCGGCCCAGGACTTCAAGCGCGTCGGCGACGGCGACACCGGCCCCAACACCGGCGGTATGGGCGCCTACTCGCCGCTGGACTGGGCCCCCGTCGCGTTGGTCGACGAGCTGGTGACGCGCGTGGCCCAGCCGACGGTGGACGAGATGTGGCGCCGTGGCACGCCGTTCGTGGGGCTGCTGTTCATCGGTGTCGCCGTGACCTCCCGCGGGCCGCGGGTCATCGAGTTCAACGCGCGGTTCGGAGATCCCGAGACGCAGGTCGTCCTGGCCCGCCTCGAGACCCCGCTGGGCGGCCTCCTCGCCGCTGCGGCGACCGGTGGTCTCGGGGACGTGCCTGCGCTGCGGTGGTCGAGCCGCCATGCGGTCACCGTGGTGGTCGCCGCCGCCGACTACCCCGGCACGCCCCGCACCGGCGACCCGATCACGGGGCTCGAGGACGTCGCTGACGTGCCGACGGCATACGTGCTGCACGCGGGCACCGCGCGCGACGACGAGGGGAGGCTCGTCTCCGGGGGCGGCCGCGTGCTCTCCGTCGTGGCGCTCGGCGACAGCCTGAGCGAGGCCCGCGAACGGGTCTATGACGCGGTCGAGCGGATCTCCCTGGAGGGGTCCCACTTCCGCACTGACATCGCCTTGGCCGCCCAGCAGAACGAGCTGCACGTCGGCTGACCCGCTGCGTTGCGCAGGTGGCGCCGGCTGGAAGGATGACGCCATGACGTCGACCACGCCACCGGAGCTGCCCGGTTACGCCCACGTCTACTCCGGCAAGGTGCGCGACCTCTACGCGCCGCTGGACGACCACGGTGCGCCGCGCGACGACCTGCTGCTGCTCGTCGCAAGCGACCGGATGTCGGCCTACGACTTCGTGCTCGACAGCCCCATCCCCGACAAGGGTGCGGTGCTGACGCAGCTGTCGCTGTGGTGGTTCGAGCAGCTGGCCGACCTGGTGCCCAACCACGTCGTGTCGACAGAGGTGCCGGCTGAGGTGGCGGGGCGTGGGGTCCTGGTCCGCAGGCTCGACATGCTGCCCGTGGAGTGCGTGGCGCGCGCATACCTCACCGGGGGCGGTCTGGGTGAGTACCGCGCAGACGGTCACGTCAGCGGCGTGCGGCTGCCAGACGGCCTGGTGGACGGGTCGCGACTGCCCGAGCCGGTGTTCACCCCCTCGACCAAGGCGCCGATGGGCGAGCACGACCAACCCATGCCGTATGCCGACGTGGAGCATGCGGTGGGCGTCGACCTGGCGGCGCGGGTGCGCGATCTGACCACGGCGATCCTGGTGCGGGGCAACGAGATCGCCGCCGATCGCGGCATTCTCATCGCCGACACCAAGGTCGAGTTCGGCCGCTCGGGTGACGACCTGGTCCTCGCGGACGAGGTACTCACGCCCGACTCGTCGCGCTTCTGGCCGGCAGAGCTGTGGGAGCCCGGTCACCCGCAGCCGTCCTACGACAAGCAGTACGTGCGGGACTGGCTGACCTCGACCGCCAGCGGCTGGGACCGTTCCTCGGGAGAGGCGCCCCCGCCGCTGCCCGCCGACGTGGTTGAGCAGACCCGCGCGAAGTACGTCGAGGCCTACGAGCGGCTCACCGGGCGCACCTTCGCTCCCTAGGCGCCGAGCACCGGTCCAGCGAGCGGCGTCAGCAGCGCCAGCGGGATCGTGCGGTGCCCCTTGGTGCTGTAGTCCGCGAAGAACGGCGCGCGAGCCACCACGACGTCGCGCCAGACCTCGTCTCGCTCGGTGCCGAGCAGCTCGCGCACACCGACCCGGAACCGTCGACGGCCCAGCTGCACCTCGGCCGCGGGAGCCTTGCGCAGGTTCTTGAACCACTGCGGATCCTGGGGCATCCCCCCGGCAGAGCCGGCGACGACGTAACCGCCGGCGTGCTCGAAGCAGCTCACCGCGGCTGTGTGGGGCCGGCCGGTCCTGCGGCCCGGAACCGTCAGCAGGATGACTTGAAGCCCCTTGACACGGCCGCCGATCCGGCCCCCCGAAGCTTGGTACAAGGACACCATCAGGCCGGAACCGGCCTTCATCGCCGTCTTCATCAGGGGGTTCATCGAGGCCTCCTTGGCTGGACGTGCCAGGGGGGACGTTCCTCCCCGCGCCGGTGGGTGTCAACGGGCCGGACCGCCCGGCATACCTACCGGAGGGCGCCGATAGACTTCGAGCACCGCCCGTTCCCGCACTCGCCAGGAGCCACCCGCATGGGCCACGTCGTCGTTGACGTCATGTTGAAGCCAGAGATTCTCGACCCCCAGGGGCAAGCCGTGAACGGCGCACTGCCGAGACTCGGTTTCGAGCAGTTCACCGACGTGAGGCAGGGCAAGCGTTTCGTCCTGACCGTGGACGGCGAGGTGACCGACGAGGTCCTGGCCGCTGCCCAGGAGGCCGCCGAGAAGCTGCTCTCGAACCCGGTGATCGAGGATGTCGTCTCGGTGCGCTCAGAGGACCACGCACAGTGAGGATCGGGGTCGTCACGTTCCCCGGCTCCCTCGATGACCGGGACGCCGCACGGGCCGTGCGCGCCGTCGGCGCCGAGGCAGTCAGCCTCTGGCACGGCGACGCCGACCTCAAGGGCGTCGACGCGGTGATCCTGCCCGGCGGCTTCTCCTACGGCGACTACCTGCGCTGCGGTGCCATCGCCCGCTTCGCACCGGTCATGGACGCGCTGGTCCCGGCGGCCCGGGGCGGTCTGCCCGTCCTCGGCATCTGCAACGGCTTCCAGGTCCTCTGCGAGAGCCATCTGCTGCCGGGTGCGCTGATCCGCAACGACCACCGCAAGTTCAACTGCGTCGACCAGCGCCTCGTGGTCGAGAACGCTGACACCGCCTGGACCTCCGACTTCGAGACCGGCCAGGAGATCACCATCGTCCTCAAGAACGGTGAGGGTGGCTTCGTCGCCGACGAGCGGACCCTCGACGAGCTCGAGGGCGAGGGTCGAGTGGTCTTCCGGTATGCCGGTGGCAACCCCAACGGCTCCTACCGCGCCATCGCGGGCATCACCAACGAGAGCGGCACCGTCGTCGGCCTCATGCCTCACCCCGAGCACGCCGTCGAGCAGGGCTACGGCCCCTCCACCGACGGGCTCCCGTTCTTCACATCCGTCCTCTCCCAGGTGGTGAACGCGTGACGACGAGCATCCAGCGGCCCACGGTCGACACGGTCGAGCACGCCGCCCAGACTCCCGACGTCGAGCAGCCGTGGGTCGAGCTGGGGCTCAAAGCCGACGAGTACGACCGCATCCGCGAGATCCTCGACCGCCGCCCGACCAGCGCCGAGCTCGCGATGTACTCGGTGATGTGGTCCGAGCACTGCTCCTACAAGTCGAGCAAGGTGCACTTCTCGCTGTGGGGCGAGAACACCACAGACGAGATGCGCGAGAAGCTCCTTGTCGGCATCGGCGAGAACGCCGGGGTCGTCGACATCGGCGACGGCTGGGCGGTCACCTTCAAGGTCGAGTCGCACAACCACCCGTCCTACGTCGAGCCCTACCAGGGTGCGGCCACAGGCGTCGGCGGCATCATCCGCGACATCATGTCGATGGGTGCTCGGCCGATCGCCGTCATGGACCCGCTGCGGTTCGGCAACCTCAACCACCCCGACACCCAGCGCGTGCTGCCTGGCGTTGTCGCCGGCGTGGGCGGATACGGCAACTGCATCGGTCTGCCCAACATCGGCGGCGAGGTCGTGTTCGACGACTGCTACCAGGGCAACCCGCTCGTCAACGCCCTCTGCGTCGGCGCCATGCGCATCGAGGACATCCACCTCGCCAAGGCCTCGGGCGTCGGCAACAAGGTGGTCCTCTTCGGCGCCAAGACCGGTGGCGACGGCATCGGTGGCGTGTCCGTCCTGGCCTCGGAGACCTTCGACGAGGGTGGCCCGACGAAGCGCCCGGCGGTGCAGGTGGGCGACCCGTTCGCCGAGAAGGTGCTCATCGAGTGCTGCCTCGACCTCTATGCCGCGCACGTCGTCGATGGCATCCAGGACCTCGGGGGTGCGGGCCTGTCCTGCGCGACCAGCGAGCTGGCCTCGAACGGCGACGGAGGCATGCTGGTGGAGCTCGACCGTGTGCCCCTGCGCGACGCCTCGCTGCGGCCTGAGGAGATCCTCATGTCAGAGTCGCAGGAACGCATGATGGCCGTCGTCGAGCCGGGCAGGCTCGAGGAGTTCATGGCGATCACCGACCGCTGGGACGTCGAGGCCACGGTCCTCGGCGAGGTCACCGACGGCGACCACCTGGTCATCACCTGGCACGGCGAGATCATCGTCGACGTACCGCCGCGCTCGGTCGCCCACGAGGGCCCCACGTACCACCGTCCTCTTGAGCGGCCGGCATACCTCGACGCGTTGCAGGCCGACACCCCCAACACCCTGGCGCGGCCCCGGGACGGCGATGGGGCCAAGGCCGACCTGCTCACCCTGCTCGCCTCCCCGAACCTGTGCGACAAGTCGTGGGTCACCGACCAGTACGACCGCTACGTCATGGGCAACACCGCGCTCGCCATGCCCGATGACGCTGGGGTGGTCCGGGTCGACGAGGAGACCGGCCGCGGGGTCGCCATCTCCACCGACTGCAACAGCCGCTTCGCCAAGCTCGACCCCTACACCGGAGCCCAGCTCGCGCTGGCCGAGTCGTACCGCAACGTCGCGACCGCCGGGGCTACGCCGCTGGCGGTCACCGACTGCCTCAACTTCGGCTCCCCGGAGGACCCGGGCGTGATGTGGCAGTTCCGCGAGGCGGTGCGCGGCATCGCCGAGGGCTGCAAGACCCTCGGCATCCCGGTGACGGGCGGCAACGTGTCGTTCTACAACCAGACCGGTGACGTCGCGATCCACCCGACCCCCGTCATCGGGGTGCTCGGTGTCATGGACGATGTCGCCCGCCGCACCCCCTCGGGCTGGAAGACGCCCGGTCAGGTCATCTACCTCCTCGGCGTGACCCGCGATGAGCTGGCCGGTGGCGAGTGGGCCAACGTCGTTCACGGTCACCTCGGCGGGCTGCCGCCGAGGGTCGACCTTGCCGCCGAGCAGCTGCTGGGCGACATCCTCGTCAACGCGAGCCGCGACGGGCTGGTCGACGCCGCTCACGACCTGTCCGACGGCGGGCTGGCGATCGCGCTGGCCGAGGCGACGATGCGTTACGGCGTCGGTGCGCGGATCTGGCTGGACGCGGTGTGCGAGCGCGACGGGATCGACCCGTTCACGGCGCTGTTCAGCGAGTCGACCGCCCGAGCCGTGGTGACCGTGCCGCGCAGCGAGGAGGTCCGCTTCACCGACATGTGCACCGCGCGGGGGCAGGTGCATGCGCGCATCGGCGTCGTCGACGACGAGACCGACGGCCTCGACGTGCAGGGCCAGTTCGCTGTCTCGCTCGCCGACCTTCGAGAGGCGCACACCCGCACCCTGCCGGCGGTCTTCGGCTGACCGGGTGGCCCTCACCGCAGGGGCGACGACCAGCTCGGGACTCGGGCACTGCAGGTCGCGCCTCGCAACGCTGTCGTGCGTCGCCGCGGCATCGATGACTCGCCCCTGGGCGGCGCCAGCGTCTGGATGCTCCTGCCCGCATGAAGCCCGAACGGCCCGGTCGCGCTACCCCCTGCGCGGCCGGGCCGTTCGTCCCCTGTGTTTCCCCAGGAATGACAGTAAGCCGGTGGCGCGCACTCGTACATGGGTAGAAATACTCATTTCACGATGGCCCACGTGAGTCAGCGGGCGACTAGTCCGTCATGCGACGATTTGCGTATGCCGCCGCGCCGCCGTGTCCCCCTCGCCGCCGGCGCCGACGCTGTGCGTCAGTGGCACGAGTCCCGGGCGGCCACTGCGCGCCCGGTCGTCGCCCTCGCCGTGCGGTACTCGCTCGAGCAGCTCGCTGCCGTGGCGCCCGGGCGCAGCGTCGAGGTGCGGGTGCCGCCGTTCGGCGCCGTCCAGTGCATCGAGGGCACCACGCACACCCGCGGCACGCCCCCGAATGTCATCGAGACGGACGCGCAGACCTGGCTCGAGGTAGCGACGGGACAGCGCGACTGGCAGGCCGCGTGGGACTCGGGCTCTCTGCGGGTGAGCGGCCACCGGGCCGACCTCACGGCGTACCTGCCGCTGGTCTGAGGCCCTCACTCACCCTGCTTTGTGCGACTGACGTACGCCGGCTCGGCGTGTCGTGGTCGCCGAGCGGGCGTGAGCCGCACAACGAGCGGCATCACTCCCCGGGATAACGGACCCCGACCTGGGTGCGCACCTGATCCAGGGCGCCCATGATGGCCACCGTCTCGTCCAGCGCCATCAGGGGCGACTCGAGCTCGCCGGCGCCGACACGGCGCGCTACCTCGGCTGCCTGGAAGTGCAGGCCGTATGCGGTGTCCCCGGCCACGAACCGGTCGAGCTCTCTGCCGTCAGGAGCGACCAGCCGGACCAGGGCGCGCGGGCCGTAGAAGTCGCCGTCGATCTCGAGCCGGGCACCCGTGCCGCAGATCGAGGCTGTCGTGGGGGTCTTGGCCAGCATGGTCGTGCCCAGCATCCCCAACGCGCCTGAGGCGGAGGTCACCGTGATGGCGTCCTGAGCGTCGACGCCCCGGTCGGTGAGCTGCCCTGTGGCGGTCACCGAGGTGAAACCACCGAGCACGAGGTGGGCGAACGACATCGGATAGATGCCGAGGTCGAGCAGGGCACCGCCGGCCAGCGCAGGGTCGGCCAGCCGCTGCGGACCGTCCGGATACAGCTGCTGGCCGTGGTCGGCTGTCACCGTACACACCTGGCCGAGGAGACCCTGCTCCAGACACTGGCGCACCACGTCGACGTGAGGCAGGAAACGCGTCCACATGGCCTCCATGGCGAAGACACGGGCGCGTCGGGCGCCTGCCACCACCTCGGCCGCCTCCGCTGTGTTACGGGTGAAGGCCTTCTCGACCAGGACGCCCTTGCCGGCCTCGATCGCGAGCAGCGCCAGCGCATGGTGCTCGGAGTGGGGTGCGGCGACGTAGACGACGTCCACGTCCGGGTCGGCGACCAGGGCGGCATACGAGCCGTATGCCGCAGTGGCGCCGAACTCGCGCGCGAACGCCTCCGCCCGCGGAAGGCTCCGCGAGGCGACGGCCTGGAGGCGCTGGCCGGTCCGGGCCCGCAGGGCGGTCGCGAAGGAGCGCGCGATGCCGCCGGGGGCGAGGATCCCCCACCGCAGCGTCGGGGCGGCCATCGGGTCAGGGGTGCACGGGGCCGGCAGCGTCAGGGGCACGGGTCGATCCTCTCGGTAGGTGCTCACCGCGCCCGGGGCGGGGGTGCCGCGGGTCAGCGCAGCCGCCACTGGCCGGCGGGCACCGGTGGCGGGGGCGAGGGTCGGGCGTCGTGGTCGGTGAAGGGGACGGCGGAGCCCAGGGCTCTGGTCAGCTCCGTCCCGTTCAGGACACGGCTCGGAAATGGTGCTTTCGCGACCTGCCGGGTGATGGTCGCCAAGGGCAGCGGCTGGCGTGAGCCGACCAGCACCAGGTTCCCGAACCGGCGCCGCTTCCAGATGTCGACCTCGGCGACGGCCAGGGTGTGCGGCAGGTGCGCGGCCAGGCCGGCATGGACCCGGGCCACGTGACGGCGGTCCGGCTCGTCGGCGGCGTTCATCAGGACCAGTCCCTCGGGCTGCAGCACGCGGGCGACCTCCCCGAACCACTCCAGCGAAGTCAGGTCAGCCGGCACCTGGCTGTCGGCATAGGCGTCGACGACCACGACGTCGGCGCTGCGGTCCTTGAGTGCGGTGACACCCGAGCGCCCGGGCTGCGGTCGCACCCTGATCCGGTGCCCTCGGGGAAGAGGCAGGTCGCGCCGGACCCGATCGGTCAGCGCCGCGTCGGGCTCGAAGACGACCTGGGGCGAGCCGGGGCGGGTGTGCTGGACGTAGCGCGGCAGCGTCATGGCAGCCCCGCCGACGTGGGTGACGGCCAGGCGCCCGGCCGGCAGGGCGTCCAGGACCGCCGCGAGGTGCTGGACATAGCCGAAGACGAGCAGCTCAGGGTCGTCTGGATGGACGTACGACTGCGGGAAGCCGTCGACGCTCACCGTGGTGCCACCATGAGCGTCGGTCTCGACCTCGAACACAGCAGGAGGTCTCAGGGACGCAGGAGCGACTTGATGGCGCGGCGCTCGTCCATGGCGGCATACGCCTCGGCGACCTCGGACAGGGGGAGCTCGAGGTCGAAGACGAGGCCGGGGTTGATGCTCCCGGCGAGCACGTCGTCGCGCAGCTGCGGCAGGTACTGCCGGGCGGGTGCGATACCGCCGGCGATCCCGACGTTGCGGGCGAACATGTCGCGCACGGGGTACTCGATGCCGTGCGGGACCCCCACGTAGCCCACGGTCGCGCCAGGCCGGGCGGCGGCGATCGCGGTCTGCATGGACTCGTTGGTGCCCACGCACTCGAGCACTGCGTCGGCGCCGACGCCGTCGGTCAGCTCGAGCACCGCGGCGACGGCTTCGTCTCCGCGCGCCTCGACGATGTCGGTGGCGCCGAACTCGCGGGCAATCCGCTGACGGGGCGTATGCCGCGACATCGCGACGACCCGCTCGGCACCCATGCGCTGGGCGGCGAGCACCCCGCTGAGGCCGACGGCCCCGTCGCCCACGACCACGACAGTGTCACCCTCCTGCACGCCCGCCGCGACTGCCGCATGCCATCCGGTACCCATCACGTCGGAGAGCGTCAGCAGGCTGGGGACCATCGCGTCGTCGGGAACCTCGCGCGTCGCCACGAGGGTGCCGTCGGCCAGCGGCACGCGGACGTACTCGCCCTGCCCCCCGTCGACCATGGCGCCGTCGCGGTCGTGCCCACCCCAGAAGCCGCCATGGTCGCAGCGCGACTGGATGCCGACCTGGCAGTGCGGGCAGGTGTTGTCGGAGTACATGAAGGGGGCGACGACGAAGTCACCGGCGCGCACGCTGCGGACCCCGGCACCCACCTCCTCGACGATGCCGACGAACTCGTGACCGATGCGCGTCGGCTTGGTGACCTCGTTGATGCCGCGGTACGGCCACAGGTCGCTGCCGCACACGCAGGCGGCGGTGACACGCACGATGGCGTCGGTGGGCTGGACGATCCGCGGGTCCGGGACGTCCTCGAGCCGAATGTCGCGGGGGGCGTTGAGCATCGTGGCCTTCATGGCTGCCAGCCTGCCACGGGCGGCGGCACGACGTCTGACCGGACCTCGCCTCAGGCCCGTGGGCGGAAGGCTCCTTGGCGGCGGCAACCGACCCTCGTCGGTGAAGGGCCTGGTCGACGCGGATGCAGCGCGCCCACCATTGTCAGTCCCGGAGGTGGCCGGTTAGATGGCGTGATGAGGGCGAACCGTTCGGTTCCCGGGGCCACGGTCATCCCCGTGCTGACCTATCCCGACGTTCGCCAGGCCGTGAGGTGGCTGTGCGGGTCGTTCGGGTTCGTCGAGCGGGTACGGATCGGCGAAGACCACCGGGCGCAGCTGTCAGTGGGCAACGGGGCAGTGATCGTCGCCGACACGGGCGGAGACCGTCGACCTCCCGAGGGGGATGGGGTGACGCATTCCGTCATGGTGCGCGTCGATGACGTTCAGTCCCTGCACGAGCAGGCGATGGGACAGGGCGCAACGATCGTGATGGAGCCGACTGACTTTGCTTTCGGAGAGCGGCAGCTCGGTGTTCTGGACCCGTGGGGGCATCGGTGGACGTTCTCTCAGACGATTGCCGACGTCGCCCCTGAGGAGTGGGGTGGCCAGACCGTCACGCCCGAGTAGGCGGACGCCCGTCATCTGGGCCGGCGGGTGGCATGCGACGTCGGCAGGTGCCCATCCGCTTGGGCTGCGGACTGGAGGGCATCACGGCATACGCTCGCGCTCATGCGTTTCGGAATCACCATCCTGCCCGAGCACCCGTGGCGCGAGGCGGCGCCGAGGTGGCGTCGCGCCGAGGAGCTCGGCTTCGACCACGCCTGGACCTACGACCATCTGGTGTGGGCGGGACTGCCTGACTCACCGTGGTTCGGCGCGCTGCCCACCCTGGCGGCCGCCGCCACCGTCACGCGAAGGATCCAGCTGGGCACCTTCGTCAGCTCGCCGAACTACCGACACCCCTACCTGTTCTTCCGCGAGCTGATGACCGTCGACGACATCTCGGGCGGGCGGCTGCTGTGCGGCCTCGGCACTGGTGGCGACGTGGACGCGAGGATGCTCGGGGTCGACCTGCCGCTCAGGGAGCGCGTCGACCGGTTCCACGAGTTCGTCGAGGTGCTCGACCGGCTCTTCCGTGAGGACCACGTCGACCATGCCGGCGCCCACTACGAGATGCGCGACGCCCGCACGCTGCCCGGCTACGTCCAACGTCCCCGGCCGCCGTTCGTCATCGCGGCCAACGGGCCGCGCGCTCTCCGTCTCGCGGCGGCATACGGCCAAGGGTGGGTCACCTATGGGCGAGGTGGCGACACCCTCGAGGACTGGTGGGCGGGCATCGCGGAGCTGACGAGGGCGCTCGACGAGGCCGAGGCGGCCGCCACTCGCGCCGAGCCGTTGCGGCGCTACCTGTCGCTCGACGGCTCACCGCGCTTCTCCCTGGAGAACGCCGCGTTGTTCGAGGAGATGGTCGGGCGTGCGGCTGACCTGGGCTTCACCGACGTGGTGACCCACTGGCCTCGCGACGAGGGCCCGTATGCCGGCAGCGAGAGCGTGCTGGACGACGTCGCCTCCCGCCTCGGCGACTGGCGCTGAGACGGGAGGCGGGTCTTCCCTCACGGAAGGTTCGTCACCGATCGGCTGGAACGGCCGGGTCAGGTGAACATGAACAGCGCGATCGGCTGGGTCGTCGGCTTGGGGGAGCCCCCGGCCGGTTCGACGGTGATGCCGGCACCGATGGCCTTGCGGGCATCGCCCTTGAGCAGGACCGTCACCGGTTGCTTGGCGTCGCGCGGCATGAGCCCGGCCGACACCATCCCCTGGCCGGGGATGTCGAGCCACAGCTGGTAGTCCTTGCCGGTCGGGGCGTCGGGCATCTTGTCGGCGATGAGCACCGCCTGGCCGAGCGAGGCGCTGCGCACGATCGTGGCGTGCGCGCCGCCGATGGTCTTCTGAAGGCGCTGGGCATCGTCCGCGCGCAGGACCTGCTCGGTGGCAGTGAGCTGAGATCCGGCGGTGTGGCTCCACGGGCTCCAGGCCAGGCCCCCGATGCCCACCAGGACGGCAGCGGCCGCAGCCAGCAGCCACGGCACGCGCCGGCGGCGACGCAGGGGCACGACGACTGAGGCGTCCGTGTCTGCAGGCTCGACCGCCGCCGTCATCGCGTCGGGCGCAGGGTTGGCGGCCACCGGTGGGTCCAGGGGAGGCAGCGGCCGGATGGTCGTGATGCCGGCGAGGACGGCGCTGCGCAGGGAGGCGGGTGGCTGGGTCTCGGTGGTCGTCGCGAGCTGCGTGGCAGCCTCGCGGAGGCTGGCCACCTCGGCCTGGCACTCGGGGCACTGGGCCAGGTGCTCCTCGAACGCCGCCCGCTCGTCGCTGTCGATGGCATCGACGGCGTAGGCACCGGACAGTCCGTGGATGTCGGCGCTCATGGGTTCACCCCCAGGGTGTCTCTCAGTCGGATCAAGCCGTCGCGGATGCGGGTCTTGGCGGTGCCCAGGGGCACTCCCAGCAGGCCGGCGACCTCGGTGTGGGTGTAGCCGCCGAGATAGGCGAGCTCGACGGCGCCGCGCTGGGTCTCGGTCAGGGAGTCGAGTGCGTGACGCACCCGCTGGGCGTCGAGGCGTCGTTCAACGGTCTCGGCCGTCACGTCGAACTCGCGGTCCTGGTTACGGCTGCTGTAAGCGTCGTCGCGGTCGCTGGCCGACTGAGCCGAGCGGACCCGGTCGACGGCCTTGCGGTGAGCGATGGTGAGCATCCAGGCCAAGGGGCTGCCGAGGGCGGGGTCGAACCGAGCGCTCGTGCGCCAGATGTCGAGGAAGACCTCCTGGGCCACCTCCTCCGACTGTGCGGGGTCGCGGAGCACGCGGAGCACCAGGCCGTAGACGCGCGCCGAGACCGCGTCGTAGAGGTCGGCGAACGCGCGCTCGTCCCCGCGGGCGCTGGCCCGCAGCAGCTCGGCGAGGTCGGCCTGCCCGTTGCCCGCGCCAGCGGTCCCCCAGGAGGGCGCGGACGGCGCTGAACCTGGGGGATTCGCTGGCATGGGAACTATCATCGCTGATTCTCCGGAACGATCCGTCGGCAGTCTTTACTTCGGCAGCAGGACGCTGTCGATGATGTAGACCGTGGCGTTCGCCGTCTGCACGTTGCCGCACACGACGTTCGCCTGGCCCACCTTGAACGCCTCGCCCGAGCCGGTCACGGTGATCGTCGTGCCGGCGAGCGTCTTGTGGTCACCGGCCAGCTGGGCCGGCGTCAGCCGCCCGGCGACGACGTGGTTGGTGAGCACCTTGGTCAGCAGGCCCTTCGGGTCCTTCATCGCCGCGTTCAGCGTCGCTTTGGGCAGCGCCGCGAAGGCGGAGTTGGTCGGGGCGAAGACGGTGATGTCCTTGGCGCTGTTGAGGGTGCTGACCAGGCCGGCCGCCTTGACGGCGCCCACGAGCTGGCTCAGCACGGGGTTGTTGCTCGCGGCCGAGGCCACCGGGTCGGTGGCCATCCCGGAGAACGAGCCCTTGCCGTCCTTCGGCACGGCCGCGCAGCCGGCGCCGAACGGGGTGTCGGACATCGCGGCGGTCGTCGTGCTCGTGCTGGGCATGCTGCTGGCCGAGGTGGAGGATGTCGATGACGACGAGCCGGTGCTGGCCGAGCCGGAACCGCCACAGGCGGCCAGGCCGAGCGGCAGGGCGAGAGTGAGGGCAGCAATCGTGCTGCTTCGTGCGAGTCGCATGGTGTCGCTCCTTGGGTGGGACGTGCTGACACCAGTAGTTCGACGCAGCCCTCCGACCGGATTGCCCCGACCGGCACGGCCCACGGCCCTCCGGGGCCGTCAGGGGGTCAGGAGACGATGACCACGACGGAGTGGTATCCGGTGGCGCCGCTGGGGTACGGGTCGGCGACCGCATCGGTCTGGGTCGCCCCGGTGCCGTCGGTGGCGCGCACGGTGAGCGTGTGCCGGCCCGGAGCGGCGTCCCACAGCAGGTACCACTGGCGCCAGTAGTCGGTGCCGCCATCGGGGCCGAGCGTGGCCGGCTGCCACGGCCCCTGGTCGACGCGCACCTCGACGGCCTTGATGCCACGGCCCTGAGCCCAGGCGACCCCGCCGACCGCGATCCTGCCGTGGGCATAGGTGCGCAGACCCAAGGGCGTGTCGATGCGCGACTGGGTCTTCACGTTCGACTTCTCCGCCCAGCCGCGCTCGGTCCAGTACGCCTGCCGCGCGGCATACGTCGTCGCGGTGAGCCGCGTGACCCACTTCGTGGCGCCGACGTAGCCGTAGAGACCTGGCGTCACCATCCGGGCGGGGAAGCCGTGCTCGGCCGGCAGTGGCTTGCCGTCCATGGCGACGGCGATGATCGCGTCACGGTCGTCGGTCAGGGCCTCGATGGGCGTCGAGATGGTCATGCCGTCCACCGACTCGCTGAGGATCTGCTCGGTGCCGGGCTTCACCTTCGCCAGGGCCAGCAGGTCGCGCGTGCGCACACCCAGCCACCGCGCGGAGCTGATGTAGGGACCGCCCACCGGGTTGCTCACGCAGTTGAGGGTGATGTCGTGCTCCACCATCGGCATCGCGAGCAGCTGCTTGAAGCTGAGTGTCACCGGCTGCCCGACGTCACCGTCGATGTGCAGCTGCCAGGACGAGACGTCCACACGCGGGATCACCAGGGCGGTGTCCACGCGGTAGAAGTCGCCCACCGGCGTACGGAACGGGCTGACGCCCTTGACCTTGCTCTCGATGCCGCTCGGCAAGAGGGGCGCCGGGGTGACGGGCTTCGGGAGCGTGAAGCTCACGGGCAGAGTGGGCGGGGCCGCCAGGCTCTGGCCGATGGCCCCGGCCGCAGCGGCGCCCGCCGTCACCCCGGCAGCGCCGAGGAGGAAGGTGCGGCGGCCCGGCGTCCCGGAGGCACCCAGCGCGTATGCCGTGTGGTCCAGGGGAGACTCGCTCGCCTCGTGCGCTCGGCGCCGGGACTCGGGCTCGTCGAGGGGGACGAGCCGGCCTCGGAGCCATGTGAGGGTGACGGCGCCGGTCACTGCCGCGACGAGCGACGGGAGGAGCTGCTGCGGGGTAGAGGCGGGCCGAGACATGGCCGCCAGCCCGGCCAGGCCGGCGAGGGCGACCAGAAGGACGAGCCCCACCGTTGGCCGCCGCCGGGCGACGAGCCCGATGCCTGCTGCAGCGAGGGCGGTCACCACGGCCACGCTCGCGAGCAGCACCGCCTTGTCGTTGGTGCCGAAGTGCGCGATAGCCCACTCCTTCACCGGGGTGGGGGTGGAGTCGATGACCGTCGAGCCGACCGCCAGCACGGGCGACGCCGCCGGGCCCACCAGGGCAGCCACAAGGTGCCCCAGGCCCATGCCCGCGGCAGCGGCCAGCAGCCCGCTGAGGGCAAACGGCCAGGACCGGGTCCACCTGGGTGCGCTCATACTGACCATTCGTACCCTGTCCACGGGCGGATGGGTCCACCCTCGGGGATTACAAGGTGGTGACGCCGGTAGCGTGGACCCGTGCCCGAGCCTCACCGCTATCCCAACTTCCCGGCCTTCATCTCCACGGGGGCCATCCTCGGCTTCATCATCGGGTCCGTGGTCGGCTACACCGGTGGCACGCAGGACAGCTTCGGCCGCACCTACACCTCCGGCACGACCGTGCTGTTCCTCGGCGTTCTGGGTGCCTGCGTGTTCGGGCTGCTCGCCGCCGTCGTTGCGGTGCTGCTGGACCGGCGGCGCTGAGGGCTGTGGGAGACTAGGCCCGTGGCACGTGGCGACGGACGGCTCTCTCACGACCTCCTTCCCGGCGAGAAGGGCCCGCAGGACGCCTGCGGGGTCTTCGGCGTGTGGGCCCCTGGCGAGGATGTCGCCAAGCTGGCCTACTACGGCCTCTACGCCTTGCAGCACCGCGGCCAGGAGTCGGCGGGCATCGCGACGTCCGACGGCCGCAGCATCCTCGTCTACAAAGACATGGGCCTGGTGTCGCAGGTGTTCGACGAGCGGTCGCTGGCGGGGCTGCGCGGCCACCTGGCTGTGGGTCACACGCGCTACTCCACGACGGGCGCCTCGACCTGGGAGAACGCCCAGCCGACCCTCGGTGGCCACGCCGAGTCCACGGTGGCCCTGGCCCACAACGGCAACCTCATCAACTCGGTCGAGCTGCGTGAGCTCGTGGCCGAGCGCCGGGCCGACGGCTTCGGCAGCGCCGGCGGGGAGCTCGGACGCGGCAACACCACCGACACGGCGCTCGTGACCGCGCTGCTGGCCGACGATCCCGACCGCTCGCTCGAGGCGGCGGCCCTCGACCTGCTGCCCCGCTTGCGCGGTGCGTTCTGCTTCGTGTTCATGGACGAGCACACCCTCTATGCCGCCCGCGACCCGCAGGGGATCCGCCCATTGGTGCTCGGTCGCCTCGAGCGCGGCTGGGTGGTCGCGTCGGAGACCGCGGCGCTCGACATCGTCGGCGCCAGCATGATCCGCGAGATCGAGCCGGGTGAGCTCATCGCCATCGACGAGGACGGCCTGCGCTCGCAGCGCTTCGCGGACGCCAAGCCCAAGGGCTGCGTCTTCGAGTACGTGTACCTCGCCCGACCCGACACGACCATCAACGGCCGTGGGGTGCACGAGTCGCGCGTCGAGATGGGTCGTGCGCTGGCCCGGGAGCATCCGGTCGAGGCCGACATGGTGATGCCGACCCCGGAGTCCGGCACCCCCGCCGCCATCGGCTACGCCCAGGAGTCCGGCATCCCCTATGGGCAGGGGCTGGTCAAGAACTCCTACGTCGGGCGCACCTTCATCGCGCCCTCGCAGACGATCCGGCAGCTCGGCATACGGCTCAAGCTGAACCCCCTGCGCGAGGTGATCAAGGGCAAGCGCCTGGTCGTGGTCGACGACTCCATCGTCCGCGGCAACACCCAGCGTGCGCTGGTCCGGATGTTGCGCGAGGCCGGCGCGGCCGAGGTGCACGTGCGCATCTCCTCGCCGCCCGTGCGCTGGCCCTGTTTCTACGGCATCGACTTCGCGACGCGGGCCGAGCTCATCGCGACGGGTATCGGGGTTGAGCAGGTCTGCACCTCGATCGGCGCGGACTCGCTCGGCTACATCTCCGAGGAGGGGATGATCGCGGCGACCGAACAGCCCGCCTCGGCGCTGTGCACCGCCTGCTTCACCGGGTCCTACCCGGTCGGAGTCCCCGACACGACGCCCTTGAGCCAGAACCTCTTCGAGACTCTGCCGCTGGACGTCGACGGTGTCTCACTCGGCGTCAGCGGCGGCGCCGCGGACGCGCTCAGCCGACCCTGAGCCGGGTCCTCGCTGCCTTGTGCGACTTACGCACCTTCACCTCGGCGTGTCCCAGCGCCGGAGCAAGCGTAAGTCGGACCAAGCGCGCAGTCAGGGCTCAATCGGACGGCCAGGGCGGTTCTGTCACGGTGCGCAGGGGGGCCAAGGCGGGGAGCCGCCCTCGAGTCTGACCAGGAGGAACGGGTACCTGATGAAGTCGGCACCGGCGATGAAGTCCAACCCGCGATGGGTCAGGGTGGCGGCGGCCACCTCCTGGCCGTCGACCCGGATGCTGCCCTGAGCCCAGGTCAGCGCCGCCCGCTCGTCCCAGAGGAACCTCAGGTCTTCGTGCACGTTGATGCCAGCGACCTCCGCCGCGCCCTCTTGGCATAAGCACTTGGATACCGCCCCGACCCGAAACAGGTGGGAGACCACAGCCCGGTCCGCGGTGTCGCGGACCGGCCCGTGCGCGTCGGTCATCAACCCTAGAGTTTCGCCGCGGAACTGGCCCCACCACAGCTGCATCGCGGGCCGCAGCCCCCCTCGGGAATCCCGTCTTCATCATCGACGGTGAACACGTCACTCATGCGGCGCCCCGCTAGCTCGGATCCCGACAGCGACAGCCGGTCCAGCGATGGCTGCGAATTATGGACGAACCTTCATTGGTGCCCCCTGCAAGTAGTGCGCCCCCGCACCGCTTCAGTCTGGTGGACGTTCCGCCCTGTCCGCCGACTTGTCAAGCGGGGGCGCGGGCGGCTTCACCGGCGCACCGCGCTTCGGCTCGTTCCACAGCTCGACCGTCTGTGTGACCCAGAACATCCCGAACTGCGTGATCAGCGCGCCCTCCAGCCAGAACACCCAGTGGGGCAGCGCGTGGGTCACTGGTCCGAGCACCACGACGAGTGCGATCGAGGCCAGCATGAGCACGAAGCCGAAGAAGTACCGGTTCCACAGGTGCTCGCGTGGGGCGGTCTGCGTCTGCGCGGCTTGCTTGTCCGCCAGACCCCAGCCGTTGAGGCCGACCACGACCAGGATCCCGGCGAACAGCATCACCGCGGCCGTGTCGTGCCCATGGCAGATGAACGAGTCGCGCCATACGAGAAAGTAGAGGGCGAGCGCGACGAACGCGAGCACCGAGAAGACGAGGGACGTCCGGCCACCCTTCGTGACCAGCACGTTCCGGTCGGGCTGTGCGCGCTCCAGCAGCACCGTGAACACGAAAGCCGCCAAGGCCAGGATGAGCAGCGCCGAGACGTTGTTCGTGATCGCCGCCACCGTGTCGCCGGGCAGGTCACTGACGACGCACATGTTCTCCGGCCGGGTCGGCACGAACGCCACGACGAAGGCCAGGAAGCCCGAGGCGTTGAGGAAGCCGTCCTCGGCATCGGTGTTGCCGCGGTACACGATCATCAGCACCCCCACGGCGCAGAGGGCGGCGACGAAGACCGGCTTCACCGGCGTGTAGTAGTACGCGCTGATCGACGGCTGGATCGAGAAGTGCTGAGCACGGGCCTCGATGAGGACGGACGTACCGAGCAGGGCGACGAGGAAGATGATCCCAGCTCGCACGTAGCGGTAGGTGCGCAACAGGTCGTACTGGTACTCGCTGCCCATGCCAGGCCCCTTTGGCGTGCGAACGGCCCCTGCTGCGTGCAGTATCCCGCGGGCCAGGCGGCCCGTCCGGCGATTCCCGGGACGGCTAGGCTGGCGCGCGTGAGCGAACCGATCACCTATGCCTCCGCAGGCGTCGACGTCGAGGCGGGTGACCGGGCCGTCGAGCTGATGAAGGCATCGGTGCGTGGCGCCAGTCGTCCCGAGGTGCTGGGCGGTCTGGGCGGGTTCGCCGGCCTGTTCGACGCCTCGGCCCTGGTCGGCATGACGCGCCCAGTGCTGGCCACCTCGACCGACGGAGTGGGCACCAAGGTGGCCATCGCCCAGGCGTTGGACCAGCACGACACCATCGGGTTCGACCTCGTGGGCATGGTGGTCGACGACATCGTGGTCTGCGGCGCCGAGCCGCTGTTCATGACCGACTACATCGCCACCGGCAAGGTCGTGCCCGAGCGCATAGCCGCGATCGTCTCCGGCATCGCAGCAGCATGCCAGGCGGCACGGGTCGCCCTCGTGGGCGGCGAGACGGCCGAGCACCCCGGGCTGCTGGCTCCCGACGAGTACGACGTGGCCGGAGCGGCCACCGGCGTGGTCGAGTATGCCGACGTGCTGGGTCCCGAGCGGGTGGTCCCCGGTGACGTGGTGCTGGCGCTGGCCTCGAGTGGGTTGCACTCCAACGGCTACTCGCTGGTGCGCCGGGTGGTCGCCGCCGCAGGCTGGGCCCTGGACCGCGAGGTCCCCGAGTTCGGGCGGAGCCTCGGCCAGGAGCTGCTCACGCCGACCCGCGTCTATTCCGCCGACCTCCTCGACCTCATCCGCACCGACGGGGTCGACGTGCACGCCCTGTCGCACGTCACCGGTGGGGGTCTGGCCGCCAACCTCGCCCGCGTCCTGCCGCCGTCGGTCTTCGCCCGCCTCGACCGCGCGACGTGGACGCCCCCGCCGGTCTTCTCCACCATCGCCGCGCTGGGCAGCGTCCCGCGCCCCGACCTGGAGCGCACCCTCAACATGGGAGTCGGCTTTGTGGCCATGCTGCCGGCCGACCAGGTGGACGCGGCCACGCGTCACCTGGCGGCACGAGGCATACCGAGCTGGCCTGTCGGTGAGATCACCCCCATCGACGATGCCCCCATCCTGCCCGGCCACGAGGTGGTTCGCGGCGCGAAGGGCGTCGAGGGCGGCGCCGTCCAGCTCGTCGGCGACCACCCCGCCGGCTGAACCTCGCGCGCCCGCACGCCTGTTCGCGGCGCAGCGCCGGGTCTAGCGTGGGGCTGTGTGGGAGGTCGAGCGCGAGGATCTCTCGGTGCGGCAGTACCGGTTCCTGCTGCGCACCGCCCCTCTCGATGCGCTGGAGGAGGCCCACGTCGAGGTGTTGGCGCACCTGACGCCGGCACGGCGGGCGACCGTGCTGCGCGCGGTGCAGGAGGGGCTGGTCACCGGGCTCCGGTCCAACCCGGACGACGTGCGGCGGGTCGCTCATCTGCTCGTCCTCGGCGAGCGCCGCAGTCCCGGGGCGTTTCTCAGCGCCTGCCCCGACTCGGTCCTGCTCACGCTGGCGCAGGAGGTCATCGTCGCCGAGGCGTCGTTCGGGCGCTTCGGCGGATATGCCTCGTGGGACGGGTCCGAACCCGGCCTGCGCCCGGACATCGACGACAGTCCGTTCGCGCAGCCCTGGCACATCGCGGTGGAGACACATGTCCTCTACAGCGGCCCGCTCGCGGGCCCGAGCAGCCCCGACAGCTTTGGCGGCGGCCAGTGACGGTCGGGCCCTCATACCCCTGACGGACGGCAGGCCTGTCTTCTGGCCGAAGTGGTCGCGCGCCCATCGGCCTAGCGTCGAGAGCATGAGCCTGCTGCGCCCGTCGCGCCGGAGCCGCGAACATGCCGTGGTCGAGCCGGTCGAGAGAGCCGACGTCCGTGAGTACCGCTACGTGCTCGCCACGGCCGACTTCGAGACCTTGGCCAGACTGCATCGCCACGCGCTGGAGATCCTGGACCCACTGGTTCGGGCGAACATCCTGCGGGCCGCCCAGCAGCGACTCCTCAGCGGCCTCGACCTCACCGTCGACGACCGCGTCCAGATCGCGCACCTGGTCACGGTCGGCGAGATCCGGACGCCGGGGATCATGCTCGCGGGACTGGGTGGGCCGGCCCTGATGCGACTGGCCCACGCCGTCGTCCGCGATGCCACCGACGAGGGACTGCTCGGCGGCTACGAGGACTGGGACGGCCAGGACGCGCACCAGCAGGAGTCGGCGATGCGGTTGACCCGCCACCTGTGGGGTGACGCACTCCTGTCCTGAAGCACTTCGCCCCGTAAGGCATCCCCGACTCCGCCGCCGTGGGCGATGGAGGAGTCACGGCGGCCCGGCGTTATGGCGGCATACAGGCATGCCGCCATGACGCCGGGGCGAACGTGCGACACGGGCCGTGGCCCGCGCATGAGGTGAGGGTCAGCGCCTCAGGTCATCTCTGACCCGAGGCCCATTTCCCGTATTCGTCGTACTCGTCCTCGCCCACGGAGTCGTCGGAGACTCGCTCCGGCTC
>NZ_DASYGF010000057.1:0-7682 GCF_036000045.1 Pedococcus sp.
ATCTCGGCCGCGACATCTGTGCCGTGCAACAGGTGCTCCTCGACCGCGCCGTCGAAGCGGGCGACACCTACCTGCCCGGGTACACCCACCTCCAACGGGCCCAGCCCGTCCTGCTCGCCCATCACCTGCTCGCCCACGCATGGGCGCTGTCGCGTGACGTGGACCGCCTCATGACCACCTACCGGCGTCTCGACGTCTCCCCGCTCGGCGCCGGCGCCCTCGCCGGGTCGTCGCTGCCGCTCGATCCTGACGGCGTCGCCGCCGACCTCGGGTTCAACGACCGGTTCGAGAACTCGCTGGACGTGGTGAGCGACCGCGACTTCGTCGCCGAGATCCTGTTCGACGTGGCCCTCCTCGGCGTGCATCTCTCCCGCATCGGCGAGGAAGTGGTCCTGTGGTCCACTGAGGAGTTCGGGTTCCTGAAGCTCCACGATGCCTGGGCCACCGGCTCCTCGATGCTGCCGCAGAAGAAGAACCCCGACGTGGCCGAGCTGGCTCGTGGCAAGGCCGGGCGACTGGTCGGTGACCTCGCGGGGCTGCTGACGACTCTCAAGGCGCTCCCGCTGGCTTACAACCGGGATCTCCAGGAGGACAAGGAGCCGGTCTTCGACGCGGTCGACACTCTCGAGGTCCTGCTGCCGGCCTTCAGCGGCATGGTGGCGACGATGGTGTTCGACACGGAGCGGCTCGCCTCGCTCGCGCCACAGGGGTTCTCACTGGCGACCGACATCGCCGAGTGGCTCGTCCGGCAGGGGGTGCCGTTCCGCGTCGCCCACGAGGTGGCGGGCGCGTGCGTGCGGGAGTGCGAGGGGCGCGGTATCGAGCTGTGGGACCTCAGCGACGCTGACCTCGCCGGGATCTCCCAGCACCTCACGCCTGGGGTCCGCGAGGTCCTCAGCGTCGAGGGTTCGCTGGCTTCCCGGGACGCCAAGGGAGGGACCGCCCCGGCCCGCGTTGCCGAGCAGCTCGAGCGCGTCACGGCGGTCGCCGAGACCGGGCGCGCATGGGCGATGCGAGCCGTGCAGGTCCGCTGACCGGAGCACCCCGCCCTCGCGGCATGTCGAACTTCCGTGGCCGGTCGCGAGATTTACCGCGGACGAGGCGCTAGGTTCGGCGTGTGGGTCACTGGCGACCCGCACGTCTCGCGACAAGGACGGTGTCATGGGTGTCAAAGACGACCTCACGGCGGCTGCGGGCCACGTGGCCGGGCTGCGCCGGGCAGTGACCGCCTTGCGGGCCGATCTCGGCAACACCATCGACGTCCAGCGCCTGCGCGACGACGTGGTGCGTCTGGCGGACGACGTCGACCTGGTGGCGCGGGCCGCCGGCGTCGGCTCGCAGGACCGCGCAGGCGGTCCGGGCGAGATCGTGTTCATCCCCGACGAGGACTACGACCCGTCCATGTGGTCCGATGCCGACGACGAGCTCGGTCCGCACGGTGGCTGACGTCGACCTCAGCAGGGGAGTGTCGGCGCCCGGGCGCGCGAGCATCGGCGCTCGCACGCTCCGAGGAGACCGGTGGTGGCTACAGCCCCTGGTGACGTTCGTCTGCTTCACCGCCTGGCTGCTCTACGGGCTCATCCGGGCGAGCACCCAGAAGGATTACTTCGTCGCCGACTACGGCTATCTCACGCCGTTCGCGTCCCCGTGCCTGTCGACGTCCTGCGTCCCCGGCTCGTCCCATTTCGGGACGCCCTTCGGCCAGTGGCCGCCACTGGTCCCGTTCGCAGTGCTGACTCTGCCGTTCCTGCTGCTGTTCCGCCTGACCTGCTACTACTACCGCAAGGCCTACTACCGCTCGTTCTGGCTGAGCCCGCCCGCCTGTGCGGTCGCCGAACCGCACCGGGCCTACTCGGGCGAGACGCGCTTCCCGCTGGTGGTACAGAACCTGCACCGCTACTTCTTCTACGCCGCGGTCATCGTCTCGCTCATCAACACCTACGACGTGCTCCACGCCTTCCGCGGCAAGGACGGTGGCTTCGGTCTCGGGCTGGGCACGCTGATCCTGCTCGCCAACGTCGTCCTGCTCTGGTGCTACACGTTGGGCTGCCACTCGTGCCGCAACATCGTCGGCGGTCGCCTCAACCACTTCAGCAGGCATCCGCTGCGCTACAAGGCCTGGGGCTGGGTGGGCCGGCTCAACGCCCACCACATGCAGTTCGCCTGGATCACCCTGGGCAGCCTCGTCGTCACCGACGCCTACATCGCGCTCGTCAGCGCGGGCGTGCTGTCCGACCTGCGATTCGTCAACTAGAGGAGCACGAGTGACCGACCTCGAGAGGCATGCCTATGACGTCATCGTCATCGGCGCCGGCGGTGCAGGGCTGCGTGCGGCCATCGAGGCCCGCGAACGCGGTCTGCGTACGGCGATCATCTGCAAGAGCCTCTTCGGCAAGGCGCACACCGTCATGGCCGAGGGGGGCATCGCCGCCTCGATGGGCAACGCCAACGAGCGCGACAGCTGGCAGGTGCACTTCCGGGACACCATGCGCGGCGGCAAGTTCCTCAACAACCCCCGCATGGCGGAGCTGCACGCCAAGGAGGCCCCGCAGCGGGTGTGGGAGCTCGAGACGTACGGGGCGCTGTTCGACCGCACGCCCGACGGCCGGATCAGCCAGCGCAACTTCGGGGGCCACGAGTACCCCAGGCTCGCGCACGTCGGCGACCGCACGGGCTTGGAGCTGATCCGCACGCTCCAGCAGAAGATCGTCAGCCTGCAGCAGCAGGACCACCGCGAGTCGGGCGACTACGAGAGCCACCTTCGGGTCTTCGCCGAGCTCACCATCACCGACATCGTCAAAGAGCGGTCGGGACCGGGGTCGGGCGCTGTCGCAGGCGCGTTCGGCTACTGGCGGGAGTCAGGCCGGTTCGTGCTCTTCGAGGCGCCGGCCGTCATCCTCGCGACCGGGGGCATCGGCAAGTCCTTCAAGGTGACCAGTAACTCGTGGGAGTACACGGGCGACGGCCACGCCCTGGCGCTGAGAGCGGGCGCGAGCCTGGTCAACATGGAGTTCGTCCAGTTCCACCCGACGGGCATGGTGTGGCCCCCGTCGGTCAAGGGCATCCTCGTGACCGAGTCGGTGCGCGGTGACGGCGGCGTCCTGCGCAACTCCGAGGGCAAGCGGTTCATGTTCGACTACGTCCCGGACGTCTTCCGCGGCCAGTACGCCGACTCCGAGGAGGAGGCCGACCGCTGGTACGAGGACCCGGACACCAACAAGCGCCCCCCGGAGCTGCTGCCTCGGGACGAGGTTGCCCGGGCCATCAACAACGAGGTCAAGGAGGGCCGGGGGTCGCCTCACGGCGGCGTCTTCCTCGACGTGTCCACGCGCCTGCCGGCGGAGGAGATCACCCGTCGCCTGCCTTCGATGCATCACCAGTTCAAGGAGCTCGCCGACGTCGACATCACCGCCGAGCCGATGGAGGTCGGGCCCACCTGCCACTACGTCATGGGTGGTGTCGAGGTCGATGCCGACACTGCGGCCACCAGCGTGCCGGGGCTCTATGCCGCGGGCGAGGTAGCCGGCGGGATGCACGGCTCGAACCGCCTGGGTGGCAACAGCCTGTCCGACCTGCTCGTGTTCGGCCGGCGCGCGGGGGCGGGTGCCGCGGAATACATTGCGGCTCTTGGGGACTCGCGTCCTTCGATCGCCGACGCCGACGTCGAGGAGGCCGCCGCCACGGCCCTCGCTCCCTTCCGTGACGCGGCCGAGAACCCCTACACGCTGCACCAGGAGCTTCAACAGAAGATGAACGACCTCGTCGGCATCATCCGCCGAGAGGGCGAGGTCCGTGAGGCGCTCAGCGTGCTCGACGACCTCGACGAACGTGCGAAATCCGTTGGCGTAGAAGGGCATCGGCAGTTCAATCCAGGCTGGCACCTCGCTCTCGACCTGCGCAACATGCTCGCTGTATGCCGGTGCGTCGCCCTCGCGGCCTTGGAGCGGACCGAGTCGCGTGGCGGCCACACGCGCGAGGACTTCCCCTCGATGGACCCGCAGTGGCGCGGCGTGAACCTCATCTGCTCCCTCGGCGGCGACGGCGCAGTCCAGCTGAGGCACCAGCCCGTTCCCGAGATCCGGCAGGACCTGCTCGAGCTGTTCGAGCGCTCCGAGCTGTCCAAGTACCTCACCGAGGACGAGCTGACCCGGCTCGGCCCGAACGCAGGGGAGTGAGTGGCCATGAGCTACGACGCCACGTTCAAGGTCTGGCGGGGGGACGCCGAGGGCGGTGACCTCCAGGACTTCACCGTCGAGGTCAACGAGGGCGAGGTGGTGCTCGACATCATCCACCGGCTCCAGGCCACCCAGGCACCCGACCTGGCCGTGCGGTGGAACTGCAAGGCCGGCAAGTGCGGCTCGTGCAGTGCGGAGGTCAACGGCCGTCCAAGGCTGCTGTGCATGACCCGGATGAGCACGTTCACGGAGACCGAGACGATCACGGTGACGCCGCTGCGGGCCTTCCCCGTCCTGCGAGACCTCGTCACGGACGTGTCGTTCAACTACCAGAAGGCTCGGGAGGTGCAGGCGTTCGCGCCCCCGCCGGACCTGGCTCCCGGGGACTACCGGATGCAGCAGGTCGACGTGGAGCGCAGCCAGGAGTTCCGCAAGTGCATCGAGTGCTTCCTCTGCCAGGACGTGTGCCACGTGGTGCGCGACCACGAGGACAACAAGCAGGCCTTCGCGGGTCCGCGCTTCCTCATGCGGGTGGCCGAGCTCGACATGCACCCGCTGGACACCGCCGACCGCCGTCCTGCGGCACGCGAGGAGCACGGCCTCGGCTACTGCAACATCACCAAGTGCTGCACCGAGGTCTGCCCCGAGCACATCAAGATCACCGACAACGCGCTGATCCCCCTCAAGGAGCGCGTGGTCGACCGTCACTACGATCCCGTCGTGTGGCTCGCGAACACGATCCGACGGCGCAAGGGCTGACCGGCCCGCGCCTGGGCCGCGACTTCTTCGCGGAGGACGTCCTCGACGTCGCGCCCGCACTGCTCGGCTGCACGGTCACGCACGCGGGCGTGACCGTGCGCCTGACCGAGGTCGAGGCGTACGCGGGCCTTGCCGATCCAGGCTCGCACGCGTTCCGTGGCCCGACGCCGCGCACCGAGGTGATGTTCGGTCCCGCGGGTCATCTCTACGTCTACTTCACCTACGGGATGCACTGGTGCGCCAACGTCGTCTGCGGGTCCGACGGCGAAGCCAGCGCGGTCCTGCTGCGGGCGGGTGAGGTCGTCGGGGGAGAGGACCTCGCCGCGCAGCGGCGAGCCGGCATCCCCCGTCGTGATTGGACGCGTGGCCCCGCGCGGCTGGCTACGACGCTGGCGCTGCGCGGTGACCAGAGTGGCCTCGACGCCTGTATGCCGCAGGGGCCCTTGGCCTTCCATGCCCCCGTTGAACGGGTGCCGGCCCGGCGTATCCGCACGGGTCCTCGGGTCGGTGTCGCAGGCGCTGGTGGCGACGCGGCGGCATACCCCTGGCGCTTCTGGGTCGACGGCGAGCCTTCGGTGTCGGTGTACCGACCTGCAAAACCCCGTGCCCGCCGCAGCGACACATAGGGCAGGCTTGCACCGTCGCCGGGAGCCCGGCATACCCGCGAGCGCGAAGGAGCACGACCACCGTGACGAACATCCTCGACGAGCTGAAGTGGCGAGGGCTGGTGGCGCAGACCACCGACGAGTCCGCTCTGCGCCAGGCACTCGCCGACGGGCCGATCACGGCGTACTGCGGGTTCGACCCCACGGCGCCCTCGCTGCACTTCGGGAACCTCGTGCAGCTCGTGGTGATGAGGCATCTCCAGCGCGCGGGCCATCGGATCATCTGTCTGGTCGGTGGTTCCACCGGCCTGATCGGAGACCCTCGTCCGAGCGCCGAGAGAGTCCTGAAGAGCAAGGAGCAGACCGCCGACTGGGTGGCCCGCATCCAGGAGCAGGTGCGCCCCTTCCTCGACTTCGAGGGGGACAACGCCGCGGTGATGGTGAACAACCTGGACTGGACGGCCCCGCTGTCGGCGCTCGATTTCCTGCGCGACATCGGCAAGCACTTCAGGGTGAACCAGATGATCCGCAAGGACGCCGTGGCGGCCCGACTGAGCTCCGAGGAGGGGATCTCCTACACCGAGTTCAGCTACCAGATCCTGCAGGGGCTGGACTACCTGCAGCTCTACCGCGACTACGGCTGCACACTGCAGACCGGTGGGCAGGACCAGTGGGGCAACCTCACGGCAGGCTCGGACCTGATCCACCGCGTGGAGGGGGCGTCGGTACATCTGCTGACCACGCCCCTGATCACCGACTCCTCGGGCGTCAAGTTCGGCAAGAGCGAGGGCAACGCCGTCTGGCTGTCGGCCGACATGACCAGCCCCTACGCCTTCTACCAGTACTGGATCAACGTCGAGGACGCCTCCGTCGTCATGCTCCTCAAGGTCTTCACCGACCGCACGCCGGAGCAGATCGCCGATCTCGAGATGTCCCTCAAGGAGAAGCCGTTCCTGCGCGAGGCGCAGAAGGCGCTGGCCGCCGACGTGACCACGCTGGTGCACGGAGCGGAGGCGACGGACGCCGTCCAGGCGGCTTCCGAGGCGCTGTTCGGCAGGGGGGACGTGACTCAGCTGGACGCGCGCACGCTGGCCGACGCCACGGCGGAGCTGCCGGGTGGGCCGGTCACCGAGGGGATGTCCGTGACGGATGCGCTCGTGGCGGTGGGGTTGGTCGAGTCACGCAACGCTGCCCGCCGGGTGATCGGCGACGGCGGAGCGTCGCTCAACAACGTCCGCCTGACCGAGCCCGAGCAGCAGCTGGTCGAGTCGGACTTCCTGCACGGCGACGTGGCGCTCTTTCGCCGTGGCCGGCGGTCGCTGGCTGCGGGCCGACGAGGGCCCGCAAGCCGCTGACCTGCGGATTTGTCTTTTGCCGCGACCGCCGTCTACTGTTCTCGACGTCAGCCCGACAGGGAGGAACGGACACCACCGCAAGAACGTCAGTTCTCGCGAAGTAGGCCGGTCCCGGGGCAGACCCCACATCAGAAGCACTGGGAGACCAGCGCGCTTCGGAGCGCCCGACAGGGTGGTCTGAAGCCGGCCGAGAGGCTGCTAGAGTGGGAGCCCCGCAGAACAGCAGCTGAGCGATCAGCCGCTCTGAGCGCCGGAAACGGACGGTCAGCAGCGAGTCGAGAGACTGCTAGAGTGGGACACCTCGCGGAGAGCCAAGCGCGCTCAATCCACCGCTTCCAGCAGGAAGCGCAAGGATTTGACGCCCAAGAGCGAAGCGAGTAACTTTGAAGGGTTGCCCCGGGCGCCGGTCGAAAGGCCTGCCGATGGTGCGCGTCCGAACCTTGAGAACTCAACAGCGTGTCAAAAATCGATGCCAATTACCTCGTCTCGAGGTGAGAGCAGAGGCGACCACTAGGTCGGCGACGCGATCACATCGAACGAAAATCCTTTGGTTGACAACGAATTTCTAGCAATTGCTAGTTGTTCTTGCTCAGTCAGTGAAACAACCCTTCAAGGGTAACGGTTTCGCAGTCTTCGGACTGCGAGCTAAACATCAATGGAGAGTTTGATCCTGGCTCAGGACGAACGCTGGCGGCGTGCTTAACACATGCAAGTCGAACGGTGACGATTGGAGCTTGCTCCGATCTGATCAGTGGCGAACGGGTGAGTAACACGTGAGTAACCTGCCC
>NZ_DASYGF010000004.1:0-74822 GCF_036000045.1 Pedococcus sp.
ACCCGGACACCGCCACCGCGGGCGAGATCCTGAATGAATACGCCTCCCACATCCGCGAGGTGTTCGTGCGGGTTGCCGTCGGAGGCGATTACCGCCTAGCCGCTAGCTGGGCTTGCACTACGGTGAGCGGACTCATTTGACCCGACGCCGCCAATGCGCTCGCTGTCGACGGGGGCCAGAGTCGACCTTGGCGGTTGCGACCCGGTCCAGCGTGCGTTCTTGGGCCGTGGGATGGATTTGCAGCTCTGCGCCTCAATATGGCGATCGCGGCGGTGTCGTCTACCTGCGCAGCTTGGTACATCGCTCGAGCGCTGAGCAAGACCCCCGCCAATCTGGGGGTCAAGGGGTCGCAGGTTCAAATCCTGTCAGCCCGACCAACCGGGGTCTGGCCTGTCACCACAGGTCAGACCCCGTTCTGCTGCTCTCGCCCGCCCGATGCCGAGGTCCACACGCCGGGTGTCTGGGCGGTTCGACGGTGCTAGGAATGCGGTGTGCCCATGCTCCCGAAAGAGCGTGATACCCGGCTGGTCACCATCCGTCGCGGCGGCTCGCTGACCGATGCGCACCACCGGCTCCTAGCTGAGTGGGCGCTGTTGTGCGCGGAGCACGTGCTGCCGTTGTTCGAGGACCAGCAGCCCGGTGACACACGGCCTCACGAGGCCATCGAGCTCGGTAGGGGCTGGATTCGCGGAGAGGTGCGCATGAGCGACTCCCGCCAGGCGGCCGCGGTGCCTCATGTCGCCGCCCACGACCTCGGGGCTGCCGCCTATGCCCTCAGGGCGGCCGTCGCGTCCGTGCCGCCAGACGACGCGGGTACGGCTCGCGCCGCCGAGCGCGCGTGGCAGCAGGAGAGGCTCCCCGAGGCCGTCCGTGAGCTCGTGCTCGACGACGAACGACGCCGCAGTCCCATCTGCTGGCATGTCTTCGACGACTGACCTGAGCCGGCGGGGGGCGGTCTGTGCCAGGGTGAGCCGGGTGAGCGAGGCACTCAGTCCTGACGACTGGAGACGCGACCGAGTGGGGGCTGCGCTGCGCGGTGAGAACCCCACCGTGCTGGCCCGGTTGTCCGCCGGATTCGCCGTGATGGGAGACGTCCAGTTCCTGCCCGGCTACTGCGTCCTGATCACCGACACACCCGGTGCCGACCGGCTGACCGACCTCCCGCGCCACCGCCGGCTGGGCTTCCTGGCCGACCTCGAGCTGCTCGGTGAGGCTGTGGAGCTGGTAAGCGAGCGCCGTGATCCTGCCTTCAGGCGCGTCAACCTGGAGATCCAGGGCAACCATGACGCGTTTCTGCATGCACATGTGTGGCCGCGCTACGAGTGGGAGGGTCCAGAGCACACCTGGCGGCCGGTCGCGCTGCACCCGATCCAGCGGTGGCGAGCCCCTGCGCCGGAGACGGTGCTCGGGCCTGGACACGATGACCTGCGGGCGGACCTGGTCGCCCAGATCCGCCACCTGAGCGCCAACCGTCGGGTCTAGCGCCGACGGCGCCGAGACCCGTGGCCGCGCCTGGCCCGCCGCGTCCCAGGCAGGACCTCGTCAGCGGTCACCCCGCCCGAGACAGGGGCCCAGGACCCCTCGGCGCGGATGGAGCTCACCACAAGGACGGCGAGCGCCGTCGTCGCGGGAACGCTGAGCACCAGACCGACCCCACCGGCCATGGTGCGAACCAGCTCCTCACCGATGTCCAGGCTGGTGAGCGTGCGCCACAGGGGCTGGTCATAGAGGTTGATGAGCAGGAGCACGGGCAGCGCCGCACCGGCATACGCGAACACCACCGTGTAGACAGTGGAGGCGATGTGGTCGCGGCCGATCCGCATCGCCTGCGCGTAGAGCCGCCGCGGGCCGATGCCCGGCGCCAGCTCCCACAGCTCCCAGACGGCCGAGCTCTGAGTGATGGTGACGTCGTTGAGGATGCCGAGGCCGGCCAGGATGATGCCGCACGTCAACAGGTTGCTGAGGTCGAGCTGTTGAGCCACGACCTGCAGGGCCTGGTTGTCGTCGTTGCTGACACCCGTCAGGTGCGCCGCCGCCACAGCGGCAACGCCCAGCCCTGCCGTGATGCCGACCCCCACCATGGTCCCGAGGAGGGCGGTCGTCGTGCGCAGTGTGACGCCGTGTGCGAGGTACAGGACGACGACCATGATCGCGCCCGAGGTGGCCAGACCCAGCGCCACGGGGTCGTGCCCCTCGAGGAGTGCCGGGAGCAGGAACTTCGTGACCACGACCGCCGCCACACCGAGGCCGACGAGGGCTCGCAGCCCCCGCCATCGGGCGACCCCCACGACGACGACGCAGAACAGCAGAGCCAGGAGCACGAGGGGCTTGCCCCGGTCCAGGTCGTAGTAGGCGTAGGGCGACCCGCTCTGGCTCGGGACCTTCATGACCACCACCGCAGTCCCGACGCCAGCTCTGACGACCTCAGGCGGGACGTCGATGCTGATCGTGGTGGCGTTGTCGAGCCGCACCATGGCTGTGGCGCACTGCCCCGACCCGGCCACCCCTGCCGAGCCCTTCGCCGGCGCGGCGCCCATCTGCGAGCAGTCGAGGGGCGTCAGGCTGCCGACCACGCCGGACAGGTAGGTCGCACCTGACGATGCGCCGGGCACGGTCGGGCGACCGTGTCCGGTCGGGCGCAGCACCCACATTCCGGCCAGGGATGCCAGCACGAGCAGCGCCACCACGGCGCCGAGCACGCGCTTGACCGAAGCCGGGACCTGGGGCGCATCAGGGTTGGTCGTCCCAGAGTGGACGTGCGAGTGTCCGTGGCCGCCACCCATGGTTACCTCAGCGCCCTCGCGAGCCGGCGCCCGCGCCCGCGCGGCTCTCGGCGGGCCCGACATGCGTGACGATCCACTCGCTCAAGGGCCGGATGGCGACCCAGTGGTCGCGCACCTGGTCGAGTGCCTCGTGGGACTCGAGCCATGGCGGAGTGCCGATGCGCCGCAGCGCCATGATCTCTTTGCGCCGCAACAGGTCCAGCCGAGGATGGTCGGGGTCGACGCCTTTGGGCCGGGTCTTGAGGGCCGCGCCTCCGAGCACATAGCCCTGGGCGGCCAGGGCGTCGGTGATCCGTTCGAGCTCGGCGCCGCTGGGGTCCGCGTCGATCGCGGCGCGGAACCGGTCGGTCTGTGCGGGGGAGTGGGTGTGGAAACCTCCGCCTACCAACAGACCCTCGGCGTCGAGCTGCACGTAGAACCCGATGCCCGCGGCGGGTCCGGCGATCGCGCCCTGGTACGTCTTGTACGGCGACTTGTCCGCGCTGAACCGCAGGTCGCGGTTGGGCCGGAACACGGTGGCCGGGCCGAACTCGTCCTCGAGCTCCTCGACCAGGTCGCGCATGGGGTCGCGTACGGCCCGTTCCCACTCGGACTTGTGCTGGGTCCAGAACTCCTTGGTGTTGTTCTCCTGCAGCTGCCCGTAGAACCTCACGCCCCAGGCAGGGAACCCGGTGAACCCAGAATCATCGGCCATGACAACCACTGTGGCACGCACCTACACCGCGGCGGCGATCCGGGTCACGGCCTCGCGCAGGATCGACGGCGCCGTGCCGAAGTTCAGCCGCGCATGCCCCAACCCTCCCTGGCCGAAGCCCGGCCCCGGGTGCAGCGCCACCCGTGCCCGCTCGCGCAGCACCTCCGCCGGGTCGTCGCCGAGGTCCAGCGCACGAAAGTCGAGCCACGCGAGAAAGGTCCCCTCCGGGATCCGGTAGCCCACTTCGGGAAGGTGCTCGGCCAGGAGGCCCGCCAGCAGGCGCCGGTTCTCGTCCAGCCCCTGGAGCAGGGCGTCGAGCCAGGGACCGCCCTCGAGATAGGCAGCCCGGTGGGCGAGGACGCCAAGGTGGCTCGCCCCGTGGGAGACCACCTCGGGCAGCTGGGCGAGGTCGCTCACCGCCGCGGGCCCCGGCACCGCAACGGCCGCCTTGAGACCCGCCAGGTTGAAGGCCTTGGAAGCCGACATGAGCGAGATCGCGCGCGCACCGGCGTCCAGCGACGTCACCGGCGTGAACCGCGTCCCGGCGGGCACGAGCGGTGCGTGGATCTCGTCAGCCACGACCCGGACGCCGTAGCGCTCGGCGAGGGTGAGCGCCTCGGTGAGCTCGGCCGCGGTGTGCACCGCTCCGGTGGGGTTCTGGGGGTTGCAGATCAGGTATGCCGCGCGCTCACCCGAGCGCACGGCCTCGCCCAGGGCGCGGTCCAGCGTCTCCGGGTCGATCCGCCCGGCGGGGGACAGGGGCGCCTCGACCACCCGGCGCCCCAGATGGCTGACGAACTCGAAGAACGGGGGATAGACCGGAGAGTTGACGACGACGGCGTCACCGGGGCCGGTCAGGAGCTTGAGGACCTCGCTCACCCCGATCATGACGTCCGGGACCAGCGCCATCGCCCGCGGGTCCGGGCTCCAGCCCCAGCGGGTCCGGGCGAAGGATGCGAGCGCCTCGGCATAGTCGTCCGCCCACGGATAGCCCGTGTCGCCGCGCTCCACCGCGTCGATGACGGCGCGCCGAACCGGCTCGGCGGGTACGACGTCCATCTCCGCGACCCACAGGGGCAGCACGTCAGGCCCGTACAACCGCCACTTGAGACTGCGTCGCTCGCGCAGGCTGTCCAGCCCGGGGCCGAGCAGAGGGTTCTCCATGCCTGTGAACTGTACGAGCACCCGCCCGTTAGGCTTCCCGCGTGGCGGCACAGGGCAACGGGCAGCTGGAGGCGGGGTCGTCCCGCGCGACGCCCGCGTCCGACCGGGTGCTCACGCTCCCGAACGTGCTCTCCGCCCTGCGGCTGGTGGGGGTTCCCATCTTCGTCTGGGCCATCCTCACGCGCCACGACGCCATCGCCCTCGTCACCCTCATGCTGTCGGGCCTGAGCGACTACCTTGACGGCAAGATCGCGAGACGCTTCGGCCTGGAGTCGCGGGTGGGGCAGCTGCTGGACCCCCTGGCCGACCGCCTCTACATCGCGACGACCCTGGTGGGCCTGGCTTGGCGCGACATCATCCCCTGGTGGCTCGTGGCGGTCCTCGTGGGCCGGGAGGTGCTGCTGGCCGGGGTTCTCGCCTGGATCCGCCGCTTCGGCCAGACCGGGCTGCCCGTGCACTTCGTCGGCAAGGCCGCCACGTTCAACCTGCTCTACGCCTTCCCCCTTCTCCTGCTCGGGCAGGGCGAGGGGGGCTTCGCGCGGTGGGCGTTGCCGATCGGATGGGCCTTCGCCTGGTGGGGTGTCGTCCTCTACTGGGTCGCGGGCGCGATCTACATCGGCCAGGCCCGCGAGGTGGCGCGGGCTCATGCCCGCGCCCTCAGGACCTAGCCTCAGTCATGGGCCCCAGCTCGCACCGCACCTCCTCGCCGTCCCCGACCCCGGGGCGGCGCCTGGACGAGTCCATGACCCTGCTCACCTCCATGATGGAGCGCCCCTTGGACCCGGGGTATGCCGCTGCTGCTCAGGCGCGCGAAGAGGCGGGACTTCCCGCCAGCACCGGGGTCCGCACGCCGGGCGTCCTCGGTGCGGCCCTGGTGATCGGCCTTCTGCTGACGACCGGGGCGCTGGCATTGCGTGCTCCGTCGCCGTCTGCCGTCAAGGCCAAGTCCGAGCTGGTCGCCGAGATCCAGGCCCGCCGCCGCGCGGCCGACGCCGAGGGTGCCCAGCTCCGGACCCTTCAGAGCCAGGTCGACCAGCTCCAGAGCCAGGCCCTCGCACAGAGCGACCAGCGGGCCCTGCAGGACCGGCTGGCCGCGCTATCACTGGCGTCGGGGGCCGACGCCGTGACTGGTCCGGGTATGCGGCTCGTGCTCGACGACGCTCCCAGCGCGCCGGGCAACAGCGCGGACGGCAACCCCCGTACGAACGCCCAGAGCACCGACGGCAAGGTGCTGTCCAAGGACCTGCAGATCGTGGTCGACGGGCTGTGGGAGGCGGGTGCGGAGGCCATCGCCGTGAACGGGCAGCGGCTGACCTCCAAGTCGGCGATCCGCTTCGCCGGCGAGGCGATCCTGGTCAACTACCGCCCGCTGACGCGGCCGTACACCATCGACGCCATCGGCGACCCCAAGTCGTTGCAGGCGGACTTCGCGGGCAATGACGGTGGCGCCTATGCGCGTGCCCTGACCGACAACTACGGCATCCGTGTTTCCATGGACAACGTCGACTCGCTCACCCTCCCGGCTGCGACCACCTTGACGCTCCGGTATGCCGTGGTGCCAGGGTCGACCCCGGTCCCCACCGGTACGCCCACGCGGCGCTCACCGACCTCCACGCCCCATACGTCAACACCGCATACGTCAACACCCCATACGTCAACACCGCATACATCCACACCGACCACAACACCGACCACATCGGAGCCAACACCGTGATTCCCCTGCTCGGCCTCGTCGGAGGAGTCCTTCTCGGACTCGTGTGGGGCCCCGACGTCCCACTGGGCCTTCAGCCGTACCTGCCGATCGCGGTCATCGCCGCGCTCGACGCCGTGTTCGGGGCGGTTCGGGCCGTGCTGGACGGGATCTTCAACGACAAGGTCTTCGTGGTGTCGTTCCTGGCCAATGTCGTGGTCGCAGCGTTCATCGTCTTCCTGGGTGACCAGCTCGGCGTCGGGTCGCAGCTCTCGACGGGAGTCGTCGTCGTGCTGGGAGTGCGGATCTTCTCCAACGTCGCCTCGATCCGCCGGCACCTGTTCCGGGCATGAGCAGCCCGACACCCGCTCCGAGCCCGCCCCCGAGGCCGACCCAGACGTCGGCGTGGGGGGTGCTGCTGCGGATGGCCCGTCCCCGGGCGACCCGAGCCAACGCCTTCGCGGCGCTGCTCGCCATCGGGCTCGGGTTCGCCATCGCCACGCAGGTTCACCAGACCAGCCAGAGCGGACTGGAGCAGCTGCGTGAGGACGAGCTGGTGCGGATCCTGGACGACGTCAGCCAGGAACAGGCGCGGTTGGGCAACGACACCCGTGCTCTGGAGGTGAGCCGCGACCGCCTGCTCTCCGGAGCCGGGTCGAGCTCCGAGGCCCTGAAGTCGGCCCAGGACCGGCTCGACACGCTCGGCATCCTGACCGGCACCGTCCCGGCCATAGGCCCCGGCATCGTCATCACCATCACTGACCCCGGGCACAAGGTCACCTCGGCCCTGCTCCTCGACGCCCTCCAGGAGCTGAGGGACGCCGGGGCGGAGGCCGTGCAGATCGGGACCGTGCGCGTCGTGGCCGACACCTGGTTCGCCGACGCGGGCGGCAGCGTCCAGGTCTCGGGAGAGCCGTTGACCTCGCCATACGTCATCAAGGCCATCGGCGATAGCGCCACCATGGCCTCCGCGATGGGCATCCCCGGCGGCGTTACGGACTCGGTGCACGGGCAGGGTGCGCAGTCCACGATCGACCAGAGAGCGTCGGTGAGCATCACCGCGTTGCACACCCTTCCCACGCCTCGTTACGCTCGCCCCGTCCCGGCGCCGTCGAAGTGATGCCGCTGACCACGTCCCGAGAGGATTCGCATGAGCCAGCTGGACTACCCCGAGGACCTGCGTTACACCCCTGAGCACGAGTGGGTGCGCGTCAACGACGACGGTGTGGTTCGGATCGGCATCACCGCGTTCGCCCAGGACGCCCTCGGCGACGTCGTCTACGTGAGCCTCCCGGCGGTGGGTGACACCGTCTCGGCCGGCGACGCCTGCGGTGAGGTCGAGTCCACGAAGTCGGTCAGCGACCTCTACGCCCCCCTCGCCGGCGAGGTCACCGGCGTGAACGACGCGCTCGACAGCACGCCCGAGCTGGTCAACACCGACCCCTACGGCGCCGGCTGGATGTACGAGCTGCGCCCGGCCGACGCGGGCGCCCTCGACGCTCTGCTCGACGCACCGGCCTACCAGGAGCAGCTCGCCTGAGCGGCGTCCGATTCCGGTAAACGACCACAAACCCCCGTGGCCGTCTCCTAGGTTTGTGCTTTGCTAGAGGGGGAGTCGCAGGGCCCGACACACGAGGAGCAGAACGCATGAACGGCAGCGAGAACGACCCAGAGACGTCGCGCCCGCACGAGCCGACCACCATGCGGCTGCCGGGCATCGGCGACCTCGAGCAGATCGACACCAGCGCCGAGTCGGACATCACGCTCAGCAGGGCCGACCAGGCGACCGTCGACGCCCTGCGTCCCGGCACGGCGTTGCTCGTCGTGCTCCGTGGCCCCAACACCGGCGCGCGGTTCCTGCTCGACGACGACGAGGTCAACGCGGGGCGCCACCCCGACAGCGACATCTTCCTCGACGACGTGACCGTGTCCCGCAAGCACGCGAACTTCCGCCGCGAGGCGAGCACCTTCGTCGTGCGCGACGTGGGCTCGCTCAACGGGACCTACGTCAACCGCGAGCGCATCGACGAGGCGACGCTGCACACCGGCGACGAGGTGCAGATCGGCAAGTTCCGTCTGGTCTTCTACGCCGGCAAGGCCTGAACAAGGCTCCTGGTGACCGCTCGGAACCCACGTCAGGGCATGACGATCGGGGCGGTGCTGGCCACCCTCCACGACGACTTCCCCGACGTCAGCATCTCGAAGATCCGCTTCCTCGAGGCTGAGGGGCTCGTGACCCCGGCCCGCACGGGATCGGGGTACCGCTCCTACTCCGAGCACGACCTTGAGCGGCTGCGCTACATCCTCGCGGCTCAGCGGGACCACTACTGGCCGCTCAAGGTCATCCGCGACGCTCTGGATGCCCTCGACCGTGGGCTGACATCGGACTCTGGGGCGGGGGCGGCCCTGGGGCGGCCGCGGGTCCCCGACGCCTCGGTCGACCCTGATCTCCCGACGGCGGCCGACCTGGCGCCATCGGCGGGGCTCCTGCTGACCCGGGACGAGCTGATGCGTGCCACCGGGCTCGAGGAGTCTGCGTTCGAGGCGCTGGCGACGTTCGGGCTGCTGCGGGCAGACCAGGGCGGTCACTTCGGGGAGTCCGCGCTGGCGATCGCCCACGCGGCTTCCGGGCTCGCGGCCTACGGAATCGAGCCCAGGCACCTTCGGCCCTTCCGCACCGCCGCCGACCGTGAGGTGGGGCTCGTGCAGCAGGTCGTCACGCCACACCGGGCTGAGGCGGACCCGACACCTGACGTTCTGCGGCTCTGCATCGCCTTGCATACCGCATTGGTGAAGGACGGCCTCTCCCGCGGGTGAACGGCGTGTCCGACGGGGTACGGTGGAGCAGTGAAGGCTCTGGATGTCCTTGGTGTCCGCGTCGAGATGCCCACCAACCACCCCATCGTCCTGTTGCGCGAGCGCGGCGGTGACCGCTACCTGCCGATCTGGATCGGCGCCGCCGAGGCGACGGCCATCGCCTATGCCCAGCAGGGCATCCAGCCGCCGCGTCCGCTGACCCACGACCTGATGAAGAACGTCATCGAGGGTCTGGGACACCGGCTCACCGAGGTGCGCATCGTCGAGCTGCGCGACGGCATCTTCTACGCCGCCCTGATCCTCGACGGCACCACGGAGATCTCCTCGCGCAGCTCCGACGCGATCGCCCTGGCCCTGCGGACCGGGACCGAGATCGTGACGGGGGAGACGCTCCTGGAGGAGGCTGGGGTCTCGATGTCGAGCGACGAGGACGCCGAGGACGAGGTGGAGCGCTTCAAGGAGTTCCTCGACCACGTCTCGGCCGAGGACTTCGAGAGCGACCCGGGAGAGTCTGACCCTGAACCTTAGGGTGAGAGATGGGCTGTATGCCGCGACACGCCGAAGGGCGAAGGTCGTGTGGTGGTTGACCTGCAGTCACGCCCGGCCGTACCGTCGGCTCAGACCATGAATGCGACGGCTGTAGTTTGGCGTCCGCACTGACCAGGAGGTGAGCATCGTGAACCCGAGCGGTGAGGCTCGACACGGCGCGACGACCAGCACGACCGTGCCGGCGGCGGCACAGGGACTGCTGTTCACGGACGACCTTCCGGAGCTCAGTGACGACATCGGCTACCGCGGGCCCACGGCCTGCAAGGCGGCCGGCATCACCTACCGTCAGCTCGACTACTGGGCCCGCACCGGCCTGGTCGAGCCGTCGGTGCGTGGCGCGACCGGCTCCGGGACGCAGCGGCTCTACGGCTTCCGCGACATCCTCGTCCTTAAGGTCGTCAAGCGGCTGCTCGACACCGGCGTCTCCCTCCAGCAGATCCGCGTCGCGATCACGCACCTGCGCGAGCGGGGGGTCGAGGACCTCGCCCAGATCACGCTCATGAGCGACGGCGCGTCCGTCTACGAGTGCACCTCGGCCGACGAGGTCATCGACCTGGTGCAGGGCGGCCAGGGTGTGTTCGGCATCGCTGTCGGCCGGGTGTGGCGCGAGGTCGAGGGCGAGCTGGCGGAGCTGCCGAGCGAGCGCGCCGAAGAGGACGCCCCCGCCGAGCACCCGGGCGACGAGCTGCGGATGCGTCGACAGGCACGTCTCGCCTGACGCGACCCCCGCTCCACGCTTCGACGAAGCCCGCCCGTCCTCGCGGATGCGCGGGCTTCGTCGTGTAGATTGACTGTGCTGACCATCCCGTGTGGGAGAGTCCCTGGGCCGCCGGCCCGGGGCGCCGAAGGGGCAAATCTCCCCGGAACCTCTCAGGCGCCAGGACCACGCGGGACAGGCACCTCTGAAGCGGCGATCAGCCGTGACAGAAGGGGAGGCTGACCGAGCACACCCACGTTCAGGAGCCTCATGTCCGTCTTCTCCACCGCTGACCTGTCCGAGTTCACCGGACGGCACATCGGTCCCTCCGAGTCCGACGTCGACGCCATGCTCGCCGTCGTGGGTCACGCCTCGCTCGACGCGTTGACCGACCACGCGCTGCCCGGCGCCATCCGCACCGACAGTCCGCTGCGGATCGACGCCGCCGCCTCCGAAGGCGCTGTCGTGGAGGAGCTCCGTGGCCTGGCACGCCGCAACCAGGTGATGACCTCGATGATCGGGCTCGGCTACTACGGCACCATCACGCCCGCCGTCGTGCAGCGCAACGTGCTCGAGAACCCCGCCTGGTACACCGCCTACACGCCCTACCAGCCTGAGATCTCCCAGGGCCGTCTCGAGGCCCTGCTCAACTTCCAGACCGTGGTCAGTGACCTGACCGGTCTTGCCACCGCGGGTGCGTCGCTGCTCGACGAAGGCACCGCGGCCGCCGAGGCGATGACGCTCATGCGTCGCTCCAGCAAGGCCGCGGCTGACGCTGTGATGCTGGTCGACCGCCACGCGTTCCCGCAGACGGTGGCCGTGATGCAGACGCGGGCGGTGCCGCTCGGACTGGACGTTCTCGTGGCCGACCTCGATGCCGTCGACTCGGCGGACGCGCTGCGCGTGGCGGCGGGGGACCGTGACATCTTCGGTGTGCTCGTGCAGTACCCCGGGGCCGACGGCGAGCTGCGCGACTGGCGGGCCCTCGCCGCTGCCGCTCACGAGGTGGGCGCGCTGGTCACCGCGGCAGCCGACCTGCTGGCGCTGACCCTGGCCACCGCGCCCGGCGAGTGGGGCGCCGATGTCGCAGTCGGTACCAGCCAGCGGTTCGGTGTCCCGATGGGCTTCGGCGGCCCCCACGCCGGCTACATGAGCGTCCGCCCCGGCCTGGAGCGCTCGCTACCCGGCCGCCTCGTCGGGGTGAGCGTGGACGCCGAGGGCGCCCCCGCATACCGCCTCGCTCTCCAGACCCGCGAGCAGCACATCCGCCGCGAGAAGGCCACGTCCAACATCTGCACCGCCCAGGTGCTGCTCGCAGTGATGGCGTCGATGTATGCCGTGTACCACGGCCCGGCCGGACTGGCCGCGATCGCGCGCCGGACCCATGCCCACGCGCAGGCCCTGGTGGAGGGGCTGACCGACGGAGGCGTCGAGGTCTCCACCACGCACTACTTCGACACGGTCACTGTGGCGGTGCCCGGTCGGGCCGACGAGGTCGTCGCCGAGGCCGCCCAGCGCGGGGTCAACCTGTGGCGTGTCGACGCCGACACCGTCTCGGTGAGCGTGGACGAGACCACGGACCTGCGCGACCTGGACGCTGTCTGGGCCGCCTTCGGTGTGGCCGGGCGTACCGAGGTCCCGCTGACCGAGCTTGCCTGGCCGGCCGAGCTCGTCCGGACCAGCACGTACCTGACCCACCCGGTGTTCCACAGCCACCACTCCGAGACGTCCATGCTGCGCTACCTGCGCCGCCTCGCGGACCGCGACTTCGCGCTGGACCGCGGCATGATCCCGCTCGGCTCGTGCACCATGAAGCTCAATGCCACGACCGAGATGGTCTCGGTGACCTGGCCGGAGTTCGCCGACCTCCACCCGTTCGCACCCTCCCATCAGACCGAGGGCATCCGCGAGCTCATCGACGACCTGTCCGCATGGCTGTGCGAGATCACCGGTTACGACGCCGTGTCGCTGCAGCCGAACGCCGGCTCGCAGGGTGAGTTCGCCGGTCTGCTCGCCATCCACGCCTACCACCAGGCCAACGGTCAGTCACAGCGGCGCATCTGCCTCATCCCGGCAAGCGCGCACGGCACGAACGCCGCCAGCGCGGTGATGGCGGGCATGAAGGTCGTGGTCGTCAAGACCGCGCCCGGCGGCGATGTCGACATGGACGACCTCCGCGCCAAGGTCGAGCAGCATAGCGACGACCTCGCGGCGATCATGGTGACCTACCCGTCGACGCACGGCGTGTTCGAAGACACCATCACCGAGCTCTGCGGGCTCGTGCACGATGCCGGCGGCCAGGTCTACGTCGACGGCGCCAACCTGAACGCCCTGGTCGGTCTGGCGCGACCCGGCAAGTTCGGTGCCGACGTGTCGCACCTCAACCTGCACAAGACGTTCTGCATCCCGCACGGCGGTGGCGGTCCGGGTGTGGGCCCGGTGGCCGTGCGAGCGCACCTGGCTCCGCATCTGCCCAACCACCCACTCGTGGCCGAGGCCGGCCCCGCGACCGGCGTGGGCCCCATCTCTGCCGCGCCGTTCGGGTCGGCCAGCATCCTGCCGATCTCGTGGGCGTACGTGCGCCTCATGGGCGGTGCCGGGTTGACGCGGGCCACCCAGGTCGCGGTGCTCAACGCCAACTACGTGGCGACCCGCCTGCGCGAGCACTACCCGGTGCTGTACTCCGGTCATGACGGGGTCGTCGCGCACGAGTGCATCCTTGACCTGCGTGAGCTCACCAAGCGCAGCGGTGTCACGGTCGATGACGTGGCCAAGAGACTGGTGGACTATGGCTTCCACGCCCCGACGATGTCGTTCCCGGTCGCCGGCACGCTGATGGTGGAGCCGACCGAGAGCGAGGACCGCTACGAGATCGACCGGTTCTGCGATGCGATGATCGCCATCCGCCGCGAGATCGCCGCCGTGGAGTCCGGGGAGGTGGCCGTGGCCGACAGCATGCTGCGCAACGCCCCCCACACTGCCAAGGCGCTGGCCGGCAAGTGGGAGTACCCGTACGAGCGCTCGGATGCGGCCTTCCCGGTGGGAGTCGCGCCCGCGGACAAGTACTGGCCGCCCGTGGCCCGCATCGACGGCGCGTTCGGAGACCGCAACCTCGTCTGCAGCTGCCCGCCGCCTGAGGCGTTCGAGGGCTGAGGTCAGGCTGCCGGCACCGACTCGTCGGTGACGCGCAGCCTGACCCGTGACCCTCGCTCGGTCTTGTCGACCACGACCTGCGACGGGATACGCGAGCGCAGCTCGGGGACGTGGCTGACGACCCCGACGGACCGCCCGCCTTCGCGCAGCCCGTCCAGGACGTCCATGACCTGCTCCAGGCTGTCGTCGTCGAGGGTGCCGAATCCTTCGTCGACGAACAGCGTCTGCAGGTCGAACCCGCCGGCCTCCTCGCGCACTGCGTCGGCCAGCCCGAGGGCCAGGGCCAGCGAGGCCATGAAGGACTCGCCGCCCGACAGCGAGCTCGTGGAGCGCGCCTGCCCGGTCCACTGGTCGAGTACCTCGAGACCGAGCCCGCTGCGAGCCCCACGAGCGGCCAGGCCGTCACTGTGGCGGAGCTGGTAGCGACCCTCACCCATGGTCGCGAGCCGTTCGTTGGCCAGGGTCGCGACCTTCTCGAGGCGAGCGGCCAGGACGAAGGCCGACAGCCGCATGCGCAGGGTGTTGTCGGCGCCCACGCCGCCGACGACGTCGGCGAGTCGGCGCGCGACGTCGTGGGCCGCGCAGGCCTGGTCGACGGCCGCGCATCGCTGCCCGATCGTGGCCGCGACACGCGTCAGGCCGTCGAGGCTGCGTCGTGCGAGCGCCTCAGCCGAGGCGGCACTCAGTAGGGTCGCGCGGGCGAGGTGGCTCGCCTCGGCCAGGGCGGCGAGATCCGGCTCGGGCAGGTCCTGGGCTGACACGAGCTGAGGGTCGTCGAGCACCGCCTGTGCGGCCACCCGGCGATGCTCATAGGCGGCAACCTGAGCACGAAGCTCGCTGAGCCGCTCCGGGGCGAGCAGGTGCTCCCGCGCATCCTGCGGACTGGCGAACCCGTGCTCGGTCAGGGTCGCGTCGAGTAGGTCGCGCATCTGGTCGAGCCCACTCTGAGCGGTCGTCAGCTGTGCGGCAGCCTGCACCCGGTCCTCCAGCTGCCGTAGCGCGGCTTGGTGACCGGAGAGCGCCCGGTCCGGGTCCATCGCCGCCTGCTCCTGCGCAGCCACGCCACACGGACACTGCATCCGGTGCTCGGCCAGGCATGACTCCACCGCCCGGCGGTCGGCCTCCAGCTCGCGCTCGAGTGTGGCCAGCGTCGCGGCGGTGGAGGTCACCTCGTCGTGCAGGCTGCCGCGGCGCTGTTCGAGGGTCTGGCAGCGCTCGACGGCCTGGACTGCGGCGGCCTGCAGGACGGTGGACTGTGCAGCGGTCGCCCGCACGACGTCATGGTCGAGCCGGGCGCGCATCAGCTCCTCGTCGAGCTGGGCGGCGGTGCGCTCATCGCCGGCGAGCGCCTGTGCCCGGGCGGCGAGCGAGGCCGCGATGGCCGCCACCCGCTCGGCATGGGACGCCGCCTGCGCCGCCGCCGCCTGCCACGAGCGCTCCGCTGCATCGACCTCGTCGGAGGTGACGGGATCAGCGGTGGTGGCCGGTGACGGGTGCTCGGCGGACCCGCAGACAGGGCAGGCATCACCGGCATGCAGCTGCGCGGCGAGCTCGCCGGCCAGGCCGTCCAAGCGCCGTTGCACGGCATTCTGATAGAGCTCGCGCGCCTCCTGGGCGACGTCCCGGGCCGCCAGCAGGGCGCTCTGCTCGTCAGCCAGTGCCGCCGACTCGGTGTCCTGCTCGGCGCGGAGCAGCCGATGCCGTGTCAGCTCAGCGATGGCGCGGGCACCGGCCTCGGCTGCCGCACCCGCGTCCGCTGCCCGTTGGGCCGCTGCCTCGGCGGCCTCACGGTCCTGCGCCGCAGCCGTGATAGCGGCAGCACAAGCCTGGCCCTCGGCCTGCAGCCGCGACAGCAGCCGGCTGAGCTCGTCGTGCTCTGCCTGACGAGGCGCAGCGGCCGTCACTCGATGGGAGGCCTCGGCCAGGGGGAGGCCTGCGCGCCCGACCTGGGCCACGACCTCGTCGAGCGCCGCCGTATCGCTGCCGCGGGGAGCCAGGCGCTCGGTCTCCTGCTCCGCGGTGTCGAGCCGGTCGCGAGCTGCCGCCACGGCCGTCGCCGCGCGGTCCCACGCGGCCAGGTCGCCACTCACGGCGGAAGCACGCGAGGCTGCCTCAAGGAGACTCACTGCGGTCAGATGCACGTCGCTGCCCTCGTCGAGTGCCTCCATGCTGGACCTGGCCTGGCGCAGGCGCTCCTGGCGAGCGGCCAGCTCGGACCCCGAGGTGTGCGCGGTGGCGGCAGCCACGTCGGCGAGCCTGGCAGCATCAAGCTCGGCGAGCGCCCTGTCGACCGCACTCGCGAGGCGTGCCCGGGTGTCCTGCACCCGAGCCGGTAGCTGCGCCGGCGGCACCTGCGACCAGTCGGCGTCGGGGTCACCATCGGCATCACCGGTGAGGGGACTGCTGGCCAGGATCTCGCCGAGGACCCCGAGGTCGGCGCTCAGGGCGCCGCGCTCGCCCTCGGCAGCGAGCGCCGTCTCCTTGCGGCGCTCGGCCAGCCACTCCTCCACGCCCGTGAACGCCGAGACGTCGAACAGCTGCTCCAGCAGGGTGCGTCGCTGCTCGGGAGTCGCGCTCAGGAATGCCGCGAAGTCACCCTGGGGGAGCAGGACCACCTTGCTGAACTGCTCCATGCCCAGGCCCACCACGTCCTGGACGACCTCGGCGATCTCGTCGTGCCGAGTGCTCAAGGCGGCCCAACCGCCGTGTCGGTGCTCGAACAGCACGGCCTTGGCCGGGACAGTCGTCTCGCCGGTGCCCCGTGCCTTGGGACGCCGAAACTCCGGCGATCGCTCGAGACGCAGCAACCGGCCGCCCGCGGTGAAGTCCAGGCTCACCTGGGGCACCACGTGGCGGTCGGCATGATCGCTGTGCAGGCCCTTCTTGGAACGGGCGCCCGGCACGTCGGCATAGAGAGCGAACACGATCGCGTCGAGGAGGCTGGTCTTGCCCGCGCCGGTCGCACCCCGGATGAGGAAGAGCCCGCTCTCGCTGACCCGCTCGAAGTCGACCTCGACGGTGTCGGCGAACGGGCCGAAGGCACGAATGCTCAGGCGATGGATCCTCATGCGGCACCCGCTCGTATGCCGCGGCGGTCGGCCCCAGTCGCCTCGTCGGCGCCGGTACGGACTCCCTCGAGCGCCTCGGCGAGCAGGGCCCGCTCGTCGTCGGTCGCCGGGGCGCCCGCACGGACATGGGTGAGGAAGTCGCAGCACACCTCGAGCGGCGTGGCGGCACTCGAGCGGTCGGCATAGCTGCGAACGGGCGTCGGCACCCCCTGGGGATCAAACTGCAGCACGAGCGCATGGCGGAACCGGCGCCGCACCTGTTCCATGGCTCCCAGCGGACGGACGGGGTCGGTGAGGGTGACCTGGCACCACGAGTCCTCGTGGACCGCATACGCGGGGTTGGCCAGGAGGTCGTCGAGATCACCGCGCAGGACCGCCAGCGGCCGGGCGACCGGTGCCTCGACCAGTTCGACGTGGAGGCCGTCCGGCTCGAGGTCGACGAGCCACGATCCCTTGGTGTGGGTTGCCTCGCTGAACGACAAGGCGATCGGCGAACCGCTGTAGCGGATGCTCTCGCTCACCTGCTGACGTCCGTGCAGGTGCCCCAGAGCCACGTAGTCGGCCCCCTCGAAGAGGCGTGGGTGCACCGCTGAGACGCCACCCACGGAGATGTCGCGCTCGGAGTCACTGGTCGCACCACCGGTGACGAACGCGTGTGCCATCACGACCGAGCGGGCGCCCCTGCTGAGCCGATCGGCGCACACGCGCTGCATCGCGGTGTCGAGGACACCGGCGTGGGTGCGCTCCGCCGCTCCGAGTGCCCCCGCTGTCACCGACGGCTCCAGATAGGGCAGCGGGTAGATCGCCACGTCACCCACCATGACCGGGGTGCCGATCGAGTCCACGGTCGAGCGGATGTGCAGTCCTGCCCGCGCGAGCAGCTCGCTGGCGAACCCCAGGCGGATGGCAGAGTCGTGGTTGCCGCTGGACAGCACGACCGTCGCGCCGGCATCGGTCAGCCTCGTGACGGCCTCGGAGAGCAGTCGGACCGTGTCGGGCGCAGGCATCGCCCGGTCGTAGATGTCGCCCGACACCAGGACGGCATCGACCGACTCCGACCGCACCGTCTCGACCAGATGGTCGACGAACTGGGCCTGGGCGTCGAGCAGCCCCACCTGGTGGAACGAGCGCCCCAGATGCCAGTCGGAGGTGTGGAGGAACCGCACCCCTGCAGGCTAGGAGAGTGCACCGACAGCATCCATGATTGACACGGCGAGCCCTCCGTGTGGTTGGGTCGAGGCCACACTCGGCATACGGACACGCATCGTAGGAGGGGACGTGGGGGAAGAGGTCACCGCTCAGAGCTACACGCGCGAGCAGCGGCAGCGGTACCGCGAGAAGGTGCGCCAGAACCTCGACGTGTTCGAGCGGATGCTGTCACAGAGCCGTTTCGAGTTCGACCGCCCGATGACCGGAATGGAGATCGAGCTCAACCTCGTCGACGAGGGCTACCGTCCCAAGTTCGCCAACGCCGAGGTGCTCGAGGAGATCGCGGACCCGGGCTATCAGACGGAGCTCGCCCGCTACAACATCGAGCTCAACGTGCCGCCCCGCCCGCTGCCCGGCGACGCGGCCCTCGAGCTGGAGGCAGAGATGCGCCACTCCCTCAACGCGGCGTCCCGGGCCGCGGAGAAGCGAGGTGCCCACATCGTGGCGGTCGGCATCCTGCCCACGATCATGCCCGAGCACTTCCAGGGTGACTGGATCAGCGCCAACAACCGCTACACGGCGCTCAACGACTCGATCTTCTACGCCCGCGGCGAGGACATCTTCCTCGACATCGAGGGACCGTCGGGTGAGCGGGTGGCGACGTACTGCGACTCGATCGCCCCCGAGTCGGCGTGCACCAGCGTGCAGCTTCACCTGCAGGTCGCCCCCCAGGACTTCGCCGCGCACTGGAACGCTGCCCAGTCCATCGTGGCTCCGCAGATCGCCCTCGCGGCCAACTCGCCGTTCTTCTTCGGCCAGCGGCTCCACGCCGAGACGCGCATCGAGCTCTTCAGCCAGGCCACCGACACCCGCAGCATCGAGCTGAAGAACCAGGGCGTCCGCCCGCGCGTCTTCTTCGGAGAGCGGTGGATCACCTCGATCTTCGACCTCTTCGAGGAGAACGTCCGCTACTTCCCGGCTCTGCTCGCGGAGGTCACCGACGAGGACCCGGTCGCACGGCTCGAGGCGGGGGAGGCGCCTGCCCTCGCAGAGCTGCGCCTGCACAACGGCACCATCTACCGGTGGAACCGGCCCATCTACGACGTCGTGGACGGCACTCCGCACCTGCGCGTCGAGAACCGCGTGCTGCCCGCCGGTCCGACCCTCGTCGACGTGATGGCCAACGCGGCCTTCTACTACGGCGTGATCCGCAAGCTCGCAGCGGACGACCGGCCGGTCTGGACCAAGATGAGCTTCGCCGTGGCGGAGCAGAACTTCCGCAACGCGGCCCGAGACGGGATCGAGTCGCGGCTCTACTGGCCGGGTTTCGGTGAGGTCGGTGCTGACGAGCTCGTGTTGCGTCATCTGCTGCCGATGGCCCAAGCAGGCCTGGAAGAGTGGGGGGTGTCGGGCGCGGTGCGCGACCGCTACCTGTCGGTCATCGAGGGCCGCTGTACCACCGGACGCAACGGCGCCACGTGGCAGACAGAGGCCGTGCGGTCGCTGGAGGCGCGAGGACTGGACCGCCAGAGCGCGCTCGCGGCGATGCTCGAGGCTTACGCGGGGCACATGCACAGCAACGACCCGGTCCACACCTGGCCGGTGCCCTAGGCGAGCAGCGCGAGCCCGTCGCTGTCGGACGGCAGGAGTATCCTGGGATCTGACACCTTGACCCACTTGACGCGCCGGATGGCTCGTCCTCGACGCTCAGGAGCCACCATGGCCACGCACACGACCACCACCGCGGCGGTCGATGCGCTCGCCGAGGCGGTGCGCACCCGCGTCCTGGCGCGCCAGGCCGAGCTGCGCGCCCAGGGGCGTGACCTCGACCTCGACGAGGTCGAGGAGGTCGCCGACCGCATGCTGGCGGCACTGCCGACGGTCCATCCGCTGGACCAGCCACTGGGCCCCTTCTACGACACCTCGGGTCTGGTGGCGTGGCTCGGCATCTCGCGGCAGGCCCTGTTCGACCGTGTCCGCCGGGGCACCGTACTGGCGTGCCGCACGGCCGACGGTCACCTGCTCTATCCCTCGCTCCAGTTCGGCCGAACGGGGCAGGTCCGCGCCGGCGTCTTGGAGGCCGTGGGCGCGTTCACCCGCAAGGGGGTGGACGGGTGGACCGTCGGCGCCTGGCTGACCACTCCCGCCGAGCCGTTCGAGGGGCACAGCGCTGTCGACTACCTCGTCGTGCACCGGTCCTCGCCGACGGCCGTGGCCTGGGTTGCTCGCTGCGCCGCCACAGACGCGGCGCGCTGGGCGGCCTGAGTGACGGGTCGGGAGACGGTGGCGCAGGGGCTGCCTCCCTCGTCGCTGATCGGGTTTCCAGCCCGCGCCCTCGACACGGGGGCGGAGGTGTTCCGGGCCCATCAGGCCGATCGCGCCCCGTGGTGGTTCGGCAACGACGGTGGAGGCCGGTTCGACCTCGCGGCACCCCAGGGCACGTGCTACACCGCTCTCGATGCGGTGAGCGCCCTCCGCGAGCGCCTCGGCCCCGTCCTCGGGGGCCGCGCCGCCCTGCCGGAGTCGACGCTCGCCGAGGTCGTCGTGTCACGCCTGCGCCTGCCGGAGCGCCGCCGGGCGGCCGACCTCCAGTCCCGGGCCGCGGCGTCCTTCGGCGTCACCCGCGAGCTGGAGAGCATGGTCCCGTATGCCGTGCCCCAGGCCTGGGCGCAAGCCTTCGCCGACGCGGGCTTCGGTGCCGTCTCCTACGGTCCGCGGTTCACGCCGGGCGAGTGCACTGCGGTCGCGCTGTTCGGACCGGAGGGCCTCGCCTCGTGGGAGGGTGACCCGAGTCCCGTTCCGGCACAAGAGATCTCGAGTGGCCTGCGCGTCTGGCCCACCCCGAGGCGGGCGGACCTGAGCGTCGTGCGACCGCCCCGCACTCGAGCGGTGCGCGGCTGACCCGGCTCGACTCAGCTGTGCGGCGCCGACACCGCCGGACCGTGGTTCCAGACGCGGATGGCCGGTGCCTCGCGCTCGAACTCGAGCACGCTGACAGAGCCGGCGTCGAGCAGCAGCTGGGCACCCATCCGAGGCTCCTGGCGCAGGAAGACCGTGGCGAGAACGCGTAGGCAGTGACCGTGCCCGACCAGAGCCACGTCGCCGTTCGAAAGGGCCGCCACGGCGCGCTTCACCACTCGGGAGGCGCGGGCCGCCACCTCCTCGACGGTCTCGCCGGGTGTCTGCCCCGGCGGCACACCGTCCTCGAAGACGGTCCAGTCATAGCCGAGCTCGGCGCGGATCTGCGCCGTCGTCAAGCCCTCGAAGCCGCCGTAGTCCCACTCCAGCAGGTCGTCGTCCAGCTCTGGGGAGAGCCCGGCCAGCTGCGCGGTGCGACGCGCGCGCTGGAGGGGCGAGGACAGCGCCAGGACGAACCGGTACGAGGTCAGCAGTGCGCCTGCGGCGGTGGCGAGCTGTTCCCCGTGGGCGGTGAGGGGGATGTCGGTGCGCCCGGTGTGCCGCCCCGACCTGGACCACTCCGTCTCGCCGTGACGCAGCAGGACGAGACGGCCGCCGGGGGGCGGTGTGCGTGGCTGAGAGGACACCGCTCCAGCATGGCAGAGTGAGCCCGTGACCACCGACGTGCTGCGCTACCGGCTGCTGAACGTCTTCGCTGTGCCGGACGACCCGTTCTCGGGCAACCCCCTCTGTGTCTTCGAGGACGGCGCGGGCCTGTCCGACGAGCAGATGCAGGGGTTGGCCCGGCAGTTCAACCTCTCCGAGACGACCTTCCTGGTGGGCGCCGAGCGCGGCGCTGACTGCGGCGTCCGCATCTTCACGCCCAGCTACGAGATGTCCTTCGCCGGCCACCCGACCCTGGGCAGTGCAGCAGTCGCGCAGGACCTCGGGTTCGGCGACGACGAGGTCCGGCTGTCCATGCCGGCGGGGGTCATCCCGGTCGCCGCGTCGGGTGACCAGTGGACCCTCACCGCCAACGCCGCGCAGGTCGGCCCCGAGTACGCCACTGCGGACATCGCTGCTGCCGTCGGTCTGACCGAGGATGACCTCGTGGGTCCCGTGCAGCAGGTCAGCACCGGGAGCGCGCAGGTGATCGCCCGGGCCAGGTCCGTGGATGCGGTGCGCCGTGCGGTCGGCGATACCGCCCTCATGCGTCGGTATGCCGGGATGGGCACCAGGGGAGGGGAGACGCTGGTCTACCTCTGGTGCGAGACCGGAGACGGCACCATGGAGGCGCGTGCCCTGTTCACCCAGGGAGCCGCCGCGATCGAGGACCCGGCCACGGGGTCGGCGTGCTCCAACCTCGGCGGGTGGCTCGCGGCCCAAGGCCGGAGCGGCGAGTGGGTCGTCCACCAGGGTGCGCTGGTCGGGCGCCCGTCGCAGCTGCGCCTGTCGGTCAGTGCCGACGGCGTGGTGCGGGTGGGTGGTCTGGTGCGGCCGTTGGGCACGGGCGAGGTCCGGCTCTGATGCCGCGTTACGTCGCCTTCCTTCGGGCCGTCAACGTCGGCAAGCGCCAGCTGAGCATGGCGCAGGCCCGCGAGGTGCTCGAGTCCGACGGCTTCGACGGCGTCGAGTCCCACATCCAGTCGGGCAACCTCCTGGTCAGCACGCCGCTGCGCTCGCACACCAAGGTCGAGGCCGCGATCAGCGGAAGGCTGAGCGACCACGCCGGGTTCGAGATCGTCACTATGGTTCGGACGCCGCGGCAGCTGGCGCGCCTCGTCGAGGAGGTCGACGGCATACCGCCTGCTCTGCCTGACGAGGCGAGTCGCTATGTGAGCTTCTGCCTCACCGAGCCGACGGGCGAGCGAGCCGCAGCCCTGGAGGCCTGGGAGGCACCCGGCGAACGGGCGAAGGTAATGGGACACGATGTCCTCATGGAGCTCTCGGTGCCCTTCCACAAGGTCACCCTCACCGGTGTCCGCATCGAGAGGATCCTGGGGGTCCCGGGGACCGCCCGAAACCTGACTGTCGTTCGCGCCTTGGCGCAGAAATGGGGAGACCGATGACCGAAGAGACCGGCGGGACCGGCCTGGGCCACCGCTCGATCAGCATGGAGCGCGTGTCGAAGGGCGTCTTCGACGTGACCAACGTGCGCGGCGGCACCATCCGGATCGGCGGGGGAGAGGGGCCGGAGTTCACCCCGGTCGAGCTCCTCCTGACGGCTATCGCCGGATGCTCGGCGGTGGACGTCGACTTCATCACGAGCAAGCGGGCGGAGCCAGGCTCGTTCGTCGTCACCGCCTCCGGCGAGAAGCTGAAGGACGAGCGCGGCAACCACATGGGCGACCTCCAGGTGCGCTTCAGCGTGACCTTCCCCGAGGACCACGCGGGGGACCGGGCACGCGAGATGCTGCCGAAGGCCATCGCGATGTCGCACGACCGCCTGTGCACCGTGAGCCGGACGGTCGAGCTCGGCACACCCATCGACAGCGCGGAGTACAACTAGCCGGCTTGGCCCCGCACGTCGTAGCGCAGGAAGGCGACGTCGTCGATGAGCCGCTCCTCGCGCAGCCGCAGGTCCAGTCGCTGTCCTCTGGGGAGAGCAGGCGTCCCGCCCCCGACACTGGTCGGCACGAGCAACAGCGAGACCTCGTCGACGAGCCCCGCGCGGAACGCCTCGGCGGCCAGCGTCGGGCCGCCGACGCTCACGTCTGCCGCCGACTCCGTCTTGAGCGCCCGCACTGAGGTGGCGTCGAACTCGCGCTCGAGCCGGGTCCTCGGGGTCGCCGCCTGGGTCAGCGTGCGCGAGTACACCACCTTGTCTGCCAGCTGCCAGATGCTGCGGTATTCCGCGGACACGGGGGACCGGTCGGACTCGCTGTCGGGGCTGGCCCAGTAGCTCATGACCTCGTACATGCGGCGTCCGTAGAGGTAGGTGCCAACCGTGCGCTCCCGGTCGTTGACGAACCGGTGCACGGAATCGCTCGGGGCCGCCCAGTCGAACCGCCCCTGTGCATCGACGACGAATCCGTCGAGAGAGGCGATCGCCGAGTACACGAGCCTCGCGCCGGTCATCGGCTCAGCCGACCTCGGCCCGGGCCGCGACGAAGGCGTCGACACATGCTCTGACATCCTCCTCGGAATGAGCGGCGGAGAGCTGCACGCGAATCCGCGCCTTGCCTTGCGGCACAACGGGATAGGAGAACGCGATGACATAGACGCCATGCTCGAGCATGGCGTCGGCCATCTCCGCCGCCTGGCGCGCACCGTCCTCGCCGGCGAACATCACCGGCGTGATCGCGTGCTCGCCGGGGAGCAGGTCGAAGCCGGCCTCGGTCATGAGCTCACGGAAGAGGACCGTGTTGGCCTTGAGCTTGGCGCGGCCCTCCGACGACGTGGCGGCGATCTCGAGGGCGCGCAGTGACCCCGCGGCCACGCTGGGGGCCACGGCGTTGGAGAAGAGGTAGGGCCGGGACCGCTGCCGTAGCAGGTCGACGATCTCCTGGTGCGCCGCGACGTAGCCACCGGAGGCGCCACCAAGCGCCTTACCGAGCGTGCCCGTGAGGATGTCGACCCGGTCCATGACCCCGAACCGCTCCGGCGTGCCGCGGCCCCCGTCGCCGACGAAGCCGACTGCGTGGCTGTCGTCGACCAGCACCATCGCGCCGAACTCGTCGGCCAGGTCGCAGATCTGGTCCAGCGGCGCGAGGTAGCCGTCCATCGAGAAGACGCCGTCGGTGACGACCACGATGCGCCGTGAGCCCGCGTCGCGGGCTGCGACGAGCTGTGATCGCAGGTCGGCCATGTCCGCGTTGCGGTACCGGTAGCGCCTGGCCTTCGACAGACGGATGCCGTCGATGAGCGAGGCGTGGTTCAGCTCGTCGGAGATGATCGCGTCCTCGGCGCCGAAGAGCACCTCGAAGACGCCACCGTTGGCGTCGAAGCAGGAGGAGTACAGGATCGTGTCCTGCGTCCCGAGGAAGTCAGAGAGGGCGCGCTCGAGCCGCTTGTGCAGCTCCTGCGTGCCGCAGATGAAGCGGACGCTGGCCATGCCGAAGCCCCACTCGGTCAGCGCCTTGGCGGCGGCCGCCTCGACCTCCGGGTGGTCGGCCAGACCCAGGTAGTTGTTGGCGCAGAAGTTGAGTGCGCCGGTCTGTGCCGTCGTGATGTGGGCCGACTGGGGTGAGGTGAGCTGACGCTCGCGCTTGTAGAGACCGGCCTCCTCGATCTCCCGAAGGGTGGTGGCCAGCTCGTCCTTGACGGTGCCGTACATCGGTCAGCTCCAATCCATGATGACCTTGCCGCACTGGCCCGACCGGGCCGCGGCGAAGGCGTCCTGCCACTGCTCGGCAGGAAAGCGGTGGGTGATCACCGAGGCGATGCGCTCTCTCAGCACGGGCGAGTTGCCGAGCATCGAGCTCATCGCGTACCAGGTGTCGTACATCTCGCGCCCGTAGATGCCCTTGATGGTGATCATGTGCGTGATGACGCGTCCCCAGTCGATGGCGAAGGGGTCCTTGGGCAGGCCCAGCATGGCGACCCGGCCCCCGTGGTTGAGGTTGGCGAGCATGTCCTCGACTGCGCTGGGGACGCCCGACATCTCCAGTCCGACGTCGAAGCCCTCCTTCATGCCGAGGGTGCCCATCGCCTCGCGCAGGTTGCTCGTGGCCGCGTTGACGACGAGGTCTGCGCCGGCGTTGCGAGCCAGATCGAGCCGGTAGTCGCTCACGTCGGTCACGACCACGTGGCGCGCGCCGACGTGGCGCGCCAGGGCAGCAGCCATCACACCGATCGGGCCGGCTCCGGTGATCACCACGTCCTCGCCCGCCATCGGGAAGGACAGCGCGGTGTGCGTGGCGTTTCCCAGCGGGTCGAAGACAGCGGCGAGGTCAGGGTCCAGGTCGTCGGGCTGGACCCACACGTTCGAGGCCGGAATCACCACGAAGTCGGCGAAGGCGCCGTCGCGGTTGACGCCGATGCCCTGGGTGTTGATGCACATGTGCCGTCGACCCGCCCGGCAGTTGCGGCAGGTGCCACAGACGATGTGCCCCTCGCCGGAGGCGTGCTGCCCGACCCGAACCGAGTCGACATCGGGCCCCACCTCGACGACCTCGCCGTAGAACTCGTGGCCGATGGTCATCGGCGCCTTGACCGTGGAGGCCGCCCAGTCGTCCCATTGCTCCAGGTGCAGGTCCGTGCCACACAGGCCGGCCCGCAGGACCCTGATCTTGACGTCGGTGGGGCCGATCTCGGGCTCGGGAACGTCCTTGAGCTCCAGTCCAGGGCCGGCATGAGTCTTCACGAGTGCGCGCACAGGCCCCAACATAGTCGGCGGGCATACAGTCGACGCATGGCCCGCTACCTCGACGTTCATCCGGTCGACCCACAGCCCCGGGCGATCGGACAGGCAGTCCAGCTGGTACGCGACGGTGGCCTGCTGGCGTACCCGACGGACTCCGGGTACGCCCTGGGGTGTGCGCTCGGCAACCAGACCGGCAAGGACCGGATCGTCCGCATCCGCAACCTCGACGAACGTCACCACTTCACGCTGGTGTGCCGGGACTTCGCGCAGCTGGGGCAGCTCGTGCACATCGACAACTCGGTGTTCCGCGCGATCAAGGCGGCCACTCCCGGCCCGTACACGTTCATCCTGCCTGCGACCAAAGAGGTTCCGCGCAGGCTGCTGCATCCGAAGAAGAAGACCGTCGGCGTCCGGATCCCGGAGCACCCAGTGGTGCAGGCGTTGCTGGCCGAGCTGGGGGAGCCCCTTCTGTCGAGCACGCTCATCCTCCCCGGCGAGGAGGCGCCGATGACCGAGGGCTGGCTGGTCAAGGAGGAGCTGGACCACCAGGTCGACGCGGTCATCGACTCGGGGGAGTGCGGCACGGAGCCGACGACGGTGGTCGACTTCTCGGACGGCGCGCCCGAGGTCGTCCGGGTCGGCGCGGGTGACCCGGCGCCCTTCAGCTGAGAGCGCGGCCGTCGAGCAGGGCGCGCAGCCGAACCGCGTCATACGGCGCGCGTCCGTCGGAGTCGTTGTCGAAGTACGCGTAGACGTCGTGCCCCTCGTCGAGCCAGCCTCCGAGGCGCTGACCCCAACGCTCCAACGAGGCGTCGCTGTAGCCGCCCCCGTAGAGGCGCTGTTCACCGTGCAGGCGCACATAGTGGAACTCGGCGGTCGAGTCGCCCATCTCGGGCCATCGCCCCGCAGTGTCGGCGACCACCATCGCCACGTTGTGAGCGCGTAGCACCGCGCGGGCTTCCTTGCTGTCAAAGGAGGTATGCCGCGGCTCGAGGGCGTGCCGCAGCGGCTGGTCGGCCTCGGCGACGGTGAGGGCCCGGCTCTCGGAAAGCTTGTCGTCGTGCTTGGCTGCAAGGGCAGCGGCGTCGTTCGTGGTGCGGGGGAGCAGCGACAGGAAGTCGTCCAGGACGTCCGCCTCGAACTCCACCCGCTCGGGCAGCTGCCACAGGACCGGACCCAGCATCGGGCCGAGAGCCAACGGCCCGGACGCGAAGAAGTTCGCCAGGGCCGAGTCGACCCCCTTGAGCCGCTTGAGATGGGTGATGAACCGGCCGCCCTTGACCGCGAACACGAAGCCCTCAGGCACAGCCGCGCGCCACGCGGCATACGAGGTCGGTCGTTGGAGGGAGTAGAAGGAGCCGTTGATCTCGACCGAGCTCATCCGCTCGGCCAGGTAGGCGAGCTCGTCGCGCTGCCGCAGACCGCGAGGGTAGAAATCCCCCCGCCAGCGTGGGTAGCGCCAGCCCGACACACCGACCCGCACGTCGGGCATGGCTTACATCTCCTCGTGCGTGTCCGGGTCCCCGCCGAAGAGCCGTCCGTCCGGACGGCCGAGCGCGCTGATAGCGGCTACCTCCTGGGCGCTGAGCTCGAAGCCGAGAACGTCGAGGTTGGCGCGCTGGCGCTCGGGGGTCGCGGACTTGGGCAGCGGCATGGAGCCCAGCTGGAGGTGCCAGCGGAGGATGACCTGGCCTGGAGAGACACCGTGGGCGGCAGCGGCACCGGCCACCGCAGGCTCGTCGAACGGGGCCTGGCGCTTGCCCAGCGGGCTCCACGCCTGGGTGCGAATGCCCAGCTCGTCGTGGACCGCTCGCATCTCGGCCTGTGGAAAGTACGGATGCAGCTCGATCTGGTTGAGGGCCGGGGTGACCCCTGTCCGGTCGATGACGCGGCGCAGATGATCCGCGGTGAAGTTGCTGACCCCCACGGTGACGACGAGCCCGTCTCTCTGGGCGTCGAGCAGGGCCTCGTATGCCTCCTGGTAAAGGCCCTGGCTCGGGTTGGGCCAGTGGATGAGCCCGACATCGATCCGATCGACGCCGAGGCGGTCGGCCGAGTCTCGAAGTGACTGCAGCGCAAGGGACGTGGCGTGGAAGCGACCGGGAATCTTGGTGGCGATGCGTACCTGCTCGCGGGGGAGGCCGGACCGACGGAGGGCCTCGCCGACCTCAGTCTCGTTCTCGTAGTTCACCGCCGTGTCGAGGTAGCGGTAGCCGTTCTCCAGAGCACTCACGATCGCGGCGACGCCGTCCTCACCGCGCAGGGGATAGGTGCCGAACCCGACTGCGGGGACTGAGGTGCCGTCGTTGAGCCGGTATGCCGTGGTCGCCGTGTCCATGGTCTCCACCGTAGCGAGCGGCGTCACCACCGGCGCACTCCTGACTCTCCATCGACGACCTGCCGGGGGGCGAACGTGACGGACACAGCTGGGGAGTGGGGCGCGCGGCTCCAGAAGGTCGCCGACCGCGAATGGGCGACAGCCAGGGCGCATGCCGCCCTGTTCCTGCATGGTGGCTCGCCTCCGCGCCTGGAGTCACACAACCTGCCCCTGGCGCCAGGCGAGCTCGCAGTCCTGCGGACCGTCGTGACCGTCGGCGGGCCGGCCGGATGGGGGCAGGAGCACGCGGCCGCCGTCATCGCGACGACCGAGCGACTGGTGGTCAGCCATCGGCTGAGGGGATGGCAGTCGGTCTGGTTCACCGACGTCATGCGTTTCGATCCTGACCTGTCATCCTCCCAAGGCTGGGCGCTCACGCTCCGACTTCACGGGGGCCGCGGGGCCCTGAGGCTGTGGGGGCTGGGCGTCCCGGTGTTGGCGGTCCACGTCGGCGCCAGGGCGCTGCCAGGTCTGTGGATGGACCTGCCGGGACTGCAGGCCTTGCTCGACGGCGTCGCGCGAGACGCCGACCAGTCTGGGCCCGCGGCGGTGGCTGCTGCGTGGGTGGACGAGGCACCGGTGCATTCCGCGGCTCTCCTGGAGGCTGTCGCGGCGGGGATGGACCAGCTTGTCGCCGGCCCTCGGCCCGACTGGGTGGAGAGGTTGCGGTCCCATCCGGATGCCGAGGCTCTCCTGTGCCGTCCGGACACGGCGGGGCAGCTCATCGACGCCACCGGACGACTGGCCGCCGAGACCCTGTCTGCCCACTGGGCCGACCGGACTTCGTCCTCACTGCGGGTCAGCGGTGAGGCACGGATCGAGATGTTCGTCCCGCAGGTGCCGGTCGTGCGCCCCAGGGTCCAGGATGCTGCGCGAGCGGTGTTCAACCGCGCCGTGACAACCGGCGGCCACGTCGAGAGTCACCCAGAGCTCGACGGCCTGCGCACCGATGAGCTGTGGGATGTCTGGAGCGGCGTGCTCTGGTGGTTCGAGATCACCGTCCGGCGGCTCTCCCCACGTTACTTGTCATAATGTCGATTATCGGCGTTCCAATTGTCCTACCGCTAGGCCGAGGCAACCTTGGTCACGGTCGACGCCTCCACCTCGTAGCGGCTGACCGCGGCGGCCCCAGCGCGGAAGAACCGCCGCCGCAGTGCGCCGGTGACCTGGACGGGCGTCCCAGCCTCTAGTCGCAGCGCACTGCGGCGGGTCCGTGCGGTCCAGCAGGCGACGTCGATCGTGTCGACGCGAACGCGCTTGGATGCCGTCCGGGGCCTCGGCACGACCACCCGCAGCTGGACCATGACGTCGCCGCTGGGCAGCTCTCGCTCGTGCGGCGCCGTGCTCAGCCGGCCGGTCAGCAGCACCTCGTTCGTCCATGTCTCTGCCTCCATGCCCCCAGGATGCCGACGACCGGTGACGGTCTGACGAGCAGGACACTGGGGCTGTGGACCGGGCCGCGCGGGCTCAGCCGTCTGTGGACGGCCGTCACCGGAGCGGGCCGTCCTCGCCACGGTGGCAGACTCGCGCCATGACCGGCCCCTCTCCCCTGCGTCCCATCACCGAATCGGACATATCGGATGTTCTGCGGCTCAACGCCGACCACGTCGAGCTCCTCTCCCCCATGGACGAGCCCAGACTGCGCCGGCTGCTGCAGTGGACGGCCAGTGCCGACATCATCCACTGTGACGGCCGCACCGCCGGCTTCGTCCTGGTGTTCGGTCCGGGTCAGGACTACGACTCCCCCAACTACCGCTGGTTCTCCTCGACCTACGGCCCGAGCTTCGCCTATCTCGACCGGATCGTCGTCGACGACGCCTTCCGGCGACGCGGGCTGGCCACCGCGGCGTACGACGAGCTCGAGTCGCGGGCCAAGCCCTTCGGGCGGCTGACCCTGGAGGTCAACGTGGAGCCGGCCAACGAGCCGTCGCTGGCCTTCCACCGCCAGCGTGGCTACCGCGAGGTGACCCGGCTCGGCAACCCCGAGCACCGCGTCGGCCTGATGGCCAAGGACCTCTGACGGCCAAGGACCTCTGACGGCCGGGCGGCCTCCCCGGGGCGCTGCCGCCTCGGCCGGACGGCGCAACGACCTCCGACGAAAGCACGAGACCCTTCGCGACTCTGTATAGCTAGGGTCGTCGAGGGCGCAGGATCACCAGGTGTGGGGGTGACTCGATGCGGGGAGGGGAGTATTCGTGCGAGGCATAGTGTCAGGGGCGGCCGTCGGTGCCGTGACCTGGCTGCTGGTGGCGGGCTCGCCCGCGTATGCCTCCGGGGTCCCCTCTCCCACCCCGACAGCGCAGCCGTCGCCGTCTCCCACCAGCACCGCGCCCGTCATGGCTGCCCAGCCGACCCTGAGCCCGGCCCAGCTGGCGGCACAGATAGCCAGCGCCAACGTCTTGGCCGACGACCTCAGCCGGTCCAACGCGGGCATCGCCGCGGCGGTGACCAAGCTCGACCGCCTGGCCGTCGAGGCCAACACCCTGCTCCAGCAGGTCGCCACCGCCCGGGACGCCGAGCGGGCGGCACGCGCGGAGGCCAACCGCGACGTCACGCTCTATCGTCAGCTCGACGCGCAGATGGGCCAGGACCGCAACGCACTGGGTCAGTGGGCCTACGAGGCGTATGCGGGCGGTAGCGGCTCCCTGGCCGACATCGGCGCTCTCCTCGGCACCCTTTCCCTGCCCCCTGCGGAGGCGTCCGACACCTCGGCACAGATCGGGTACATCAGCGACACTCGAACCAACGCCTTCGAACGGGTGAGGCACCACACCCAGCTCCAACGGGACATCGCCGCGCGCGCCGTGGAGGCACGCACCCGCGCCATCGACGCAGCCCAGCAGGCTGCCGATGCGAAGACACAGCTCGACGCGGTCATCGCCCAACAGAGGGCCCAGCTCGGGGCCACCCGCCGGCTTCAGGCTCAGCAGGTGGCCAAGGTCGGCGGCATCAACGGCCTGCTCCTCGGCAGCGGCGACCAGGCCGCCCTCGGCGCGGCGCGAGCCCTCAGCAAGGCGGCGCTCGTCCCCGGCGTGGCCGTGGACGGCTCCGTCTCCGCCTGCAGTACCGACGTCGGTGAGTACCCCAACGGCCAGGTTCCCGCGGCCGCCCTGTGTCCGCTCTTCGGCGCACCGGCCCAGAGCCTGCGGCCGGCCGCTGCCAAGGCGTTCAACGCCATGAGCCTTGCCTACCAGCGCGACACCGGCCACCCCCTCTGCGTCACCGACTCCTACCGGTCGCTGGCGGAGCAGATCGCGGTGAAGGCCACGCGCGGCGAGTTCGCGGCCACACCTGGCACCAGCGAGCACGGTATGGGCCGCGCCGTGGACCTCTGCGGAGGTGTGCAGGACTTCGGGTCCCCCGCACACCTGTGGATGAGGCAGAACGCACCGCTCTACGGCTGGTTCCACCCCGCGTGGGCCGAGCCGACCGGCTCCCTCCCGGAGCCATGGCACTGGGAGTATGCCGGGTAGGCGCAGTCCTCCCGTGTGATCTGTGACACATCGGCCAACGATTTCCCGGTCCGATCCGTCGGAACATTGCGCGGGGCTGCGGCGTTATGCCGAGTGAATCCCGAGCCCCCACCCAGAGCGGGCCGGGAACCAGAACGTTGGGAGAACCCCTCATGGCAGAACGAACACTTCGGGGCAGCCGTCTCGTCTCGCACAGCCTCGAGACCGACGAGCACGTCGTCCCCAGTGAGCGACAGATCACCGCCTATGTGTGTCCGCAGGGGCACCGCACCGAGCTTCCTTTCTCGATCGAGGCCGAGATCCCGGCCACATGGGAGTGCCGATGCGGCCTCGACGCTCGCCTGGCCGACGGCCCCGAGCCTGAGGCCAAGCAGGTCAAGCACCAGCGCACCCACTGGGACATGCTCCTCGAGCGTCGCTCGATCCCCGAGCTCGAGGAGCTGCTCGAGGAGCGGCTGACCCTGCTGCGCGAGTCTCGCGGAGAGAAGCCGCGCCGCAAGCGCACGGCTTAGAGCACTTCCCCCTCGATGACGTCCGGCCCCTCGGGGCCGGACGTTTCTGTGTGTCCAGACGTACCCGTGCCTCCTGGCCCTCTCCCCCGGCCACCGAAGACCCCACCCAGCAGCCGCCTGGCCACTACGGCCTCCAGCGCCCTGCGGGCCATGGGGCGGGTCACCGGCAGAATGAAGAAGAAGCCCACCACGTCGGTGAGGAACCCGGGGGTCAGCAGCAGCGTGCCACCCACCAGTACCAGTGCCGCGTCGGCGAGCTGCCGGCTCGGCATCTGACCGGTGCGCAGGGCCGTCCGCAGGGCGGCCCAGGCCCGCCCGCCCTCGCGTCTGACCAGCCACGCTCCCAGGGCCGACTCGGCCAGGAGAAGCACCAGGGTCTGCCAGCCACCGATGACCTTGCCGACGGCGATGATCGTGGCGATCTCCAGGATCGGGACGACCAGCAGCATCAGGGCGATGACGGCCAGCCAGCGCGGCCGGCGTCGGCGTCGAGCGTAGGGCGTGCGCCCTAGAGCCGGTGCCACGTGGGTTCCCGGTCGGACAGCTTGCCCGACACCGTGGTCGCCACCGTGCCCGAGATCCGGCGCAGCTGGTCGGCGCGGTGCTGAAGCCCCCACACGGTGATGCGTTGGAGCGACTCGCGCATGATGCTGCCGCTCATCTTCGAGTCACCGATCTCCCGTTCGACGAACGTGATCGGCACCTCGCGCACGCGCAGGCCGCGGGCGACGGCGCGCCGGGTCAGGTCGACCTGGAAGCAGTAGCCCTCGGACGCGACGTCGCGCAGCCCGATGGTGTGCAGAGTCGAGCTGCGGTAGGCGCGGTAGCCCGCGGTCGCGTCATGGACCGGCATACCGAGCAGGGCGCGCGTGTAGATGTTGCCGCCTACAGACAGGGCCTTGCGGTGCAGCGGCCAGTTCACCACCGACCCGCCGCGCACCCAGCGCGACCCGATGACCGCATCCGCATCCTCGAGGGCCTCGAGGAGCCGATGCAGCTGCTCAGGCTGGTGCGAGCCGTCCGCGTCCATCTCGACGATGGCGTCATAGCCCTCATCGAGCCCCCACTGGAAGCCCGCGAGATAGGCCAGCCCCAGCCCCTGCTTGCCGGGGCGGTGCAGGACGTGGATCTGCCCGTCGCCTGCGGCCAGGTCGTCCGCCACCTGCCCGGTGCCGTCGGGGCTGTTGTCGTCGAGGACCAGGATGTCGGCGGTAGGCACGGAGGCTCGGATCCGTCCCACCACGAGCGGCAGGTTCTCGCGCTCGTTGTAGGTGGGGATGCAGACGAGCACTCGGTCGATGGGAGCGGTCCTCGACTGCTCACTCGCCTCAGACACCAATGCGTTCCTTCCGTGCGGTCGTGGGGGAAGCCACGACCTTAGCGGGCCGTCGCCGCAGCCACAGGCCGAGGGCGAGCAGCGTCAGCCAGGCGAGCGCTGCGACGTACTCCGGCAGGGCGCCGATCCGGTCCGAAGGGGTGATCTCGTCTCGGACCACCGGTGTCCCGAGGTGGGACGCCTGCGTGAACAACGTCGTCTTGTCGGTGAACGTTCCGTCGGGGCTGATGAAGCCGCTCACCCCCACCGTCGACACGTGCACGACAGACCGGCCGTGCTCGATAGCACGCAGGCGGCTGATGGCGAACTGCTGCTCGGACTCCGCGGTGTAGCCGAACGTCGCGTTGTTGGTCTGGACCGCGAGGATGCTGTCGGACCGGCCAGGCTGCATCGTCGAGTCGCGCATGAGGTCGTCGTAGGCCACCTCGAAGCAGATCGTCGGGATGATCCAGTACGACCGGCCACCGGCCGCCGGTACCTGGAAGCCCCCGGGGGCATGGCCGCTGGTGAAGTCCCGCGCGACGAGGTCCACCTTGTCGCTGAACCGGCGGAAGAACGTGCGGTAGGGGATGTACTCGGCGAAGGGCACGGGATGTTGCTTGACATAACGTTCGGGGGTCTCGACGCCGGGTCGGTAGAACAGGCTGGCGTTGGACACGAACCGTCCCGGACCGTCGAGCACTGCACCGACCAGGATCGGCGCCTTGGCTGTGTCGACCGCGAGCTCGATCTGGGCCTTGGCGTCGAGGTTGATGATCGGGTCGATGTCGGAGGAGTTCTCAGGCCAGACCACCAGCGACGGCGGTGTCCCCTCCCCCTTGGTGGCCGCCACCGTGGCACGCACATGGTTGTCGAGGACCGCCCGTCGCTGGGCGTTGAAGTCGAGACCGGCCTTGGGCACGTTGCCCTGCACGAACAAGACCGAGACGCGCTGCCCGTCCGTGGGGAGGGTGGTCGTCATGGCCACGCCCAACGGAGCCAGGGCCGCGACGGCCAGCACCGCCCCCACGACGGGGTATGCCGGTGCCAGGCCGAGGGGGCGCGGGCGCCCGACCCGGTGGCTGGCCCCGACGATCGCGGCGTGAGTCAGCGCCCCCAGGGCGGCGACCGCGAAAGTGAGGCCCGGAGCGCCCGCGAAACGCGCCAGGGGTGCGAGCGGGCTGTCCGCCTGGCTGAACGCGAGCCGTGCCCATGGGAAGCCACCGAACGGCGTCGTGCTCCGCGCCCATTCCTGGAGCACCCAGGACAGGGGAACGACGGCATACGCGAGGGGCCGAAGGCGAGTCGACAGCAACGGACGCTGCAGCGCCGTGGTGAGCACGCACATGACCGCCAGGTACAGCGCCTCGAGCGTCGAGAGGGCGATCCACGGCAGGTCGCCGACATAGACGCCGGCCCAGGAGAGCGTCGGCAGGAAGAAGCCCAGCCCGTGGCCGAGGCCGAGCAGCAGGGCCAACCTCCAGCGGGTGCCCATGACCGTCGCCGACAGCAGCGCCACGCCCAGCACGGCCCACCACCAGCCGTGGTGCGTGGGAAAGGCCTGAGCCGTGAGCAGGCCCGAGACCACTGCCAGAACCAGGCGGATCACCGCTCGAAGCGGGCGGGAGGGCGCAGGCACGGGTCAACCGTAAAACACAGCACGGCCCGCGCCGCCGTTGGGACCAGCAGGAGACTGGCTGGGAGCCAGCATTCCGCTGTTGTCTACTAAGCGCGCGGGCCGGGCCGTGGTCCGAGATCCCCCTCTGACGCGTCGTCTCAATGGGACGACCGTGGGCAAACTTACCGCTGACCTGTCATCTGTCAACCCCGCGTTCGCCGGTCGAAAAGCGTTGTGCTGCAAGCACTATCCACAGGCTCGGCGTGTCGGACCGCGACACGCCGACACCTCAGCCTGAGGTGGAGCGCGGCGGCACCACGACGACGCCACGGGCGGTCGTGGCGACGATCGGGGGGTCCAGTACGTCAGCGGCGGACTCACCTCGCTGTGGAGCGCCGCGACCCACCACGCGCACCTCGAAGTCCATCTCGCGGCTGCGGCTGCCCACCCTGACCAGCGTGGCTTCGATCTCGATGACGTCGCCGGCGCGGACCGGAGCCTTGAACTGGACGTCGGAGTACGACGCGAACAGGCCCTCGTCGCCGTCGGCGCGGATGCACATCTCGGTGGCCACGTCGCCGAAGGCCGCCAGGGAGTAGGCCCCGTCGACGAGGTTCCCGGCGTAGTGCGCGTGAGAGAAGGGGACGTAACGGCGGTGCAGGACGGTCAGGCCCACTGTCGCCGAGGACTCGCTGCTCATGGCTTCTCCTTGCTCCGTGTGGGGGTCAGCGCGTGCACGAGGTAGCTGGCGACCTCGCCGGGCGTGGTCCCGCGGCCGAAGATGCGGTCCACGCCGAGGCGTGGTGCCGAGCCCTCCTCGAAGCGCGGGCCCCCGACAACCAGCAGGGGCACCTGTCCCGCGGGGTAGGCCTCGCGGAACGCCGCGCTCATGGTGGTCGTGTTGTGGATGTGGGCGTCCTTCTGCGTCACCACCTGGCTGACCAGCACGGCATCGGCGCGCTCCGCCCTGGCCCGGGCCACGAGCTCGGGCACCAGCACCTGGGCGCCGAGGTTGACGACCTTGATCTCGCGGTAGTACTCCAGGCCCTTCTCCCCTGCGAAGCCCTTGATGTTGAGGATCGCGTCGATGCCCACAGTGTGGGCGTCCGTGCCGATGCACGCCCCGACGACGACGAGCTTGCGGCGCAGCCGGCTCTTGACCGCCTTGTTGACCTCGCCGGGCGTGAGCAGCGGGAACTCACGCTCGACGACCTCGACCTCGCGCAGGTCGACGAGGTGTCTGGCGCTGCCGTAGACCACGAAGAACGTGAAGTCGGGCCCCATCGCCTTGGCGTGCACGAGCAGGGCCGGGTCGAGGCCCATCTTCGCCGCCAGCTGCAGTGCGGCTCCCTCGGCTCGTTTGTCGTGCGGCACGGGAAGGGTGAACGAGACCTGCACCATGCCGTCGCCCGTGGTGTCGCCGTAGGGCCGGACGATGTCGGGCCGGCGCACGTCCGAGGTCATCGCGTGGCCCCCGTCTCGAGCAGCGTGATCGCCGGGTTGTCGTAGCCGTCCGCGCGCCGGACGACACCGTCCAGGCCCTTCCCGGCGTCCGCCGGCCGCTTCATCAGCCCGAAGGTGCCGTCGGCGATCGCCTCGAGCAGAGGCGCCCGGCCCGGCTCGTCGGTGATCCGCGTGAGCAGCTCGACCGCTTCGCCGAGCACCTCGCGGGCGCGAGTCTGGATGAAGCCGTTCTTGGGCGGGTGGAAGTCCTCCGCCAGGCCGCCCGCGGCGTTGAGCACGTAGCGCACGTTCTGCAGGGCGAGGTCCCGGTCGGACAGGAACGGCGTCACGACCGCCTCGGTCATCATGCCGACGAGCAGGATCCCCTGGCCCGTCATCGCGCCCACCAGGTTGAAGAAGCCGTCGAGGAGATAGCCCCGGAAGACGTCGCCCGTCATGTGCTTGGTCGGCGGCATCCACTTCAGCGGCGCGTCGGGGAACAGCTGCCGGGCCAGCAGCGCGTGCGCGAGCTCCATGCGGAAGGAGTCGGGCAGCTCCGGGTTGATCTCGAACGCGTGGCCCAGCCCGAGCTGCCAGTCCTCCAGCCCCGCCTCCTTGGCGAAGTACTCGTTGAGCAGCTGGCTGACGGTGACCGTGTGCGCCGCCTCGACCGCGTCGGCGGTGGTGAGGTAGTTGTCCTCACCGGTGTTGATGATGATGCCGGCCCGGGCGTGGATCTGGCGGCTGAACCGCTGGTCGACGAAGGTCCGGACCGGGTTGATGTCGCGAAACAGGATTCCGTACATCGAGTCGTTGAGCATCATGTCGAGCCGCTCGAGCCCGGCCAGGGTCGCGATCTCCGGCATGCAGAGGCCGCTCGCGTAGTTGGTCAGCCGGATGTAGCGCCCCAGCTCCTTGGACGTCTCGTCCAGTGCCGCCCGCATGAGGCGGAAGTTCTCCTGGGTGGCGTACGTGCCGGCATACCCCTCGCGGGTGGCGCCCTCAGGCACGTAGTCGAGCAGGGACTGGCCGGTGGAGCGGATCACCGCGATGATGTCGGCGCCCTCACGCGCGGCGTTCTGGGCCTGCGGGATGTCCTCGTAGATGTCGCCCGTGGCGACGATGAGATAGATCCACGGGCGCTGCTTCGGGTCACCGTGCCGGCGGATCAGCCGCTCTCGGGTGGCCCGCTGGCGGTCGATGCTCCGTATGCCGCGAGCCACGGCCATCCGCGCCGTCGCCTGGGCGCGGGTCGCCTCTCTGCCTTCGGGGAGGCGGAACGAGACGGAGCCGCTCGCGGACTTCTGGGCCAGGGTCAGCAGGTCCTCTGCCTCGCCACGGCGCAGTGCGTCGAAGACCGGGGTGGTCACGCCGTGCTCGAGCCCCACGTCGGCGCGGACCCGGTCGACCAGGTGGTTGACCCAGGGCACCCGGTCGTGGTCGGCGCCGGACAGGCCGGCCAGGCGCAGGGTCGCGCGCTCGACGGAGACGGTGGTGTGGCTCTGGGCCAGCTTCACGACTGGGCGACCCGCCTTGCGTGCGAGGGCGCGGGCTCGGCGGACGTCACCTGGGTTGAGGTCGAGGAGAGGTTTCATACGCGAAGACACGCGGCAAATCTAGCAGCGGGGGCGAGAATTTCCCGACAGCAACTCATGGGACCGCAAATCCTCAACGCCGGGTCAGAGGGTCCCGGCGTCGAACACGGTCCGGCCCCGGACGACGGTGCGTCGGCACACTGGCGCCGGCGTCCCGGGCGACAGGTCGGGCAGCCCGGGGGTGCCGGACCGCGGGTCCGTGCTCCAGGTCTGGATCCGGTCGTCCGGTGCCTGCACCACGAGGTCGCCGACCTCCCAGACCGCAAAGGTCGCCGGCAGCCCCAGGTCGAGGTAGCCCCGGTCGTCGAACCCCGCGACGCGCCAGCCACCCCTGGTGTGGGCGAGGAAGGCCGAGCGCGCCGAGACCCGCTGGGACTCGTCATGGTGGTTGACACACGCGCGCACCGCCTCCCAGGGGGCGAACGGTGTGACCGGCGAGTCCGAGCCCAGGGCCACGGTCATCCCAGCCGCGAGCATGGAGGCGAACGGGTTCATCGGCGCGTCGCCGTGGACGCGGTCGGGCCCCAGCCGGGCGGCATACATGCCGTGCGTGCCGCCCCAGGCGGCGTCGAAGGCCGGCTGCACGCTCGCAGCGACCCCCAGCCTGACGAGCCGCTCCACGCCCTCGCGGGAGACCATCTCGAGATGCTCCAGCCGGTGGCGGCCGCGAAGGACCGTCGCCGCCCCGACCAGGCGGGCGGCGGCCTCGAAGCCCTCGATCGCGGTATCGACGCCGGCGTCGCCGATGACGTGGAAGCCCGCCTGCAGCCCGGCCAGGGAGCAGGCGGCGACATGGTCACGGACCTGCTCGACGGTGAGGTAGGCGTTGCCCGTGTGTCCTGGTGCGTCGGCATAGTCCGCGCGCAGGTGCGCCGTCCGCGAGCCGATCGAGCCGTCGATGTTGAGATCGCCCGCAAGGCCACGAGCGCCGTGCAGCGTGGCCACGTCGCGAGCCTCGGCCTCGTCCGAGACCAGCTGCGCCCAGTAGCCGATCGTCTGGGGACCGTCGCCCCGCTCCCCCGTCGCCAGCACCTCGGCAAAGTCGTCGGTCCCCGACAGGGTGCGTCCGCCGTTCTCTTGGACGAGGCCGATGCCTGCCGCGGCCGCCGACTGCAGGGCCAAGGCGATGTCGGCCTGCCGCTGGGCCGGGGTCACCGCGCCGTTGAACGCCTCTCGGGCCGCATGATGGGCGTCTCTGGTGACCAGCCCCTCCCCCTCCCAGCCCGGCAGGTCGCGGGCTCCGCTGGCGGCCGCCAGCGCTGAGGAGACGACGGCCGAGTGGCCGTCCACCCGTGGCGAGTACACGACGCCGCCGTAGGACGCCCGGTCGAGCTCGGCTCCGGTGTGCGGCCGACCCTCGGCCCATCTGCCCTGGTCCCAGCCCGGGGCGTAGACCGGTCGGCCCTGGCCCGTTCGAGCGGCGCCCTCGATGCGGCTGAGTGCCTCGACGACGCTTCGGGTGCTCGCCAGGTCGACCCCGCGCAGGGTCGCCCCCGTCTGCGAGGTGTGAGCGTGCGCATCGACGAACGCGGGCGTCACCAGCGCGCCGTCGAGCTCGACGACCTCGTCGACGGCGTCCACATGTCCGGCTGCCGCGTCGTCGCCGCCGATCCAGGCGATGGTGCCGGTCGCGTCGTCAACGACCATCGCGTTCGCGAACGGGTCGATAGGGGTATAGACGAATCCGCCGCGATAGAGGGTGGTCACGCCGCTCAGTGTGCCCTGGCCTCGAAAAGGCCGCGCACCGCCTTGTTCCCACGGACCAGCTCGAGGGCGTATGCCGCGTGCCCGGGCACGTAGCCGTTGCCCACCAGCATGCGGACGTCCGCGGCCACGCCCTCGGCGCCAAGGGCGGCCGCCGCGAAGCTCGTGGCCATCGAGAAGAAGATGATCGTGCCGCCCTGCGCCGTGGACAGGATCGCCGGCTGCTCGCAGCCCGGCACGTCGACGCAGACGACGGTGATATCGGCCGGCCCACCCGCGGCCGCCACCGCCTCGGATAGGCCCAGGGGGCTGCGGGCGTCGGCGATGACGACCGCCTCGGCCAGTCCCGTGTCCTCGAGCAGCCGCGCCTCACGCTCGACCGGGACGACGGCGATGCGGCGAGCAGCGCCTGCGTCGGCGGCCGCCGCCAGAGACAGCGAACCCGACTTCCCCGCGCCCCCCAGCACTGCCACGGTCGGCGCGTGGCCCTGCGCGGCATACTCGCGCACCACCCTGGCCACCAACGCTGGGGCGCCACACACATCCATAACCATGAGGGAGAGGTCGGGTGCGAGGTCGTCGGGCAGCTGCGCGGCGATCGAGCGCCCGAACAGGATGGCGTAGCCCTCAGCGGGGACTCGCTCCGACCGTCCGTCCCACCGGGCGAGCTCGTCGGTGAGCACGAGCGGGGTGAGGGAGAGCGACACCAGGGTGGCGATGCGGTCGCCCACGGCCAGGCCCAGGCTCGACTCCTGGCCCACCTCCTCGACCGTGCCGATGAGCATCCCCCCGGAGCCGGTCACCGGGTTCTGCATCTTGCCGCGCGTCCGCACGATGTCGAGGACCTCTGCGCGGATGGCCTCTCCGTCGCCGTCGTGCTTGACGGCGAGCTGCCGATATGACGCCGCGTCAAGGTTGAGCGTCTCCACACTCACGCGCACCTCGTCGGGCCACAACGCCCGTGACGTGTCGAGCCGCGAGGCGGCCTGCGGCAGGCAGGCGGGCACGGGGTCGAGGACGCGGTGCAGGCCGACCGGCGAAGAGGGGGTGGCGGACACAGAATCTCCCATCGAGCGTGATTCGACACGCAAATCTTGCGGTCAGATGTCGATTCCATCGGAACCTGTCCCGTATCCTGCCAGTTATGAGCACAGCAATCGAGCAGCCCTACCGCTACCGGCACCGCGAGCTCGTCGAGCCCGACTGGACCCGCCTGCCCGGGTGGCGCGACGTCACCGAGCAGGACTGGGCCAGCGCCCAGTGGCAGCGCGCGCACTGCGTCAAGAACGTCCGGCAGCTGCGCGAGCTCATGGGCGACCTGCTGACCGACGCGTTCTACGGCGACCTCGAGCGCGACCAGGCCGAACGGGCGACCATGTCCATGCTCGTCCCGCCACAGATGATGAACACCATGGTCCCGGCGACCGCCGAGGCCATGCCTCCGGCCGGCCACGAGTTCACCCGTGCCTTCTACGCCGACCCGGTCCGCCGCTACATGCTGCCGGTATTCAGTGACCGGCGCACCGACTGGCCCTCGCATCCGATGGCCACCCGCGACAGCCTGCACGAGCATGACATGTGGGTAGCGGAGGGGCTTACCCACAGATACCCCACGAAGGTGCTCGCCGAGCTGTTGCCGACGTGCCCGCAGTACTGCGGACACTGCACCCGCATGGACCTGGTCGGCAACTCCACGCCGATGGTCGACAAGCTCAAGCTCACCGGCAAGCCCGTGGACCGGTATGCCGCCATGCTCGCGTACCTGCAGCAGACCCCGCAGGTCCGGGACGTGGTGGTCTCCGGTGGCGACGTCGCCAACATGCCGTGGCGCAATCTCGAGGGCTTCCTCGACAAGCTGCTCGAGATCGACACCATCCGCGACATCCGGCTAGCGACCAAGGCGCTCATGGGCCTGCCCCAGCACTGGCTGCAGCCTGAGGTCGTCGAGGGCGTGGCGCGGGTGGCTCACAAGGCGCGCAGCCGAGGGGTGTCGCTGGCGATCCACACGCACGTCAACAGCGCCCAGTCGGTGACTCCACTGGTGGCCCAGGCCGCCAAGGCCATGCTCGAGGCCGGAGTGCGGGACGTGCGCAACCAGGGTGTCCTGATGCGGGGCATCAACGACTCCACCGAACAGCTGCTCGACCTCTGCTTCGCCCTCCAGGACGACGCGATGGTCACGCCCTACTACTTCTACATGTGCGACATGATCCCGTTCGCGGAGCACTGGCGGCTCTCGCTCGCCGAGGCGCAGCACCTGCAGCACTCGATCATGGGCTACCTGCCGGGCTTCGCGACTCCGCGGATCGTCTGCGACGTGCCCTTCGTCGGGAAGCGGTGGGTGCACCAGGTCGACCAGTACGACACGGAGCGCGGCATGTCCTTCTGGCGCAAGAACTACCGGACCAGCATCGAGGCCGCCGACCACGAGTCGATGGAGCAGGCGCTCTCGCGCGACTACGTCTACTACGACCCGATCTACACCCTGCCCGAGTCGGGACAGAGCTGGTGGCACGACCAGACCGACCACGGGGCGGCTCACGAGCAGGCGGTCGCCGCTGCGGCAGCCTCACGAGAGGCCTCCCTGGTCTAGGCGGTCGAGGCGTTCGGTAGGTTGCTCCCGTGACTGCACTCCCCCTGCCTCGCCAGCGTGTTCTCGCGGACGTCGTCCCCGGTGGTCTGGTGCGCGACACGGCCCTAGTCCTGGGCGGCGCGGCCTTCATCGGACTGCTCGCCCAGTTCGCCATCCCGCTCGGGTTCACCCCGGTCCCGCTGACGCTCGGCACCTTCGCTGTGCTGCTCACCGGCGCGGCGCTGGGGCCGCTGCGGGGTCTGCTCAGCACGGGCGTCTACCTGCTCGCGGGCATGGCGGGAGTCCCCTGGTTCGCCGGGCACGCGAGCGGCTACGGCTTCGCCTCGTTCGGCTACCTCATCGGCTTCGTCCTCGCGGCCGGGCTCGTGGGGTGGCTGGCCCGACGGGGCGCCGACCGGACCCCGGTGCGGACGGCGCTCACCATGGTGCTGGGCAACGTCGTCATCTACGCCATCGGGGTCTCATACCTCATGGCCTCCACGGGCATGGACCTGCGGACCGGGCTCGACCAGGGCATGGTGCCCTTCCTCGTCGGCGATGGCCTGAAGATCCTCGCGGCGGCGGGGCTGCTGCCCGGCGCCTGGGCCCTCGTGCGACGCGTCGAGTCCCACTGAGCGGGACGCCCGCCACCACGGCGCTGGCCCGGCTGGGTATCGCCTTCGTGGAGCATGCCTACCAGCACGACCCCGGGGCTGCGTCCTACGGGCTGGAGGCTGCTGAGGCACTCGGCGTGCCACCGGCCCAGGTCTTCAAGACCCTCGTCGTCCAGGGCGAGCGCGGCTTGGCGGTGGGCGTGGTCCCCGTCGACGGTCAGCTGGACCTCAAGGCGCTGGCCGTTGCTCTTGGGCTGAAGCGCCTCGCGATGGCGCAGACCGCCGATGCCGAGCGCGCCACGGGCTATGTCGTGGGAGGCATCTCGCCCGTCGGCCAGCGCCGGGCCCTGCCGACGGTGGTCGACGTCTCGGCGACGGGGTTCGACAGAGTCTATGTGTCCGGTGGCCGGCGGGGGCTCGATGTCTCGCTCTCTCCCGATGACCTGGTCCGCGCCGCCCGAGCCGTACTGGCCCCCATCGCCCGCTGAGCTGCCGCCCGGCTACTCCCAGGGTGTGGAGAGGACGACCGTGGTCCGGGTCGCCACGTTGGCCCTGGCTCGGATGCGGGCCAGCAGGTCCTCGAGGTCGCCAGGCGTGCCCACTCTCACCTTGAGGATGTAGTTCTCCGAGCCGGCCACGGAGTGGCAGGCCTCGAGCTCGGACATCTCGCGAAGCCGGTCCGGGATGTCGTCCGGCGCAGCCGGGTCCAACGGTGTGATCGACACGAATGCCGTGAGGGGCAGGTCGAGCGCCGCGTGGTCGACGATCGCGGCATACCGCTTGATGACGCCTCGCTCCTCCAGACGCCGCACTCGCTGATGCACCGCTGAGGTGGACAAGCCCATCGACTTCCCCAGGTCGGTGTAGCTCATCCGCCCGTCGGCACGCAACAGGTCGACGATGCGACGGTCGAGGTCTTCCACGGTGCCACCCTACTGAGGTCTGCGGCACAGGTGGCAGCATGTCGGCATGTCTGTTACGGCTTCGGGACGTCTGATGCTGCTCGACTCTGCGTCTCTGTACTACCGGGCGTTCTTCGGAGTGCCCGACCAGCGCACCGACCTCTCGCAGCCACCGACCAACGCGCTGCGCGGGTTCCTCGACATGATCGCCTCGCTGGTCACGACCCATCAGCCGACTCACCTTGTGGCGTGCTGGGACAACGACTGGCGACCTCAGTTCCGCGTGGACGCGATCCCGACGTACAAGACGCACCGGCTCTTGGACGGCTCGCTCGAGGAGGAGCAGACCCCCGACGACCTCGCACCCCAGGTGCCGGCGATCCGCGATGCGCTGGCCTCGCTGGGGATCGCCCGCCTGGGTGCGGACGGCTATGAGGCGGACGACGTGATCGGCACCCTCACCGCACGGCACAAGGGGACCATGGCCGTGGACGTCGTGACCGGCGACCGAGACCTGTTCCAGCTGGTCGACGACGCGGCGAACGTGCGAGTCGTCTACACCGCGCGCGGTGGCGTGCGCGACCCTGACCTCGTCGACGAGGCGTTCCTGCGCGCGAAGTATGCCGTGTCCAGCGGCCCTGCCTACGCGGACATGGCGGTGCTGCGCGGTGACACCAGCGACGGGCTGCCAGGCGTGGCCGGCATCGGTGAGAAGACGGCCGCGAAGCTGATCGAGCGCTACGGCTCCCTGGAGGCCCTGCGCGCGGCCGTGGCCAACGGCGACCCCGAGATCAAGGGCGCGCAGCGGACCCGCCTGGAGGCCGGCGCTGCCTATCTCGAGGTGGCCCCCAAGGTCGTCGAGGTCGCACCAGACGCGCCGGTGGAGGAGGTCGACATGCGGCTGCCCGCGCAGGTCGCCGACCCCGTGCTTCTGAGCCGGCTCGCCAGCGAGCTCGGCGTGACAAGCTCGCTGAACCGAGTCCTCGCGGCACTGCGGATCGGCTAGCCAGGGCGTCACGCCGCACCCAGCCGGAGGTGAAGGCGGCGTTCGACCCAGCTGATGTCTGGTGCAGGCGCCCCCTCCAGGAGTGGCGGGGCCGTGGAGTCGTAGGGGGTGCGGAGCCGGACCCGGTGCCGTGCGCCCTCGCGTGTGCCGTCCTGCACGACCCGTGCAGACCACCCAGCGGCCTCCTTGACCTGGTTGCAGGCCTCACAGAGACCCTGGCCGTTGGCCGACGTGGTCGAGCCACCCCGGCGTGCCGGGAGCACATGGTCGGCGTGACGGATGGGGGCATCGCACCATGGGGTCCGGCAGGTCCTGTCACGCAGGACCAGGAAACGCTTCAGCCCCACGGGGAACAACCGGCGCCGGCTGTCGAGACCGATCAGCCGCGCACCGTCCGGGCTGGTCAGCGCGCGCCGGAACCAGATCGACGCCTCCGTATCGGAGCTCGCCGCGAGAGCTGCCCGAGCCGCCTCGCCGGGCACAGGCCCGTAACCGGGCACCTCAGCCGGGGAGTCATCCAGCCCCGCCAGCGTGTCGCCGGACATGACCATGACCACCTCGATGGGCACAGCCGCGGCGGCCGCCTGACCCGTCACGCGCTCGACCAGCGTGTCGGCCATGAGCTGACCGCGACCCCGGTCGTCGTCGCCCGCGCGCTCGGTGGTTGCTGCCCGTTCCAGTGCGGCGAACACGGCCACTCCTTGGGCCACAGGCAGCAACGCCGTCAGGTACGTCATGGTGTCCGGCGCCGGGCGCAGGCTCACGCACCGGTCACCCTGCGCCCGCGCCGCGCGCTTGGCCGTCGCCGTCGCATCCAACCGGGCTGCCAGCGCCCGAGCTCGTGACTGGACCTGTCGATCCCCGAGAGTCGGCAGGTCGGCCGCCAGCGCTGCATCCACCGCGGTCCGGTCCACGACGCTGAGGCAGGCGGTCTCGCGGCACAGGATGGTGGCGCGCCACTCGCTCACCCGTCCGGCGGCCAGATGGCCCATGGTGTGAGGCATCTCGCGCACCATCGCCCGGGCGAAACCCAAATGGCGCGACCCCCGGTGCGGAGACTCGCGTCGTGCCAACGCGACCTGTGCCGCGACGCTCCGGCGTTCGAGCCGCCGCGTCCCCGCCTCCTGCGCCCCGGCCTCCTGCGACTCGGCGAAGTCCACGGCCAGGCGTGCCTGGACCGCAGCAGCCGCGCCCTTCAGCGACTCGAGCACACTCATGAGGTCGACCCGCCGAGCGTCCGTGAGGTCGCCCACGTCCAGCGCCGCCAGACCGCCGACGAGCGACGACACGTCAGTCACCGTCAGCTGCGGACGACCCCCCGATTCGAACATACGTCCAATCTAGAGCACTCCACCCACACGCCACCCCCGCTGTCCACAGGGACAGCGAGCGGGTCCCTCAGCGGAACGCGTTTGCCGCCCGCTGGATGTCGGCGACATACCGCTCCCACCACGCGTCATCCCCCACGGCGTCATGGTCGCGGCCGCCGCGCCCATCCAGAGACTCACGCAGGATCTCGGCGTGGCCGGCGTGCTGAGCCGTCTCCGCGACCACGCGGACCACCAACGAGCCGAAGGTCGTCGAGCGGCGCTCTGCCGGCCACCACGACACGGTCGCCGGCGCATCGAGCGGCAGCGCGGCCAGCGAAGCGTCGCTGTGGCCCCAGGCCACGCGATAGAGATCCAGCAGGTAGTCGCGGGACTGCTCGGCAGTCGCCCACAGGTCGGCGCTCTGCCAGACCGAGCCGTCCTCCTCCCATGGCAGGGTGATGGGGGCCGGCCGGCCCACGGAGTTGCCGAGATAGCCCAGCTCCACGCCAGCAAGGTGCTTGACGAGACCGAGCAGGTTCGTGCCACTGGGAGTCAGCGGACGGCGGATGTCGTACTCCCCCAGGCCATCGAGAGTCCGCAACAGGCTGTCGCGGCCCTGTTGGAGGTACCGGTGCAGATCAGCCTTGAGACCGGTCAGGGCTGAGGTGCCGGTCAGCGGCGGGTCGTCGGACATCGTTCCCTCAGTCCAGCCGGTCGGCGGCCACCACGCCGCGCATCACGGCGTCGATGGCCTTGCGGGCGGTGCCACGCAGCACCGGCTCCGGCGCGGCGTCGGCCAGCTGCCCCAGCAGGTCCACCACCTGCTTGCAGCGTCGCACGAAGTCGCCGGCGGCCATGTCTGAACCCCTCAGCACCTCCTCGAGGCGCCGACCGCTGGCCCACCGGTGCATCATCCAGGCCATCCCGGCGTCGGGGTCGCCGGTCAGGGGCAGCCCGAGCTCGCGTTCACGGTCCTCCAGAGACGACCAGAGCCTCTGCATCTCGTGCACGGCCTCGGCAACCTCGTCCGTGGGCATGCGTGGCGCGGGGTCCGCCTCGTCGCGTCGCGGCTCGTGGATCAGCGAGGAGACCACGGCAGCGAGACCGGCCGGGTCGAGCCGCTTCCACGCACCGTGGCGCAGGCACTCGGCCGCCAGCAGGTCCTTCTCGGTGTAGAGGCGCCGCAGGTTCTGCCCCTGGGCCGTGACCTCGCCACCGTCTGGGGACAGGTAGCCCAGCTCGGCCAGCAGCGCGCAGATCTGGTCGAACGTCCGGGCCACCGAGTTGGTGCGCCCCTCCACCTTGCGCTGCAGTCCGACGGTCTCGCGCTTGAGGCGCCACCAGCGCTCAGCCCATCGGGCGTGGTCCTCGCGGTCGGGGCACTGGTGGCATGGGTGGGCCTTGAGCCGGCGACGCAGCTCCGCCACCTGCTCATCCTCGTCCGCTGCCCCCGTATGCCGCGCGCGCGCCCGCGGTGGCGGCGGGTCGTGCGGGACGGCGATCCGTAGCGACGTGGCGAGGTCGCGGCGCGCCTTGGGGCTCTTGGCATTGAAGTGGGGTGGCACCTTCACCTTGGCGAGGGGCTCGACGGGAGTGGGGACGTCGACCAGGGAGAGACGTCGCACCTGCCGGTCCTCGGTGACGACGGTGGGCGAGGCAGGCTCGCCGTGGAACGACCTCGAGGGCTGGACGACCACGGCGTACCCAGCCCGGCGGCCGGCCGGGATGCGGATGACGTCACCGATCCGCAGCGCCTCCAAGGACACCGCGGCCTCCGCGCGCCGGCTGGCCGAGCGGCTCTTTGCTCCCTCCTTCTCGAGGCGGGCGATGGACTCGCGCAGCGCGGCATACTCGCGGAAGTCGCCCAGGTGACACTCCATCGCCTCGGCGTAGCCCTGCAGGCCCTCCTCGTTCTTGCGCACCGCGCGAGCCAGTCCCACGACGGCGCGGTCGGCCTGGAACTGCGCGAACGACGTCTCGAGGATCTCGCGCGCGGTCTCGCGACCCACCTGCGCCACGAGGTTGACGGCCATGTTGTAGGTCGGGCGGAAGCTCGAGCGCAGCGGGTAGGTGCGGGTCGAGGCGAGCCCCGCCAAGGCCAAAGGGTCGAGACCGCGGTTCCAGAGCACGAGCGCGTGCCCCTCGATGTCGATGCCGCGTCGGCCCGCCCGGCCGGTCAGCTGGGTGTACTCGGCGGGAGTGACGTCGGCGTGGGTCTCGCCGTTGAACTTCACCAGCTTCTCGATGACCACGGTCCGGGCCGGCATGTTGATGCCGAGGGCGAGAGTCTCCGTGGCGAACACGGCCCGGATCCGCCCGGCGGTGAACAGCTCCTCGACGATCTCGCGGAACGTCGGCAGCATCCCGGCGTGGTGGGCGGCGAAACCACGGCTCAGCCCGTCGACGAAGTCCCAGTAGCCGAGCACCCCGAGGTCCTCGTCGGCCAGGGACGAGACGCGCTCTTCGACGGTGCGCCGGATCCGGTCGCCCTCGACCTCGGGCACCAGCCGGACGCCGTCGCGCAGCAGCTGGCTCACCGCGGCCTCGCAGCCGACCCGGCTGAAGATGAAGGTGATGGCCGGCAGCAGTCCCTCACGCTCGAGTCGCAGGATCACCTCCGAGCGGGTCGGGCCGCCACCAGGCCGCCCGCCGGTGCCCCCGCCCCCACCGGGACGTCCGCCGGTGCGTTCCCCGGGGCGTCCGCCCGGACCACGTCTACCTCTCGACCCCTGGCGGCCGCCACCGTCCCAGCGACCGCGCTCGTCGGCGACGCGGATCGCCTGCAACAGCTCGGGATTGACGCGCGTGGCGTCCAGGCCCGTGACGGGCGAGGATGCCTCGTCGACGAACAGGTCGTAGAGGCGCTCGCCCACCATGAGGTGCTGCCACAGCGGCACCGGCCGGTGCTCCGACACGATGACGTCGACTCCCCCACGCACCTCGGCGAGCCAGGCGCCGAACTCCTCGGCATTGCTCACCGTCGCCGACAGCGAGACCACCTGGACGTCCTGAGCCAGGTGGATGATGACCTCCTCCCAGACCGCTCCCCGGAACCGGTCGGCGAGGTAGTGCACCTCGTCCATGACGACGAAGCCCAGGCCGTGCAACGTCGAGGACCCGGCATACATCATGTTGCGCAGGACCTCGGTCGTCATCACGACGACGGGGGCCTCACCGTTGATCGAGGAGTCGCCGGTGAGCAGTCCGACGTTGGCGGCGCCGTGGCGGCGCACGAGGTCGTTGTACTTCTGGTTGGACAGCGCCTTGATCGGCGTCGTGTAGAACGCCTTGCGGCCCGTGGCGAGGGCGAGGAAGACCGCGAACTCTCCGACGATCGTCTTGCCTGCGCCGGTGGGCGCCGCGACCAGAACACCCCGCCCCTGTTCCACCGCCTCGCAGGCCTGCTCCTGGAAGGGGTCGAGCGGGAACGCGACGGTGGCGGCGAAGGCCGCCAGCTGGCTCTTGGCGTATGCCGCGCGGCGCGTGCTCGCGGCATACCGCTCGGCGGGCGTGGACATGGGACCGAGCCTACGTGCCGGGAGGCACCAGCACCGTCACCGCGCCGGAGACGGTCTCCAGGGTGAGCGGCAGGGCCGCGAAGCGCTCACCGTCGGCGTACGCCACGATGCCGTCCGCCTCGAGGGTCACCTGGCGCCCCTTGATGATCTCCACGGCCGGGTGGTGGACATGGGCACCGGTGAAGACTTTGGGGAACACCCGCAGGAACTCGAGGGTGCTGATCTCGTGCAGGATCACCACGTCGACGAGCCCGTCGTCGAAGCTCGCGTCGGGCGCGACGCGCATGCCGCCGCCGTAGGAGGGGCCGTTGGCCACGGCGACGAGCATGGCCCTGCTCTCGTGCCTGCGGCCGTCGACGGTGACGACGTAGGGAATGGGACGAAACAGCGGCAGCTCGCGCAGGATCGCGAGGTTGTAGCGCATCTGGCCGTGCGGCCACGGCCACGTGTTGGCTCGCTCGTTGACGATCGAGTCGAACCCCGCACCGAGAACGCCTGCGTACCAGCGCCGCTCGCCGTGGGAGTCGGTGTGGCTGATCGCGTCGATGGTCCGCGGGACACCGGTCGTGACGATGTCGGCAGCACGCACCGGGTCGTGGACGGGCAGGCCCAGGCCGCGGGCCACGTCGTTGCCCGTGCCTGCGCCGATGATCGCCAGCGGCACAGGAGTCAGGGCGACCAGGTTGACGCCCAGGTGGACCATGCCGTCGCCGCCGACCACCGCGAGGAGGTCGAGTCCCTGCGCGATGGCCCCCATCGCACGGTCGCGCGCGGCGGCGTACGACTCGTCGGACAGGTCCAGGACCTCGTGCCCGGCGGCGCGCAGACGGTGGGCGACCTCGAGGCCCAGCACCATGCCGCGGTTCTTACCAGAGGTGGGGTTGACCACCAGTCCGACGCGTTTGACCACGGCCGGAGGCTACAGGTTCGAGGCCTCGTCGTCGGCCACGTCGGCCCAGGTCGGCCGGTCAGACGCGCGGGTGCGCTCGATGAGCTTGCTGACGCCGATTGCGGCGAAGTAGAGCGCGACCAGAGGGATCGCCAACAGGAACATCGTGAACGCGTCCGGCGTGGGCGTCGCGATGGCCGAGAGCACGCAGATGCCGAACACGGCGGGTCGCCACACACGCAGCATCGCAGCCGAGGGCAGGAGTCCGATGGCGTTGAGGGCCACCAGGAAGACCGGCATGAGGAACGAGCATCCGAACGCCAGGATGAACCGGGTGACGAACGAGAAGTAGTCCGCGACCTGCTGGATGTTGGAGGCGCCCGGCGGCGTGAACCCGTAGAGCACCGCGAGGACCTTCGGGAGCACCACGTAGGCCAGCGCGCAGCCCGCCAGGAACAGCGGCACTATGGCGGCGATGAACGCCAGCGAGATGCGGCGCTCCTTGCGAGTCAGACCAGGCACGATGAACGCCCACAGCTGGAACATCCAGACGGGGCTCGAGGCCAGCACGCCGACGAAGATCGAGATGCTCACCTGTTGGGAGAACGCGGCGGTCGCGTTGCCGAAGTTGAGGCTGATGACACTGTGCGGGTGGCTCGTCTTGTAGTCGTTGAACGGCGCCGCCAAGGCCGCGTAGACGCGGGGGTAGGTCACCCAGCCGACGACCGCGCCGACCAGGACCGCGACTGCCGAGATGAGGAAGCGTCGGCGCAGCTCCCGAAGGTGGTCGGCCAGCGACATCTTGCCCTCGGGGTTGCGGGCACGCCGGAACGCCATCGTGGACTGCCGCGCTGTCGTCGTCGGGGCTGCTGGGGTGACGGGTCAGGAGAGGCCGGAGGAGTTGCCCTCGCGCGGGCTGGTCTCCTCGCGAGGCGCGGTGTCCTGGCGGGGCGGAGCCTCGTCCTTGACGGTCTCGCCCTTGACGGTGTCGCTGCTGGCCGCGCTCTTGCCGTCGTGCTTCATCTCGTTGACCTCGGACTTGAAGATCCGCATCGAACGCCCCAGGCTGCGGGCCGCGTCGGGGAGGCGCTTGAAGCCGAAAAGGAGTATGAGCAGCGCGAGGATGATCACGATGTGCCAACCCTCGAATGCGCCCCTGAGCATGATGTGCCTTCCTTTTCGGCCGCGTGGTGAGTTCAGTCTACGGGGCGGGCCCAGCGGGGCTGTCTGGCGGCCTGGCGGGCGCGCCGCTCCTGCTTCAACGCTCCACGCGTGGCGTGGCGTTCCCGGCGCAGCTGCCGCGGGTCTCCGAACACGGCCAGCGGCGCCGGTGGCGTCCGGTCGCCGAGCCGCTCGGCCTGGGCCTGCAGGCCGGTCAGGGTGTCAGACGCATGGGCGACCTCGGCCGTCAGCTCTTTGAACTGGCCCCACACGCCCCAGACACGGGTCGCCAGGTAGGCCACCGCGACCACGACGAGCAGCACCCAGATCAGGACCCACAACACGCCCAGCACCCTACCCGTCGTAGGCCGCCAGAGCGGCCTCGGCACCGCTGCGGACGCTGTCGGCCAGCTCTACGGGTGCCAGCACCCTGCCGAGTCCTCCCAGCCGCCACATCAGCCGGCGCAGCCACAGTGTGTCGGCCGTGCGCAACGTGACGGTCTGCGACCCGTCGGATGCCGTCTCCACCGACTCGACCGGGTAGTAGTCACTCACCCACGCGGCGCCGGCCTCGAGCCGCAGCGTGACCAGGGTGTCGTCCGGGCTCGCGGTGAAGGTCCCCGCGTCGAGGTCGCGCAGCCGAGCGTGCGCGGGCGGTGTGCCGTCCTCGTCGAGCACCTGCATCGACTCGATCCGGTCCATCCGGAACAACCGCGTGTCCTGGGCTCGGTGGCACCAGCCCTCGAGATACCAGCGGGAGTCGAGGTTGACCACGCGCATCGGGTCGACGTCGCGCTCTGTGGCCTCGTCACGACTCGGGACGAGGTAGCGAAGGTGGACGCGCCGATGGTCGACGACCGCGCGCCGGGCGTCGGCGAGCAGGTTCGCCTCGACGCCCTCGTCGATCGCGACCTCGACGCGAGCGGCCGCCTCGGCACTGGCCCCGGTGGCCTGCTCGAGCTTGGCCATCGCACGCTCGATCGCGTCGCGCTCCCCCAGTCCGGGGACCGCAGCCAGGGCGCGCAGGCCCACCATGAGGGTCAAGGCCTCGTCGCGACCCAGCCGCAGCGGGCGGGCGATGGCGTCCGCGTTGGTCACGAAGACCCGGCCGCCCTCCCACTGAGCGTCGATCAGCTCGTCCGGCATCTGTCCGTAGCCGCACAGGTAGAGCAACCGCAGGTCGGTCTCGAGCTGGTTCGCGGTGATGCCCAGGTCAGCGGCGGCCTGGTCGAGGTCGATCCCCTGGCGGTTGACCAGCCACGGGACCATCGTCAGCAGACGGGACAGCCGCGCGGTCGCGGTCTCGGGAGCGCTCATGCCATGGCCTCCTGACCGAGGGCACCGCGCAGCCGCGCCATGACCAGCTCACGGACCTCCGGTGGCTCCTCCACGACGACGTCGGGCCCGTAGCCGGTGACCTCGTCGGCGAAGGTGTCAGCGTCCGTGAACGGGACCTCCAGCAGGGTCCAGCCGGCCGGGGGCGGCTCGGTCGCCCGCTCGTGGCCACGACGGCGCAGCGCCTGACCGCGTCCCTCGCGGGCCCGCACCACGGCAGTGCGTGCCTGCTGGTCGCCAACGGTGGTGCGGATCATGTCGCGAGCGCTGTGGTCCGAGGGCACGGCATAACCGCCGGGTTTGCCCACGGGCCTGACCGCACCCTCGATGCGCGACAGCCGGAACACGCGCGGCGCACCGCGGTCGAGGTCGTGCCCGGTGAGATACCAGCGGCCGTGCCACGATGCGAGGCCCCACGGCTGGACGCGACGCGTGAGGACCTGGCCCTGACCGCCGGTGCGGTAGCCGAAGGAGATGGTCTGCTGGGCGACCACCGCGTTCTTCACCGGCTCGAAGGCCGCCTCTCGCGTGCCCAGCCGAGGCTCGATCCCGACGAGGGACTCGCCGTCGCGCTCGATGTCGATGGCTTTGAGCTTGCGCAGGGCCGACGCTGCCGGGCCGGCCAGCGAGGCGTGCGCCCAGGTACGGCTCGCCAGCCCGAGGACGGCCAGCTCGTCTGCCTCGAACTCGATATCGGGCAGTGCGTAGTCGCGCTGGTCGATGCGGTAGCCCAGCTCGTCGTCCCAGACGCCACCGATGTCCTCGGTGACCAGCGGGATCCCGAGCTCGCGCAGCTCGTCCTTGTCACGCTCGAACATCCGGTCGAAGGCCTCGTCGCTGGCCGCCGAGCCGTACTGCGGCACGATCTCGCGGATCTTGGACTTGGGGAGCGCCCGGCGCGTGTAGAGCAGGCAGAGCACGAGGTTCAGCAGACGCTCGGTCTTTGCCGCAGGGCCGGTCGGGGAGCTCACAGGGCGACGCTACCGGAGTACGCAGGAGAGCCTGACGGCTACTGTGCGTGTCGTGATGCAGTGGCGCGATGGACGGGTCGAGCAGGTGCACGGACGCTGGCCGGGTGCAGTCGAGTATGCCGTGCGGCTGGCTCCCCAGGACGCGTCCGGCGAACCTGAGACGGTTCGCGCTCTGGCCTACACGGCGCTGGTCGGCGAGCCCCAGGTGGGCGACCGGGTCCTGCTCAACGCATCTGCCCTGCTGAGAGGCCTCGGCACGGGGGGTCTCGCCTTCGTCGTCGCTGTCCCCGACCGGCTCCCCGCCGACCCGCCTCCTCCGCACGGCCACATCGTCAAGGCGCGGTACACACCCCACCAGCAGATGTTCCTCGCTGTCGACGAGCAGGACAGCCCCCACCACGCCCTCATGACGGGTCCCCTGGCCGCGGCGGGTGACCTGGAGGGTATGCCGGTCGTCGTCGCCGATCTTCACTCGGCCCTCCCAGCCGTGCTCTGCGGTCTCCGCGTGGATCGACCGCACGCCCGGGCTGTCTATGTGATGACCGACGGGGGCGCCCTGCCGATCGCGTTCTCGCGCACGGTCGCCGGGCTGAAGGACGCCGGGTGGCTCGCCGCGACCGTGACCGTGGGTCAGGCCTACGGCGGTGACCACGAGGCGGTGACACTGCATTCCGGGCTGCTGGCCGCACGGCATGTCGTCGGGGCCGATCTGGCCGTCGTGGTCCAGGGCCCCGGAAACGTCGGCACCGGCACGACGTGGGGCTACACGGGTGTGGCGGCCGGCGAGGCGGTCAACGCGACGGCCACGCTCGGCGGGCGAAGCATCGCCGCGCTGCGGGTCTCCGAGGCCGACGTCCGAGAGCGGCACCGGGGCATCTCCCACCACAGCATCACGGCATACGGGCGTATCGCCCTGGCGGCCGCCGACGTGCCCATCGCCAACCTCGATACCGAGTTCGGACAGGTGGTCGGCGAGCAGGCCCACCGCCTGGTGAGGGAGGCCGCCGGGGCGCTCACCGTGCGACAGGTGTCGGTCGACGGCCTCGACGCAGCCCTTCGCGCGTGCCCCGTCCCGCTGTCGACGATGGGCCGGGGGCTCGACGACGACTACGCGTCGTTCCTCTACAGCGCAGCAGCCGGGCGGCACGCCGCCCGGCTGCTGTCTGACGAGCTGTGACGCGCGGTCAGCGCACGTCCACGAGGTCGACCACGAAGATCAGGGTCTCGCCCGGCTTGATCGCGCCGCCGGCGCCGCGGTCTCCGTAGCCGAGGTGCGCCGGGATGGTGAGCTTGCGACGGCCCCCCACCTTCATGCCGACGATGCCGTCGTCCCAGCCACGGATGACCTGGCCGACGCCCAGCCGGAAGTCCAGCGGCGCGCCCCGGTTCCACGAGGCGTCGAACTCCTCACCGGTGGAGTGGGCCACGCCCACGTAGTGGGCTGAGATCGTGTCGCCGGACTTGGCCTCCCGGCCGTCGCCCTCCTTGAGGTCCTCGACGACCAGGTCGGCGGGGGCAGCGCCCTCCGGAAAGTCGATCTCGGGCTTGGTCGTGCTGGGGTCGAATCCCATGCTGGTCTCCTTGGTCGTTCGGTGCGGTGCAGGGCCGGGTCGGGCTCAGTACGCCGCGAGGATGTCGACGACGAACACGAGCGTGTCCGTGCCGCTGATCTTCGGGGGGCTCCCCGCAGTGCCGTAGCCGTCCGCCGGCGGCACGACCAGCAGGACCCGGCTGCCCACCGGCTTGCCGACGAGCTGGCTGTCCCACGCCTTGATGACGCGCTGTGCGCCGATGATGGTCTCGAAGTACCCCTGCGGGCTGTTGGCCGAGGAGTCGAAGTTGACGCCGTTCTTCCACAGTGCCCCGGTGTAGGTGACTCGGATCGTCTGGCCGGCCGCGACCTTGGGGCCGCTGCCCTGGATCAGGAGCTGACCGATGGTCTTGGTCGGAGCCTTGGCTCCCTTGGGGATGGTGATCGTGGCGGCCTTGCCGTCGGTGGGCACGCTGACGGTGGGCAGGCCGGGGACGGGCTTGACGGGCGTGCCCTGGGCCGACTTCAGCGCCGTCTGGGTCGAAAGGACGTCCATAAGGAACAGCACGGTGTCGGTGCCGCCGACCTTGATGTTGGCGTTGCCCTGGGTGCCGAAGGCGTCCTTGGGCGGCATGGCGACCAGGATGCGCGAGCCGACCTTCTGGTTTGCGAGGCCCTTCTTCAAGCCCGGCAGGAGGCTGGTGGAACCGAGGTTGATGCCGAGGTCCTGCTTGCCGAAGTTGGTGTCGAGCTGGGCGCCGTCCTTGGCGTTGACGAGGACGTACTTGAGGCTGACGATCTCGTCGCCCTTGATGGTCGGGCCCGTCCCACTCTTGAGCACCCGCGTCGTGGTCTCCTTGACCGACAGGGGCTTGGGCTTGACGGTGACGGTCGGCGCGGTGGTGGCGCTGCCCCCGGTGACGGTCACCTGGTCGAGGGCGGAGCCCGTCGCGGTCTTGGAGCCGCCACCACAGGCGGTGAGCACCAGCACAGCAGCAACGAGTGTGGCGCCGAGGGCATGGATAGGTCGAGTCTGCACGGTGAGGGTAACTTTCGCCGGGGGTGGGATCTCGACCACCATAACCGCCGCACCTGGCAGGGCCGGAACCGCGTCAGCCGCGCATGCCCTCGATGAGGCGTTCGACCCGTGCGTCGACTGCAGCGAAAGGATCCTTGCACAGCACCGTGCGCTGCGCCTGGTCATTGAGCTTCAGGTGCACCCAGTCCACGGTGAAGTCCCGGCGGTGCTCCTGAGCCGCCTTGATGAAGTCACCACGCAGCTTGGCGCGCGTCGACTGCGGCGGCACGGTCTTGGCTTCGAAGACCTCGGGGTCGCTGCAGACCCGGGCGGCCCGGCCATGCTTCTGCAGCACGTAGAACAGCCCACGCTGCCGGTTGATGTCGTGGTAGGCCAGGTCGAGCTGAGCCACCCGAGGGTGCTCCAGCGGCAGCCCGTGTTTGGCCATGTAGCCGGTGATGAGCTTGTGCTTGATCACCCAGTCGATCTCGGTGTCGACCAGGGACAGGTCGCCGCTGCCCACCGCGCGCAGGGTGCGCTCCCAGAGGTCGAGCACCTGCTTGTGGATCGGGTCCTCGAGGCCCTCCCGATCGGCGAAGGCCTGTGCGCGTTCGAGATACTCGCTCTGGATCTGCAGTGCCGACAGCTCGCGCCCGTTCGACAGCCGGACGGTCTTGCGGCCGGTCATGTCGTGGCTCATCTCACGGATGGCGCGGATGGGGTTCTCCAGCGTCAGGTCCCGCACGACGACGCCGGCCTCGATCATGCGCAGCACCAGGTCGGCCGAGCCCACCTTGAGCATCGTCGTCGTCTCGCTCATGTTGGAGTCGCCCACGATGACGTGGAGGCGGCGGTAGCGCTCGGCGTCCGCGTGGGGCTCGTCACGCGTGTTGATGATGGGGCGGCTGCGGGTGGTGGCCGAGGAGACGCCCTCCCAGATGTGGTCGGCCCGCTGGCTGACGCAGAACGTCGCGCCCTTGGAGGTCGTCACGACCTTGCCGGCCCCGCAGGTGATCTGGCGGCTGACCAGGAACGGGATCAGGACGTCGGAGAGCTGCTGGAACTCGCCGGCCCGGCCAACCAGGTAGTTCTCGTGGCAGCCGTAGGAGTTGCCGGCCGAGTCGGTGTTGTTCTTGAAGACGTAGATCTCGCCCTCGATGCCCTCCTCCGCGAGGCGCTCCTGGGCGTCGGCGACCAGCCCCTCGATGATGCGCTCTCCCGCCTTGTCGTGCACCACCAGCTGGCGGACGTGGTCGCACTCGGGGGTGGCGTACTCGGGGTGGCTGCCGACGTCGAGGTAGAGGCGGGAGCCGTTGGAGAGAAAGACGTTAGAGGAGCGACCCCAGGAGACCACCTTGCGGAAGAGGTAGCGGGCCACCTCGTCCGGTGTGAGCCGTCGCTGCCCGTCGAACGTGCACGTGATGCCGTACTCGTTCTCGATCCCGAAGATCCGGCGCTCCATGAACCCACTCTAGGCTCCCCGCTCGGCCTGGCGAGGCTCGACGGGCCGGACTCCCGATCCGGCGGGTCCACCATTCGGACAGGGCATCCACAACGCGGTCAAGTAACGGCATGTTGGGTCATGACAAACATCGCGTTACCTTCGAGAGGAAGGCCCCAATGGCCACGCTGCGACTGGGCGACGACGCCCCCGACTTCACCGCCGAGACCACCGAGGGCGAGCTGAGCTTCCTGGACTGGAAGGGTGACGGTTGGGCCGTGCTGTTCAGCCACCCGGCTGACTTCACCCCCGTCTGCACCACCGAGCTCGGCCGCGTCGCCCAGCTCAAGGACGAGTGGGCCTCCCGCAACACCAAGGTCATCGCGGTCTCCGTCGACGCGGTCGAGGACCACCAGGCGTGGAAGTCCGACATCGAGGACGTCGCCGGCGCGCCCGTCGAGTACCCGATCATCGCCGACAAGGACCGTCAGGTCGCCGAGCTCTACGACATGATCCACCCGGCTGCGGGCGACACGTCCCCAGTGCGCTCGGTCTTCATCATCGACCCGGTCGGCAAGGTGCGCCTGTCCCTGACGTACCCGAAGAGCGCCGGCCGCAACTTCGACGAGATCCTGCGCGCCCTGGACGCTCTGCAGGTCAACGACGCCGGCCCGTTCTCGACCCCTGCCGACTGGAAGGTCGGCGAGCGCATCATCGTGGCGCCGACCGTCTCGACCGAGGACGCCAAGGCCCGCTTCAAGGGTGTCGAAGAGGTCAAGCCCTACCTGCGGTATGCCGAGGCCCCGCAGGCCTGAGGTCACCGCAGATCGAGCTAGTCGCCCGGGCGCTGCGTCTGCGGGTTGGTGGACTCGTCGCGAGGCGACGTGTCGCCGGTCAGCGTGTCGTGGGGCCCGGGCCGCACGTCGTCCTCATGCGGCGCGTCGTGGGTCGGGTCGTCCTTGCTCAGGAGGGCCGTCAGCAGCGTCCCACCGATGCGACGGAAGGTGCGTCGCGGTCGCTCGCGGTCGAGCACGGCCACCTCGAGCTGGGCGGCGGTGAGCTGACGGGGCGCTCCCCCAGCCGGATCCTGGCCGAGCAGCTCCACCGCGAGGCTGAGCACGTCGGCGAGGGACATGCCGGGGGTCCAGCGGTCCTTGAGGGCGGCGTCGATCGGCTCGGCCGCGCCGCCCATGGCCACGAAGCCCCGCTCGTCGGCCACCGAGCCGTCGTAGGTGAGTCGGTAGATCTGGTCGTCGTCGGAGACGGCGCCCACCTCGGCCACGACGATCTCGACCTCGTACGGCTTGGACTCCTGGGTGAACACCGTCCCCAGCGTCTGCGCGTAGGCGTTCGCCAGACCGCGGGCGGTCACGTCGATGCGGTCGTAGGAGTAGCCGCGCAGGTCGGCATACCGGACACCGGCCACGCGGAGGTTCTCGAACTCGTTGTACTTGCCGACCGCCGCGAAGGCGATGCGGTCGTAGATCTCGGACACCTTGTGCAGCGCCCGCGAGGGGTTCTCCGCGACGAACGCGATGCCCTTGTCGTAACCCAGGACGACAACGGAGCGGCCGCGGGCGATGCCCTTGCGGGCGTAGTCGGCCCGGTCCTTCATGAGCTGCTCGGGCGAGACGTAGAACGGCATGCTGGTCATCGGGCGCCTCCGGGGTTGCCCTGACGGGCGGCGATGACGGACTCGACGACCTCACGCAGGTCGTCGTCCGAGACGAAGCGGACACCGTCGGCGTGGACCACAGCGACGGTGGGCCAGATCCGGCGCCCCAGGTCAGGTCCACCGGTCGCCGAGTCGTCGTCGGCCGCGTCGTAGAGGGCCTCGACGGTGACGCTGACCGCCTGCTCGGCCGACAGGCCGGCACGCCACACCTTCTTCAGGGCACCCCGGGCGAACAGCGAGCCGGAACCCACGCTGTGGTGGTCGTGCTCCTCGTAACAGCCGCCGGTCACGTCGTAGGAGAAGATGCGGCCGACCCCCTTGTCGAGGTCGTAGCCGGCGAACAAAGGCACCACCGACAGCCCCTGCATGGCCATGCCGAGGTTGGCGCGGATCATCGAGGCCAGGCGGTTGGCCTTGCCCTCCAGGGACAGCAGCGTGCCCTCGATCTTCTCGTAGTGCTCGAGCTCGACCTGGAAGAGCTTGACGAGCTCGATCGCCAGCCCGGCGGTCCCGGCGATGCCGACGGCCGAGTACTCGTCGGCGGCGAAGACCTTCTCCATGTCACGGTTGGCGATGATGTTGCCCATGGTGGCGCGCCGGTCACCGGCCATGACCACGCCGCCGTCGAACGTCGCGGTCACGATCGTCGTGCCGTGCGGCGCCTCGAGGCTGCTGCCCACGGGCAGCGACCGGCCGGACGGCAGCAGGTGCGGCGCGTGTACCCCGAGGAACTCGCTGAACGACGACGAGCCTGCCGAGAGGTATGCCGCGGGGAGCCTGCCCGTGTCAGCTCCGCCGGTCACTGGCCGCCCTTCTGGACGAAGCCGCGCACGAACTCCTCGGCGTTGGACTCCAGCACCCCGTCGATCTCGTCGAGGACGCTGTCGATGTCGGAGTCGAGGTTCTCCTTGCGGGCGCTGGCCTCGGGCGAGGCGGGAGTCGGCTCGGGAGCCTCGTCGGGGGCGTCCTCGCGGCGCTGTGGCCTGCTCTGCTCTTGGCTCGGCATCGCTGGTGACCTCTCGCTGTGGTGGCTTCTCCGACCACCCTAGCCCGAGGCGGACGCCAACTCACGCAGCAACGTGGCTGCATCCGGGCTCCGGTCGAGCAGGCCACCCACGCTGGCCTTCGTGCCCCGCAGCGGTTCGAGCATCGGCACCCGCTGGAGGGACGTCTGACCCGGGATGTCGAAGATGACCGAGTCCCACGAGGCGGCGGCGATCTGGTCGGGGTACTTCTCCAGGCACTTGCCGCGGAAGTAGGCGCGGGTGTCGGTCGGTGGCTCGTGCACCGCGTGCATGACGTCGGCGTCGGTGACGAGCTCCTCGAAACGGCCCGCCGCCCGGAGTCGGTGGAAGACGCCCTTGTCCGCTCGGACATCGGACCACTGGATGTCGACGGCGCGCAGCCGCGGGTCGGACCACTCGAGGCCGTCGCGGTCGATGTAGCCCTGGAGGACCTGCTGCTTGGCCACCCAGTCGACCTCGCGAGCCGCCTCTCGCGGGTCGCGCTCGAGGCGGTCCAGCACCAGGGCCCACCAGCGCATGACCTCGGCGGTGTCCTCGTCGGGTTCCCCGGCATACCGGTCCTGCAGGTAGTGCTCGGCCAGGTCGTGGTAGGCCCACAGCAGCTGCACCGCCGTGAGCTTGCGGCCGTCGCGCAGCTCGACGAGCTCGCGCAGGCTCGGGTCGTGGCTCACCGCGTGCAGGGAGGCGACCGGGCGCGCGATCGTGAGGTCGGCGTCGATGGCGCCGTCCTCCACCATCGCGAGCACCAGCGAGGTCGTGCCGAGCTTGAGCAGGTTGGCCACGTCGCAGTGGTTCGCGTCGCCGATGATGACGTGAAGGCGGCGGTAGAGGTCGGCCACGGCATGCGGCTCGTCGCGGGTGTTGATGATGGGCCGCTTCAGCGTGGTCTCGAGGCCCACCTCGACCTCGAAGAAGTCGCTGCGCTGGCTGACCTGGAAACCGTGGGTGCGTGAGTCCTGGCCGATGCCGACCCGCCCCGACCCGCACATCACCTGCCGGGCCACGAAGAACGGCACGAGGTGGCGCACGATCTCGGTGAACGGCGTCTCGCGGCGCATCAGGTAGTTCTCGTGAGTGCCGTAGGAGGCGCCCTTGCCATCGGTGTTGTTCTTGTAGAGGTTGACGCCCGGCGGCAGCTGGGACAGTCGTCGCACCGACTCGCCCATGATCGCTTCGCCGGCCCGGTCCCAGGCCACGGCGGCGCGGGGGCTGGTCACCTCGGGCGAGGAGTACTCGGGGTGTGCGTGGTCGACGTAGAGGCGGGCGCCGTTGGTCAACACCACGTTGGCGAGGGTCGGGTCCTCCTCGTCGGTGAGCTGGCTGGCGTCGGCGAGGCCCCGGTTCATCTCGAAGCCGCGCGCGTCACGCAGCGGCGCCTCGTCGGCGTAGTCCCACGACGCATGGGCGGCCCGGATGCCCTGGGCGGACGCGTAGGCGTTGACGACCTGCCCCGACAGGATCATCGGGTTGGCGGCCGGGTCGCCGGGGACCGAGATGCCGTACTCGGTCTCGATGCCCATCACCCTGCGAACGCTCATGCTGTCACCCTAGGTGAGAGACTCAGGGCCCATGCGGCACTCCCCCTTCACGATGTACCCGCGGACCGCGGCGTTCACCGCCCTCTACGAGCGCCTCGGGGCCCCGGTCGAGCGGCTCGACCTCGCGGGCATCCGCCGCAGCCGCGGGGTGGTCTACCCGCAGGTGCCTCCGTTCTCCTGGATCACGGGGGGCGGCGGCCGCTCCGTCGGGGTGAGCTTCGGGACGGCGCCCGCACGGGACGGCTATGAGATCCCGCTACGCCTGTATCGCCCGCGAAGGCTCCGTGACACCCAGACCGACGTGCCGGTGGTCCTCTTCTTCCACGGCGGCGGCTGGGTCCAGGGCAACGTCGTCATGTACGACCCGCTCTGCATGCATCTGGCCGAACAGGTGGGTGCAGTGGTCGTCAGCGTCGACTACCGGCTCGCTCCCGAGCACCCGGCTCCACTGGCGGCTCACGACGCGATCGACGCCACCGGGTGGGTGGCCCACCACGGCGCGGTGCTGCGCGCCGACACCAGCCGGCTGGCGGTCTGTGGCGACAGCGCCGGCGGCAACCTCGCGGCCGTCGTGGCTCAGGCGATCCGTGACGACCACGAAGCCGGGACCTCGCCCATACGCCACCAGGCCCTCATCTACCCCGCGACCGACATGACGATGTCGTCCCCCTCGATCGACGAGCTCGCCGACGCACCAATGCTCACGAAGACGAACATGCTCGCCTTCCGCGACCACTACTGCCCCGACCCCGCGTCGTACGTCGACCCGCTGGTCTCGCCCCTCTTCGGTGACCTCGCGGACCTTCCTCCAGCGCTCATCCAGACCGCCGACCTCGACCCCCTGCGCGACGACGGCACGCGGTATGCCGATGCCCTGCGTGCTGTAGGCGTTCCGGTGCGGCTCACCAACTACCTGCGGGTGCCGCACGGGTTCGCGTCCTTCCCAGGCGTGGTGGCCACGGGCGCGCAGCACCGGGCCGAGCTCGTGGGAGAGCTGCGCACGCATCTGTATGCCGCGCACGTATCGCCCGACCTGCTCGGCGGCTAGGCTCGGAGCAGCCCTCTGCACGTCGAACAGCTCAGTGCACCAAGCCGACTCCAGCCCGACCCTCCCAGGAGCCAACGTGCGGGACATCGTGGTCTTCTCCGGAAGCGCCCACCGCGCCTTCGCGGCGCGGATCTGCCAAGCCCTCGGAGTCGACCTCTCCCCCGCAGAGATCAAGCGCTTCAGCAACGACTGCCTGCAGGCCCAGCTGCTCGAGAACTGCCGCCAGCGCGACGTCTACATCGTGCAGCCGCTCGTCCCGCCAACGCAGGAGCACCTCATGGAGCTGCTGCTCATGATCGACGCGGCGCGGGGAGCCTCGGCGGCCCAGATCACCGCGGTCATCCCTCACTACGCCTACGCGCGGTCTGACAAGAAGGACGCGTCGCGCATCTCTCTGGGCGGCCGGCTGGTGGCCGACATGCTCGTGGCGGCCGGTGCCCACCGCGTGCTGACGATGACGCTGCACGCGCCCCAGGTGCACGGCTTCTTCTCCGTCCCGGTCGACCACCTCACTGCCATCGGGGTGCTGGCGGACCACTTCCGAGGACGTGACCTGAGCGACTCGGTCGTCGTGTCACCCGATCTCGGCAACGCCAAGACCGCCACCCAGTTCGCCCGCCTGCTCGGCCTGCCCGTCGCCGCGGGCTCCAAGCAGCGTCTCGCCGACGACCGGGTGGTCATCGACTCCATCGTGGGTGAGGTGTCCGGACGCCACGCGATCGTGCTCGACGACGAGATCGCCACGGGCGGCTCGATCATCGAGCTGCTCGACCGCCTCGCCGACCGGGGCTGCACCAGCGCCGACGTCGCCTGCACCCACGGCCTCTTCGCCGGTAAGGCCGTCGAGCGGCTGCGCGACCACCCCATGATCGGACAGGTGGTCACCACCGACACCGTGCCGTCCCCGGCCCGGTGGCCCGAGCTGCAGGTGCGGTCGGTGGCCCAGCTGTTCGCCGAGGCGATCCAGCGGATCCATGTCGGCGAGTCCGTGAGTAGCCTCTTCGACGGGGTCGACCCGACCCACGCGCAGCCCCAGGCCACGCTGTTCGACAAGGTGCGCGGATGAGAGGCATCGTCCCCACCTTCGTGGTGGACGCCTGTCTCGTGCTGCTCTTCGCCCTCATCGGGCGGGCGAGCCACGTCGAGGGCGTCACCGTCGTGGGTGTCCTGTCGACCGCGTGGCCGTTCCTCGTCGGCCTGGCGCTGGGCTGGGTGGCCGTCCGGCTCCTTTGGCACGCCTGGCCTCGCGAGGTGGTCCAAGCAGTGCCGGTCTGGCTGGTCACCGTCGCGGGCGGTCTCGTGCTCAGGGTGGCTTCAGGCGGAGGTGGCGCCCCGCTGCCCTTCGTCGTCGTGGCGACCGTGGTCCTCGGCGCCTTCATCATGGGCTGGCGGGCGCTGGCCGCGCCCCTCAGGCGTCGGGCGTGGGCGCCCAACCCGGAGGGGCGAAAAGGTAACCCACCCGGTCGCGCCAACGGCGAGCCTGTCTGACCTGGCGGAGCATCAGGGCCAGCTCGCCGTACTGCAGCCGGAACGGGTTGAACGTCGTCACCGGGTGGGTCAGGCCGTAGGTCGGCCGCTCCCGCTCCTCGGCGAACGTGCCGAACAGGCGGTCCCACACGATGAGGATGCCGCCGTAGTTCCGGTCGAGGTAGGCAGCGTCGCTGGCGTGGTGGACCCGGTGGTGCGACGGCGTGTTGAACACGAGCTCGACGGGCCGCCAGAGCTTGGGGATCGTCTCGGTGTGCACCCAGAACTGGTAGACGAGGTTGAGCGAGAACACCGCGAAGATCATCCAGGGCGCGACCCCGAGCAGGGGCAGCGGCACCCAGAACAGCAGCTCGCCCCAGGGGTTCCACTTCTGGCGCAGCGCGGTCGTGTAGTTGAAGCGGACGCTGCTGTGGTGGGCCTGGTGCATGGCCCACAGCAGCCGGACCCGGTGGCTGGACCGGTGGTAGGCGTACCAGAGCAGGTCGACGAGCAGGATCGTGAGCACCCATGTCCACCCGCGGTGGGGGTCGAGGCGCAGGGGCGTCACGGCATACAGAGCGGTATAGCCGAGCAGCGCACCCGTGCGGACCACGAGGTTGACGACGACCGAGCCGAGGCCCATGGACAGGCTCGCCCCACTGTCCTTGAGGTCGTACCCCTGGGCTGGCTCGTCACCGTCGAGCACGCGTAGCGCGACCAGCTCGAGCCCGATGAACAGCACGAAGAAGGGCACGGCCAGCAGGGTGGGCTCGCGCAGCAGGTGGTCCATGGCCACATGTTACCGCGAGTAAGTTACGGGGTGAAGCCTCCTACAGGTACTGCCCCGTGTTCGCCACGTTGTCGATGGACCGGCCCGGCTCGGTGCCGCTCTTGCCGGTGATGAGCGTGCGGATGTAGACGATCCGCTCGCCCTTCTTGCCGGAGATGCGAGCCCAGTCGTCGGGGTTGGTCGTGTTGGGCAGGTCCTCGTTCTCCTTGAACTCGTCGACGCAGCTGGCCAGCACGTGGTCGACCCGGATGCCGCGCTGCCCGACCGTGAGGAAGTCCTTGATCGCCATCTTCTTGGCGCGGTCGACGATGTTCTGGATCATCGCTCCGGAGTTGAAGTCCTTGAAGTACAGGACCTCCTTGTCGCCGTTCGCGTAGGTCACCTCGAGGAAGCGGTTCTCCTCGATCTCGGAGTACATCCGCTCGACCGCCGCCGTGATCATGGCGTCAACGGTCGCCTGTGGGGAGCCGCCATGCTCGGCCAGGTCGTGTTCGTGCAGCGGCAGATCGGCCGTGAGGTACTTGCTGAAGATGTCACGGGCACTCTCGGCATCCGGACGCTCGATCTTGATCTTGACGTCAAGGCGCCCCGGCCGCAGGATCGCCGGGTCGATCATGTCTTCGCGGTTGGATGCGCCGATGACGATGACGTTCTCGAGCCGCTCGACGCCGTCGATCTCGGACAGCAGCTGAGGGACGATGGTCGTCTCGACATCGGAGCTGACGCCCGACCCTCGGGTGCGGAACAGGCTGTCCATCTCGTCGAAGAACACCACCACGGGTGTTCCACCGGAGGCCTTCTCGCGCGCCCGCTGGAAGATCAGCCGGATGTGCCGCTCGGTCTCGCCGACGTACTTGTTGAGCAGCTCGGGACCTTTGATGTTGAGGAAGAAGGACTTGCCGACGGGCTTCCCCTCCTTCTCGGCGACCTTCTTGGCCAGCGAGGCGGCGACCGCCTTGGCGATCAGCGTCTTGCCGCAGCCGGGCGGCCCGTAGAGCAGCACGCCCTTCGGGGGCTTGAGCTTGTGCTCGAGGAACAGGTCCGGGTGCAGGTAGGGCAGCTCGACGGCGTCGCGGATCGCCTCGATCTGCCCGGCCAGCCCCCCGATGTCCTCGTAGTCGATGTCGGGGACCTCTTCGAGGACCAGCTCCGCGACCTCGGCCTTCGGGATCCGCTCGTAGACGAAACCGGAGCGGGGCTCGAGCATGAGCGCGTCGCCGACCCGGATGGGCTCGCCCTCGAGGGACTCGGCCATGCGCACCACGCGCTCTTCGTCGGCGTGCGCGACGATCAGCACCCGGTCGTCGCCGAGCATCTCCTTGATCATGACGACCTCGCCGACCCGCTCGAAGCCGCACGCGGCCACGACGTTCATCGCCTCGTTGAGCCGAACCTCGCGTCCGCTGGACAGCTCGGAGGGGTCGACCGCGGGACTGACCGCCACGTGCATCTTGCGGCCACCCGTGAGGATGTCGACGGTCGCGTCGTCGTAGGACTCGAGGATGATGCCGTAGGCCGCAGGGGGCTGGGCCAGCCGGTCGACCTCGGACTTGAGCGTGACGATCTGCTCGCGGGCCTCCTTGAGGGTGCGCACCAGGCGCTCGTTCTGGGAGGAGATCGTCGCGAGGTTCGACTGCAGCTGCAGGACCCTCGTCTCGAGCTCGCGGGATCGGACCGGTGCGTCGGCCAGGCGCTGCCGCAAGGCCGCCACCTCCTCGGCGAGAAGCTCCGCCTGGCGACGCTCCTCGGAACGGTCAGCGGGGGTGCGGTGGTCGGTCATGTCGGCTCCCTCGGTGGCGAACGACTGGCAACCGACCGCTCACGGGCGGCCGATAACCCAACCTAACGCCGAACTACTCAGAGGTGTCGGAGGTTTGCGTCACAGATCGGCGAACGCGTCGGACCTTCTTGTCCGAAGGGACGCGTTCGCCTATCCCTTCGGCTGAGAAGTCGCTGTCCTGGCCGAAGCTGGACGTGTCGACGCCCGCGTCGCCGTCCTCGCCGTAGGCACCCTTGGCTGGCCGTCGCTTGCGCAGTGGGGGCGTCACACCCGGGGCCAGCCGGCGCGTCGTGATGAGGAACCCGGTGTGCCCGTGCATCCGGTGCTGAGGCCGGACCGCCAACCCCTCGAGGTGCCAGCCGCGGACCAGCGACTCCCACGCCTCGGGCTCGGTGTAGCCCCCGTGGTCGCGCATGGCCTCGGCGACGCGCGAGAGCTGGGTGGCCGTGGCCACGTAGCAGATCAGGACGCCTCCGGGCAGCAGGGCGTCGGCCACGACCTCGAGACACTCCCAGGGCGCCAGCATGTCGAGGACCACCCGGTCGACCGAGGCCGGCTCGACTGCCATGGGCAGCTGCTCGACGAGGTCGCCGACGGTGACCGTCCAGGCGGGGTGGTCGTGTCCGAAGAAGGCCCTCGCGTTGCCCTGGGCGATGGCCGCGAAGTCGTCGCGACGCTCGAACGAGTGCAGGTGCCCGTGCTCCCCCACCGCCCGCAGGAGGCTCATCGACAGCGCCCCCGACCCGACGCCGGCCTCGACCACCCGGGCGCCGGGGAAGATGTCGGCCATCGTGACGATCTGCCCCGCGTCCTTGGGATAGACCACGGCCGCGCCACGGGGCATGGACATGACGTAGTCAGAGAGCAGCGGTCGCAGCGCGAGGTACTCGACCCCGGCGGTGTTGCGGACGACCGAGCCGTCGGGGGCGCCGATGAGGTCGTCGTGCGCCAGCCGCCCGCGGTGGGTGTGGAACTCGCGGCCGGCCTCGAGCGTGATGGTGTGCAGGCGACCCTTGGGGTCGGTCAGCTGGACCCGCTCCCCCGCGCGGAACAGTCCTCTGCGCATGCTCATGGGCGGCGAGTCTAGTTGCGTGCCGCCGCCTCGTTGACCAGGCGGGCGTGGGCGACGCCGTACGGTCGGCCCTGCCGAGTCAGCACCACGACCCCGTGCGAGCTGGCACCCATGGCGGCAAGCACCGGCCCGAGCCCCGACTCCGGTGCCACCTCGACGATGTTCTCCTCGGGGATGCGCATCACCGCCGACGACAGCGGGGCGTGCTCGTCCATGGCCTCGGCCGGCTTTCCGCCCGTGGCGAGGACCAGGCACGGTATGCCGCGCTCGTCGGTGGTGACGACGGCGTGGGTCCCGACCAGAGCGACGCCCAGCGGCGTGTCCGGAGGCAGGTACAGCGCCTCCTCCATGACGTCCGCCACGGTGAGCCGGTCGAGGTGTGTGAGGGCCGACCCGCGGCGGATGGACTCGGTCGCGCCGGACCACAGCATCGACCCCACGACCAGCACCCAGATGCTGCTGAGCCCCAGCCCGCTGCCGTCGAGCAGCGGGCGACCCAGGAACCACAGGACGACGAGCACGGCGACGACCCGGCCGCACCACCCCGCCACCACGGCCCCCTTGTTGCGGCTGCCGCTCGCCTTCCAGACCAGGCACTCCACGACCTGACCACCGTCCAGCGGCATGCCGGGCAGGATGTTCAGCACGGCGAGCGAGCCGTTGATGATCACGAGCCCCTCGAGGAGGTGGCCGGGGACGCCGGAGCCGACCAGCGGCAGCAGCGCCAGACCGAGGCCGGCCAGGACGGCGTTCGCCGCCGGCCCGGCAGCCGCCACCGCGGCCATCCGCCCCGGCGTCGTCCGCCCCGCCTCGAACGAGGTGTGACCTCCCCACAGCGTCGCCACGATGCGGATCACCGGCATACCGAAGGCACGTGCCGTGACTCCGTGAGCGCCCTCGTGGACCAGGACGCTCAGGAGCAGCAGGACCGCCTGCGCCAGGCCCAGTGCGATGCCGTAGGCCGGTCTGGTGGCGAGCACGGGACCGCTGACGACGGCGACGATCACCAGCGCGATCACGAACCAGCTGGGGGCCAGGAACACGGGGATACCCCTGATCGCGCCCAGCCGCACGCCTTGGCCACTGTGGTCGTGCGATCGCGGCGACGCGCTGCTCATGGGCCCGACAGTACGTGAGCCCGCACGACGCCCGACTTGCGGCCGCGCCATACTTGGTCGGTGCCCACCTCCACCGTGCTCCAGCCCGATGCCACCGAGACGCTGCGCGCCGCGCTGACCCAGCGGGTGCTCGTGATGGACGGTGCCATGGGCACCATGATCCAGCGCGAGGGCCTGGGTGAGCAGGACTACCGCGGCGAGCGCTTCGCGCAGTGGCCCAGCGACCTCAAGGGCAACAACGACCTGCTGTCCCTGACCCAGCCGGACATCATCCGCGGGATCCACCTGTCCTACCTCGAGGCCGGCGCGGACCTCATCGAGACGAACACCTTCAACGCCCAGCGGATCTCGCTCGCCGACTACGGGATGGAGGACCTCGCGTACGAGCTGAACGTGGCCGCCGCCCGGCTGGCCCGCGAGGCGGCCGACGAGATGAGCCGGCGCACGCCCGACCGTCCGCGCTGGGTGCTGGGTGCCCTCGGGCCGACCAACCGCACCGCCTCCATCTCGCCCGACGTCAACGACCCCGGCACGCGCAACGTCACCTTCGACGAGCTGGTCGAGGCCTACCTCGAGCAGGCACGAGGCCTGGTGGACGGCGGCGTCGACGTCCTCATCATCGAGACGATCTTCGACACGCTCAACGCCAAGGCCGCGATCTTCGCGGTCGAGACGCTGTTCGAGGAGCACGACCGGCGCTGGCCGGTGGTCATCTCGGGCACCATCACCGACGCCTCCGGCCGCACCCTCTCCGGTCAGGTGACCGAGGCCTTCTGGAACTCGGTGCGCCATGCCAGGCCCCTCGCCGTGGGCCTCAACTGTGCTCTCGGTGCCGCCGAGATGCGGCCCTACGTCGCCGAGCTCGCGAGGGTGGCTGACACCTTCGTCTCGTGCTACCCCAATGCCGGGCTGCCCAACGCCTTCGGCGAGTACGACGAGCTGCCGGACCAGATGGCCGAGGTCGTCGGCGAGTTCGCTCAGGCAGGTCTGGTCAACCTCCTGGGCGGCTGCTGCGGCACCACGCCCGAGCACATCGCCGCCATCGCCAAGGCGGCTGACGGCCAGCCACCGCGGGTGCCGGCCGAGGTGCAGCCCGCGCTGCGCCTGGCTGGGCTCGAGCCCCTCACCGTGACCGAGGAGTCCTTGTTCGTCAATGTGGGTGAGCGCACCAACATCACCGGCTCGGCACGCTTCCGCAAGCTCATCCAGGCGGAGGACTACCCCACCGCCCTCAACGTCGCGCGCCAGCAGGTCGAGTCCGGGGCCCAGGTCATCGACATCAACATGGACGAGGGGATGATCGACGGCGTCGCCGCGATGGACCGCTTCGTCAAGCTCGTGGCGAGCGAGCCCGACATCTCGCGGGTGCCGCTGATGGTCGACTCCTCGAAGTGGGAGGTCATCGAGGCGGGGCTCAAGTGCGTCCAGGGCAAGCCGATCGTCAACTCGATCTCCATGAAGGAGGGCGTGGAGCCCTTCGTCGAGCACGCCCGGCTGTGCCGCAAGTACGGCGCGGCGATCGTCGTCATGGCGTTCGACGAGGAGGGGCAGGCCGACTCGCTGGAGCGCCGCAAGGTGATCTGCCAGCGCGCGTACGACATCCTCACCCAGGAGGTGGGGTTCCCCGCCGAGGACATCATCTTCGACCCCAACATCTTCGCGGTGGCGACGGGCATCGAGGAGCACGCGGCATACGGCACGGACTTCATCGAAGCCACCCGCTGGATCAAGCAGAACCTGCCCGGCGCCCTGGTGTCGGGCGGCGTCTCGAATGTCTCCTTCTCGTTTCGCGGCAACAACCCCGTGCGCGAGGCGATCCACGCGGTGTTCCTGTTCCACGCCATCCAGGCCGGCATGGACATGGGCATCGTCAACGCGGGCGCGCTCGTCGTCTACGACCAGGTCGACCCCGAGCTTCGCGAGCGCATCGAGGACGTCGTCCTCAACCGCCGCCCCGACTCCACCGAGCGCCTGCTCGAGATCGCCGACTCGTTCAACACCGGCGACACCAAACAGGAGGCGATCGCAGAGGAGTGGCGCTCGCTCCCGGTGGGCGAGCGGATCACCTATGCCCTGGTCAAGGGCATCGACGAGTACGCGGAGTCCGACACCGAGGAGCTGCGCCAGGAGATCTCGGCCCGGGGCGGCCGGCCGATCGAGGTCATCGAGGGCCCGCTGATGGACGGCATGAACGTCGTCGGCGACCTCTTCGGTGCGGGCAAGATGTTCCTGCCCCAGGTGGTGAAGTCCGCACGGGTCATGAAGAAGGCCGTCGCCTACCTGATCCCGTTCATCGAGGCCGAGAAGCAGCCCGGCGACGCCGAGCGCACCAACGGCAAGGTCGTCATGGCGACGGCGAAGGGCGACGTCCACGACATCGGCAAGAACATCGTGGGCGTCGTCCTGCAGTGCAACAACTACTCCGTCGTCGACCTGGGCGTCATGGTGCCCGCCCAGAAGATCCTCGACACCGCCAAGCAGGAGGGCGCCGACATCATCGGCCTCTCGGGGCTGATCACGCCGTCGCTGGACGAGATGGTCACGCTCGCGTCGGAGATGGAACGGCAGGGGTTCGAGATCCCGCTGCTGATCGGTGGGGCGACCACCTCCCGCGCGCACACGGCCGTCAAGATCGCGCAGAAGTACCACGGCCCGATCGTCTGGGTGAAGGACGCCTCCCGATCGGTGCCGGTGGTCGCGGCCCTGCTCTCTGACGAGCAGCGGCCGAAACTGCTGGCCGAGACCGAGGCCGACTACGTGGCCCTGCGCGAGCGGCACGCCGCCCGCACGGACGCCCGGAAGCTGCTGCCGATCGCCGCGGCCCGCGCGGCGGCACCGCAGATCGACTGGTCGGACTACCACCCGCCCCGCCCGCGGATGCTGTTGCAGCAGGCGATGGACGTCTGCGCGGGCCCGAGCTGCGACCACCTCCACCACGTGGCCACGCAGTTCGTGCGCAGCCTTCCCGACTACCCGCTCGAGGAGTTGCGGCGCTACATCGACTGGCAGCCGTTCTTCAGCGCCTGGGAGATGCGGGGCCGGTTCCCCGACCTGCTGCACAACCCCGCCAGCGGGGAGGCCGCCCGCCGCCTGTACGAGGACGCCCAGAACCTGCTCGACCGCATCGTCGAGGAGAAGTGGCTGCGGGCCAACGGCGTCTTCGGGCTCTTCCCGGCCAACCAGGTGGACGGCGACAGCATCGAGGTCTACACCGACGAATCGCGGGGCGCCGTCCTCACCACGCTGCACCAGCTCCGGCAGCAGACCGAGGGGCGTGAGGGGGCGGCCCGCAAGTCGCTGGCCGACTTCGTGGCACCCCGCGCGACCGGGCTGCGGGACTACGTGGGCGCCTTCGCGGTCACCGCGGGACTGGGTGCGGCCGAGCGGACCGCTGCGTTCCGTAAGGCGAACGACGATTACAACGCGATCCTGCTCGAGTCGCTGGCCGACCGGCTCGCCGAGGCCTTCGCCGAGCGGCTGCACGAGCGGGTGCGCAAGGAGTTCTGGGCCTACGCGCCGGACGAGCACCTCGACAACGACGCGCTGATCGGAGAGAAGTACGCCGGGATCCGGCCGGCACCGGGCTATCCCGCGTGCCCGGAGCACACCGAGAAGCAGACGATCTGGGAACTGCTCGACGTCGAGGCGCGCACCGGGATCCAGCTCACCGAGAGCATGGCCATGTGGCCTGGTGCGGCCGTGAGCGGCCTGTACTTCTCCCACCCGCGGTCGCGCTACTTCGTGCTGGGGCGGCTCGGCCGGGACCAGGTGGAGGACTACGGCCGCCGCAAGGGCTGGACCCTCGACGAGGCCGAGAAGTGGCTGTCGCCGAACCTGGGCTACCGCACAGAGGACGAATGACAGTCCCCACGACGCGCCCGCTCGCCGCGGTCCCTGCGCGAGGGCCGTTCCCCAGGGACAATCGGAACAGATGACCGAATCACTGCGCGCCGTCCTGTTCGACATGGACGGCACCCTCGTCGAGACCGAGGAGCACTGGGGCACAGCCCTCTTCGCTCTGGCCGAGCGGCTCGGCGGGCGGCTGTCCGCCCAGGCCCGGCAGGCGACCGTGGGCTCCAGCATGCGGACGTCGATGGAGATCCTCTACCGCGACATCGGCGTGACCCGCACCGAGGACCAGCTCCTGGCCGACGCCGGATGGGTCGAGGACGCCACCGCGGAGCTGCTCGCCGAGGAGATCACCTGGCGGCCGGGTGCCGCAGACCTGCTGATGTCGGTCCGCGACTCCGGCCTGGCCACGGCTCTGGTGACGACGACGCCCCGTCGGATCGCGGACATCGTGCTCACGGCCATCCGCGGCGACCTCGGTTCGGACCCGTTCGACCTGACCATCTGCGGGGACGAAGTGCCGGCCCGCAAGCCCGACCCGGCGCCGTACCTGATGGCCATGGACGCCCTCGACGTGCTGCCCCAGGAGTGCGTCGTCGTGGAGGATTCGGAGGCCGGGATCACCGCCGGGCTCGCGGCCGGGATCGCCGTGCTCGGCGTCCCGACGATGCAGGTCGTGGCGCCGGCGCCGGGGCTCACCCTGCGCGACGGGCTCGTCGGGATCGGACCCGACGAGCTGGCCACGCTGCTGACCGACACCGATCGGACCGACTTCGCCGCCTGACATTCCGCTACGTGTGGAGCAGAGTCGACGCCTTCGAACGCCTTCCGTGGGTAGCGCCCACGTCGACGAGGACGGGTGACGTGACTGCAGAGACCACGCTCCACGGCATGATCACGATCGAGCACGTCCTGTCGCTGCCGCTGGTCCATGACGGGGGCGGCGGAGAGACGATCGAGGTGTTCGCGCGGGAGGTCGCCGCCCCCGACGGTCGCGACCGCCCGTTTCTCGTCTACCTCCAGGGCGGTCCGGGCCAGGAGGCCCCACGGCCGACCGGCCTGCCGACGGCTCCCAGCTGGCTTCCGCGCGCCCTGCGGGACTATCGGGTGCTGATGCTCGACCAGCGCGGGACGGGCCTGTCCACGCCCTACGGCGCACCCGGTACGGACCCTCGGGCCGACGCCGAG
>NZ_DASYGF010000009.1:0-3645 GCF_036000045.1 Pedococcus sp.
CTCGAGCTGTTCAAGCCGTTCGTGATGAAGCGCCTGGTCGACCTCGACCACGCCCAGAACATCAAGTCGGCCAAGCGCATGGTCGAGCGCGCTCGCCCGGTCGTGTGGGACGTCCTCGAAGAGGTCATCACCGAGCACCCCGTGCTGCTCAACCGCGCACCCACGCTGCACCGTCTGGGCATCCAGGCGTTCGAGCCGCAGCTCGTCGAGGGCAAGGCCATCCAGATCCACCCGCTCGTCTGCTCGGCCTTCAACGCCGACTTCGACGGTGACCAGATGGCCGTGCACGTGCCGCTGAGCACCGAGGCGCAGGCCGAGGCCCGCATCCTCATGCTCTCCAGCAACAACATCCTCAAGCCGGCCGACGGCCGACCGGTGACCATGCCCACCCAGGACATGATCATCGGCCTGTTCCACCTCACCTCCGAGGTGGAGAACGGTCGCGGCTCCGGCCGGGCGTTCGCGTCGGTCTCCGAGGCCCGGATGGCGTTCGACGCTGGTGAGCTCGAGCTCGGCAGCAAGGTCAAGATCCGCCTCGAGGACGTCGTGCCGATCCCCGGCACGGTGCTGCCCGAGGGCGTCGAGGCCAACGAGCTCGGCCAGGTGGCCTCGCTCACCGTCGAGACGAGCCTGGGCCGTGCGCTGTTCAACCAGACGCTGCCCGTGGATTACCCCTTCGTCGACGCCCCCGTCGACAAGAAGCGGCTGTCCACGATCGTCAACGACCTGGCCGAGCGCTACACCAAGGTCCAGGTCGCCGCGAGCCTCGACGCGCTCAAGGAGTACGGCTTCCACTGGGCGACCCGCTCGGGCACCACGGTCGCCATCTCCGACGTCGTGACGCCGCCCCGCAAGGGCGAGATCCTCGAGGGCTACGAGACCAAGGCGACCAAGGTCCAGACCCAGTACGAGCGTGGTCTGATCACCGACGACGAGCGCCGTCAGGAGCTCATCGAGATCTGGACGCAGGCCACCAACGAGGTCGCCAAGGAGATGGAGGCCAACCTCCCGAAGACGAACACCATCTACAAGATGGTCTCCTCGGGTGCTCGCGGTAACTGGATGCAGCTGCGCCAGATCGCCGGTATGCGTGGTCTGGTGTCCAACCCCAAGGGCGACATCATCCCCCGACCGATCCGCGCGAACTTCCGTGAGGGTCTGTCGGTGCTCGAGTTCTTCATCTCGACGCACGGTTCCCGTAAGGGCCTGGCCGACACCGCGCTGCGTACCGCCGACTCGGGTTACCTGACCCGTCGTCTGGTGGACGTCTCGCAGGACGTCATCATCCGTGAGGACGACTGCGGCACCGAGCGTGGTCTGGTCATGCCGATCGCCCAGAAGCTGTCCGACGGCTCGCTGGTGGAGCACGACGACGTGGAGACCTCGGTCTACGCCCGCACGCTCGCCGAGGACGTCGTCCACGACGGCGCGACGCTGGCAGAGGCCGGCATCGACCTCGGTGACGTCGTCATCGACGCGCTGGTGGCTGCGGGGGTCGAGCAGGTCAAGGTCCGCTCGGTCCTCACCTGCGAGTCGCACGTCGGCACCTGTGCCGCCTGCTACGGCCGCTCGCTGGCCACCGGCAAGCTGGTCGACATCGGTGAGGCGGTCGGCATCATCGCCGCCCAGTCGATCGGTGAGCCCGGCACCCAGCTGACGATGCGTACCTTCCACACCGGTGGTGTGGCCGGTGACGACATCACGCAGGGTCTGCCGCGTGTCGTCGAGCTGTTCGAGGCCCGCACCCCCAAGGGTGTGTCCCCGATCGCCGAGGCGGCCGGCCGGATCACCATCGAGGACACCGACAAGACGCGGCGCCTCATGCTGACCCCGGACGACGGCTCCGAGGAGCACGCCTACCCGGTCAGCAAGCGGGCCCGCCTGCTGGTGGCCGATGGCGAGCACGTCGAGGTCGGACACCAGCTGACGCAGGGGTCGATCGACCCCAAGCAGGTGCTGCGCATCCTCGGTCCCCGCGCGGTGCAGATGCACCTGGTGGACGAGGTGCAGCACGTCTACCGCCAGCAGGGTGTGTCGATCCACGACAAGCACATCGAGGTCATCGTCCGCCAGATGCTGCGCCGGATCACGATCATCGAGTCCGCCGATGCCGACCTGCTCCCTGGTGAGCTGGCCGAGCGTGGGCGCTTCGAGACCGAGAACCGCCGCGTCGTCGCCGAGGGTGGGCGTCCCGCGTCCGGTCGTCCGGAGCTCATGGGTATCACCAAGGCCTCGCTGGCGACGGACTCCTGGCTCTCGGCCGCCTCCTTCCAGGAGACGACCCGGGTGCTGACCGAGGCCGCGATGAACGCCAAGTCGGACCCGCTGCTGGGTCTGAAGGAGAACGTCATCCTCGGCAAGCTCATCCCGGCCGGTACGGGTCTGCCCCGTTACCGCAACATCAAGGTCGAGCCGACCGAAGAGGCGAAGGCGTCGATGTACACGATGCCGAGCTACGAGTACGACTACCCGGCGTTCGGCCCCGGCTCCGGCGAGGCCATCCGCCTCGACGACGCCGAGCTCGGGCTCGACTGACCTCGTCGCTCCGGTCGCGTCGAGGGCCGGTCCGCCACAGTGGCGGACCGGCCCTCGCGTCGTGTCCCCGCGGCATACCCGCGTCTGTGGGGGACTCGCCCGTCAGCGCCCCGGGCCCGAAGCGATTTGGTGGGCTACAGCGCAGGCGGTATCTTTGAACACTGTGTCTGAGTTGTGACTCCGACACGGCCCGCCGTCGCCGGCATCATGATCGGCACCGGGCGGCACCACCTCTCGCCGGGCAATCCGCAACCGATCCCTCCGGGGTTCGCGCGCGGGGAGTGCAGGGGAGAGCGCCAGACGCGACACACCCGAGTGCGGGGGTCGGGCGAGGCGAACCATCCACAAGGAGTGCTCGAGGGCTTCGGTCTGACAGCGCAGAACATCAACTACGTACGGAGAACAGGTTGCCTACGATCAACCAGCTTGTGCGCAAGGGGCGCCAGGACAAGGTCACCAAGACCAAGACTCCTGCCCTCAAGGGCTCGCCCCAGCGCCGCGGTGTGTGCACGCGTGTGTACACCACCACCCCCAAGAAGCCGAACTCTGCCCTGCGCAAGGTCGCCCGTGTGCGCCTCACCAGCGGCATCGAGGTCACGGCCTACATCCCGGGCGTCGGCCACAACCTGCAGGAGCACTCGATCGTGCTCGTGCGTGGCGGTCGTGTGAAGGACCTGCCCGGTGTGCGCTACAAGATCGTCCGCGGCTCGCTCGACACCCAGGGTGTGAAGAACCGCAAGCAGGCCCGTTCCCGTTACGGCGCGAAGATGGAGAAGAAGTAATGCCGCGCAAGGGTCCCGCCCCGAAGCGTCCTGTCGTCGCCGACCCGGTGTACCAGGCGCCGGTCGTCAGCCAGCTCGTCAACAAGATCCTCGTCGACGGCAAGAAGGGCCTGTCCGAGCGCATCGTGTACGGCGCGCTCGAGGCCGTCGCCGCGAAGAACGGCCAGGACGCGGTCGCGACGCTGAAGAAGGCGCTCGACAACGTCCGCCCGACCATCGAGGTCAAGAGCCGCCGCGTCGGCGGCTCGACCTACCAGGTCCCCGTCGAGGTCAAGCCGCACCGCGCGAACACGCTCGCGCTCCGCTGGCTGACCTCCTACGCGAAGGC
>NZ_DASYGF010000077.1:0-19111 GCF_036000045.1 Pedococcus sp.
CCGACAGGGACGCTTCGGCTACGCCAGCCGCCACCTGCTGGTGGCGGTCGACCGGGTCAAGGGTGTGCCGGAGGCATACGAGTCGCTGCGTGAGCACAGCGCCTCGGTGCAGGTGCGCACCATCCTCCAGCACGCCTGGGCGGAGTTCGAGCACGACGTGCGGTACAAGGGCACCATCCCCGAGGAGCACGTCCCCGACCTCGACCGGCGGTTCACGCTCGCGGCCGGGCTGCTCGAGCTCGCGGACCGAGAGTTCTCGGCCATCCGCGACCGGCTCCAGGCCACCATGGGCGATCATCAGCTGACCATCGACGAGAACGACCCACGCATCAGTGCCTCGGATCTGGCCACCTTCCTGGCTGGGTGCTTCCAGGACGCGGGCTGGTCCCGGACCGACCACTACGCCTGGATCTCCGGGCTGCTGCTCGAGCTGGGCATCACGTCACTGGACGAGCTGGGCGGTCTCCTGAGCTCGATCGATGCGCCCGGCATCAATGCTCGGATGGCCTACCGCTACCCCGCCGGAGCCGTGCGACGGCTCGACGACGCGCTGCTGGCGGTCTTCGGCGCGCGCTATGTGGCGCTGCATGGCAATGCGCACCGCGAGCAGGCGCTGCTCGCCCGTCTCGAGAAGCTGCGCACCCCGAGCTGACCGCCGAGATCGCGTTCTCACGGATCGGTCACACTCTGCCGTCTTCGTCGGTCATACACATGACCGACGCAACGCGGTCGACGCGACAGCACCCCGCTGACTTCCGTCCGAGATCCGAGCAAGGAGCTCCCCATGTCCGACCAGAGTGCGCCCTCTCTCAAGACCATCATCTATCCCGTTGACGACCTGGCCAGGGCCAAGACCGTCTTCACGGCGCTGCTCGGCGCTGCCCCGACCACGGACGAGACGTACTACGTCCAGTACTCACTCGACGGCCAGGAGATCGGCCTGGACCCGAACGGCGTCAAGAAGGGCATGACCGGCCCGGTGGGCTACTGGCACGTGACCGATCTCGCCGCGACGCGAGATGCCGTCCTCGCGGCCGGCGGCAGTGTCGACCAGGCTGTCCAGGACTTCGGCGGCCGGCTGGTCGGGACGGTCAAGGACGCGGCCGGCAACGTCATCGGCCTGATCCAGAACGGCTGAGAGCGGCCGCCACGTCTGGATGCCGTCTGCCGATCACGCCGGTATGAGCCGGCTGTCACCCCATCGGCATACGCTGCCAAGCATCAGCACATCCTCGACCCCGAACCACGACAAGGAGCACCGATGGCCTCGCAACTCAACCCCTATATCAGCTTCTCCGACAACGCCCGACAGGCCTTCCAGTTCTACCGCGAGGTGTTCGGGGGCAACCTCACCCTCAGCACGTTCGGCGAGTTCGGCCAGACCGAGGGCGGCGACCTGATCATGCACGGCGCACTCGAGACCGACAAGGGTCTCCACCTCATGGGCGCCGACACGCCTCCGGGGATGGAGCGCCGCGAGGGCAGCGCGATCACCGTCAGCCTCAGCGGCGACGACCCCGAGCTGCGCGGCTACTGGGACAAGCTCTCCTCGGGGGGCACCGTGACGATGCCCCTGGAGAAGCAGATGTGGGGCGACGAGTTCGGCATGTGCGTCGACCAGTTCGGCGTGCCCTGGATGGTCAACATCGCCGGGGACTCTGCGCCCAAGCAGTAGCCGCCCGAGCGTTCAGGACGCCGTGAGCAGGCCTGCGGCGGCGCGGGCCTGCGACTCGGCGGCGATGGCCGCCATGGCGGACTCCATGTCGCTGAAGGTGCGGTTCACGCCCCAGCACTGGACCGTGAAACCGATGACGTAGTCACCGAGGATGGTGCCGACCTCAGCGCCGGTTCCATCGGTGACCACATAGTGGCCGGCGCGGCCGATGATCATCGGCAGTGCACCGGGGTCCTGCACCTCGGAACTGTGATCGGGACTGTGAGCCGGCTCGACCTGGAGGTCGGTCACCCTGCCCACCTCGAGGTCGGCAGGGTGACCACCCTCCAGGTCAGAGGGCTGGCCGAGAACGGCGGCCGACTCTCCACGGAGGGCCCCTGCGGCCCGATGACGTCTGCGTTCAAACCACGACATGGCCTCTCCCTGCTACGTAGTCGCGACTCGCGCTGATGTTCTAGTACTTTTAAAGAAACAGTAAAGAGATAGTAAAGTCAATCACCCGTCGACCCCGAAGTGCGGGCGTCGTGACCCCCCAGCCCGACCACCCTCGTCGGACTGTCCGCTCATGAGCGGTATGCCGCATTCGCTAGGCCGCGAGGGCCGTGACCGGGGGCCGTGAGCGGCTAGGAGATGCGCAACCAACCCGGTGCGCGAGAGCGGAACTCGCCCGCGCCGAGCCTTCCGACACCCTCAGGCAGGCAGCCGAGCAGAGGGGCCCCGGCGACACGCGGCAGGTCCTCGAGGTTGGTGCGCTCGGCCAGTCCCGGTGCGGCGGGATACGACCCCACCAGCACTCCCAGCAGCGGGAGCTGCCGGGATACCAGCGCCTCCGCGGTCAGCGCAGTGTGGTTCAGCGTACCGAGGCCGGCCGCGGCAACCAGCACATAACCGACACTGACTCCCTTGTAGCGCAAGGCCACCCCCAGATCGGCCAGCGTGCCGCCCCGGTCGTCCAGCCGGACCAGCAGACCACCGGCCCCCTCCACCAGGACGACATCGACCTGCTGGGCCAGCTCGGCCACCCTGCGGGCATGCTCAGCTACTGCCGGCAGCGACGCTCCCTCCAGGCGCGCGGCGGTGTCCGGGGCCAGCGGTGCACGCAACCGCACGAGCTCATGCGTCGTCACGCCCTCGTCCGGGCCGACGAGACGCCGCACGTCGGCGAGATCACCGTCCTCGTCAGGGCCGATGCCCGTCTGCAGGGGCTTGACCACAGCCACGCTGGCGCCGCGGCGACGCAGCATCACGGCGAGCGCCGCCGTCGCCACTGTCTTGCCGACATCGGTGCTCGTGCCCGTGACGACGACGATGTGCGGCAGCGAGATCGGTTCAGCCACGACGGGTCAGCTCCCCGAGGACCTGTGCCGCCTGTTCGACCTGGTCGGGTCGATGGTCTGCGTGCGCGGTGAGCCGCAGCCGCGAGCTGCCGTCGGGGGTGGACGGCGGCCGGAAGCATCCGATCCGGATGCCGCGCGATCCGGCGGCCGCGACCGCCTCCAGCGCCTCGGCCGGCCCCGGCATGGCGACCGACAGCACCGCCCCCGCGGGCCCGTCGACGCCACAGGCCTCGGCCAGCCGCGCTGCGTTGGCGCGAACGGCCCGCGCCAATGCCGGGTCGCGCGCCAGCACCTCGAGCGCACCCAAGGCGGCGCCCGCAGCAGCCGGAGCCAGTCCCGTGTCGTAGATGAACGGACGCGCGGTGTTGACGAGGTGCTCGCGCACGGCGGGGTGCCCGAGGACCGCGCCGCCCTGAGCGGCGAGCGACTTGGACAGCGTGGCGGTCACCACGACATGGTCGCGGCCGCTCAGACCAGCCGCAGCGACACCCCCTTCGCCCCCGGGCCCGACCACGCCGATGCCATGAGCGTCGTCGACCACCAGCACGGCGGCATACTCCGAGGCGAGCTCGGCCAGGTAGGCCAGTGGAGCGGCGTCCCCGAGCACCGAGTACACCGACTCGACGACGACCAGCGCTCGCGGCAGGGACCGCCCAGCGAGGAGCTCCCGCACGTGGTCGAGGTCGTTGTGGCGGCTGACGGCCACCGTCCCACGGCTGAGGCGGGCGCCGTCGATGAGCGAAGCGTGCGCGTGCGCGTCGGAGACGATGAGCGTCTGGTCGTCCGCCAGTGCCGTGAGGACGCTGAGGTTCGCGTGGTAGCCGGTCGAGAACACGAGGGCGGACGGTGCGCCGGTGAGCCGGCAGAGCGCCTCCTCCAGCTCTTCGTGGATCCTCAGGGTGCCCGTCACGAGTCGCGAGGCCCCCGAGCCACCGCCGTACGTCTCCGCGGCTGCCACAGCCCCCGCCACGACGGCCGGGTGCCGACGCAGCCCGAGATAGTCGTTTCCCGCGAGGTCGAGGACCTCGTCCGCCTTGAGCGACGCTGCCTGCCGACGAAGACCGGCCCGGTCTCGGGCCTGCTCGGCCTGCGCCAGCCAGTCGAGGAACGCGCTCACGACCGCATCCTCTCAGCCGTGGACATCGCGGACCGCCCCCACCAGCGCCTCGCCGATAGCGCTGACGTCGTCTGGGCCCGTGACAAAGGGCGGCATCGTGTAGACGAGGTCGCGGAACGGCCGCACCCACACCCCGCGCTGCAGAGCCGACGCAGTCACCTGGGCCACCCGGACGGGTTCGCGCAGCTGGATGACGCCCACCCCGCCGAGCACCCGCACCTCCCGCACCGACGAGAGCCCCGTCGCCGGGGCCAGCCCGCGCGTGAGGCCTGCCTGGAGGGCCGCCACCTGGCTACGAAAGTCGTTGGCCTGCAACAGGTCCAGGCTCGCGAGAGCGATCGAGCAGGCCAGTGGGTTCGCCATGAACGTGGGTCCGTGCATCAGGGCGCCCCCCGCTCTCTCGCTGCTCACCCCTTCGGCCACCTCACGCGTGCACAGCACGGCGGACAACGTGAGATAGCCACCGGTCAGGGCCTTGCCCAGGCACATGATGTCGGGGACGACCCCCACCTGCTCCATCGCGAACAGCGTTCCCGTCCGGCCGAACCCGGTCGCGATCTCGTCGAAGATGACCAGCGCCCCGTGCTCCCGGGCCAGCGAGGCAAGGACGCGCACGGCATACGGGCTGTAGAAGCGCATGCCGCCCGCGCCCTGCAGCACCGGTTCGACGATGACGGCAGCCACCTCGTCCGCGTGCGCGGCATAGAGGCGTCGGGTGGCGCGCTCCCACTCGACCATCGCCGGGTCGTCGTCGGCCACATCCACCCCGGCCGGCGGCGCCGGAGCGAAGAGATGCTCGGGGAGTATGCCGGTGAAGAGGGAGTGCATGCCGCCCACCGGGTCCGTGACGGACATCGGGGAGAACGTGTCGCCGTGGTAACCGCCGCGGATGGTGAAGAACCGGGTGCGCCGGGCGCCGCGGCCGACGTGGAGCTGCAGCGCCATCTTCATGGCGACCTCGACGGCGACCGAGCCGGAGTCCGCGAAGAACACCCGCTGCAGCGCCTCGGGTGTGAGGCCGACGAGGCGCTCCGCCAGGGCGACAGCCGGCTCGTGGGTGAGGCCGCCGAACATCACGTGGCTCATCCGGCCGAGCTGCCGCTGCGCTGCCGCGTCGAGCTCGGGGACGGCATAGCCGTGGATGGCGCACCACCACGAGGACATCGCGTCGATGGCCTCGACGGCCGAACCGTCGCGCAGCCGGAGGGCCAGACGCACCCCAGCGGCGGACTCCGCGAGACACGGCACGCCAGGGTCGCTCGCCGAGGAGTACGGATGCCACACATGCGCCTGGTCGAGCGCGAAGAGCCGCCCGAGGTCACCCACTGCTGCTGCTCACCCCGTGTTGGACGCACTCGGCCGACCACCCGCGCGGCAGCACCTGCACCTTCATCCGGCGGCGACACGCGGCACAGAAACGAGGCGGCTCCAGGGCGAGGGCACGCCGGCAAGCTGCGTGGTCGCCCTGATCCAGCGCACCTCCGCAGCGTCCGCACCACACACTGGCCTCCGGCATACCGGTCGGGCGACTAGAAGGTCTGGCCGAGGGCCTTGATCGGCATCTCGAGGTCGGCGAGGAGAGCAAGGTCGTCGCTGGGGTCGCGACCCAGGGTCGTGAGGTAGTTGCCGACGATGACCGCGTTGATGCCACCGAGCAGGCCGTCGCGCGTCCCGAGGTCACCGAGCGTGAGCTCACGGCCGCCGGCGTAGCGAAGGATGGTGTGAGGCAGGGCGAGCCGGAAGGCGGCGATCGTGCGCAGCGCGTCTCCGGCCTCCATGACGGGGAGGTCGCCGAACGGCGTGCCGGGGCGCGGGTTGAGGAAGTTGAGAGGCACTTCGTGCGGCTGCAGCTCGCCGAGCTGGGCGGCGAGCTCCGCGCGCTGCTCCAGCGTCTCGCCCATGCCGACGAGGCCGCCGCAGCACAGTTCCATGCCGGACTCCTTGACCATGAGACAGGTGTCCCAGCGCTCCTCGAAGGAATGCGTGGTCACGACCTGGGGGAAGAAGGAGCGGCCGGCCTCGAGGTTGTGGTTGTAGCGGTGCACGCCCATGTCGACGAGGTCGTCGACCTGCTCCTGGCTCAGCATGCCGAGCGAGGCGGCGACCTGGATGTCGACCTCGGCCTTGATGGCGGCGACGCCCTCGCGCATCTGGCTCATGAGGCGCTCGTCGGGGCCACGCACGGCGGCGACGATGCAGAACTCGCTGGCACCGGTCTCCCGGGTCTGCTTGGCGGCGCGCACCAGCTCGGGGATGTCGAGCCAGACCGAGCGCACCGGCGAGGTGAACTGGCCCGACTGGCTGCAGAAGTGGCAGTCCTCGGGGCAGCCGCCGGTCTTGATGGAGACGATGCCCTCGACCTCGACCTCGGGGCCGTTGTACTTGAGGCGCACTTCGTGGGCGAGGGCGAGCAGGGCCTCGAGCTGGTCGTCGGGGGTGCGGAGCACCTCGAGGATCTGGCCGTAGGTCAGGGGCTCGCCGCGGTCGAGCACCTGCTCGCGGGCGAGGTCGAGCATCGTGGCGCTGGCGGGGGCCTCGGCAGTCATGACCTGAAGTGTGACGCACGCGCGCGCGAGATACGCGCCGGGTCTCACCTCGCGAACGTCAGTGTGGAACGTCACGCAGGACGATCACGAGGAGGGCTTGGGGATGACGCAGCTGACCTTGGGGTTGACGCCGGCATAGTTCAGCGGCCCGGCGACCACGGTCAGCGCGATCGTGCCGGCCTTGGCGCAGTTGCTCGGGTCGGACTTGAAGTACCCGCGCTGGTAGGTGGCACCCACGCCGATGAGCAGCCAGATGACGACCACGAGGGTGATGAGTCGGGAAATCATACGAATCCTCCCTGCTCGGACGGCGTCGGTCGACCCGGTCCGGACGGTGACGCCGGGCATTGCATCCGGCAACTACAACGATAGTGGCGATTTGTTCGTGGAATTTGGCGAGCGCGGCTCTAGAATTTTCGGCAGCGTCGTGAGCAACGACGTGCTCGTGAACCGGCTCGGCGTAGCGCTGGTGTAGTGGCTGGTGCGCCGAACCTCACTCCAGGAGGTTGCCTCATGACGACGACGACAGGCCGGCCCAGCAAGTCGACGCATCAGCTACGGCGCGAAGTGGGCCTGATCGGGCTCCTCTGGGCCTCGATGGGGTCCATCATCGGCTCGGGCTGGCTCTTCGGCGCCCAGAAGGGGCTGATGGCTGCTGGTCCCGCTGCGATCATCTCGTGGGTGATCGGTGGCGTCGCCATCCTCATCCTCGCCCTGGTGCACGCCGAGCTCGGTGGGATGTACCCCGTCTCCGGTGGTACGGCGCGCTTCCCGCACTACGCCTTCGGTGGCGTGGCGGGCGCGTCGTTCGGCTGGTTCTCGTGGCTTCAGGCAGCCACCGTGGCGCCCATCGAAGTGTCGGCGATGCTGACCTATGCCCAGCACTACAGCTTCGCGAACGGCTGGCTCGACCCCAAGACGGGCGTCCTGACGACCTCCGGCATCGTCGTCGCGGTGATCCTGATGGCCATCCTCACCGCGATCAACTTCCTCGGTGTCAAGAAGCTCGCTGCCACCAACAGCGCGGCGACATGGTGGAAGGTCGCCATCCCCCTGCTGACGATCTTCGTGCTGGCCTTCGCGAACTTCCGCCCGAGCAACTTCAACGCCGGTGGCGGATGGTCGCCCGAGGGCATCAAGGGCATCCTCGGAGCCGTCTCCACCAGCGGAATCATCTTCTCCTACCTGGGTTTCGAGCAGGCTGACCAGCTCGCGGGCGAGAGCAAGAACCCGCGTCGCGACGTCCCGTTCGCCATCATCGGCTCGATCCTCATCGGCATGGTCATCTACATCGCCCTGCAGCTGGCCTTCCTCTACGCCCTGCCAGCCAGCGCGATCGGCAAGACCTGGACCGACACGAGCAGCAAGGCGTACTACACGGTGTTCACCGGACCGTTCGCCGAGCTCGCGACCGTGCTCAGCATCGGCTGGCTCGCCGCAGTGCTCTATGCCGACGCCATCATCTCGCCAGCCGGCACCGGCCTGATCTACACGACCGGCAGCTCGCGGGTCTCTTACGGCCTGTCCCGCAACGGCTACATCCCGACGGTCTTCGAGCGGCTCACGAGCCGCGGCGTTCCGACCATCGGGCTCATCGCGGCCTTCATCACGGGGTGCATCTGCTTCCTGCCGTTCCCGAGCTGGCAGTCGCTGGTCGGTCTCATCACCAGTGCATCGGTCCTCATGTATGCCGGTGCCCCGCTGTCCCTTGGCGTCTTCCGGCGCCGGCTCCCCGACGCCACCCGGCCTTACCGGCTGCCCGCGGCCGGGTTCCTGTCGCCGCTGGCGTTCGTGATCTCCGGGCTCATCATCCTGTGGTCGGGCTGGGAGACGGACTGGAAGCTGGGTGTGGCCATCCTGATCGGCTACGTGATCCTCGTCGTCAGCCGGGTGTTCCACCTCAACGACCGCGAGCCGGTGCTCGACTGGCGTGCGGCTTCGTGGCTGCCGGTCTACCTGGTCGGCATGGGCCTGATCGTGTACCTCAGCGACTTCGGCCCGCTCAAGTCCCCGATCTTCGGTCTGTGGTGGGACATGCTCGCCGTCGCCATCTTCAGCCTCGTCATCTACTACTGGGCGATGGCGGTCGCTCTGCCCGCAGCGAAGATCCAGGAGATGGTGTCCGAGGTCGTCCTCCCCGAGGAGGAGGCGCTGGACTACCACACGGTCTAGATCCGCTGGATCTCTGGATCCTGCATCAGACGGCGACCATCCGTGACCTCGGTGTCACGGATGGTCGCCGTCTGTCGCGTGGCGCCGCGGCGTCTAATGGCGGGTGAGGAGCACCGTCTCCGTCTCGTGCGCCGTGCTCTGGCGCTCGTTCTGGCGTGGGACCCGGCGGGGCCCGACGGCTGCGGCGAGGACTCCGGCGTTCGGGAGCGAGAAGGGGCCGTCAGCCGTCAGGATCTGGGTGTACGCCAGACCGATACCGATGACCTGGCCGGAGTACTCGCCTCCGAGAGCTCCTGAGCGCAACACGATCGACTCGCCGATCTGGAACGGACGGGACGTCAGCAGGACAAGGCCGGCGAAGAGGTTCGCCAGCGCCTGCTGGGCGGCGATGCCGATGACGACACCGGTGATGGCACCGGACAGCAGCAGCTTCTCGATCGGGACGCGCAGCACGGTGAGGGCGATGATCGTGGTGACCAGGTAGCCGACGACGGTCAGGCCCAGACGCAGTCCGCTCGCAGTCCCGGGGCCGGCCCGCAGCGCAGCGACGCGAGCCACCTCGTTCGCGGCAGTGCGCACACTGATGGCGGCGGCAATGACGAACGCCATGGCGCCACCGAAGGACAGCAGTCGCGGCGTCAGGCTCGCGGACTGCGGAGTGCCGAACCCCGCCAACAGCGCCAGGAGCACCATCGCCACGAGGGCCGCCGTCGCGGCACGTCGCAGGTCGGGTCGAGCAAGAGTGCTTCTGCTGAGGTGGATCAAGGACACAGACCTTTCGGGCCGAGGGTGGGTGGGGATGCCGCAGCGCGGCCGTCACCCACGATAGGTGCCCCACCACAACGTCACCTGTGTGGCCCGGCGATGCTCCGCATGGCTCGCCGGAGGGCTTAGAAGCCGTCGCGAGCCATGTTGGCGAAGCGGCTGTAGTGGCCCTGGAAGGCGAGGACCAGGTCCTTGGTCGGACCGTTACGGTGTTTGGCCACGATCACGTCGGCCTCGCCTTCGCGACCGGACTCCGGTGAGCGGTCACGGTGCAGCAGGATCACCATGTCGGCGTCCTGCTCGATCGAGCCCGACTCACGCAGGTCGGACATCTGCGGCCGCTTGTCGGTCCGCTGCTCGGGGCCACGGTTCAGCTGCGAGATCGCGATGACGGGCACCTCGAGCTCCTTGGCGAGCAGCTTGAGCGCGCGCGAGAACTCCGAGACCTCTTGCTGGCGCGACTCGACCTTCTTGCCCGAGGACATGAGCTGGAGGTAGTCGATCACGACGAGCTTGAGGTTGTGCTGCTGTTTGAGGCGGCGGCACTTGGCCCGGATCTCCATCAGCGACATGTTGGGCGAGTCGTCGATGAACAGCGGGGAGTCGGAGATCTGCCCCATGATGCGGGCCAGCTTCTTCCATCCCTGGTCGCCGATCGTGCCCTTGCGCAGGTCCTGCAGCTGGATCTGCGCCTCGGCCGAGAGCACGCGCATGGTGATCTCGGAGCGGCTCATCTCGAGGGAGAAGATGGCCGTGGCCATCTTGTGCTTGATCGCCGCGGCACGGGCGATGTCGAGCCCCATCGTCGACTTGCCGACGGCCGGGCGGGCGGCGAGCACGATCATCTGCCCGGGGTGGAGACCGTGGGTCAGCTCGTCGAGCTCGATGAAGCCGGTGGGGACACCCAGCATCTCGCCGGCATCGCGCCCTGCGGCGACCTCGATCTCGTTGAGCGTCTCCTCGAGGACGTCACCGAGAGCGATGTAGTCCTCGCCGCCGCGCTTGTCGGCCACCGCGTAAACCTCGGCCTGCGCGGCGTTGACGATGTCCTCCACGTCGCCGTTGCCCTGCTGGTAGCCGAGCTGGACGATGCGCGTGCCCGCCTCGACGAGCCGACGCAGAACCGCGCGCTCGCTGACGATCTCGGCGTAGTAACCGGCGTTGGCTGCCGTCGGCACGACCTGGATCAGCTGGTGCAGGTACGCCTGGCCGCCGATGCGCTGAAGGTCGCCCCGCTTGGACAGCTCGTCCGAGACCGTGATGGCGTCCGCAGGCTCCCCGCGACCATAGAGGTCGAGAATGGCGTCGTAGATCAGCTCGTGGGCAGGTCGGTAGAAGTCCTGGCCGCGCAGTCCCTCGACGCAGTCGGCGATCGCGTCCTTGGACAGCAGCATGCCGCCCAGGACCGACTGCTCAGCGTGGACGTCCTGGGGTGGGACCCGGTCTTCGCCACCGGGGGGCCCGTCGCCACCAGACCTGAAATTGCTTGTGCTCAGCTCCGCAAGAGACACTCGCAACCTCCCCCGATCTGTCCGAATATCAACGCTGTGACTTGAGTACACCACCCGCCGCTGACAACCGCCGAACAATGGTGACCGGCACACGCTAGAGCCGTCCGACACGGGGCTCAAACGGGACCTGTGCAAAGGGTGGGGACAACCTGTGGGCCACGCCCGGACTCCTTGTGCACAGTCGGGGGATAACTCTGTGGATTTCGCGCCGCTATGTCCCTGATCACCCCTCTGACCTGCACCGATGCCGTCCACCGGGTGTGGACCCGAATCTTTTTCGGGCGTGTCCACCCCGGACTCGTCCACATGACCCACGCCACACTGGAATGCCCAAGCAGACCCGCATCGGCCGGCATACGACGTAGCCTGCAGGCATGTGTCGCAACATCCGCCAGCTCCACAACTTCGAGCCGCCGGCCACCTCTGACGAGGTGCGCGCCGCGGCGTTGCAGTACGTCCGCAAGGTGAGCGGCAGCACCAGGCCGAGCGCCGCCAACCAGGCGGCCTTCGACGAAGCGGTCGCCGAGATCGCACACGTCACCCAGCACCTCCTCGAGCACCTCACGACCAGCGCGCCTCCCAAGGACCGCGAGGTCGAGGCGACCAAGGCGAGGGCCCGCGCGCAGGCGCGGTACGGCGCCGCCTGAGGGGGCGGCCCGCACCCCATCGGTGCCATGAGGCGTATGCCGCGTGCCCACCGTCGGCCTTGCGCTCGGGCGCGAGCGTCCTGTGGATATCTCGGCTCCGGTGTCCCAGGTCCCTGCCACAGTGGCGGATATGAGCGCCTCTGTATCGCCGCACCAGGTGGCACACCGACCAGGCTTGGACCAGGCCGCGACTGACGAGCCTGGGCAGCCGCTGCTCTGGGGGGCCGGCGAGCCTGCCGAGCAGACGGTCGGTCGACGCAGACTCGTCACGCACCTCGTCCTGGTGGACGGCCTGCCGGCCGACCACTGGGTCGAGGAGAGCGTCGACGGCACGTGGGAGTCCCGGGTTGGCCGGCAGGGTCCCGTGCGACCGCTCGCCGGGCTGCCGCGACACGAGGTGGCACTGCGTTGGCTCGAGGCCGCGGTCGGCGGAGCCGAGGCCTTGGAGTCGCTGGACTGCGCTCCCCTCCCGCTCCGGCCGATCGACCTGTCCACCGTGCCTGCACGCCTGCACGACCGGGTCCGGGCGATCAGTGCGCGGTGCGACGACATCGCTGTCGAGGTCTTTCGCGATCCCGAGCTGAGGGCGGTGTTCAGGCACGTCCTCGGCTCGATCCTCTCCCTCGACCCCGGGACATTGCTGCGCAGCGAGCGCGATGACACGGCGACCGGTGCGGTCGTGTGGATCGGCGGTCAGGCCAACGGCCTCATCGGACCGCAGGGGACGGTGCTGGCTCGCGACCTCTGGGACCGGCTCGACATCTCCTCCAGTGCAGCCGCGAGGGGCTCGGGCATCCTGCAGCGGTTGGTGGGCCAGGACCGCGACCTCGATGCCCCCGCTCATTGGGGGGCACCCCACCTGCGGATCACGGGTATGGCAGGGGCCCTGCTCAGCGTGAGCAGGGCCGTGCTCGTGGCGCGACGTGACGCCGCGTGGGCCGACCGTGACGCGGCCCGAGGGGCCTCACCCTGAGAACGGCCAGCCCAGCTGCATGGATGGTCGCGTCGCCGGGTCGAGCCCCGGCTCGATGTAGTGCTCGCGCCCGAAGAACGCCGCGAAGAAGTCGTCCGGCATCGAGAGCATGAACTCGATATCCGTGGCCTGGCTGCGGTGCGCCTCGAGGGCGGCCCGCCGCTGAGGCAGGTACCCGCTGACGTCGACCTGCCAGGTGATCTCGGACGCGGGGGTGCCCAGCGGGTTGCCGTCATCCATCGGACCGTCGGGGTTGAAACCGCTGTCCGCCTCCCCAGCGGCGAGCGTCGCCTCATAGAAGCCCCGTACGAGATCGCGGTTCATGGTCGACTCCAACAGCCGAGGCCGTCGCGCGGCGAGCTCGGCTGCCCGGTGCACGACCCCGTGCACCTTGACGTGGTCGGGATGCCCGTAGCCACCGTGCCAGTCATAGCCCACGAGAACGTCGGCCTCCTCCTCGTCCAGGATGGCCGCGACCCGGGCGGCGGCCTCGTCGACATCGGCGCCGTGGAAGGCGCCCTCGAGGAGGTTCTGGGCCCACCCAGTCATGCCAGAGTCCCGGTAGCCCAGCCACGCGACCCGCTGCACACCGAGCACCTCCGCCGAGGCCATCGCCTCGCGTCGCCGCCAGTCCACCAGGGTCTCCCCCTCGCCGAGCCCGAGCGCGGGCAGCTCGCCATGGTCGCCGTTGGTCGCGAACACGGTGACCACCCGGTGCCCCTCGGCGACGGCCCGCGCCATGGCTCCCGCCGTCTGCGAGGCCTCGTCGTCGGGATGGGCATGGAGGAACACGATGGTGGACTTCGTCGGGTTGTCAGGGGTCGCAGACACGGGCCCATCATGCCAACGAACCGACGCGCTAGGTCGTATCGTGCATACTAATAGTTAATAGTGCCTATTTTTAGGTAGCGTCACAGCCCATAGCGCTGCACCCCCCCGGCCCGGCTCCGAGAGGCAGTCGGTCACTGATTCCGCCATCGTGAGGGTAGGAGCCCCTCGTCCGCCCCATCGAGAGAGTGAAGTGAAGCCCGATGACCACCACGACCCCCGAGACCGGCGAGCGCGACGTCTCCGCCCTGGTTGCCTCGCTCGACCTGTCCACCAAGGTCCGCCTGCTCACCGGCGCCACCTCTTTCACCCTGCACGGCGAGGAGTCGATCGGGCTGGAGCCGATGGCCTTCTCCGACGGCCCCACGGGCGTGCGCGGCCTCAAGTTCACCGGCGGCGACCACGTGGCGCTGTTTCCCAACGCCACCCTGCTCGCGAGCGCCTGGAGCGAGGAGACCGCCCGTGAGGTCGGCGAGCTCTTGGCCGAGGAGGCCGAGCGGCAGCGCATCCACGTCGTCCTCGGGCCCACGATCAACCTGCACCGGTCCCCCCTCGGTGGCCGCCTCTTCGAGGCCTACTCCGAGGATCCGCTGCTCACGGGGCGGCTCGCCGCGGCATACGTCCAGGGGTTGCAGGCCAAGCGCATCGGCGCCTGCCTCAAGCACCTCGTCGCGAACGAGTCCGAGACGCTGCGCAACTACATGAGCTCCGAGCTCAGCGAGGAGGCCCTGCGCGAGCTCTATCTCCTGCCGTTCGAGATCGCCGTCGAGGACGCCAACCCCTGGTCGATCATGGCCGCGTACAACGACATCAACGGCGTCGCCGCGACCGAGCAGCAGCACGTCAACAACGAGGTGGTCAAGGACGCGTGGGGCTGGGACGGGCTGCTCATGTCCGACTGGTTCGCCACCAAGAGTTCCGCGCCCGCGGCCCTGGGCGGTCTCGACCTGGTCATGCCCGGCCCGGACGGACCGTGGGGGGAGGCCCTGGTCCGCGACGTCGAGTCGGGTGCGGTGCCGGAGTCCGTGGTCGACGAGCACGTATGCCGTCTGCTGCGCCTGGCCCAGCGCGTCGGTGCCCTGGGCGCCCCGAGGGAGTGGCCCGCCACGTCGACCGCGCCCGACGCACCCGAGCGCCGTGAGCAGCTGCGCCGCCTCGCGACCGAGGGCATGGTCGTGCTGCGCAACGAGGGCGGGGTGCTGCCTCTGTCCGGCGACGCCACCGTCGCCCTCGTGGGGCGCCACGCGGTGGAGACCATCTGCATGGGAGGGGGCTCCGCTCAGGTCAACCCGCCGTACCAGGTCTCCATCGCCGAGGGGCTGACCGGGGCCATCGGTGAACGGCTCACGGTGGTCGACGGAGTCGAGGTGCGCGAGCACGCTCGAGCCGCGGATCCCGCGTCCGTCCGCGACCCCGAGAGCGGTGAGGAGGGGCTGCGCGTCGAGTACCTGGACGCCGACGGCGTGGTCATGTCCGCCGAGCACAGCTCCGTCTGCGAGGTGGCGACGGGCTGGGACGACACGCTCCCCCGCCCCACCCAGCGAGTCCGCCTGACGGGCCGGCTGGCCGATGTGGGCACGCTGAGCACCGATGGCACGGTGCGGCTCGGTGTGACCGGTACCGGCTCATGGCGACTTTCCGTCGACGGCGAGCTGATCGGGGCGACCGACCTGCTGGCGCAGGGGGCCGACCCCGGCGAGTCGATGCTCAAGCCGCCGGTGTGGACCGTGGACGTGGAAGCCGCGCCCGGCGCCCTGGTCGAGGCCGAGCTGACGGTGGTGCGCTCCGAGCCTCAACCCGGTCCGGACGGGTCGATGAGCACCCTGTCCCACGTCATCGCCTCCGGCATGGGGGTCAAGGGCCTGGTGGTGGCCCCGGTGCCCGCGCCGGCGCGGGTCACGATCGAGCGGGCCGTTGCCGTCGCGCGTCAGGCCGACATCGCGGTGGTCGTGGTCGGGCTCACGCCAGAGCAGGAGACCGAAGCCACCGACAAGCACACCCTGCGCCTGCCCGGCGAGCAGGACGCGATGGTCGCCGCCGTCGCCGCGGCGGCTCGCCGCACGGTGGTCATCGTGAACGCCGCGACGCCCATCCTGATGCCCTGGTCCGGCGACGTCGACGCCATCCTCGTGGTCGGCCTGCCTGGACAGGAGGGTGGTCATGCGGTCGCCGACGCGCTGCTCGGCATCCGTGAGCCCGCGGGCCGGCTCGTCACCTCCTGGCCGGCCGCGGACGGCGCGGCCCCTGCCTGGGACGTGGAGCCGACCGACCTGCGACTGGAGTACACCGAGGGCACCTTCGTCGGCTACCGCGGCTTCCACGCCGGCCGCGCTCCCGCCCCCGCGCACTGGCTCGGAGACGGGCAGGGCTACGGCTCGTGGGAGTACGACAGCGCCGAGCTGCTGGGCACCGGCCCCGCCCCGAATGTCGGCGTGCGCGTGCGCAACACCTCCGACCGAACCTCGCGCGAGGTCGTGCAGGTCTACTTCCAGCCCTCCGAGCCCGACCAGCCGATCCGCCTTGTCGGGTGGAGCACGGTGACGGTGGCGGCGGGAGAGACCGCCGACGTCCAGGTGTCCACCGATGCCCGCCTCTGGCGTCGCTGGGACACCGCGAACGGCGCGTGGACGACGCTCGCCGACGGCGGCCGGCTGCTCGTCGCGCGCGGGCTGGGCGACGTCAAGGCCACCGTTGCCCTCGGCTGAGCTGGCCCGGCATACAGTCACGAGCATGCCCGCCACCCCTGCCGCCCACGCACCGCGTCGGGCGCGGGGACGCCCTCGCGGGGCGGCAGGCACCGCCGAGGCCACCCGCGAGCGCATCGTGGCCGCGGCCAGCGAGCTGTTCGCCGAGCGCGGGTTCCACAGCACGCCCATGACGAGCATCGCCGAGGCCGCACAGCTGAGCCAGACCGGGCTGCTGCACCACTTCCCGTCCAAGGACGACCTGCTCGCCGCCGTGCTGGAGCAGCGCGACGTCCGCGACTTCGCGACCCTCTCGGCGCGCCGGTCCGAGCGGGCCCGCGGCTGGGACGCCTGCGACGACCTGGTCGAGCTGGTCCGGCTCAACGCCGGCCGCGAGGCGTTCGTCCGGCTGTTCACGAGCCTGGCGGGTGAGGCCGTGGACCCCGATCACCCCGGTCACGGCTGGCTCGGACGCCATCACCGGCAGGCGGTCGCGGTCCTCACGCGCGCGCTGGGTGAGGCGGTCGAGGACGGCGCCGCCGACCCCGCCATCCCAGCGGAGAGCATCGGACGGCAGCTGGTGGCACTGATGGACGGGCTGCAGCTCCAGTGGCTCATGGCTCCCGACGAGGTCGACATGGCTGCCGAGGTGGCCGACTACGTAGCCACCGTCCGGAGCCGCTGGGGTCGCGAGCCGGAGGCGCCCCCTCGCGGCTAGCCTGACGCCGGTGAGCAGAGCGCCCCACGACCCGACGCAGAGCCGTGAGATCCTGCGGCTCGCCGTACCGGCCTTCCTCGCACTGGTCGCGGAGCCCCTGTTCCTGCTGGCGGACTCGGCGATCATCGGCCACTTGGGCACCGCACAGCTCGCGGGCCTGGGCGTCGCGAGCGCGACCCTCCTCACGGCGGCCAACGTCTTCGTGTTCCTCGCCTACGGCACCACCTCGATCGTGGCGCGCCAGATCGGGGCGGGGTCGCAGCGCAGCGCCCTCGAGGCCGGCATCGGCGGGTCCTGGCTCGCGGTCGGCCTCGGCGCGGTCACCGCAGTCCTCGTCGCCGCCGGTGCCGAACCCCTGTGCCGGTTGTTCGGGGCCTCCGGACCCGCAATCGCGTATGCCGCGACCTACCTGCGGATCTCGGCGCTCGGCATACCGGCCATGCTCGTGGCCCTGGCCGCCACAGGCGTGTTGCGCGGGCTCCAGGACACCCGGACCCCACTCGTCGCCTCGGTCACGGGGTTCTCCGCCAACGTCCTGCTCAACCTGTTCCTCGTCTACGGTCTGGGCTGGGGCATCGCCGGCTCGGCCTGGGGCACGGTTATCGCCCAGACCGGCATGGCGACCGGCCTCGTCACCGTCCTGGTCGCCCACGCCCGCCGCGCGGGCGCGACGCTGCACCCGCATCCGGGACGCGTCCTGCGGGCGGCGGTCACCGGCATACCGCTGCTCGTGCGCACGCTCGCCCTGCGTTCGATCCTGCTCCTCACCACCTGGGTCGCCGCCGGTCTCGGTGACGTCCCACTGGCCTCCCACCAGGTCGCCGCGACGGTGTGGAGCTTCCTGGCGTTCGCCCTCGACGCACTGGCCATCGCAGCCCAGGCGCTGACCGGGCGCGCACTCGGAGCCGGCGATGTCGCCGCCGCCCGCGCGGCCACCAGCACCATGGTGCGCTGGGGCGTATGGGGCGGCGCGGCCCTCGGCCTGGCCGTCCTCGGCGTGCACTCGGCGCTGCCGGTGCTGTTCACCACCGACCCGGCCGTGCGCGCGGCACTGGCGAGCGCGCTGGTCGTCGTCGCGCTCGGGCAGCCGCTGTCCGGGTATGTCTTCGTCGTCGACGGAGTGCTCATCGGGGCCGGCGACGGTGCGTGGCTCGCCAAGGCGATGGGAGCGACGCTCATCCTCTACCTGCCGCTCGTCTTATGGGTGCACGCGAGCGGCCACGCCCTGGTCAGCGCCGGCGCCCCGTATGCCGTGCGCGTGCTGTGGGTGGTGTTCACCGGCTTCATGGCGATCCGGGCCTGCCTCTTCTGGTGGCGGATCCGCGGGGACGCCTGGGCCGTGGTCGGAGCTGCCCGATAGAGAGCACGAGGCCGCCACCCCGGTCGGGGTGACGGCCTCGTGAGGCGGGCTGTGATCAGCCGGCGACGACGTCCAGCGCCACGGTGGCCTGCACCTCGGGGTGCAGGCGGACCAGCGCCTGGTGGGTGCCGACCGACTTGATCGGGTGCGTGATCTCGATCTTGCGACGGTCGAGCTCGGGGCCACCGGCCGCCTTGACGGCAGCAGCCACGTCCGCGGTCGAGACGGCGCCGAAGAGGCGACCGCCCGTCCCGGCGTGCGCGACGACCTTGACGGCCTTGTTCTCGAGGTTGCCCTTGATCGACTTGGCCTCCTCGAGCGTCTTCACGGCGCGGACCTCACGGCCCTTGCTGATGGCCTCGACCTGCTTCTGGCCGCCCTTGGTCCACGCGGTGGCCAGGCCACGGCGGAACAGGAAGTTGCGGGCGTAGCCGTCCTTGACGTCGACGACGTCACCGGGGTTGCCCAGGCTGGAGACCTCGTGGGTCAGAATCACCTTCATGTGTCAGATCCTCCTAGCGCCCGAGCTCAGCGGGACGAGCTCGAGTAGGGCAGCAGCGCCATCTCGCGGGCGTTCTTGACCGCGGTGGCGATGAGGCGCTGCTCCTGGACGGACACCCCGGTCACCCGGCGCGCACGGATCTTGCCGCGGTCGGAGATGAACTTGCGCAGCAGCGCGGTGTCCTTGTAGTCGATGTTCTCGACCTTCGCCGCCTTCAGCGGGTTGGCCTTCTTCTTGGGCTTGCGCACAACGGGCTTGGCCATCGTGGTGCTCTCC
>NZ_DASYGF010000017.1:0-4332 GCF_036000045.1 Pedococcus sp.
GGCACCTTCGTCATCAACGGCACCGAGCGTGTCGTCGTGTCCCAGCTGGTCCGCAGCCCCGGCGTCTACTTCGAGCGCACGCCCGACAAGACGTCCGACAAGGACATCTACACCGCCAAGGTGATCCCGAGCCGCGGCGCCTGGCTCGAGTTCGAGATCGACAAGCGCGACATGGTCGGCGTCCGCGTCGACCGCAAGCGCAAGCAGTCGGTGACCGTCCTGCTCAAGGCCCTCGGCATGACCGAGGCCGCGATCCTCGAGGAGTTCGGCGACTACGAGTCGATGCGCCTGACCCTGGAGAAGGACCACACGGCCGGCCAGGACGACGCCCTGCTCGACATCTACCGCAAGCTGCGCCCGGGCGAGCCGCCGACCCGTGAGGCCGCCCAGACGCTCCTGGACAACCTCTACTTCAACCCCAAGCGCTACGACCTCGCCAAGGTCGGTCGCTACAAGATCGACCGCAAGCTCGGCGTCGCCGCCGAGCTCGGCGACTCGGTGCTGTCGGTGGACGACATCGTGGCCACGATCAAGTACATCGTCGCGCTGCACGCCGGCGAGACGACCCTGGCCGGCAAGAACGGCCAGGAGGTGCCCGTCGAGGTCGACGACATCGACCACTTCGGCAACCGTCGCCTGCGCAACGTCGGCGAGCTGATCCAGAACCAGGTCCGCACCGGCCTGTCCCGCATGGAGCGCGTCGTCCGCGAGCGGATGACCACGCAGGACGTCGAGGCGATCACCCCGCAGACCCTGATCAACATCCGCCCCGTGGTGGCCTCGATCAAGGAGTTCTTCGGCACCTCGCAGCTCTCGCAGTTCATGGACCAGAACAACCCGCTCGCGGGCCTGACGCACAAGCGGCGTCTGTCGGCCCTCGGCCCGGGCGGTCTGTCCCGTGACCGCGCCGGCATGGAGGTCCGTGACGTCCACCCGTCGCACTACGGCCGCATGTGCCCGATCGAGACCCCTGAGGGTCCCAACATCGGTCTGATCGGCTCGCTCGCCTCCTACGGCCGCATCAACGCGTTCGGCTTCATCGAGACGCCGTACCGCAAGGTCGTCAAGGGCACCGTCACCGACGAGATCCACTACCTCTCGGCCGACGAGGAGGACCGGCACGTCATCGCGCAGGCCAACGCCGTCATCAACGCGGACGGCCTGTTCACCGAGGACCGCGTCCTGGTGCGCACCAAGGGTGGCGAGGTCGACTACATCCCCGGTGAGGACGTCGACTACATGGACGTCTCGCCGCGCCAGATGGTGTCCGCCGCGACCGCGCTCATCCCGTTCCTCGAGCACGACGACGCCAACCGTGCGCTCATGGGCTCCAACATGCAGCGTCAGGCGGTGCCGCTGGTCAAGTCGGAGGCGCCGCTGGTCGGCACCGGCATGGAGTACCGCGCGGCTCTCGACTCCGGCGATGTCGTCCGGGCCGAGAAGGCCGGTGTGGTCACCGAGGTCTCGGCCGACCTCGTCACCGTGGCCGGTGACGACGGCACGACCCGCACCTACCGGATCGCCAAGTTCTCGCGCTCCAACCAGGGCACGTCCTACAACCAGGTCGTCGTCGTCAACGAGGGTGACCGGGTCGAGGCCGGCGGCGTCATCGCCGACGGTCCCGCGACCGAGGGCGGCGAGATGGCCCTGGGCCGCAACCTGCTCGTCGCGTTCATGCCGTGGGAGGGCCACAACTACGAGGACGCGATCATCCTCAGCCAGCGTCTGGTGCAGGACGACGTCCTCTCCTCGATCCACATCGAGGAGCACGAGGTCGACGCCCGCGACACCAAGCTGGGTCCTGAGGAGATCACCCGCGACATCCCCAACGTCTCCGAGGAGGTCCTGGCGGACCTCGACGAGCGCGGGATCATCCGCATCGGTGCCGAGGTCCGTGACGGCGACCTGCTCGTCGGCAAGGTCACGCCCAAGGGCGAGACCGAGCTGACCCCGGAGGAGCGTCTGCTTCGCGCCATCTTCGGCGAGAAGGCCCGCGAGGTCCGCGACACGTCCCTCAAGGTGCCCCACGGCGAGACCGGCACGGTCATCGGCGTCAAGGTCTTCGACAAGGACCAGGGCGACGACCTGCCCCCGGGCGTCAACCAGCTGGTGCGTGTCTACGTCGCCAACAAGCGCAAGATCACCGACGGTGACAAGCTCGCCGGCCGTCACGGCAACAAGGGCGTCATCTCCAAGATCCTGCCCGTCGAGGACATGCCGTTCCTCGAGGACGGCACGCCCGTCGACGTGGTGCTCAACCCGCTCGGTGTCCCCGGCCGTATGAACGTCGGCCAGATCCTCGAGCTGCACCTGGGCTGGGCCGCGTCGCGCGGCTGGGAGATCGCCGGCAACCCGGACTGGGCCAAGCTCATCCCCGAGGACGCGCGTCAGGCTCCGGCCGGCACGCGGGTCGCCTCCCCGGTGTTCGACGGTGTGCGCGAGGACGAGATCGTGGGTCTGCTCGACTCCACGACCCCGACCCGCGACGGCGTTCGGCTCATCGACGGCTCGGGCAAGTCCCGGCTGTTCGACGGCCGCTCCGGCGAGCCGTTCCCCGAGCCGGTGTCGGTGGGCTACATGTACATCCTCAAGCTGCACCACCTCGTGGACGACAAGATCCACGCCCGCAGCACGGGTCCCTACTCGATGATCACCCAGCAGCCGCTCGGCGGTAAGGCCCAGTTCGGTGGCCAGCGCTTCGGTGAGATGGAGGTCTGGGCCCTCGAGGCGTACGGCGCCGCCTACGCGCTGCAGGAGCTCCTCACCATCAAGTCCGACGACGTGCAGGGGCGCGTCAAGGTCTACGAGGCCATCGTCAAGGGCGACAACATCCCCGAGCCCGGCATCCCCGAGTCCTTCAAGGTGCTCATCAAGGAGATGCAGTCGCTGTGCCTCAACGTCGAGGTCCTCTCCAGCGATGGCACGTCCATCGAGCTCAAGGAGTCCGACGAGGACGTCTTCCGCGCAGCGGAGGAGCTCGGCATCGATCTGTCCCGGCGGGAGCCGAGCAGCGTCGAAGAGGTCTGATGCGGTGACGTATGCCGCGTGGCCTGCCACGCGGCATACGTCCCCTCCACGGCCCCCCACCCGAATCAGACCACTTCAGTACTTATAGAGACACGAGAGAAGGAACCACGTGCTCGACGTCAACTTCTTCGACGAGTTGCGCATCGGCCTGGCCACGGCGGAGGACATCCGCCAGTGGAGCCATGGTGAGGTCAAGAAGCCCGAGACCATCAACTACCGCACGCTCAAGCCCGAGAAGGAGGGCCTGTTCTGCGAGCGCATCTTCGGCCCCACCCGGGACTGGGAGTGCAACTGCGGCAAGTACAAGCGTGTCCGCTTCAAGGGCATCATCTGTGAGCGCTGTGGCGTCGAGGTCACTCGCGCCAAGGTGCGCCGTGAGCGGATGGGCCACATCGAGCTCGCCGCCCCCGTCACCCACATCTGGTACTTCAAGGGCGTCCCGTCGCGGCTGGGCTACCTGCTCGACCTGGCCCCGAAGGACCTCGAGAAGGTCATCTACTTCGCGGCCTACATGATCACCTCGGTCGACGAGGAGCAGCGCCACAAGGACCTGCCCTCGCTCGAGGCTCAGATCGAGGTCGAGAAGAAGGAGTTCGAGAACCGTCGCGACTCCGAGATCGAGACCCGGGCCAAGCGGCTCGAGTCCGACATCGCCGAGCTCGAGGCCGAGGGTGCCAAGGCTGACGCTCGCCGCAAGGTGCGCGAGTCCGCCGAGCGCGAGATGAACCAGATCCGCAAGCGCGCCGACCAGCAGATCGAGCGCCTCGAGCAGGTCTGGGACCGCTTCAAGAACCTCAAGGTCCAGGACCTCGAGGGCGACGAGATCCTCTACCGCGAGATGCGCGACCGGTTCGGCCTCTACTTCGAGGGCGGCATGGGCGCTGCGGCGATCCAGAAGCGCCTGCAGGACTTCGACCTGCAGGCCGAGTCCGAGCTGCTGCGCGAGATCATCGCCACCGGCAAGGGCCAGAAGAAGACCCGCGCCCTCAAGCGCCTCAAGGTGGTCACGGCCTTCCAGGCCACCACCAACAAGCCCGACGGCATGGTGCTGGATGCCGTGCCCGTCATCCCCCCGGACCTGCGTCCGATGGTGCAGCTCGACGGTGGCCGCTTCGCGACCTCCGACCTGAACGACCTGTACCGTCGCGTCATCAACCGCAACAACCGCCTGAAGCGGCTTCTCGACCTCGGGGCTCCCGAGATCATCGTCAACAACGAGAAGCGCATGCTCCAGGAGGCCGTCGACAGCCTCTTCGACAACGGCCGCCGCGGCCGCCCGGTCACGGGCCCCGGCAACCGTCCGCT
>NZ_DASYGF010000043.1:0-29665 GCF_036000045.1 Pedococcus sp.
GCGGCTTTGCAGGCCGCTGCCTCGCCTCTCGGCCACTCCACCGTGAAGGCGGTCAAACCCTCCGAGCGGATGACCGGGCTCGAACCGGCGACCTCAACCTTGGCAAGGTTGCGCTCTACCAACTGAGCTACATCCGCATTACCCGCGCTATTGGTGTCGAGCGGGATTTTCACCCGCTGCGCGTGCGGACAGACAGTATCCGATCTTGCTCGTCGTCTTCAAATTGGCTTCGTTGAGAACCGTCGGCGACCACCTCGGGGGCCCCGGAGCCGGGCTCCTCTTCGACCCCCTCCGGCATGGGGGTCAGCGGCTTGCGGGCCTCCGCGCGCAGCTCGTGGACCGAGGCGGCCAGCTCGCCCGTCGGCCTCGAAGCCCCCGCCCGCTCAGCCCGCCGGACCGCCAGACGCTCCTTGGCCCAGGTGACCCCCTGCGCCCGCAGCGACGGCCTCTCCTCGACCGGCCAGAGCGCCCGGATGGCCGCGTTGAGCGCGGCCCCGATGAGGACGGCGATCGCCAGCGCATAGAGCCAGATGAGCAGCACGATCGGCGCCGACAGTGGCCCATAGATCGACGTGCCGTTCCGCACGGAGGCGGTCAGGCTCCCCCGCAGCACGAACGACGCCAGCACCCAGATGACCAAGGTCAGCACGCCACCGGGGACATCGCGCAGCCACGGCGTCCGGCTCGGCGTGGAGATGTGGAAGAGCGTGGCAACGCTCGCCACCACCAGGATCGTCACAACCGGCCAGTACAGGTACGTCAGGAAGTGCAGCTCCGGTGGCAGCAGCGCTCCCAACCACTCCGGGCCGACCACGACCAGGGGGATCACCACGATCCCCACGAGCAGCGACAGGAAGTAGAGCGTCAGGGAGAGCACCCGCGTCCGGACGATGCCGCGCACACCGGACTGCCCGTACATGATCGAGATCGTGTCGACGAACACGTTGAGCGCTCGAGAGCCCGACCAGATGGAGAGCAGGAATCCCACCGAGATCAGGTCGAACCGGCCGTTCTTCAGCACCTCCTGGACCGTCGGGATGATCGTGGCGGTGACCACCCCCTCGAGGAGGTACTGCTCCGCGAAGCTCGTGACCCCGGCGACCAGCCGCTGGACGATGTCCTGCCCCAGCCAGCCCCCGAGATAGCCGACCCCCCCGAACAGCCCCAGCAACAGGGGCGGCAGCGAGAGCAGCATGAAGAACCCCGCCTCGGACGCCAGCCCCGTCACGCGGTACCGCAGGCACACCCGGATCGTCTCGACTGTGAGTCTTGCCACGGGCAGTGCTCCTGGCACGCCCGCGAGCTCGCGACGCACCCGACCCCTAAGACTCACCCCGCCACGGTATCCCGGCATAGTGTGCGTCGTGCCCACCCACGCCGTCACCAACCAGGTGCCCCCGCTCCCCGACTACAACACGGTCGACAGCCAGCCAGCGCTGCACGAGGGGCTGCGTCGCTGGGCGTCGCCGGCGGCATACGAGGAGGTGTGTGCGCTCGGTGCGCGCGCCGGGTCGACGCAGGCACGCACCTGGGCCGTGCAGGCCAACACCTCCGAGCCGGTGCTGCGCACCCACGCAGCCACCGGTGAGCGGGCCGACGAGGTCGAGTTCCACCCCGCGTGGCACTCCCTCATGGAGGTCGCTGTGGGCGCCGGCCTCACGGCGGAGCCGTGGACCCGGCCCGCTGGCTCTTGCGACCACGTGCGCCGTGCCGCCGGCTTCATCGCCTGGTCCGAGACGGAGCAGGGTCACCTCTGCCCGGTCTCCATGACGTATGCCGCAGCGCCGGCCCTTGCCTCGAACCCTGCCCTCGCCGCGCGCTGGGTCCCCCAGCTCGCCTCGCGCTCCTACGACTTCGGTCTGCGGCCCGTGGCCGCCAAGCGGGGCGCCATCGCCGGCATGGGGATGACCGAGAAGCAGGGCGGCTCCGACGTCCGCGCCAACACCACCCAGGCGGTCGCCGCCCCGGGCGGCCCGCTGGAGGGTGGCGACACCTACCGGCTGACCGGTCACAAGTGGTTCTGCTCGGCCCCGATGAGCGACGCGTTCCTCGTCCTGGCCCAGACCGAGGCCGGGGTCGGGTGCTTCCTGGTCCCCCGCGTGCTCGACGACGGCACCCGCAACTCCTTTGCGCTGCAACGCCTCAAGGACAAGCTGGGCAACCGGTCGAACGCCTCCTCCGAGGTCGAGCTCGACGACACCTGGGGGGTGCGTGTCGGCGACGAGGGTCGCGGCATCCGCACCATCCTCGACATGGTCGCGGCCACCCGGCTCGACTGCATCCTCGGCTCAGCCTCGACGATGCGGGCTGCTCTCGTTCGTGCCGTCCACCACGCCAGGCATCGGTCCGCCTTCGGGGCGCTGCTGGTCGACCAGCCGCTCATGCAGAACGTGCTCGCCGACCTCGCGCTCGAGTCCGAGGCGGCGACCACGCTCGGCCTGCGGCTCGCCCACGCCGTCGACGAGGGCGACACCGCCCTGTCACGACTCGGCGTGGCCGTGGGGAAGTACTGGGTCTGCAAGCGCACGTCCCCCATGGTGGCCGAGGCGCTGGAATGCCTGGGGGGCAACGGGTATGTCGAGGAGAACGGCCTCGCCCGGCTCTACCGCGAGGCGCCCCTCAACTCGATCTGGGAGGGCTCCGGCAACGTCAACGCGCTCGACGTCCTGCGCGCAGTGAGCCGGGAGCCCGCGTCGGTCGAGGCCTTCGTCGCCGAGGTGAGCAAGGCGTCGGGTCACGACCCAGTGCTCGACGGGGCCATCACCCGCGTGGGCGAGATCATCGCGTATGCCGCGCAGCCCGCTGCGCAGGCCGGCGCGCGCCGCATCGTGGAGCAGCTCGCCCTGACCCTGCAGGCGTCCTTGCTCGTCCAGTTCGCCCCCAACGAGGTCGCGGACGCCTTCATCGCCAGCCGTCTCGGGGGTGACCACGGGGCGACCTTCGGCACGCTGGACGCCCAGTGGTCCCAGCGCGGCGCCAAGGCCCTCGTGGACCGCGCGGCGGCCGCTCTCTAGATCTGCACGCTCTAGGTCTCCGCCAGTCGCCGCTGTTCGGCCGTGACGTCGAAGTCCACCGTCGGCCACTGCGGGTCCATGGTCTCCAGGTGCTCCAGCACGAGGCTCTGCACGGCCAGCCGGGCGTACCACTTGCGGTCCGCCGGGACGACATACCAGGGCGCCAGGTCCGTCGAGGTCCGGTCCAGCACGGCCTGGTAGGCCTCCTGGTACTGCGGCCAGAGCATGCGCTCGTCGACATCGCCCGGGTTGTACTTCCACTGCTTGTCCGGTCGCTGCAACCGTCGCGTCAGCCTGTGTTTCTGCTCGTCCGGGGACAGATGCAACATGACCTTGACGATCGTGATGCCGCGCTCGACGGCCTTGGCCTCGAAGTCGTTGATCTGTGCGTAGCGCCGAGACCACGTCGACTTCGGGACCAGGTCGTGCACGCGGGCGACCAGCACGTCCTCGTAGTGCGAACGGTCGAAGACGCCGACCTGGCCCGGCATCGGGAGCGCATTGCGGATCCGCCAGAGGAACGGGTGCTGCCGCTCCTGCGCCGTCGGTGCCTTGAAGGCGGTGTAGCGCACGCCCTGTGGATCCATCTGACCGACGACGTGGCGCATGATCCCGCCCTTGCCCGATGTGTCCAGGCCCTGGACCACGAGCAGCAGCGAGCGCTGGCCGTCCATCTTGGACTCGGCATACAGCCGCTCCTGGAACTCCCCGATCTCACCGGCCCGCGCAGCCAGCGCCGCCGCGCCCCGCTTCTTCTTGCCCTTGAAGGCAGGTGTCGCGCGGGTGGAGCTCTCAGCGAGGACGAACCCCGGGCCGACCCTCAGCGCATCGCTGAAACGGACCGGGGCCAGGGTGGTCACCTCAGCGGAAGTCGACTCGGGATGTTTCGTCGCCTTGGTCGACTCTTTCGGCTTCCCTGGACTCTTCGACTTGGTGGCCATCTCGGCATCCTGTCACTGCAGGTCAGCACGCGCGAGCGCAGTGAGCCGGGACAGCGCGCGGAAGTACTTCTTGCGGTAGCCGCCCGAGAGCAGCTCGGCGGGAAACAGGTCGGACAGAGCCGCTCCGCTGGCGAAGACGGGGATCGCTGCGTCATAGAGCCGGTCGGCCAGCACAACCAGCCGCAGGGCAACCGCCTGGTCGGTCACCGGTCGCACGTGCGTCCATCCCACCGCGCCCACCCCGTCGAGCATCGCGCGGTAACGGCTCGGGTGCACGGTCGACAGGTGTCGGGTCACGTCGACGAAATGGTCGAGCAGGCCGCCCTCGCGATCCACCGCCGAGGCGACCTCGTCCTCGGTCAACGGGGGCGGCGCGTCGACCGTGTCGCGGTGCCGGTAGTCCGGACCCTCCACCGTGACGACGTCGAAACGGGCTGACAGCGCTTGGATCTCGCGCAGGAAGTCCTCCGCGGCGAAGCGCCCCTCTCCCAGCGCGTCGGGGAGCGTGTTCGACGTCGCAGCCAGGCTGACCCCCGCGTCGGCGAGCCTGCCAAGCAGCGTCGCCATGAGCACCGTGTCGCCGGGGTCGTCGAGCTCGAACTCGTCGATGCACACCAGCTGGTGCCCGCTCAGCGCCTCCACGGTCGGCTGGAACCCGAGCGCCCCCACGAGGTTCGTGTACTCGACGAACGTCCCGAAGGCCTTCGGCCCGGGCACGTCGTGCCAGAGCGACGCCAACAGGTGCGTCTTGCCGACGCCGAACCCGCCGTCCAGATAGATCCCGCGCCCGGAAGCGGGCCTGCGCCTCCGGCCGAACCACCCACGAGGGGCTCCTCCGTCCAACGCGGCTGCATACGACTGCAGCCGCTCGACGGCGGCTGCCTGGCTGGGTTCCGCCGGATCGGGTCGGTAGGTCGAGAACCGCTCGGCATCGAACCGGGGCGGAGGGACCAGCTCGCGAACCAGCCGTTCACGGTCGAGCTGCGGGGAGCGGTCGAGCAACGAACCAGGCACCCGCGCAGCCTACTGATGGCACACTCGCACCATGCGCCTGCTGCTCGACTCGAACGGCCTGCACCAGCCGGGAGAGTCCCTGGACCGTGCCCAGCTCACCGACCTCTATGCCGCGCCCGCTCGGCGCTGGATGCGGGCCAACTTCGTCTCGACTCTCGACGGCGCCGCGACGGGCGGAGACCATCGCTCAGGCAGCATCAACACCGAGGCAGACCACGTCGTCTTCGACCTGCTGCGCCGGCTCAGCGACGTCGTGGTTGTGGGCGCAGGCACGGTGCGCGCGGAGGGCTACCCGTCGCTGCGGGTCGGCGATCCGGCAGCGCCCCGGCTGGTCGTCGTGAGCCACTCCGGCGCGGTGCCCGAGAGCGTCCTCGGCGGTCCGGAGGGGTCCGTCCTGCTCGTCACCCGCAAGGGTGCCGATGGTCGCGCGCTGGGCCGGTCCCGCGAGCTGCTCGGGCCGGACTTCGTCCACACAGCAGGGGCCGACACGGTGGACCTGGTGGCGATGCGGCATCTGTTGGAGGACCAGGGCGCTCGCCAGATCCTGTGCGAGGGAGGCCCGGCGCTGTTCGGCAGCCTGCTCGAGGCCCGCGTGGTCGACGAGCTGGACCTCACGTGGTCGCCCAAGGTCGTCGGCGGCGACCACAAGAGCATCGTCTCCGGGCCGCCCCGAGAGGTGGCGATGTCTCCGATGCTGTTGCTCGAAGAGGACGGCACCCTGCTGAGCCGCTGGCGCGTCACGCCCTGACGAACGCCGCGACGGAGCGTTCCCACCGGTCCGGGTCGACGTTCCACTCCTTGGTATGCCGGGCGGTGTCCCAGCGCTCCATGGTCACCAGATCCGGGCGCGCGGCCGCCAGCCGCTCGGAGGGGCCGACCGGCACGAACTCGTCGTCCACCGAGTGGATGAGCAGCATCGGGTGTCGCAGCTCTGCAGCTCGCTCGACCCAGTTCGTCCTCGCGACGTCCAGCGGGCTGTGCACGCCCACGAGCCGCCTGGTCGAGTGGCGGCCCATCAGCGACCGGCTCAACGCCCCCAGCGGTGCGGGCACCTTGTGGAGCCGCGCGTGGTGGGACAGCACGTCGCCCCAGTCGATGACGGGGGCGTCCAGCACGACGCGGCTCACGTAGCCGCTCAGCCAGCTCTGACTGAGCGCCTGAAGCACGATCGCCCCGCCCATCGACCAGCCGACGAGGACGAGCTCTCGCGCACCACGCTGGAGTGCGGCCAGTGCGGCATCCTCGATGTCCCGCCACTCCGAGAGCCCGAGGTTGTACCGGCCGTCGGGGCCGCTACGAGCGCCGAGATCGTTGCGGTAGCTGGGGATGATGACGTTCAGACCGCTGTCGCGCAGCGGCTTCACGGCGCGCAGGCCCTCGTCTCGACGGGCGCCGCGACCGTGCACCAGGACCGCCCAGCGGCCGGTCTCCTCCGCGGCCGGGATGACCCAGGCAGGCATGGTCCCGAGCTCAGTCGTCACGTCGACATACTCGGTCGGCACCCGCAGCGCCCGGTCCGGCGGTCCCGCGAAGTAGTACTGGTTCCACCGTGCGAAGCCGGGCGCCAGGTGCCCGAAGTCGACCCCGTGGACCTCACGCCGCACGCGGCCCCGCTCCTCGTCGACGTCCTTGACCTCGCCGAGGCGGACGTGACCCATGGAGCCGTCCAGCCACAGCCCGTACCTGCCCGGCATCTGGGTGTCGACGGTGAGGTCGAGGGTCACCGACCGCTCGTCCACGGCGAGGATCCGGGTGTCGTCGGGTCGCTGCCGGTCGGGTGTGAGCGCCTTGCGCGCGAAGTACACGGCAGCGCCGACCGAGCTGAGCGCGCCTCCCACGGCGAGCGAGCCGCCCACGACCGCAGCACCCAGCGCGGCCTCGCGAGCCGGGACCCGACGGTCCGCCATGACGGCTAGCCCTCGCCGAGGACGTCGGCGAGGTCGAAGCTCACCGGCTCCTCGAGCTGCGCGTAGGTGCACGACTGCGGCTCACGGTCGGGGCGCCACCGGACGAACTGTGCCGTATGCCGGAACCGCGCACCCTCCATGTGGTCGTAGCGGACCTCGACCACGCGTTCGGGGCGCAGCGGGGTGAAGGACAGGTCCTTGCCCGCGTTCCACCGGCTGGTCGCGCCGCCCGTCGGAGTCCGGGTGCCCATCTCCTCGGCCGCCCACGCCCACGGATGGTCCTCGAACGTGGTCACCAGCGGCTGCAGCTCCTCGAAGAGCTCCTTGCGCCGGGCCATGGGAAAGGCGCCGATGACGCCGACGCTCATCAGCCGGCCCTCGTCGGTGTAGAGACCCAGCAGGAGGGAGCCGATGGCATCGTCGCCGGTCTTGTGGGTGCGGTAGCCCGCCACCACGCAGTCGGCCGTCCTCTCGTGTTTGATCTTGAGCATGAGCCGCTTGTCGGGGACGTAGGCGATGTCGAGGGGCTTGGCGATGACCCCGTCGAGGCCAGCTCCCTCGAACTGCTCGAACCACTTCTGGGCCACCTGCGGGTCGTCGGTGGCGCGGGTCAGGTGGATGGGCGGCTGAGCACCGCCCAGAGCCTCCTCCAACCGGGCCCGGCGAGTCTCGAACGGCTCCCCCATGAGGTCCTCGTCGCCGATCGCCAGCAGGTCGAAGGCGACGAAGCTCGCGGGCGTCTCGGCCGCCAGCTTCTTCACCCGGCTGGCCGCGGGGTGGATCCGCTGCTGCAGCGCGTCGAAGTCGAGGCGGTCACCCGTGTCGCCGACCAGGACGATCTCACCATCGACCACACACTTGTCCGGGAAGCTGGACAGGACCGCCTCGACCACCTCGGGGAAGTAGCGGGTCATGGGTTTCTCGTTGCGGCTGCCGATCTCGACCTGGTCGCCGGACCTGAAGATGATCGACCGGAACCCGTCCCACTTGGGCTCGAACAGGTAGGCCCCTGTGGGGATCCCCTTGACCGGCTTGGCCAGCATGGGCGCGACGGGCGGCACCACGGGGCCCCACACCGTCCGGAGGTCGGCGTCCCGCTCGGCCTTGGGCGGCATGTAGTCATCGTCGGACTTGTCCTTGCGGCGCTTGCTGGGCTGCACCCTCGGTGGCTCCCCCGGCATCTTGGGATAGTCGGGCGGGAAGTTGAGCTCACCCAGTCCCCGTTCGTGAACGTCCCTGTCCCACAACGCGATTGCAGAGCGGACGTCGCCGACGGCATCGTCGATCCCGGCCCAGGCGTCCCCGTCGGCCACCACGATGCCCGGCACGGTGCGTACGGTGAAGTCGCCCGGACGGACGCCCGCGAGCGCCTCCCAGCTCACCGGCATACTCACCGGGGCTCCGGGTAGGGGGCGCGGACTGTAGGCCGAGGCGATGGTGCGGTCACGGCAGGCCTGGTTGAAGTCGACGAACACCCGCTCGCCCCGCTCCTCCTTCCACCACGACGTGGTGACGAGGTCGGGCAGGCGGCGCTCGAGCTCACGCGCGATACCGATGACGCCGTGCCGCACGTCGAGGAACTCGTGGGTCGGCGCGACCCGGACGAACACGTGCACGCCGCGGTTGCCCGACGTCTTGGCCCAGCCCGTGAGGCCGAGCTCGGACAGCAGCTCGCGCAGGACGAGGGCCGCCTCGACCGCGTCCTTGAAGTCGCGCCCCGGCTGCGGGTCGAGGTCGATGCGCAGCTCGTCGGGGTTGTCGACGTTGCTGGTGCGGACCGGCCACGGGTGGAACGTCACGGTGTTCATCTGGACGGCCCACACCACCGCGGCCGGCTCCTCGACGACCACCTGCAGGTGCCTGCGCCCGGAGGGATAGGTGCACATCACCGGGTGGATGAAGTCGGGCATGCCTTTGGGCGGGTTCTTGGTCCAGAACTCCTCCCCCGTGATGCCCTCAGGGAAGCGCTGCAGCGTCACAGGCCGGTCGCCCAGGGCGCGTATGAGCCCGCCGTAGACATCGACGGCATAGCGCGCGAGGTCGAGCTTGGTGATCGCGTCCTGGGGCCAGATCAGCCTCTCGGGGCTGGAGATCCGGACCAGTCGCGAGCCCTCGGGTCCGCCGGGGACCTCCAGCTCGGTTGCCTTCGCCGCCATGCCGGGCAGCCTAGCCGGGAACCAATGGCCGACTGGCGGTGTTGACCCAGGCATGAGGAGCACCGACAAGACGTATGCCGTCGCCAAGACCGACCAGCAGTGGCGCGAGGAGCTGAGCCCGGAGGAGTTCCACGTGCTTCGCCAGGCGGGGACCGAGCGTCCCTTCGTCGGCGAGTACACCGACACCAAGACCGAGGGCGTCTACGCCTGTCGAGCCTGTGGAGCGGAGCTGTTCACGTCGGAGACCAAGTTCGAGAGCCACTGTGGCTGGCCGTCGTTCTACGCCCCGCTGGCGGGCGACAGCGTCGAGTACATCGAGGACCGCACCATGGGCATGAAGCGCGTCGAGGTGCGCTGCGCGACCTGCGGCAGCCACCTCGGGCACGTCTTCGAGGGCGAGGGCTACGGCACGCCGACGGACCAGCGGTACTGCATCAACTCGATCTCGATGACGCTGCGCCCCAAGGCCTGACCGGCTCCCAGCGCAGCGACCGGCTCTCAGCGCAGCGAGGCGAGCAGCTCGGCGACCTCGACCCGGCGCCCGGTGTGGAACGGCACCTCTTCGCGGACGTGCATCCGGGCCCGTGAGGCGCGCAGCTCTCGCATGAGGTCGACGATGCGGTGCAGCTCGTCGGCCTCGAAGGCCAGCACCCACTCGTAGTCGCCCAGTGCGAACGCGGCGATCGTGTTGGCGCGCACGTCGGGGTACTCGCGCGCCTGCTGCCCGTGCTCGCGCAGCATGTCGCGGCGCTCCTTGTCGTCGAGCAGGTACCAGTCGTAGGACCGCACGAACGGGTAGACGCAGATGAAGTCCTTGGGCTGCTCGTCGGCAAGGAACGCCGGGATGTGGCTCTTGTTGAACTCGGCCGGCCGGTGCAGGGCCGCAGCCGACCAGGTGGGCTCGAGCAGCTGCCCGAGCTCGGTACGCAGCAGCGCCCGGTAGGCCCCCTGCACGTCCTCGATCCGCTCGGCGTGCCACCAGACCATGAAGTCGGCCTCGGCGCGCAGACCGCCGACGTCGTAGACCCCGCGGGTGACGACGCCCTCGGACTCCAGCCGGGCGAAGAGCTCCTCGACCTCCTTGGCCATCACCTCGCGGTTGTCCCCCAGCGGCGCTGTCACGGCGAACACCGACCACATCGCATAGCGGATGGAGTCGTTGATCTCGCGGATCCTGGAGGGCGAAGGCTTGCCGGTCATGGACCTATTCTCTCGCCCCCTCCGCGCGAGCGCGCAGGTGGGTCACCACCGTCTGTGCGGCGGCCCGCCCGCTGGCGATGCACGCAGGGACCCCCACCCCCTCGTATGCCGCGCCGGCCAGGGCCAGCCCCTCCAGCCCCAGCATCGCGGAACGGATCCGTGCGACCCGGTCGAGGTGACCCACGGCGTACTGCGGAAGGGCTCCACCCCAGCGCTGCACGTGGGTGTCCACGACCGGAGGCAGCTGGTGACCGAGTGCCTCGCTCACCTCGGCGACCGCCAGTGCCACGAGCTCAGCGTCAGGACGCTGGAGGTCGCTGGTCTCGCGGTGTCGGCCCACCGACGCCCGCAGGAACGACAGGTCCTGGGCGGCCCCGGCGACCCAGCCCCACTTCGAGGAGGTGAACGTGCTCGCCTTGATCATGCGCCCCTCGACGGGCGGCACGAGGAACCCCGACCCACTCAGCGGAGGGTGCGACAGCCCACCACGAGCCGATGAGTCGACCGCCAGGGTCACGATCGCCATCGAGGCGTACTCGACGCTCGCGAGCTCTTGGGCTGCCGACGGGGAATGGGGAGCGAGGAGGCGTCCGGCCGGCGTGGCGGGCACGGCCAGCACCACCGCATCGGCCTGGATCTGCTCGGGCTGGGCTCGTGACCCGACGACGACCGACCAGCGGGCGGCCCCGTCGGGCAGGCGGCGCAGCTCACGGGCGATGGTGCCGCTGCGCACCACCACGCCCACCATGCGCAGGTGCTCGGTGAGCACCTCGGCGAGCCTGCCGACTCCCCCGTCGAGACCGGCGAAGACGGGTGCGGGAACGCCGTCGCTGGCAGCAGCAGACGCCGCGGCGACAGACCTCGCAGCGCTGTTGAGCGACTCTCCCCGCCGCACCGCCTCGAACACGACGGGCAGGCAGGCGCGCAGGGACAGAGTTCTGGCCTGACCGGCATACACCCCACCGAGAAGAGGCTCGACGAGCCGATCGACGACCGCGTCACCCAACCGGGCTGCGACGTAGTCCCCCACCGACACATCCTCGAAGTCGCCCCCGGGCCACGGCTGCTCGTCCTCCGCACGGGCCACCTCTTCGGCAGACAGGATGCCGAGCCCGGACGACGGGGGCGAGGGGATCCCCATCAGGGTGCCGCGCGGCATGGGGTACAGGTCGCCCCGCGACCAGATGGCGGCCGCGGTCGTCGCCGGGTGCACGACCTGTGCGCCGAGGCCGAGCTCCTCCATCAGCGAGACCGCCTCGGGACGGCGGGCCAGCACGGACTCGGCCCCGACGTCGATGGCGACGCCCGCCACGGGCTCGCGGCGCAGCTTGCCCCCGGGGCGGTCGGCCGCGTCCACGAGGGTCACCGTTGCGTCGGGCAGGGCCCGGACCGTCTCCCACGCCGCGACGAGGCCGGCGATGCCCCCACCGACGACGACGACCCGTGACCCGCTCATGGGCACACCCTTTCAAGACCGTGACGGTTTCGTCACCACCGGGGCTGGAACGCACTCGCCCCGGCGGGAGTCGAAGTGGTGTCCGGACGTACAGCAGGCCCACTCGCACCGACACGACCGACCAGGGGGTCGCCATGTTTCTCGAGCGTCAACTCACCACCGGCTCCGACCACATCCCCGCCCGCGCCGGCTTCGGCGTCGGACTCATCGCCGCACTGGCACTGGGCGCCTGCAGCTCCGGCAGCGGCGCCACCGCCAGCAGTGGGGCCGCCCCCAACCACGCCGCCGGAAGAGTCGTCGGAGGAGCCCCGGTTGCGGGCGACAGCACAGCCCAGAGCTCTGCTGGCGGCAGCGGCAAGAGCATCGCCCCGACGACCACCGGCGGCGTGGACACCACGGCCCTGCAGGCTGGACAGGAGGCACTCGCTCGCCGCGCCACGATCGCCTTGCAGGTCAAGGACATCGGTCAGGGCGTCGCGAAGGTGCGCGCCACCTCGGCCGCCGCCGACGGGATCATCCTGGCCGAGAGCATCGGCACCTCCGGTGGCCCTGGCCCCGTCCCTCTCACCGACTCCACCAAGGTCAGCGCGACCACCTACGCCGAGATCACCCTCTCGGTGCCCTCCGACCGGCTCGACGGCGTCCTTGACGACCTGGGCTCGGTCGGCAAGGTGCTCCAGTCCACCAGCTCCAGTGACGATGTCGGCTCCCAGATCGTCGACACCCAGTCGCGGCTCGCGACCATGCGGGTCAGCGTCGCGCGGGTGCGCGGCTTCCTCGACAACGCCAAGGACCTGACCCAGGTCGTGACCCTGGAGGCCGAGCTCACGCGTCGCGAGTCGGACCTCGAGGCCCTCGAGGCGCAGCTCGCCTCGCTCAAGGGCAGCGTGGCCCGCTCTCCGGTCCAGGTCAGCCTCACCACCCAACCCGCAGTGATCGTGCCGCCACAGCCGGCGACCGGCTTCTTCGCGGGGCTCAAGGGCGGGTGGAGCGCCTTCGCTACCTCCGTGGGCGTGCTCCTGACGGTCGTCGGTGCCGTGCTGCCGTTCGCTGTGCTCGTGGCCCTGCTGGGGCTGCCCGTGTGGTGGTTCCTGCGCCGGCGTCGGGTCAGTTCCCCACCCCCGGCGGTCAGCGCGAGCTGACCTCGTGCACCAGCTCGACCACGCGCGTCAGGACGTCGGGGTCGGTGTCGGGCAGCACGCCGTGCCCCAGGTTGAAGATGTGGCCCGGGGCGGCCCGCCCCTCCTCGACGATGCCGCGCACCTTCGCCTCCAGCGCCTCCCAGGGGGCGAAGAGGAGGGCCGGGTCGAGGTTGCCCTGCACGGCATACGAGCCGTCGAGCCGGGCCAGCGCGTCGGTGAGGGACACGCGGAAGTCGACGCCGACGACGTCGGCCCCAGCGGCTCCCATGGCGGGCAGCAGCTCGCCGGTCCCCACCCCGAAGTGGATCTTCGGTATGCCGCGCCTCGCGACAGCGGCGAGCGCGACAGCGGAGTGCGGCTGGACGAACCGCTCGTAGTCGGCGCGCGGCAGTGCGCCCACCCACGAGTCGAACAGCTGCACCGCCGAGGCCCCCGCCTCGGCCTGGACGTCGAGGAAGGCCCCGGAGATCTGCGCCAGCCTGGCGCAGAGGTCGTGCCACAGCTCGGGGTCTCCGTACATCAGCGCCTTGGTGTGCTCGTGGTTCTTGCTCGGACCGCCCTCGACCAGATAGCTGGCCAGCGTGAACGGCGCACCCGCGAAGCCGATCAGCGGCGTCTGGCCCAGCTCGGCGACGAGCAGCCGCACCGCCTCGGTGATGTAGGGAACGTGCTCGGGCGTCAGGGCCGGCAGGCGGTCGAGGTCGGCCCGGGTCCGGATGGGCTCGGCGACCACCGGCCCCACGCCCGCGACGATGTCGAGGTCGACGCCGACGGCTGCCAACGGCACGACGATGTCGGAGAAGAAGATGGCGGCGTCCACACCGTGGCGGCGGACCGGCTGCAGCGTGATCTCGGTGACCAGGTCCGGCCGTCGGCAGGACTCGAGCATGCCGACCCCCTCGCGGACCTTGCGGTACTCCGGCAGCGAACGGCCGGCCTGCCGCATGAACCACACCGGCGTGTGCGGCACCGGTTGCCGGGTGGCCGCCTTGACGAGGGCGGAGTCCTGCGGCGAGGTGCTGGCGGAGGTCACCGCAGGAGTCTAGGTGGCGCCGGGGTCAGGCCCGAGCAAGGGCGAGCACGGCGACGCCCACGAGGCTGACCCCGACGCCGACGCCCTGCACCGGACGCAGTCGCTCGCCCAGGAGGAACCGGGCGAGCAGCACCGTCACCACCGGATACAGGGAGCCGAGCACACTCGACACACTGACGACCCCGTGCGAGCTCGCGTACGCGAACAGCCCGTTCGCCGCCAGGTCGCCGAGCCCGATCAGCCCCAGGGCCGGCAGGTCGGCAGCGCGGACGCCTCCCGTGCGGCGCAGGGCGAGCCCGGCAAGGAGGAAGAGGCTGACCGAGGTGGCGCGCATGCCCCAGAGGGTGTCCAGCAGGGAGACGCGCGCACCGCGGTCGAGGCAGAACAGCGCCAGCCCGAAACCCACCGCCGCGACACAGGCGAGCAGGAGCGGCCGCGCCGACACGCTGCCGCTGAGCTCCGGGCCCGACGCCAGAGCCACCCCGACGATGGCGACGGCCATGCCCACCCAGGCCAGCGTGTGGGGCTGGTCGCCCGTCCACACGCCGAGCAGCACGGGCACGAGCACCCCCAGCGACGCGACGGGAGCGACGACGCCCATGGTCCCGGTCGACAGGGCGGCGTAGAAGCAGACCAGGGCGCCGGACCCGGCGACCCCGGCGGCGAGCGCCCAGGGCACCCAGCCCGGCGAGGCGCCGAACCCGTGCACCGCCAGCACCACCGTGAGCATCACGAGGGCAAGCCCCTGCGACCACGCGACCACCGCAGCTGCCGGCAGGCTCTTGGCCCGGAGCCCGGCGAAGAAGTCCGAGGTACCCCAGCAGGCACTCGAGGCGAGAGCCAGCAGGGACAGCATGACGAGCACGCTACCGGGCGCCCCTCGACACTCCGACACCCCGCCGGGCGCGCCGTTGCCCGCAGCGGGCTGACTCGCGGCATACCCTCTGATGGTGGGCAGCCGAACGGTCCCTGGAGACCACTCCCCCGAGTTCGCACAAGCGCTGAGCGACCTGCGCTCGGCGCGGCTGCGCCCTGAGATCCGTCTGACCGAGGTGCCCGCCCCGCAACGGATCGCCCCGTATGCCGTGGCCCTCACCGCCGAGGTGGTGGGCGCCGCCGCCGACGAGGACGAGCTGGCCTCCGGGCGCTTCGTGCTGTTGCACGACCCCTCGGTGCCTGAGCCCTGGGACGGAGCCTGGCGTGCCGTCACCTTCGCGCGGGCCGAGCTCGAGCCCGAGCTCGCCACCGACCCCATGCTGGGAGCGGTCGGCTGGTCCTGGCTGACCGACGCGCTCGAGTCCCACCACCTGACGTTCACCGCAGAGGCAGGCACCGTCACGCGCGTCGTCTCCGAGAGCTTCGCCGGACTGTCCGACCGCCCCGCCAGCGTCGAGATGGAGGTGCGCGCCTCCTGGACCCCGGTGTCGGGCAACATCGGCGCCCACCTGCTGGCCTGGTCCGACCTGCTGTGCACGATCGCGGGCCTGCCGCCGCTGCCGGAAGGGGTCATCGCCCTGCCCGGTCCGCGCCGCTGACGAGATCGGCCAGATAGGTTGGCCGGATGACCGAGATCGACACCGGTGCCGCAGCTCATGACGTGCCCCAGGCGCTGACCGACGAGGTAGTCGAGTCGCCGGTCGAGCCGGCCCTGCTCATGACACCTCTGGACATGCCCGTCGACGGCGTCCCGCCGGTCGTCGACTCCGAGCGCGGTCTGCTCGAGGCAGCTCGCGCGATCGCCGCCGGTGAGGGCCCGGTCGCGCTCGACGCCGAGCGGGCCAGCGGCTACCGCTATGGCCAGCGCGCCTATCTTGTGCAGCTCCGCCGAGAGGGCTCGGGCACCTGGCTGATCGACCCCATCGCCTGCCCTGACCTGTCGCCCCTCAACGAGGCCATCGGCGGCGCCGAGTGGATCCTGCACGCCGCCACCCAGGACCTGCCCTGTCTCGCCGAGGTCGGCCTGACGCCGCGGCAGCTGTTCGACACCGAGCTGGCCGGCCGGCTGCTGGGCCTGCCACGTGTGGGGCTGGCTGCCGTGGTGGAGCACTACCTCCAGCTCACCCTCGCCAAGGAGCACTCGGCGGTCGACTGGTCCACGCGACCGCTGCCGGAGCCGTGGCTGCGCTATGCCGCACTCGACGTCGAGGTCCTTGTCGACCTGCGCAACCTCATGGGCGTGGACCTGGCGGCGCAAGGAAAGGCGGAGTGGGCACGCCAGGAGTTCGAGGCCCTGCTGTCCTTCACGGGGCCGCCTCCCAAGGTCGACCCGTGGCGCCGGACGAGCGGCATGCACCGGGTCCGGCACCGTCGCACCGCCGCGATCGTCCGTGAGCTCTGGGAGACCCGCGACCTCGTCGCCCAGGACCGCGACATGTCCCCCGGCCGCGTCCTGCCGGATGCGGTGCTGGTCGAGCTGGCGACAGCTGCCCCGACGAAGGCAGCGGAGCTGCCCGACAGCCACCGGTCGGTCCGGCGCTACCAGCGCCAGTGGCTGGACGCCATCCGTCGCGCCCAGGCCCTGACCGAGGCTCAGCTGCCACCCATGACTCTCCGCTCGGACGGGCCACCACCACAGCGCGCCTGGGCCGAGCGCGATGCCGTGGCCGCGGCCCGGCTGACGATGACCCGCGAGGCCGTGACGGCGTTCGCCACCGAACACGTCGTTCCCGTCGAGAACGTCCTGTCGCCCGACCCCCTGCGACGGGTCATCTGGGCGCCTCCGGCCGACCGCAGCGCTGCCGGGTTCACCGCGGCGCTCGAAGCGCTCGGCGCTCGGCGCTGGCAGACCCAGATCGTCGCCCCGATGATCGCGGCGGCCTTCGAGGCGCATCCGGACGCCGTCCCCGTCGCCGGCAGCGGCACCGGCGCTGACGGCGGCACTGGCGCTGACGGCGGCACTGGCGCTGACGGCGACACTGATAAGGGCACTGATAGGGGCACTGACGGCGACACCCGGACGGCGTGACGGCTCTCACGCGCGAGCCCCGGTGACCCCCTTGTTACCGAGCAGTAGCATCGAACTGTACGCACCGGCATACCGGTGTCATCCGAGCACCTCGTCAAGGGAGGCCCTCCGTGCCCCGCACTCTGCGTGAGGTCGTGTTCGTCGACGGCGTTCGTACGCCGTTCGGCAAGGCCGGTGAGAAGGGCATCTACGCCCAGACCCGCGCCGACGACCTCGTCATCAAATGCATCCGTGAGCTCATGCGCCGCCACCCCGAGCTGCCCCCCGAGCGGGTGGAAGAGGTGGCCATCGCCGCGACGACCCAGATCGGCGACCAGGGGCTGACGCTGGGCCGCATGGCCGCCCTCCTGTCAGGCCTGCCCAAGACCACGCCCGGCTACTCGATCGACCGCATGTGCGCCGGCGCCATGACCGCGGTGACGACCACGGCGTCGTCGATCGCGTTCGGGTCCATCGACGTCGCCATCGCCGGAGGTGTCGAGCACATGGGCCGGCACCCCATGGGCGAGGGCGTCGACCCCAACCCGCGGATCGTGGCCGAGAAGCTCGTCGACCCCTCTGCGCTGGTCATGGGCTCGACCGCCGAGAACCTCCACGACCGTTTCCCCTCGCTCACCAAGGAGCGCAGCGACGCGTATGCCGTGGGCTCGCAGGACAAGCTCGCGAAGGCGTACGCCAACAACCAGATCCAGCCGGACCTGGTCCCGGTCGCCACGCGGCACCAGGAGCAGGGGTTCGGTCTGGCGACGCAGGACGAGCCGCCGCGCCCCGGCACGACGCTGGAAGACCTCGCCGCGCTGAAGACGCCCTTCCGCCCCCACGGCAACGTGAGCGCCGGCAACTCGGCAGGACTCAACGACGGCGCGACGGCCTGCATCCTGGCTTCCGCTGAGGCAGCTGCCGAGCTCGGGCTGCCCGTGCGGATGCGCCTGGTCGACTTCGCCTTCGTCGGCGTCGAGCCGGAGGTCATGGGGATCGGCCCCGTCCCGGCCGCCGAGAAGGCACTGGGCAAGGCCGGGCTCACCATCGACGACATCGGCCTGTTCGAGCTGAACGAGGCCTTCGCGGTGCAGGTGCTGGCCTTCCTCGAGCACTTCGGCATCGCCGACGACGACGAGCGCGTCAACCAGTACGGCGGCGCCATCGCCACCGGCCACCCACTGGCGTCCTCCGGCGTGCGTCTCATGACGCAGCTGGCCCGGCAGTTCGAGGAGCACCCCGAGGTGCGCTACGGCATGACCGCCATGTGCATCGGCATCGGCATGGGAGGCGCAGTGATCTGGGAGAACCCCCACCACGCCGACTTCGGGGCGGAAGACACCAAGGAGGACGCAGCATGAGCGAGCAGACCACTCCCGCGTTCGAGGAGGTCGTGACCCACACGCCGGTCCGCGACGTCCGGCTGCCGGGTGACGCCGGCACGCTCGCCCTCGTCACGCTCGACAACGGGTTCGACCACACGAAACCCAACACCTTCGGCCCCGAGACCATCGCGAACCTCACGAAGGTCGTGGAGGGGCTTCGGGCCCGCGCCGAGGCCGGCGAGATCCAGGCCGTCGGCATCACCGGCAAGCCCTTCATCTTCGCCGTCGGCGCGGACCTCAAGGCGGTCGGACAGGCTGCCGACAGGGCTCAGGCGCTCGAGGTCGCCCGGGCCGGTCACACGGCCTTCGGAGCGATCATGGACCTGCCCGTGCCGACCTTCGCGTTCGTCAACGGCGCCGCGATGGGCGGCGGCGTCGAGATCGCGCTGTCGGCTGACTACCGCACCATCTCGGCGGGCGTGCCCGCGCTGGCGCTGCCCGAGACGTTCCTGGGGCTCGTGCCCGGCTGGGGCGGCTGCTACCTGCTTCCCAACCTCATCGGACCCGCCAACGCGCTCAAGGTCATCATCGAGAACCCGATGAACATGAACCGCATGCTCAAGGGCGCCCAGGCCTTCGAGCTCGGCATCGCGGACGTCATGTTCGAGCCGGCGGACTTCCTCGAGGAGTCGCTCCTGTGGGCAGCTCGGGTGCTCACTGGCGAGGTCACGGTCCAGCGGGCCGAGGTCTCGCGCGACGAAGCCGAGTGGGAGGGTGCCGTCAAGGCCGCCAAGGGTCTCGTCGACGCCAAGACCGGTGGCAAGGCCCCCGGGCCCTACCGCGCACTCGAGCTGGTCCGCGCAGCCCGGACGGCGGCTCGCGACGAGGCCTTCGCAGCCGAGGACGAGGCACTCGCCGACCTGGTCATGGGAGACGAGCTGCGGGCCGGGCTCTACTCCTTCGACCTGGTGCAGCGGCGCGCCAAGCGTCCGGCCGGAGCCCCTGACAAGTCCCTGGCTCGCAAGGTCACCAAGGTCGGCATCGTCGGCGCGGGACTCATGGCGAGCCAGCTGGCCCTGCTGTTCGCCCAGCGTCTTGAGGTCCCGGTCGTTATGACCGACCTCGACGAGCAGCGGGTGGCCAAGGGAGTGGGCTATGTCCACGGCGAGATCGACAAGCTGCTGGCCAAGCGACGGATCGGGCCCGACAAGGCCAACCGCCTCAAGGGCCTGCTCACCGGCGCGACGTCCAAGGACGGCTTCGCCGACGCCGACTTCGTCCTCGAAGCCGTCTTCGAGGAGATGTCGGTCAAGAAGCAGGTGTGGGCCGAGGTCGAGGCGGTCGTCTCGCCCGAGTGCGTCCTGGCGACCAACACCAGCTCGCTGTCGATCACCGAGATGGCGTCCGACCTGCAGCACCCGGAGCGAGTCGTGGGCTTCCACTTCTTCAACCCCGTCGCAGTGATGCCGCTGCTCGAGATCATCAAGGGCGAGCAGACCGACGACGCCACCTTGGCCACGGCGTTCGCCACGGGCAAGTCCCTGAAGAAGACCACGATCCTGGTCAAGGACAGCCCGTCGTTCATCGTCAACCGCCTGCTCGGCCGCTTCATGGGCGAGGTCGCCAAGATCGTCGACGAAGGCACGCCGATCGAGGTGGCCGACAAGGCCTTCGCCGGCCTGACCCCGATGCCGCCGTTCGTCCTGCTGGGTCTCGTCGGGCCGGCGATCGCGTTGCACAACAACGACACTCTGGCCAAGGCGTTCCCCGACCGCTTCTACTCCTCCCCCAACCTGCGCAAGGTCGTCGAGGCCAAGAAGCCGGGCATCTACATCTGGCCCGAGGGCAAGCCCGTGGTGGACCCCGAGGTCGAGCAGCTGTTCGACAAGCCCGCCGACCCCGTGGTGCTGACCACCGAGGAGGTGCGCGAGCGCGTCCTCAGCGTCATCGCCGACGAGGCTCGGCGGATGCTCGACGAGGGCGTCGCGCAGGCTCCCATGGACATCGACCTGGCCATGATCACGGGTGCCGGGTTCCAGTTCTGGAACGGCGGCATCACCCCGCTGCTCGACCGCGAGGGCGTGAGCGAGAAGGTCACCGGCCAGCGCTTCCTGCCGGCCGGGGCTGCGAGCGTCCCCGCCTAGTCTTGTGCGACTAGCGCTCCCCAGGCGCGGCGTGTCCGCGCCATGGAGGGAGCGCTAGTCGCACCAAGCGTGGGCAATGGCGGTGGCGACGGCGTCGGCGGTGAGCCCGACCTCGTCGAGGACCTGGCTGCGCGACCCGTGCTCCAGGAACCGCTTCGGTATGCCGTACTGGTGCACGGGCGTGGCCACCTGCGCCTCGCGAAGGGCCAGGCTCACCGCCGCGCCCACCCCGCCGCTGACGAGGTTGTCCTCGACCACGGCCACCGCGCGCGCCGACCGGGCCAGGTCCACGAGATCGTCGCTGACGGGCAGCACCCACCGGGGGTCCACCACACACACCGTATGTCCCTGGGCCTCGAGCTTCTCGGCGACGTCGACGGCCATCGCGGCGAACGCGCCCACCCCCACCAGCAGGAGGTCGGAGCGCCCAGCGGACGTCTCGTGCAACACGTCGACAGAGCCGTGCCGGCGCACCGCCGGGATGGCCGGACCCACATCGCCCTTGGGGAACCGGATCACGGTGGGGCCGTCGGACACGTCCAGGGCCTCACGCAGCTGCGCCTTCACCTGGTCGCCGTCGCGGGGCGCCGCCAGCCGCAGGCCCGGCACGACCGAGGCGAGGGTCATGTCCCACATGCCGTTGTGCGACGCGCCGTCGCTGCCCGTGACACCGGCGCGGTCGAGGACGAAGGTCACGCCCGCCCGATGCAGCGCGGCGTCCATCAGGAGCTGGTCGAAGGCGCGGTTGAGGAAGGTGGCGTAGATCGCCACGACCGGATGCAGCCCGGCATACGCGAGGCCGCTCGCCATGGTGACCGCATGTTGCTCGGCGATGCCGACGTCGAAGACGCGCTCTGGATAGGCGGCGGCGAAGCCGTCGAGCCCCACCGGGATGAGCATCGCGGCCGTCAGGGCGACGACGTCCTCGCGTTCGGCGCCGATCGCGACCATCTCGTCGTTGAACTCGTCGGTCCAGATCCGGCCGCTGACCTCGAACGGCAGGCCGGTCTCGGGGTTGAACTTGCCGATGGCGTGCCACTGGTCGCCCTCGTCACGCCGCGCCGGGTCGTAGCCGCGGCCCTTCTCGGTGATGACGTGCACGAGCACCGGACCGCCGAAGGTCTTGGCCCGGCGCAGGGCGGCCTCGACGGCCGCCTCGTCGTGACCGTCGACGGGGCCCAGGTACTTCAGGCCGAGGTCCTCGAACATGCCCTGTGGGGCGACGATGTCCTTGAGGCCCTTCTTCATCCCGTGGAGCGTCTCGTACATCGCGCCGCCGACCACCGGAGTCCGGTGCAGCGTGTTCTTGCCCCAGTCGAGGAACCGCTCGTAGCCGCGCGTGGTGCGCAGCGTCGCGAGGTGCTCGGCAAGGCCGCCGATCGTCGGGGCATAGGACCGCTCGTTGTCGTTGACGACGATGGTCAGCGGGAGGTTCTTGTCGGCGGCGATGTTGTTGATCGCCTCCCAGGCCATACCCCCGGTCAGTGCCCCGTCACCGATCACGGCAACCGTATGCCGACCGCGCTCGCCCCGCAGGCGGCGCCCCTTGGCGATGCCGTCCGCCCACGACAGCGCCGTGGAGGCGTGGGAGTTCTCGACCACGTCGTGCTCGGACTCGGCGCGGCTGGGGTAGCCGGACAGGCCGCCCTGCTTCTTGAGCTTGGAGAAGTCCTGGCGGCCGGTGAGGAGCTTGTGCACGTACGACTGGTGCCCGGTGTCGAAGACGATCGTGTCGCGCGGGCTGTCGAACACCCGGTGCAGGGCGATGGTCAGCTCGACGACGCCCAGGTTGGGACCCAGGTGACCACCGGTCTTGGAGACGGACTCCACGAGGAAGTCGCGGATCTCCTGCGCGAGCGCCGGGATCTGGGCAGGGGCGAGCGCCTTGAGGTCGGCCGGCCCTTCGATGGTCTCGAGCACTCCCACGCGCAGGCGTCCTTTCCGTTGCGGTCGACAGGTCCGGTCACTGCCGGACAACCGCCTGAGTCTATGCGCTATCGCTGACCCGGACCCCGTCCGGCAGCCCCGACAGGCTCACGACCCCGGCCTCGTCGACGCTGACGGTCACCACGACGTCGCCCAGTCGGATACCGGAGACGGTCAGGGCGCCGAACGGGGCCGGTCGGAGGGGGCGTACCTGCACCACCCCGCGCGGTAGGTCGACCTGGAGTCCCAGCGCCACAGTCACGAGGGCCCCGGCCGACGCGGCCGACCACGCCTGCGGGTGACACGACGCAGGGTACGGAGAGGGTCGTCCCATCATGGGAAGGCCGGAGTAGAGCTCGGGGTAGCGGTAGTCGAAGGCCTCGCCCGCGGCCAACAGGGTGCGCGCCACCTGGGCGGCGGCCGAGTCCTGTCCCTCGCGCGCGAGACCGAGCGCGACGATCGCCGTGTCGTGGGTCCACACCGAACCCGTGTGGTAGCCAATGGGGTTGAACCCACCGTTGCCGGTGCCGAACGTGCGCACACCGAACGTGTCGAGCAGCTCCTCGCCGGTGAGATGGTCCGCGACGGTCCTGGCCTGCTGTGGGTCCAGGACGCCGGTGCCCAGGACGTGGCCCATGTTCGACCCCAAGCCGTCCACCCGCCGACCATGGCCGTCGAGGGCCATCGCCAGGTAGCGTCCCGCGTCGCCCTCGACCCAGTACGCCGCCTGAATCCGGTCCCTCAGCAGGGCCCCCTCGCGCCGTGCCTCCTCCGCGCCCGGCTCCCCGAGCCAGTCGAGCAGGTCCGCGGCCCCGGCCAGCGCGTCCACGGCATACGCCTGCGCTTCGACGAGGGCGATGGGGCCTTCGGCGACCCGACCGTCCCGGAAGCGCATGGAGTCGCCGGAGTCCTTCCACCCCTGGTTTGCGAGCCCGTGACCAGTGGTGTCGAGGTACTTCAGCAGGCCGTCACCGTCGGGCTGACCGGGACCGGTGAGCCAACCGAGAGCCGCCCGCAGATGAGGCAGGAGCTCGCGGACCTCAGCCTCGGGCAGGCCCCATCGCCACGTGTCGACCAGCAGGCAGACCCACAGGGCGGTCGCGTCGACAGTGCCGTAGTAGAGCGGCGGGAGCACCAGCTGCTCACGAGGACTCTCGTATGCCGTGCGTCGCACCTCGTGGGGGATCTTGCCCGGCTGCTGGGCACTGGTGGCGTCGTCGTGGGTGCCCTGTCGACGGGCCAGGGCCCGGAGGGTGCCTGCTGCCAGCTCGATGCCGAACGGCAGCATCATCCGCGCGGTCCAGATCGAGTCGCGTCCGAACAACGTGAGATACCACGGCGACCCTGCGGCCGCGAACACGTCCGCAGGCTCCAGCGGGTCACGCAGCAGCAGGTGTCGCAGGTCGTCCAACGACTGCATCACCAGGGGCGCGAGACGCGGGTCGTCGGCCGTGACGGCCACGTGATCCCAGGTGACGGCGTCGGCGCCGGGCTCGGCGTCGAACCCGGACGGCTGCCGGCGGGCAGCCGCGACGCGGACCTGCCACGTCATGCGGCCGCCCGGCTCGACCACGACGTCGAAATGCGCGACAGCGGCGTCGTCCGACAGCTCGAGCCGGGCCGGTGGTGGGTCGAACCCGACCACCACGTCGTGCCTCTCGGCGGCGAACGCCACGCCGTCCTCGCGGCGCTCCGGCGCCACGGCCGGTCCGGTCAGCAGGCCGGACTTCACCGACCCGATGGGCATGGCGTCGCAGGCCAGCTCGAGGTCGAGGGTGGCGTCCACCGTCTCGTCGGCGCGCGAGGTGACGGTGACCTCCTCGACCAGCTCAGCACCATGCAGGGTCCGGACGCGACGGACCTCGACGGTCGGGTCTGCGCCACGGCTCCCCAGCCCGCGCGCCACGCCGAAGAACTCGGCTCGCGCACCGCGCGCGCCCGAGGCGACGGGGCTGACCGCCTCCCCCGCGACCCGCACCGCCAACCCGTCCAGCAGACGGACGTCGTCGACGTAGAAGCCCTGCGCCGTGGCCCGCTCGATGTCGCCCCCGGCGGACGACACCTGGGTCGAGCTGCCGTCCGCCGTGATCGTCAGCTCGTGCAGCCACGGCTGGCGCGGCGAGGGCTCGACCGGGTCCTGAGGGTGGTGTTCCGGGGTGGTCACGTGGGCGGCCTTTCGTCGTGCGTGTCACCAGGGGCTTCCATCATGGTCCAGGCCGCGGGCCGGCTGAGACGGCACTACTCGACGGCGTCACAGCCGGGGGACGTAGCGCTTGCCCTGCAACGCGTCGTAGACCAGCCCGGCGCTGCGCCGGGCCGCCAAGAGCCTGACGCCCTCGGCCTCGAGGTCTGCCAGCACCTGAGCCAGCCCCTCGCTGGTCAGCAGCCCACCCAGCTCGACCCGGACCTCGCGGTAGGCCTGACGCATCGCCACCAGCTGGGCGTCGATGTGGCGAGTGGCCACCCAGGCGAGGGCGACCGGCTGGCGGCGCCACCCGGCATACAGCCGGTAGTCCGCCGGGCAGAAGTCGAGCAGCCAGGACACCGCAGGCACCTGCCACCCCACGCTCTCGGGCGGTGGCACCAGTGGTGGCCAGCCCGGCGGCACCGCCCCCGTGGGAGGGCTAGGCCGCCGGGTCTGGCTCGACACCGCAGGCTCCTCGCGCCTCAGATGCTGCCTGAGGCGGATCGGAGAGATCGAACATACGTTCGATCATAGGTCACTATGCGACCGACCGCACCACCCTCCTGACCCCCAGGAGTGCGAGGCCGAAGGTCAGGCAGAGCATCGCCAGGAGCAGCAGCGACACGGCGTTCATGCCCGTGCTGGCCAATGCGGTCGCCCGCGCCACGGCGGTCGGAGCCACCGCACCCACCAAGGCGATGGCCGGCAGAGCCGACCGCGCCTGACTGGACGCACCCCCGCCTGCGGAGTCCCGACTGGCGCCAGTCCCGGCACCGGCGACGAGATCAGAGGACGCGGCGCCGGGTGTGGTGTCGGGTGCGGCACCAGACGTGCTGCCGGGCACGGTCGCCGCAGCCCCGCCGGCGGTGCTGTCGCCACCCACGGCGATGGCATTGCCCGTCGCCGTCACTGGCGCGGGCGGCGGCGAGGTGAGCTGGTTGCCACCACCCGCCGAACCCGAACCCGTCGCCGTGGAACCCGACGACCCCGACGAACCCGCAGCCGCCGGAGCGGCGCCACTCGACGAACCACCGCTGGACGACTTGCCCAGCACCGCAACGGAGTTGCCCGTCGCGCTCACGGGTGCCGCCGCCGGGGAGGCGAGCTGGTTGCCACCACCCGCCGAACCCGAACCCGTCGTCGTCGAACCCGACGACCCCGACGAACCCGTAGCCGCTGGAGCAGCGGCAGCCGAACCACTGCTGGACGACTTGCCAAGCACCGCAACGGAGTTGCCCGTCGCCGTCACTGGCGCGGTCGCCGGCGAGGTGAGCTGGTTGCCACCACCCGCCGAACCCGAACCCGTCGTCGTCGAACCCGACGAACCCGTAGCCGCCGGAGCAGCGGCAGCCGAACCACTCGACGAACCACTGCTCGACGAGTTGCCCAGCACCGCAACGGAGTTGCCCGTCGCCGTCACCGGTACGGCTGGCGCCGCGACGAGCTGGTTTCCACCGGCCGCGCTATGCGACCCGGTCGTACTGTCGGCGGCCGATGCGTGTCCTGCGAAGAACAGGACACCACCTCCGACCATGAGGGCCACTTCAAGACCCCTCCGCAGATATGCGTGCATGATTTGATTCCTCCCTGTGATGCGTTGTCCCGCCCGTAGGCGGCTGTGTGCTGTTGGCGCGATGCTCCGCGCCTCGGCACGCATCAGTCAGGTCGGTTGTCCGGTCCCTCCGCAGGGGCGCCGGTAGAGCGGGAGAGCTGTCCGAAACCCCGCTCGTATGCCGGTTGCGGCAGCACAGGGGTCAAGGACGGGAGTGCCATATCCGTTGTCACAGAGCAGTTTCCCGCGTTCGCTGTCATGGGCACAGGCACAGGCACCCCACCTTGATCGCCCGGCTGCGTGGGGGCATCGCCTCCGGGGGGCGTCGAGACGACCGGGGCAGCCGGGACGGCCCTCAACAGTGCGAAGGCAGGTTCCGGCGCTCGATGGACGACGCCCGGCTCCGTCGGCGTGGTGACGACGGGCGCCCTGCTTTCGGCTGGTGGCGACTGCGTCGCGAGACGACGTGGGGCGTCCGGCTTGGCCGTCAAGGCGGGCTCACGGAGCCCTTCGCCTGCAAGCGTTTCCGCCACTGGGGCGATGGGCAGCCTCCGCACGACTGGCAGATGTGACAACGGGCTCACGACAGGAGCCAACGCCCCCACCGTGGCTTCGCCCGGGCGTGCGACGGGTCGGACGACGCGTGTCGCGACGGTCGTAACGTCAGTCCCGAGGACAGGTCGCTGCTGGACAGTCGCCAGGGCGGCGGACACGATCGGTCGCGCCCGGTGACCCACTGGCCGAGCCAGGGGCCGAGCCAGGTCTGCGTGAACGGCGGCGCGAGATCGCCTGTTCGCCGAGGCAGGTGCAGACCGACAGGCATCGACATGGGCCATCTCCAGAACCACACCGATGCTGGGCGTGGAAGCCCCGCGCGGAGCATCGTCCGCGCGCGCCTCCCCCGCTCCCAGCAGCAGCCAGGCCGCGCAGAGGAGCCCGGCGCCGAACACGAGCCGCACGAGGCTCGTTCGCCAGCCTGTCCCTGCCAATGGATGTCCCCGAACTCCCCAGCTCAAGGGTCACACGTTCTCGACTCTTCGAGTTGAACACGGATGCGTGGACCCCGCAACTCAAAAGTCGGCGACATCGCAGGTCAGGGCACCAGGCGGCATACGAGACCACGGGTGACCCGGGCGTCACCGATGGTCGTCCTCAAAGAAGAACCGCGACCATCCGTGACGCGCTGTCACGGATGGTCGCGGTTGAACCGACGTGAAGCCCGCCTACGCTCAGCTGTTGACGAGCGACCTCAGGACGTACTGGAGGATGCCGCCGTTGCGGTAGTAGTCCGCCTCACCGGGGGTGTCGATGCGCACGACCGCGTCGAACTCGACCGTCTCGCCGCCCTCGCGCTCCGCACTGACCTTCACGGTGCGCGGGGCTTCGCCATCGTTCAGGCCGGTGATGCCGGTGATCGAGAACGTCTCGGTGCCGTCGAGCCCGAGCGAGTCGGCCGACTCCCCCGCCGGGAACTGCAGCGGGATAACGCCCATCCCGATGAGGTTGGAGCGGTGGATGCGCTCGTAGCTTTCGGCGATGACCGCCTTGACGCCCAGCAGCCGGGTGCCCTTGGCGGCCCAGTCTCGCGACGAGCCGGAGCCGTACTCCTTGCCCGCGAGGATGACCAGCGGCACTCCGGCCTCCTGGTATGCCGCGGACGCGTCGTAGATCGTGGTCTGCTCGCCGCCGGCCAGGCCATCACCATTCAAGAACAGGCGGGTGAAGCCGCCCTCGACGCCGTCCAGCAGCAGGTTCTTGAGACGGATGTTCGCGAACGTCCCGCGGATCATGACCTCGTGGTTGCCGCGCCGCGAGCCGTAGGAGTTGAAGTCCTTGCGCTCGACCCCGTGCTCGGCGAGGTACTTGCCTGCCGGGCTGTCGGCCTTGATCGACCCGGCCGGGCTGATGTGGTCGGTCGTGACGGAGTCACCCAGCTTGGCCAGCACCCGCGCCCCGCTGATGTCCTCGACCGGGGTCGTCTCCATCTTCATGCCGTCGAAGTACGGGGGCTTGCGCACGTAGGTCGAGTCCGGCGCCCAGTCGAAGGTCTTACCCTCGGGCGTGGGCAGCGAGCGCCAGCGCTCGTCACCGGCGAACACGTCGGCGTAGTCGGAGGTGAACATCTCCTGGTTGATCGAGGCGGCGATGGTCCGCTCGACATCGGCCGGGGCCGGCCAGAGGTCCTTGAGGAAGACGTCCTTGCCGTCGGTGTCCTGGCCGAGCGGCTCGGTCTCGAAGTCGAAGTCCATCGTGCCGGCCAGCGCGTAGGCGATGACGAGCGGCGGCGACGCGAGGTAGTTCATCTTGACGTCGGGGTTGATCCGGCCCTCGAAGTTGCGGTTGCCCGAGAGCACGGAGACGACGGCCAGGTCGTTCTCGTTGATCGCCGCGGAGATCTCCTCAGACAGCGGGCCGGAGTTGCCGATGCAGGTGGTGCAGCCGTAGCCCACCAGGTGGAACCCGAGCTTCTCGAGGTAGGGCCACATGCCGGCCTTCTCGTAGTAGTCCGAGACCACCTTGGAACCCGGCGCCATCGACGTCTTGACCCATGGCGCAACGGTCAGCCCACGGTCGACGGCGTTCTTGGCCAGCATCGCGGCCGCCATCATCACCGACGGGTTGGACGTGTTGGTGCAGGAGGTGATCGAGGCGATCGACACGATGCCGTGGTCGATCTCGAAGGACGCACCGTCCCCGGTGGTCACCGTGACCGGGTTCGACGGGCGGCCCGCGCCGTCACCCTCGTCGCCCGGCCGGTCTCCCCCGTTGGTGCCGTCGGTGCTGCCCTGCGGCGAGGGGTCGCTGGCCGGAAAGCTGGTCGCGGCGCCGGCGTCGCCCTCATGGTGGGAGACGTAGGTCGGGAGCACCTTGCGGAACGCGCTCTTGGCGTCGGTCAGCGCGATGCGGTCCTGCGGCCGCTTGGGGCCGGCGATCGACGGCACAACCGTGGACAGGTCCAGCTCGAGGTACTCGGAGTACCGAGCCTCGGGCTGGTCGGGACCGGCCTGCAGCCACATCCCCTGTTCCTTGGCGTACGCCTCGACCAGCGCGACGGACTCCTCGGAGCGACCGGTCAGCCGCAGGTACTCCAGGGTCACGTCGTCGATCGGGAAGATCGCGCAGGTGGAGCCGAACTCCGGGCTCATGTTGCCGATGGTCGCACGGTTCGCCAGCGGGACCTGGGCGACGCCCTCGCCGTAGAACTCGACGAACTTGCCGACCACGCCGTGCTGGCGCAGCTTCTCGGTGATGGTCAGGACGACGTCGGTAGCCGTTGCGCCAGAAGGGATCGCGCCCGACAGCTTGAAGCCGACAACCCGAGGGATGAGCATCGAGACGGGCTGTCCGAGCATGGCCGCCTCGGCCTCGATGCCGCCGACGCCCCAGCCGAGCACGCCCAGACCGTTGACCATGGTGGTGTGCGAGTCGGTGCCGACGAGCGTGTCGGGGTACGCCTGCAGGCTGCCGCCCACCTCACGCACGAACGTGACCCTGGCCAGGTACTCGATGTTGACCTGGTGCACGATGCCGGTTCCCGGCGGCACGACCTTGAAGTCGTCGAATGCGGTCTGGCCCCAGCGCAAGAACTGGTAGCGCTCCCCGTTGCGTTCGTACTCGATGTCGGTGTTGCGCTCCAGCGCGTTCTCCGTGCCGAACAGGTCGGCGATGACCGAGTGGTCGATGACCATTTCCGCGGGCGCGAGGGGGTTCACCCGCTTGGGGTCC
>NZ_DASYGF010000023.1:0-29024 GCF_036000045.1 Pedococcus sp.
ATCGTCACCACGGCCAATGCCCTCGAGGCGGCCCGTGGCAACCTGGCTGCCGCGCGGGAGCTGGCCGACGAGGACGAGTCCTTCGCCGAGGAGGCCACCTCGCTCACCACGCAGGTGAGCGAACTCGAGTCCAAGCTCGCCGAACTGCTCACCCCGCGCGATCCGGACGACGCCAAGGACGCCATCGTCGAGATCAAGGCGGGGGAGGGCGGCGAGGAGTCGGCGCTGTTCGCCGCCGACCTGCTGCGCATGTACCTCCACTACGCCGAGTCGAAGCGCTGGAAGACGGAGATGCTGGAGCGCACCGAGAGCGACCTCGGGGGCTACAAGGACGTGCAGATCGCCGTCAAGGGCTCCTCGAACGACCCCGCCGAGGGCGTCTGGGCCCACCTGAAGTACGAGGGCGGCGTGCATCGCGTGCAGCGGGTGCCGAAGACCGAGGCGCAGGGCCGCATCCACACCTCGGCCGTCGGCGTGCTCGTCTTCCCCGAGGTCGACGAGCCGGAGGAGGTCGTGATCGACCCGAACGACCTCAAGATCGACGTGTTCCGCTCCTCCGGCCCCGGCGGCCAGAGCGTCAACACGACCGACTCGGCGGTGCGCATCACGCACGTGCCGACCGGCACGGTGGTGTCGTGCCAGAACGAGAAGAGCCAGCTCCAGAACAAGGAGTCGGCGCTGCGCGTGCTCCGGGCCAGGCTGCATGCCCTGGCCAAGGAGGCCGCCGACGCCGAGGCCAGCGCGGCCCGGCGCAGCCAGATCCGCACGGTCGACCGCAGCGAGCGCATCCGCACGTACAACTTCCCCGAGAACCGCATCTCCGACCACCGCACGGGGTTCAAGGCCTACAACCTCGACACGGTCCTCGACGGCGAGCTCGATCCCATCGTCCAGTCGGCGGTCGACGCCGACGAGGCCGCTCGCATGGCCGCCCTCGCCGAGGGCCAGTGACCGACCTCCGTGTAGCCGTGCGTGCGGCGACGGCTCGGCTGACCTCAGCAGGCGTCGGCTCACCCGAGGCCGACGCGGTGGCGCTGGCCGCGCATGCGCTCGGTGTGTCGGTCTCCGAGGTCCGCAAGGCGATGGTGCTCGGCGCGGCCGCGCCCGCGGCATACGAGGCTCTGGTGGAGGAGCGGGCCGCCCGCGTCCCCCTCCAGCACCTCACCGGGCGCGCCGGGTTCCGCCGGCTGGAGCTCAGCGTCGGTCCCGGGGTGTTCGTGCCCCGCCCCGAGACCGAGCTCGTCGCGGGCCTCGCGATCGACGCCGCCGGCGAGCTGGATGCGCCGGTGGTCGTGGACCTGTGCACCGGTTCCGGCGCCATCGCCCTGGCCGTCAAGGACGAGGTGCCCCACGCCCAGGTGTATGCCGTGGAGCTCGGCGAGGATGCGCACGCGTGGGCGGCGCGCAACGTGGCGGACACCGACCTCGAGGTCGAGCTCCGACACGGCGACGCGACGCAGGCGTTCCCTGAGCTCGAGGGCATGGTCGACATCGTCGTGTCGAACCCGCCCTACATCCCGGTGGGGATGGTCCCGGTCGACCCCGAGGTCCGTGACCACGACCCCGAGCTGGCGCTCTACGGCGGTAGCGAGGACGGCCTGCGCACGCCGGTGGCCGTCGCGGCCCGGGCGGCGGTGCTGCTGCACCCCGGTGGTCTCCTGGTGATGGAACATGCGGACAGCCAGGGCGAGCTCCTGCCTGCTGCGCTGCGTCGTACGGGTGCCTGGACCGACGTGTCCGACCATCGCGACCTGGCCGGCCGCCCCCGCGCCACGACCGCCCGCAGGGCCTGACCAGGGCCGCAATAGGCTGGGGCCATGAGCCCTGTGTACGACTGCACGACCGAGTCCGGGCGCGCCGAGGGGATCCAGGCGGCCGTTGCGGCGGTGCGTGACGGGCAGGCCGTCGTGCTGCCGACCGACACCGTCTACGGCATCGGCGCCGATGCGTTCTCACCCGAGGCGGTGGCGTCACTGCTGGCTGCCAAGGGCCGCGGGCGCGACATGCCGCCCCCCGTCCTGGTGCCGAGCGTGCGCACCCTGGACGGCCTGGCCACGGACGTCCCCGAGTGGGCCCGCGAGCTGGTGCGGGCGTTCTGGCCCGGCCCCCTGACGCTGGTGCTGCCCGCACAGTCCTCGCTGATGTGGGACCTGGGGGAGACCAACGGGACCGTGGCGCTGCGGATGCCCGAGGACGACATCGCTCTCGCGCTGCTGAGCGAGGTCGGCCCCATGGCCGTCACCAGCGCCAACCTCACCGGGCATCCGGCGGCCACGACCGTGACGGAGGCGGCCGCCCAGCTCGGCGCGGCCGTGGCGGTCTACCTCGACGGCGGCCCCTCCACGGGCACCGCGGTCTCGACCATCGTCGACTGCACAGGTGACGCGCCCGTGGTGCTGCGCGCAGGTGCCGTGACCCAGGAGCAGCTGGATGAGGTCCTCTCCCCGCCTGAGGAAAACGACGCAATAGAGTTGACCGAGGACCCCACCCCCCACGCAGGAGACCTCGATGAGCGCTGACACCTTCTACGGCTCCGACTTCGGTGCGCTGGAGTCGTTCGACCCCGAGATCGCCGGGGTGCTCGTCTCCGAGCTCGACCGGATCCGCAGCGGCCTGCAGCTCATCGCCTCCGAGAACATGTCCAGCCCCGAGGTGCTGACGGCACTGGGGTCCACGCTGTCCAACAAGTACGCCGAGGGCTACCCGGGACGCCGCTACTACGGCGGCTGCTCCGAGGTCGACAAGGCAGAGACCCTCGCCATCGAGCGGTGCAAGGCGCTCTTCGGCGCCGACCATGCCAACGTCCAGCCGCACTCGGGCGCCAGTGCCAACCAGGCCGTCTACGGCGCCTTCATGCAGCCCGGTGAGACCATCCTGGCGATGGCGCTGCCCATGGGGGGCCACCTCACCCATGGCACCAAGGTCTCGTTCTCGGGCAAGTGGTTCAACGCGGTGCACTACGGCGTCGACAAGCAGACCGAGGACATCGACTACGCCGAGGTCGAGCGGCTGGCCAAGGAGCACCGCCCCAAGGTCATCTGCGCCGGGGGGTCCGCCATCCCTCGGCTCATCGACTTCGAGTTCTTCCGCCGCGTGGCCGACGAGGTGGGAGCGATCTTCTGGGTGGACGCGGCACACTTCATCGGGCTGGTCGCCGGCCGGGCGATCCCCAGCCCCGTGCCCCACGCCGATGTCGTCACCTTCACGACCCACAAGGTCCTGCGCGGGCCGCGCTCGGGTGCCCTGGTCTGCACCGAGGAGCATGCCGCCAAGCTCGACAAGGCGGTCTTCCCGATGATGCAGGGTGGCCCCCAGATGCACACGATCGCCGCCAAGGCGGTCAACTTCAAGGAGTGCGCGACGCCGGAGTACCAGGCGTATGCCACGCAGGTCATCGAGAACGCCAAGGTGCTCGCAACCTCGTTGGGCGACAAGGGGATTCGTCCCACCACGGGTGGCACTGACACTCACCTGTCGCTCCACGACCTCCAGGGCGTGGGCGTGACGGGCGCCGACGCCGAGGCCCGCGCCGACGCGGCCGGCATCGTCCTCAACAAGAACGCCATCCCGTTCGACCCCCAGAAGCCCAACATCGCCAGCGGCATCCGGGTGGGCACCCCGTGCGTGACGACGCAGGGGATGGGCACCGAGGAGATGAAGCAGATCGCCGAGCTCATCGCCAAGGCGGTCACCGAGGGCGACGCCGACCCCGACCACGCCGTCTCCAAGGAGGTCCGGGCCGGCGTGACGGATCTCGTCACCAGGTTCCCGGCATACGCTCGAGGCTGAGCAACCACCCACCTGAGAGGCGCCCCCGGTGCGCGAGTACCTCCTCGTCCTGATGGTCGCCGCGGTGATCACGTATGCGGCGACGCCGTTGATGCGGGCCGTCGCCGTCCGCACGGGGGCCTTCACCCCCGTGCGGGACCGCGACGTGCACTCCGCGCCGATCCCTCGGCTCGGCGGGGTCGCGATCTATCTAGGCTTCGCGGCCTCGATGCTGGCCGCCAGCCACCTGCCCTACCTGGGCCAGGTGTTCCGGCTGGGACCCGAGCTCCAGGGGGTCCTGCTGGGTGGCGGCATCGTCTGCCTGCTCGGTGCGATCGACGACGTCCGCGAGCTCGACTGGCTCACCAAGATGGGCGGTCAGATGATCGCTGCCGGCATCATGGCCTTCAGCGGCGTCCAGCTCTTCCAGCTGCCGATCGGTGGCGTCACCGTCCTGCCGGCCCCGATCATGGTGGCGCTGACGGTGCTCATCGTCGTGTTCTGCACCAACGCGGTGAACTTCATCGACGGCCTGGACGGCCTGGCCGCCGGGGTGGTGGGCATCGCGGCGACGTCGTTCTTCGTCTACAGCTACCTGATCTCGCGCACCTATGACCCGCCGAACGTCTTCTCCTCTGCCACCTTCATCTCGGCAGCACTGATCGGTTGCTGCGTGGGCTTCCTGCCTCACAACTTCCACCCGGCCCGGTTGTTCATGGGCGACTCCGGCGCGCTCCTGCTCGGGCTCCTGCTGGCCGCAGCCACGATCTCCACGACCGGGAGCGTGACGCCCTCCCAGGTCAGTGCCAACCCGATGGCGGCGACGCTGCTGCCGCTCGTGGTGCCGGCCGCGATCATTCTCCTGCCGGTCGTCGACGTGCTCCTGGCCGTGGTCCGGCGAACGCGTCGCGGCCAGCGCCCGTGGCAGCCGGACGCTCAGCACCTGCACCACCGCATGCTGCAGATCGGCCACGGGCACCGTGGCGCGGTACTGCTGCTGTGGCTGTGGGCCGCGGTGGCCGCGCTGGGGTCGGTGAGCTTCGTGTTCCTCGACGGGTGGGTGGCGTTGAGCGGGGTCGTCGGCGTGGTGGTGGTGGCCGGCGTGCTCACGATCTGGCTTCCTCGGTGGGCGCCGAGCCGGCCCCCTCGCCCCGCTGGCTGACCGGGCTCCTCAGGCGGGGCGTTAGGAGGCGCGGTCCGTTTCGGAGGGGTCCAGGGTGTCCGCAGGTTGGGCATCCGAACCCCCCTGTCGTCGGTTCCTGAGAGCTTGTGATAGCTTTCACAAGCATCCCCAGGCGGGTGCAGACCTCTTTCGCCAAGCACTCCAGCTCCGACGAATCAGACAGGCCAGACCATGAGCGCGATGACGCCACCAGATCGTGACCCCTTTGCGGTCATGCTGCGTGGAGCGTTCCTGCCGACGCTTGTCGTTGGTCCGGTGGCTGTCGTCGTCGGGGCGCTGGTGGGTGGGGGACGGGCGGCTCTGGGGGCCCTGCTCGGCTTCCTCGTGGCGATCGCCTTCTTCGCCCTGGGCCTGTTCGTCATGCGCAAGCTGGACAGCGCTGCGGACCCCCTGCGCTTCCTCGCCAGCGCGATGGCCGTCTTCCTCGGCCAGCTCATCTTCCTGCTGGTCGTCATCATCGCCCTCCAGCGCGCCAGCTGGCTCAACGGCACCGCATTCGGTGTCGCCGCTCTGGCTGTGGCCCTCGTGTGGCAGGTGTTCCAGGTGGTGGCCTACGTCCGCTCCCGCAAGCTTGCCTTCGACGCACCGCCCGAAAGCGGGCAGGATGGGGGCTCGGCCACATGACCACAGGAGCTCCCCGTGACCACACCGCCCTCGCAGCCGTCCGGGACACCGGGCGAGGCGGCGCCCACGCCGCTGCAGCGAGCCGACTCCGGGCACAGCCGCATCGAGGAGTCGCGCATGTGGAACGTCGTCTCCTACCTCATCACGGGGCCGGCGATGTTCGGTGCGATCGGCTGGGGTCTGGACTCCTGGCTGGGCACGTCGTGGCTGGTCATGGTGGGCATCCTGGGTGGGATGGCCCTGTCGCTGTACCTCGTCTGGTTCCGGTACGGTACGCAATGACTTCCGCTGGTCCAGCGCTCTTTTCGTATGCCGGGTCCGGGCGCGTGTGCGCTGCCCGTCGAGGCCGGTGGACTGTTTCGAACGCAATGCTCGAGGAGAACCTGTGAGTCTGAACGTGATGGGTGCCGTCAACCTGGCCGCTGACAGCGGCTCGGGGCAGGGCTTCCAGTCGCCTACGCCGTCCGAGTTCTACCAGCCCCTGGTTGGTCACGGCGACTGGGCGATCACCCGGCCCATGGTCGTCCTGGCCCTCTCGGTCGTGCTGATCTCGTGGTTCCTCATCGCGACGACCCGCAAGGCGGCGATCGTCCCGAGCAAAGGCCAGTGGCTCACCGAGGGCGTCTACAACCTCGTGCGCAACGGCCTGGCCCGCGACATCATCGGCAGCCACGACTTCCTCAAGTTCGTCCCGCTCCTGTTCTCGTTGTTCACCCTCCTGCTGGTGAACAACCTCTTCGGCGTGATCCCGCCGGTCCAGTACCCCACGATGAGCCGGATCGGCTTCCCGATCGCGCTCACCCTGTTCGTGTTCGTGATCTACCACGCCGTCGGCATCCGGAAGAACGGCCTGGGCGGCCACTTCAAGCACATGATCCCGCCGGGCCTGCCCAAGCCGATCTACGTGCTGATCATCCCGCTCGAGCTGCTGACCTACTTCGTCACGCGTCCGCTCACGCTGGCGCTCCGACTGTTCGGCAACATGTTCGCGGGCCACATGCTTCTGCTGCTCTTCATCACCGGTGGCGAGTACATGGTCATCCACGGCAGCCTGGGCCTGAAGGTCGCCGGGGCCGGCTCGTTCGTCATGGGCGCGATCCTGACCGCCTTCGAGGCGCTGATCGAGTTCCTGCAGGCCTACATCTTCACGCTGCTCGCTGCGACCTACATCGCCGGCTCCCTGGCCGACGAGCACTGAGAACGTCCGGGCCGACGGCCCGGTGCACGACCGCCTGACCACAACTGAATACACACCCCAACTTCCGGTGACGAACCATCGTCCCGGATCACAGAGAATCGAAAGAGGACAACATGACTGGCAACATCGCCATCCTCGGTTACGGCCTGTCTGCGATCGGCCCCGGTGTCGGCATCGGCCTGATCTTCGCGGCGTACATCAACGGTGTGGCGCGTCAGCCTGAGGCCCGCGGCGTCCTGCAGGGCATCGCCATTCTCGGCTTCGCCCTCGCCGAGGCGCTGGCCATCTTCGGTCTGGTGCTCGCGTTCGTCTTCAAGTAAACCGGCGAACCCAGCCCCACCCTGGCTCCACACAGCTCGACAGCACTAGGAGAACCCCGTGCAGCACTACACCGGCATCACGCAGGTCGTGAGCTTGGCAGCGGCCGACCCGGCGGCTGGGCGCACTCCCATCCTGCCCCTGATGGGTGAGCTGGTCTTCGGCGTCATCGTCTTCGCGATCTTCCTGTGGATCATCGCGACGAAGGTCGTCCCCAACCTCGAGAAGGCGTATGCCGAGCGCACCGCGGCCATCGAGGGCGGTATGCAGCAGGCCGAGGAGGCCCAGCAGCAGGCGCAGGCAGCGCTCGAGCAGTACCAGGCGCAGCTGACCGAGGCCCGGGCGGAGGCTGCGCGCATCCGCGAGGAGGCGCGCGAGCAGGGGGCGTCGATCGTCGCGGAGATGCGTGGCCACGCGCAGACCGAGGCGACGCGCATCACCGAGGCCGCGCACAAGCAGATCGAGGCCGAGCGCCAGCAGGCGATCGTCCAGCTGCGCTCCGAGGTCGGTCGCCTGTCCACCGATCTCGCGAGCCGGATCGTCGGTGAGTCGCTGCACGAGGAGGCCCGCCGCAAGGGCATCGTCGACCGCTTCCTGTCCGAGCTCGAGGCCGGAGAGATCCGTCCCGAGAGGGTCGGGGAGGACGCCTGATGCGAGGCTCGTCGAGGGGGGCCGCTGCCGTCGGCATGTCGGCTCTCGAGACCGCTCTCGCCAGCGGCGTGGACCGCGGCAGGCTCGGCGACGACCTGCTGGCGGTCGTCGGGCTCATCGACGGCAATGCCACGCTGCGGCGGGCGCTCGGCGACCCGTCCCGTGACGCGGCCGAGAAGCAGGCGCTCGCCGAGCGGCTGCTGGACGGCAGGATCTCGGCCGAGGCGATCGTGGTCGTCAAGACCGCCGTCGGGCAGCGTTGGGCGGTCGAGCGCGACCTGTCCGACACGCTCGAGGACCTGGCCGTCGAGGCGATCCTCGACGGCGCCGAGCACGAGGGTCGTCTGGACCGCGTGGAGGACGAGCTGTTCCGCTTCGAGCGGATCGTCGCGGGCAGCCCGGACCTGCGTGACCGGCTGACCAGCCGGCAGGGCGACGTCCAGGCCAAGGCCGGGGTGGTCAACGAGCTGCTCGAGGGGCGCACCGCGCCCGAGACGCTGCGGTTGGCGCGCCAGTCCGTGCTCGCCCCTCGTGGTCGCAAGCTCGACCGGACGCTCGAGCACTACCTGGCCCTGGCTGCCCGCCGTCGCGAGCAGCTGACCGCTGTGGTGACCGCGGCCACGGACCTCGACGACGCCCAGCGCGACCGGCTGGCCCGGGCTCTGCAGGGCATGTACGGCAAGCCGATCCTGCTCCAGGTGGTCATCGACCCCGCGGTGCTGGGCGGCATCCGGGTCAAGGTCGGCGACGAGGTCATCGACGGCACGGTCATCCGACGCCTCGACGAGGCACGCAGGCACATCGCGGGCTGACCACCGGGTACCGATGCCCGCACCACCTCAGACCGCAGACAACTCGATACGCACAACCACCAGACTTCGGCCCCACCAGGGACCGGCACCTGCACCGTTCAAGGGAGAAGAGATCACATGACGGAGCTTTCGATCCGTCCGGAGGAGATCCGGGACGCACTGGACCACTTCGTTCAGTCCTACGAGCCCGGCGCGGCCGCCCGCGAAGAGGTCGGCCGGGTCACCGATGCCGGTGACGGCATCGCGCACGTCGAGGGCCTGCCTTCGGCCATGACCAACGAGCTCCTCGAGTTCGAGGACGGCACGCTGGGCCTCGCGCTCAACCTCGACGTCCACGAGATCGGTGTCGTCATCCTCGGTGACTTCTCCAACATCGAGGAGGGGCAGGAGGTCAAGCGCACGGGCGAGGTCCTGTCGGTCCCCGTCGGCGACGAGTACCTCGGCCGCGTGGTGAACCCCCTCGGCCAGCCGATCGACGGTCTCGGCGAGATCGGTGCCACCGAGCGCCGCGCGCTCGAGCTGCAGGCGCCCACCGTGGTGCAGCGCAAGTCGGTGCACGAGCCGCTGCAGACCGGCCTCAAGGCCGTCGACGCCATGACCCCCATCGGCCGTGGCCAGCGTCAGCTCATCATCGGTGACCGCCAGACCGGCAAGACCACGGTCGCGGTCGACACGATCATCAACCAGAAGCAGAACTGGGAGACCGGCGACCCGCAGCAGCAGGTCCGCTGCATCTATGTCGCGATGGGCCAGAAGGGCTCCACCATCGCTGCCGTCCGCGGCACCCTGGAGGATGCCGGCGCGCTCGAGTACACGACGATCGTCGCCGCCCCCGCCTCCGACTCCGCGGGCTTCAAGTACCTCGCCCCCTACACCGGCTCGGCCATCGGCCAGCACTGGATGTACCAGGGCAAGCACGTCCTCATCGTCTTCGACGACCTGTCCAAGCAGGCCGAGGCCTACCGCGCCGTGTCGCTGCTGCTGCGCCGCCCGCCGGGCCGCGAGGCCTACCCCGGCGACGTCTTCTACCTGCACAGCCGTCTGCTCGAGCGCTGCGCCAAGCTGTCCGACGAGCTGGGTGCGGGCTCGATGACCGGTCTGCCGATCATCGAGACCAAGGCCGGAGACGTGTCGGCCTACATCCCGACCAACGTCATCTCCATCACCGACGGTCAGATCTACCTGCAGGCCGACCTGTTCAACGCCAACGTCCGTCCGGCCATCGACGTGGGTGTGTCGGTGTCACGAGTCGGTGGCGCCGCGCAGATCAAGGCCATGAAGGACGTCTCGGGTCGCCTCAAGCTCGACCTCGCGCAGTTCCGCGCGATGGAGGCGTTCGCCATGTTCGCGTCCGACCTCGACGCCGCGTCCCGCGCGCAGCTCGCCAAGGGTGCTCGCCTCGTCGAGCTCCTCAAGCAGCCGCAGGCCGCGCCGTACCCGGTGGAGGAGCAGGTCGTCTCCATCTGGGCGGGCACCTCGGGCCAGCTCGACTCGGTGGCCGTCGAGGACATCCGGCGCTTCGAGGCCGAGTTCCTCGACTACCTGCGCCGGGAGCACAAGGGCACCCTCGACGCCATCCGCGAGTCCAAGAAGTTCGCGGATGAGACCCGGTCGGCGCTCGAGGAGGCTGTCACCTCGTTCAAGGAGCAGTTCCAGGCGTCCGGCGCCGTAACGACTCCCGTGGGTCACGAGGCCGACCCCGAGGCCCTGGGCCACGATGTCGAGCAGGAGCGCATCGTCAAGCAGAAGCACTGACCCGTATGCCGGGTGCCCACCAGCGGTGGGCATCCGGCAGCGGGCGCCCACGCCGGTGGGTGCACGGCATACCAGGAACTGACCAGCGGCCCCGGGCCGCACACAGACCACACGAGAGAGGCGGCTACATATGGGAGCGCAGATGCGGATCTACCGCCAGCGCATCCGGTCCGTCCAGGCGACCAAGAAGATCACGCGTGCCATGGAGCTGATCGCGGCCTCCCGCGTGGTCAAGGCCCAGCAGCGGGTCAAGGAGTCCTCGCCCTACGCACGGGCTCTCACCCGGGCCGTCTCGGCGGTCGCGACGTACTCCAACGTCGACCACCCCCTGACGACCGAGCACGACGACGTCCGCCGCGCCGCGGTCCTCATCGTCACCTCCGACCGCGGTCTCGCGGGCGCCTACTCCTCCTCGGCGATCAAGGAGAGCGAGCGGCTCGTGGGCGAGCTCCGGGCCGCCGGCAAGGAGGTCGTGCCGTACCTCGTGGGTCGCAAGGCCAGTGGCTTCTACCGTTTCCGCAGGCGTGAGTTCGCCACCGAGTGGAGCGGTTTCACCGACCAGCCCACCTTCGACATCGCGCGTGAGATCGGCGAGCGACTCGTGACCGACTTCAACCGGCCGGTCGACGAGGGTGGTGTCGACGAGGTGCACATCGTCTACACCCGGTTCGTCAACATGGTCACCCAGGTCCCCGACGTGCTGCGCATGCTGCCGCTCGAGGTCGTCGAGGGTGACGAGCCCCCGGCCGAGGACGAGGTGCTGCCGCTCTACGAGTTCGAGCCGAGTGCCGAGCAGGTTCTCGACGCGCTGCTTCCCAAGTACGTCACGGCTCGCATCTACAACTGCCTGCTCCAGGCCGCCGCCTCCGAGCTGGCCTCGCGCCAGAAGGCCATGAAGTCCGCCACGGACAACGCCGAGGAGCTCATCAAGAAGTACACCCGGCTGGCAAACCAGGCCCGCCAGGCCGAGATCACCCAAGAGATCAGCGAGATCGTGGGCGGCGCCAGCGCCCTCGCCGACGCCAGCTGAAAGACGTAGCAGAGAGAGACGGTAGGAAAAAGAGATGACTGCCACAGTGCCCGCAGAGACCGCCTACACCCAGGAGCCCGGTGGTGTCGGCCGTATCGCCCGCATCATCGGCCCGGTCGTCGACGTCGAGTTCCCCGCCGACGCGATGCCCGAGCAGTACAACCTGCTGACCACCGAGGTCGAGCTCGCGGGCGAGAAGAAGAACATCAACCTCGAGGTCGCCCAGCACATCGGCGACAACATGGTCCGCGCCATCTCGCTCCAGCCGACTGACGGCCTCGTCCGCGGCACGCAGGTGCAGGACACCGGCGGCCCGATCACCGTGCCGGTCGGAGACGTCACCCTGGGCAAGGTGTTCAACACCACGGGCGAGGTGATGAACCTTGCCGAGGGGGAGACCTTCGAGGTCAAGGAGCGCTGGGGCATCCACCGCAAGGCCCCGGCCTTCGACCAGCTCGAGTCCAAGACCCAGATGTTCGAGACCGGCATCAAGGTCATCGACCTGCTGACCCCCTATGTCCAGGGTGGCAAGATCGGCCTGTTCGGTGGCGCCGGTGTCGGCAAGACCGTGCTCATCCAGGAGATGATCGCCCGTGTCGCCCGCGACCACGGTGGTGTCTCGGTGTTCGCCGGTGTCGGCGAGCGCACCCGTGAGGGCAACGACCTCATGGTCGAGATGGAGGAGGCGGGCGTCCTCGGCCAGACCGCCCTCGTGTTCGGCCAGATGGACGAGCCGCCGGGCACCCGCCTGCGGGTCGCGCTGTCCGCGCTGACCATGGCGGAGTACTTCCGCGACGTCCAGAAGCAGGACGTGCTCCTCTTCATCGACAACATCTTCCGGTTCACCCAGGCGGGGTCCGAGGTCTCCACCCTCCTCGGCCGTATGCCGTCTGCCGTGGGCTACCAGCCGACCCTGGCTGACGAGATGGGCACCCTGCAGGAGCGCATCACCTCCACGCGTGGCCACTCGATCACCTCGATGCAGGCGATCTACGTGCCGGCCGACGACTACACCGACCCGGCGCCGGCGACGACGTTCGCCCACCTCGACGCCACCACCGAGCTCTCGCGTGAGATCGCCTCGCTCGGCATCTACCCGGCCGTGGACCCGCTGTCGTCGACGTCCCGGATCCTCGACCGTCGCTACATCGCGGAGGACCACTACAACACCGCGGTGCGCGTCAAGCAGATCCTGCAGCGCAACAAGGAGCTGCAGGACATCATCGCCATCCTCGGCATCGACGAGCTCTCCGAAGAGGACAAGATCCTCGTGAACCGGGCCCGCCGCATACAGCGGTTCCTCTCGCAGAACACCTACGTCGCCAAGCAGTTCACGGGCATCGAGGGTTCCACGGTCCCGCTGGTCGACACGATCGAGGCCTTCACCAAGATCGCCGACGGCGAGTACGACCACGTCCCGGAGCAGGCCTTCTTCATGTGCGGTGGCCTCGACGACGTCGAGCGCCAGGCCGCAGAGATCGAGAAGAACCTCTAAGCAGTACCCCGGGCGGGTGACCCTGCCCGTCAGCACGTCCGTGGGGGCCAGCCGCTCGGCTGGCCCCCACGGCATACCGATAGACTGCAAGTACCGCACCACATGTGGAGGACGTCATCGTGAGCACCCTGCAGGTTGAGCTCGTCGCCGCGGACCGCAAGGTCTGGGAGGGCGAGGCCGACATGGTCGTCGCGCGCACCGTCGACGGCGAGCTGGGCATCCTGCCCGGTCACACGCCGCTGCTCGGCGTCCTCACCGAGGGCGAGGTCCGTATCAAGGCTGGCGACGCCACCCACACGGCTTCGGTCGACGGGGGCTTCCTGTCGGTGGACCGCGACAAGGTCATCATCATCGCCGAGGCGGTCGACGCCTCGCAGATCCCAGCCTAGGCAGCGGGTCGGGCCGGGGAGCGCAGCATGGTGATCGTGATCTCAGCAGAGTTCGCCGCTGGCACGCTGATCGCCGCTGCGCTCCTGGTCCTGAGCTTCATCTTTCTCCGACGGCGACTGCTCGCCTCGGGCGCGCCACTCATGCTCTGCGCGCTCAAGCCCCACGGCCGGTCCCAGTACCGCCTGGGGCTTTTGCGATTCGCCGGGAGCACCCTGGAGTGGTTCACCCTGGTGGGTCCCGCCCTGCGTCCCTCGCGGACGTGGCAGCGCGCGCAGCTCGACCTCGCGGCCCCGGTGGCGGCCACCCAGCCGGTGGCCGGCCTGCCCGAGGCTGTGACGGTGGAGTGCCATGACGGCAACGAGGCCTTCAGCTTGGCGCTGGCTCCCTCCGCCTACACGGCCATGCGCAGCTGGCTCGAGAGCTCGCCGCCGGGGTTCAACGTCAACGTGGCCTGAGCGTCCTCGTCAGGGCGCTGCTCGAGTCGGCGGCTGTTCGAGGTAGTGGCTACTTCTTCGGCGCCTGGGCGCGACCACCACCGGGCTGCCAGAGCACGTCACCGCCGATGGGCAGGTTGGCCACGCGGGCCAGGACGAACAGCAGGTCCGAGAGCCGGTTGAGGTACTTCGCCGTGAGGACGTTGACGCCGCCCTCGCCCTTGGTGCCCTGACCGGGCGCGTCGCCGTATGCCGCGATGGCCGCCCAGGCCTGCCGCTCGGCTCGGCGCACCACGGTCGTGGCCACGTGGAGGTAGGCCGAACCCGGCGTGCCGCCCGGCAGGATGAACGAGCGCAGCTTCTCGAGCTCGCCGAGATAGCGGTCGCAGTCGGCCTCGAGCTCGTCGATCCAGGCCGCCTCCACCCGCAAGGGCGGGTACTCGTAGGACTCCTGGAGGGGCGTGCAGAGGTCGGCGCCGACATCGAAGAGGTCGTTCTGGACGCGCGTGAGGGTGGTCCGGACGTCGTCGCGCAGGTCGCCGGCGGCGATGGCCACGCCGATCGCCGCGTTGGCCTCGTTGGAGTCGGCATACGCGAGCAGCCGGGGGTCCGTCTTGCTGGTCCGGCTCATGTCGCCCAGGTGAGTCTGGCCGTCGTCGCCGGTGCGGGTGTAGATGCGCGTCAGGTTGACCATGGCGCCAGCCTGACAGATGGGGGTGGCGGCTCACATAGGGTGGTGCGGTGGCTGAACGTTTTCGGGTCGTCGGCGGTGCCGCGCTGCGCGGCGAGGTGACTGTGTGGGGCGCCAAGAACAGCGCTCTCAAGCTGATGGCGGCTGCCCTGCTCGCCGTGGGCCGCACGCGGCTGACCAACGTCCCCGCCATCCTCGACGTGACGATCATGGCCGAGCTGCTGCGTCGGCTGGGCTGCACGGTCGACTACGACGCGGTGGCTGGGGTGGTGGAGATCGACGTCCCGGCCCAGATCGGGCATCGAGCGGACTATGACCTGGTCAGGGCGCTGCGCGCCAGCACGGCCGTACTCGGCCCACTGGTGGCGCGATGCGGCGCCGCCGACGTGGCGGTGCCGGGGGGAGATGCGATCGGCTCACGGGGGCTCGACCTCCATGCGGCCGGGCTGGCCGCTCTGGGCGCTACGGTGCACGTCACGCATGGCTTCCTCGTGGCGGAGGCTCCGGCCGGGCTGCACGGCGCCGAGATCCGCCTGGAGTTTCCCAGCGTCGGAGCGACCGAGAACGTGCTGACGGCCGCCGTGCTGGCACGGGGCACGACCCGCCTCGAGAATGCCGCCCGCGAGCCGGAGATCGTCGACCTGGTCGAGATGCTGGTGTCCATGGGTGCCCGCATCACCGGCGCGGGCACGGGCACGGTGGAGATCGAGGGGGTGGCAGCGCTGGCGCCGACCCAGCACGCCGTGGTGCCCGACCGGATCGCGGCGGGGACCTGGGCCTTCGCCGCCGCGGCGACCCGCGGCGACGTGGAGGTCGTCGGGGGGCGGGTCGAGCACCTGACTGCTGCGCTCGACCTCGTCAAGGAGAGTGGGGCGGCGGTCACCGAGACGGCCCGGGGCTTTCGGGTCGACTCGGGGGCTCGGCGCCCCCAGGCCTTCGACGTCGCGACGTTGCCTTACCCAGGGTTCCCGACCGACCTGCAGCCGTTCGCGCTGACGTGCAACGCCGTGGCGCGGGGCTCGGCGATGATCACCGAGAACCTCTTCGAGGCGCGCTTCCGCACGGTCCAAGAGCTCAACCGGCTCGGCGCAGAGACGCGGATCGACGGGCACCACGTCATGGTCCACGGGGTGGAGCGGCTGTCGGGGGCCCCCGTGGAGGCGAGCGACATCAGGGCCGGCGCGGCGCTGGTCATCGCTGGTCTGGTGGCCGAGGGGGTGACGACCGTGAGCGGGGCGCAGCACATCGACCGTGGCTATGCCGGCTTCGCCGAGGCCATGCAGGGTCTGGGCGCGGACGTCACTCGCGAGCCGGACGACGCCCCGTTCCTCTGATGCGCGGGACCTTTACCAGATCTTGATCTGACGGTTGGCCGCCCATAGCCCCCTTTCACGCGCGGTTGTGAGTCAATGTCTGCCAGGACAAGGGGGTCTGCATGACGACCAGCGCACTAGGGGCACTGCCCGTCGAGGTTCGCGCGATGCACTCGGGGCAGGAGATCGCGATCACCGGCCGGATCGACGTGCACACGGTTGCTGACGTCCGCCTGGTGCTCCACGAGATCATCGACACCGGCTGCGGCGACGTCCACGTGCGCCTCGGCGGCGCGGAGATCGGTGACGCGACGGGGCTGGGGGTCCTGGTCGAGGCCTACAACCGGGCCCGGCGGGCCGGCCGTCGCCTGGCTGTGGTGGACATGACGGAGCGCACCTCGCGGCTGTTGCGTGCATCACGCCTCGACCGTTCGCTCGTGCTGCGGCACGACCCGGCAGCGGTGACTGTGGCCGCTGTCACCGCCTGAACGCCTCCCGGTCCGCGCTCCTGCCCCGGTACCTTCGGCCCCATGGCCGAGCCCAGCGACGTTCCCAGCCAGCCGGCGTCCGTCCCCGCACGCCCCGAGCGTGACCGCCCCTGGGTGATGCGTACCTATGCCGGTCACTCCAGTGCCGCAGCCAGCAACGCGCTATACCGGAGGAACCTGGCCAAGGGTCAGACGGGGCTGTCGGTGGCCTTCGACCTGCCGACGCAGACCGGCTACGACCCTGACCACTCCTTGGCGCGGGGCGAGGTCGGCAAGGTGGGCGTCCCCATCTCCCATATCGGGGACATGCGGGCGCTGTTCGACCAGATCCCGCTGGCACAGATGAACACCTCGATGACCATCAACGCGACGGCCATGTGGTTGCTGGCGATGTACCAGGTCGTCGCCGAGGAGCAGGCCGAGGCGGCGGGGGAGGACCCGGTGGCCGCGGTGCGAGCGCTCGCGGGCACCACCCAGAACGACATCATCAAGGAGTACCTGTCGCGGGGGACCTACGTCTTCGCGCCGGGTCCATCGCTGCGCCTCATCACCGACATGGTCGCCTACACGGTCGCCGAGATCCCCAAGTGGAACCCCATCAACATCTGCAGCTACCACCTCCAGGAGGCGGGCGCCACGCCCGTGCAGGAGATCGCGTACGCGATGTGTACGGCGATCGCCGTCCTGGACGCGGTGCGCGACTCCGGCCAGGTCCCGCAGGAGCGGTTCGGTGAGGTCGTCGCCCGGATCTCGTTCTTCGTCAACGCCGGCGTGCGCTTCGTCGAGGAGATGTGCAAGATGCGCGCCTTCGTCCAGCTGTGGGACGAGCTGACCCTCGAGCGCTATGGCGTCACCGACCCGAAGCAACGGCGGTTCCGCTATGGCGTGCAGGTGAACTCCCTGGGCCTGACGGAGGCGCAGCCCGAGAACAACGTCCAGCGCATCGTCCTCGAGATGCTCGCGGTCACCCTGTCCAAGGGAGCCCGGGCCCGCGCGGTCCAGCTGCCGGCGTGGAACGAGGCGCTCGGGCTGCCGCGCCCGTGGGACCAGCAGTGGTCGCTGCGGATGCAGCAGGTCCTGGCGTTCGAGTCCGACCTGCTCGAGTACGACGACCTCTTCGAAGGCTCGACCGTCGTGGCGGCCAAGGTCGAGGAGCTGGTATCGGGCGCGAAGGCCGAGATCGACCGGGTGCAGGAGCTGGGGGGCGCTGTCCCTGCGGTCGAGAGCGGCTACATGAAGTCGGCGCTGGTGGCCTCGCATGCCCTGCGCCGGCAGCGGATCGAGGCAGGTGAGGACATCGTCGTCGGCGTCAACCGCTTCGAGACGACCGAGCCGAACCCCCTGACCGCCGACCTCGACGCGGCGATCCAGACCGTCGACCACGATGTCGAGGCCAAGGCTGCCGATGCCGTCAGGGCCTGGCGAGAGCAGCGGGACGCCGAGTCCGCGGGTCGCGAGCGCGCAGCAGCGGCGATCGAGCGGCTCCGGACGGACGCCCGCTCGGGGGTCAACCTCATGGCTGCGTCGATCGAGGCCGCCAGGGCCGGCGTCACGACCGGCGAGTGGGCGCAGGCCCTCCGCGAGGAGTTCGGCGAGTTCCGGGCCCCCACGGGCGTGTCCGGTTCTGTCGGCGTCTCCTCCGGCGCCAGCGACGAGCTCCGCGCGGTGCGCGCGCAGGTGCAGGCGACCAGCGAGGAGCTGGGCGAGCGGCTGCGCGTGCTGGTCGCCAAGCCCGGTCTGGACGGGCACAGCAACGGCGCCGAGCAGATCGCCGTCCGGGCCAGGGATGCCGGCTTCGAGGTGGTCTACCAGGGCATCCGGCTGACGCCGGAGCAGATCGTCGCGGCCGCGGTCGCCGAGGACGTCCACCTCGTCGGCATCTCCATCCTGTCGGGCTCCCACATGGCGCTGGTCCCCGAGATCATGGCCGGGTTGCGGGAGTCAGGCGCCGGCGAGGTGCCGGTCATCGTGGGCGGGATCATCCCGGATGCCGACGGGCGGGCCCTGCGCGAACAGGGGGTGGCCGCAGTGTTCACCCCGAAGGACTTCGGGCTCAACGAGATCATGGGTCAGTTCGTGACCGTGATCCGCCAGGCCAGGGGACTGGACGCGCGGACCCCGCAGCCGGCCTGAGCCCGGCCTCCCGCAGCAGGAGCACGGCACACCTCGCTGACCTACGCTCAGGTCGCATGAGCGACCTGCACTGTCCGGCCACGGTGCTGCTCGTCGGTCCGGACCAGGACGCACGGGCGGTGTCACGGTTCCGGAACCGACGGGTGGCCGCGGTCTACGCCGACTCCGCGCCTGCGTCGGTCTCGACGGCTCGTCGGATCGCGGACGTCCTCGGCGTGGGCACGCCACCCCTGCAGGCCGCCACCGCCACGCCGGAGGCCTTGCGGGCCCTCGGGGACCAGCACCGCGGTGAGACGGTTCTCGTGGTCAGCGCCGACCCCGCTGCCTGCGGGTACCGGCTGCCGGTGGAGCTGGAGGTGGACGAGCTGGGGCTGCGCCTGGTCCCGAGCTCCTAGAACAGCCGGTGCTCGGAGCTGTCGATGCCCTTGAGGGCGTCGTAGTCCAGCGTCACGCAGCGGATGCCACGGTCGGTGGCGAGCACGCGGGCCTGCGGCTTGATCTCCTGGGCCGCGAACACCCCCGCCACGGGTGCCAGGTGCGGGTCGCGGTTCATCAGCTCGAGGTACCGGGTCAGCTGCTCGACCCCGTCGATGTCGCCCCGGCGCTTGATCTCGACCGCCACCGACGCGCCGGCCGCGTCGCGGCACAGGATGTCGACGGGTCCGATCGCCGTCATGTACTCGCGCCGCACGAGGGTGTAGCCCTGCCCGAGCGTGTGGATGTGCTCTGCGAGGAGCCTCTGCAGATGCGCCTCTACTCCGTCCTTGACCAGGCCCGGGTCGACGCCGAGCTCGTGCGAGGAGTCGTGCAGCACCTCGTGGATCAGGACCCGGAGCCGGTCGTCGGACTTGGCGTGCTGCACCTGCCAGACGGCCGAGACCCCTGCCGAGACCTCGTGCTCCTCGGGGGCGACCTCGGCCATCGCGCAGGGCGGGGACATCCAGTTGAGCGGCTTGTACGAGCCGCCGTCGCTGTGGACCAGGACGGACCCGTCCGCCTTGACGAGCAGCAGCCGGGTAGCCAGGGGCAGGTGGGCGGAGAGCCGCCCGTCGTAGTCCACCGAGCACTTCGCAATCACCACGCGCACGAGGCGTCACTCTACGGGCTTGTCCCCATTGCATCGGACCGCTCGCTGGCGCACACTCGAAATCACCGAGGTGAGAGAACATGCCGTATGTCGTGGGCAACGTGGCCGGTCTCGCTTTGGTCGTCGCCGCGATCGTTGGCGGAGTGCGCTGGCTGACCACAGGCCGGCCCCCTCGCCTCCTGCGACCGCCCGTCGACCGGGCGACGGCGTGGCTCGACGCACGGCGCCCTCCGTCGCCGCCGATGCCGCCGGTCCTGCTCGCTCTCGAGCTGAGCCGGCTCGCCAGCCACGTGCGGTACGTCGAGGAGTCGGACCTGCCTCGCAAGGCCGAGCGCCTGATGGCCGCCCGGCTCGCCTACGACCATGCCCTGCGGGACTACTGTCGCGCGGTCGACATCCCGGTCCCCACCGCCATCCGGGGGCTGTCGCGGGAGCAGCGTTTCGACATGGAGGAAGCCCTGATCGGCGCCGGCCACGAGTGGTGACGGATGCCTCACCCTGGCGAGGGTGGTGACCGTCACGCCTCCCGAGGGTCCACCTGGCACGCAGCCTCTGCCAGACTCGCGCCATGGCTCGTGAGTTCAGCAAGGTTGGCGTGGTCGGTCTGGGCACCATGGGTGCCGGCATCGTCGAGGTGTTCGCCCGCAACGGGATCGACGTGGTGGCGGTCGAGGTCGACGACGCCGCGGTCGAGAGGGGGCGCGGAGTCCTGGAGAACTCGACCGGGCGCGCCGTCGCTCGCGGCAAGCTCACCGAGCAGGACCAGAGCGCACTGCACTCGAGGGTGCACTTCAGCGCCAGCATGGACGAGCTGGCCGACTGCGAGCTGGTCGTCGAGGCGGTCCCCGAGCACCTCGAGCTCAAGAAGGACATCTTCGGCAAGCTCGACGCCATCGTCGGGCCCGACGCGGTGCTCGCCACCAACACCTCGTCGCTCTCGGTGACCGAGATCGCCGTCGCAACCAGCAACCCCAAGCGCGTCGTGGGCATGCACTTCTTCAACCCGGCACCCGTGCTGCAGTTCGTCGAGGTCGTCCGGACCGTCGTCACCGAGGACGAGGTCTTCGAGGACGTCAAGGCCCTCGCGCAGCGGCTCGGCAAGCAGCCGGTCATCGTCGGTGACAAGGCCGGGTTCATCGCCAACGCGCTGCTCTTCGGCTACCTCAACCACGCGGTCTCCATGTTCGAGTCCAAGTACGCCTCGCGCGAGGACATCGACGCCGCGATGCGGCTCGGCTGCGGCTACCCCATGGGGCCGCTCGCGCTGATGGACCTCATCGGGCTCGACACGGCATACGAGATCCTCGACACGATGTACAAACAGGGTCGCGACCGGCTGCACGCCCCGAGCCCGATCATCAAGCAGATGGTCAGCGCCGGGCTCAAGGGCCGCAAGAGCGGTCGCGGGTTCTACACCTACGCCCAGCCGGGCAGCTCCCAGGTCGCGGACGACGCACTCACCCCGCGCCCCGCCGGTGAGTCGGGCGCGACGCTGCGCAGCGTACGCACGGTGGGTGTCGTGGGGTCGGGAACCATGGCGACCGGCATCATCGAGGTCTTCGCCAAGGCCGGTTACGACGTCGTCTACGTGACCCGCAGCCAGCCCAAGGTCGATGCCGTGACCGCGTCGATCCGCAAGTCCCTCGAGAAGGCCGTCCAGCGCGGCAAGCTCACCGAGGAGGCCCGGACGGCCGCGTTGGGCCACCTGCGCGGCACGACGTCGCTGGACGACCTCGCCGACGTGGATCTCGTGGTGGAGGCCGTCGTCGAGGACCTGGCCGTCAAGAAGGCCCTGTTCGAGAACCTCGACGAGATCTGCCGCCCCGGCGCGATCCTCGCGACGACCACGTCCAGCCTCCCGGTCGTCGACTGTGCCTCGGCCACGAGCCGCCCCCAGGACGTCATCGGGATGCACTTCTTCAACCCCGCCCAGGTCATGAAGCTGGTCGAGGTCGTGCACACGGTCTCCACGGCCGAGGACGTCATCGCGACCGTCCAGGACCTGTGCGCCAAGGTCGGCAAGCACGCTGTCACCTGTGGCGACCGGTCGGGTTTCATCGTCAACGCGCTGCTGTTCCCCTACCTCAACGACGCTGTTCGCATGCTCAGCGCCAACTACGCCACCGCGGACGACATCGACACGGCGATGAAGACGGGCTGCGGTCTGCCCATGGGGCCGTTCGAGCTGCTCGACGTGGTCGGCCTCGACGTGTCGCTGGCCATCCAGCGCGAGCTCTATCTCGAGTTCCGCGAGCCCGGGTTCGCTCCTGCGCCCCTCCTGGAGCACCTCGTCACCGCCGGATACCTGGGCCGCAAGACGGGGCGAGGGTTCCGCACCTACGCCTGAGGCTCCGGCGGTCCCCCTCGGGCGCCTGAGAGGATGGGGCCATGCCCCGGCCCAACCGGCGTCGCCGCGACGACGCGCCCCTCAACGTCGCCCGTGCGGTCGGCGGGCTGGTGCGCCGCGAGCCGTATGCCGGCAGCGAGTGGTTCGTCCGCCGCGTGAGCGGGGCAGGTGCGACTCGCGCCTACCTCTGCCCGGGCTGCCAGCAGACCATCGCCCTGGGGACGCCGCACGTCGTCGCGTGGCCTGCCGAGGGCATCGGCGGTCTGGACGACCGGCGGCACTGGCACACGAGGTGCTGGGACGCCCGGGATCGGCGGCATCCTCGGGGCGCCACGCGGTGAGCCCACGAGGTCAGGGCAGACAGACCCAGACGTCCGTGCACCACAGGCGTCAGTGCCGCGACTGACGCGGCACCAGCACCTCTTCGTACAGCAGGAGGAGGCCGGCCGCGACGGGGATGGCCAGGAGGGCTCCGAGGACTCCGAGGAGGGTGCCGCCCGCCAGCGCCGCGACCACGGTGGCCGCCCCGGGCACCGACACCGTGTGGCGCATGATCCTCGGCATCACGACGTAGTTCTCGATCTGCTGGTAGACGATGTAGTACACCGCGGCGATGATCGCCTTGCGGGGCTCGTCGAACACGGCGACCAGGCAGACCAGCGTGGCCGCGCTCGTCGCGCCCACCATGGGGATCAGCCCGAGGAAGCCCACGGCGACCGCGAGCACGGCGGCATACTGGATGCCCACGATCGACATCATGATCCATGAGCAGAACGCGTTGATGGTGGCGACGACGACCTGACCGATGGCGTACGACCCGGTCCGCCGCATGATCTCCTCGGACAGGGAGACCACCCGCGGCCGTCGCGAGGCGGGCACGATCTCGTAGATGCCCTGCTTGACCCGGGGGAGCGACGCCAGCAGGAACAGCGTGAGGACCAGGACGGTGAACGCCTCGAAGATGCCGCCGATGACCGCCGCACCGATGCCGAGGACACCGCCGAAGACCTGGCTGAGGAAGTTGCTGTCGGTGAGCTTCTTGTTGACCTCGGCCTGGACCTTGTCGACGACCCCGTAGTGCCGGTCGATGTTCCGGACGTAGGAGCTGTTGAGGACCTGATGGAGCCAGTCGGGCGCCTGCTTGATCAGGGCCGACCCTTGGCTGACGACCGGGGGCACCACGAGCAGACCGAGCAGCGTGAAGACCAGGACCACGCCGACGAACACCACTGCCACCGCCCCGGCGCGACTGAGACGACCACGGGTCAGCAGCTCGACCAGCGGGTTGAGGGCGAGCGTCAGGAACATCGAGACGACGATGAGCGTGAGGACCGTCGTCAGCCGGCCCACGGTCTCCCAGAGCAGCAGCGCCGTGAGGACCCCGAGCGCGCCCACGAACCCCAGATAGAACGGGGACTGGCGGTTGAGGGGCCGACCGGCGCGACCATAGGGCAGCTCGTCGCGCGAGTCCTCCTCGGCCCCCCCACCCAGTGTGTCGCGGTCCGTGGGCACCGGGCCCCGCGAGGCGCCATCGGGTGCGCCGGGGCCTGCTGGCCCCTCGGGCAACAGCCCGCGCAGCAGGTCGGGGCCGAAGGGCGCACGGTCGGTGCCCTGCTCCGGCAGGTTACTGGCGCGCAGCGCTTCGAGCTGGCTGCGCTGGAACGCGCGCCACCGGGTCAGCAGGGACATGTCTTGACCCTAGGGCACGCGCTCCAGCAGCCAGCGTCAACGTCGCAGGTCAGGTGTTGCGGAACCGGTTGATCGCGTCCTCGTGGACGGCGCGCTTCTCGGGGTTCGACACCCCGAGGCCGCCCTCCGGCGCCAACGTGAGCACGCCGACCTTGCCCTGGTGGAGGTTCTTGTGGACGTCGTACGTCGCCTGGCCCACCTCGTCGATGCCGTACGTCTTGGACAACGTCGGGTGGATGAGACCCCGGTTGATCAGGTCGTTGGCCTCCCACGCCTCGCGGTAGTTGGCGAAGTGCGAGCCGATGATCCGCTTGAGGTTCATCCAGAGGTAGCGGTTGTCGTAGGAGTGCATGTATCCACTGGTCGAGGCGCAGGTGACGATCGTCCCGCCCTTCTTGGCCACGTAGACGCTCGCGCCGAAGGTCTCTCGGCCGGGGTGCTCGAAGACGATGTCGACGTCGTCACCGCCGGTCAGCTCGCGGATCCGCTTGCCGAACCGGTTCCACTCCTTGGGGTCCTGGGTGTCCTCGTCCTTCCAGAACTTGTAGTCCTCCTCGCTCCGGTCGATGACCAGTTCGGCACCCATCGACCGGACGATGTCGGCCTTCTCGGCGCTGCTGACCACGCACACCGGGATCGCGCCGCCGTTGAGGGCCATCTGCGTCGCGTAGGAGCCCAGGCCACCCGAGGCGCCCCAGATCAGGACGACGTCGCCCTGCTTCATGTTCGCGCCGTTGTGGCTGACCAGCTGCCGGTAGGCGGTGGAGTTGACCAGCCCGGGGGCGGCCGCCTCCTCCCAGGTCAGGTGCGCCGGCTTGGGCATCAGCTGGTTGCTCTTGACCAGCGCGAGCTCGGCCAGGCCACCGAAGTTGGTCTCGAAGCCCCAGATGCGCTGCTGCGGGTCCATCATCGTGTCGTCGTGCCCGGCGGCGTCCTCCAGCTCCACCGACAGGCAGTGCGCCACGACCTCGTCGCCGGCCTTCCACTTGGTCACGCCAGGGCCGACCTGCAGGACGACGCCGGCGAGGTCGGAGCCCACCACGTGGTAGGGCAGGTCGTGCCGCTTGGTCAGCTCGGAGACCTTGCCGTAGCGCTCCAGGAAGCCGAACGTGGAGACCGGCTCGAAGATCGACGTCCAGACGGTGTTGTAGTTCACCGACGACGCCATGACGGCGACGATCGCCTCACCCGGGCCGAGCTCCGGGGTGGCGACCTCCTCGACGTGCAGCGACTTGCGCGGGTCCTTCTCCTTGGCCTCGAGGCCCTCGAACATGTCCTGCTCGTCCTTGCGCACCAGCACCGCGCGGTAGGACTCCGGCACCTTCATGCCTGCCACAGCGTCCAGCTGGTCGGCGAGGATGGCGTCCCTGATCTCGTTCACGCGTACTCCCGGGTCTTCGTCGGCTCGGTGTGGTGCTCTGAGGTTTCGGTGGGCGGGCGGGGAAAGCTGACTGCGGTGGAGCTATGTTACCGATGGGTAACCGTTACGGCGAGTCCGGTCAATGGCCGATGTCGGCGGGCTGGACGAGCTCGACCAGCACGCCGCCGGTGTCCTTCGGGTGCACGAAGTTGACCCGGCTGTCGGCGGTGCCGCGCTTCGGGGCGTCGTAGAGCAGCCGCAGCCCCCGCTCGCGCAGGGTCGCGCTGACCGCCTCGACGTCCTCGACCCGGAAGGCCAGCTGCTGGAGGCCCGGTCCGGAGCGGCCGATGAACTTCGCGATGGTCGACTCCGGCGTCAGCGGAGCGAGGAGCTGGATCCGCGTGGTGCCGTCGCCGACGGCGAGCATCGCCTCGCGGACGCCCTGCTCCTCGTTGGTCTCCTCGTGCACCGACTGCACGCCGAAGGCCTGCGCGTAGAAGGCGATCGCCTCGTCCAGGTCGGGGACGGCGATGCCGACGTGGTCGATCGTGGTGAACAGCTCGCCGGGCAGCCCGGCCTGGTCGTTGGTCACGCGGGCATCCTGCCGCTAGACGTCTCAGACGTCACATCGATGTGGCCACGGTCACGCGGGCGGGGGAGCACACTGCCGCGGGGTGGCTCGTTGACCAGGGCGCCTTATCCTGATGGGCACCGGAACTGCACACGACACGGCTGCCAACGGCGGCGGCCCGGCACTGGAGGCCCCATGTCCCGCTCCGTCATCGTCAGCGGCGCCCGCACCCCGATGGGCCGCCTGCTCGGCTCGCTGAAGGACTTCTCCGCGGCCGACCTCGGCGGCGTCGCCATCAAGGCCGCTCTGGAGCGGGCCGGCATCTCCGGGGACCAGGTCGACTACGTGATCATGGGCCAGGTCATCCAGGCCGGCGCCGGCCAGAACCCCGCCCGCCCGGCCGCGGTGGCCGGCGGCATCCCGATGTCGGTGCCCTCGTTCACGCTGAACAAGGTCTGCCTGTCGGGCCTCGACGCGATCGCCCTGGCCGACCAGCTCATCCGCGCCGGCGAGTTCGACGTCGTCGTCGCCGGCGGCATGGAGTCGATGACCCAGGCGCCGCACCTGCTGGCCAACTCCCGCACCGGCACGAAGTACGGCGACACGAAGCTCGTCGACTCGATGGCACACGACGGTCTCTCCGACACCTTCGACCAGGTCGCCATGGGCGTGCTCACCGAGCAGGCCAACAGCCGGTACGACCTGACCCGCGAGGAGCAGGACCGGTTCGCGGCCGAGAGCCACCAGAAGGCGGCGCGCGCGGCCAAGAACGGGATCTTCGACGAGGAGATCACCCCCGTCCTGATCCCGCAGCGCAAGGGCGACCCGATCGAGTTCCGCGAGGACGAGGGCATCCGCCCCGACACCACGGCCGAGAGCCTGTCCAAGCTCAAGCCCGCCTTCGCCAAGGACGGCACGATCACCGCCGGCACGGCGTCCCAGATCTCCGACGGCGCCTGCGCGGTCGTCGTCATGAGTGCCGAGAAGGCAGCCGAGCTCGGCTGCACCGTCATCGCCGAGATCGGCGCCCACGGGGTCGTCGCCGGCCCGGACGCCACCCTGCAGAGCCAGCCGTCGCGGGCCATCCAGAAGGCCTGCGCTCGCGAGGGTCTCGACCCGAAGGACCTCGACCTCGTCGAGCTCAACGAGGCGTTCGCCGCGGTGGGCATCGTCTCCACCCGCGAGCTCGGCATCGACCCGGAGAAGGTCAACCCGAACGGTGGGGCCATCGCGCTGGGCCACCCGGTCGGCATGAGCGGCGCCCGCATCGTGCTCGACCTGGCCCTGGAGCTGCGCCGCCGTGGTGGCGGTGTCGGTGCCGCGGCGCTGTGCGGCGGCGGCGGCCAGGGCGACGCGCTGATCCTGCACGTGCCCGCCAAGGCGTGACATCGGAAGGAATCGCGGTCCAGACCGCCGCTCCTGACGTTCCTCGCGGGCGGCGGGGGCGGCGGTCGGCCGACGTCCCGGCGCTCGTCGCCGGCGCCCGGGACGGGGACGCGCGCTCGGTCGCCCGGCTGATCTCGCTGGTCGAGGACGCCAGCCCGGCCCTGCGCGAGGTCGCCGCAGCGCTCTCCCCGCACACCGGCCACGCGCAGGTCATCGGGCTCACCGGTTCGCCCGGGGTCGGCAAGTCCACGACGACGACGGCGCTCGTGCGGGCGTTCCGCGCGGCCGGCAAGCGCGTCGGCGTCCTGGCCGTCGACCCGTCGTCGCCGTTCTCCGGCGGCGCCCTGCTCGGCGACCGCGTACGGATGCAGGACCACGCCGGCGACGCCGGGGTCTACATCCGCTCGATGGCCTCGCGCGGGCACCTCGGCGGGCTGGCGTGGGCCACCCCGCAGGCGCTCCGGGTGCTCGACGCCGCCGGGTGCGACGTCGTCCTGATCGAAACCGTGGGTGTCGGGCAGTCGGAGCTCGAGATCGCCTCGCTGGCCGACACCACGATGGTGCTGGTAGCCCCCGGTATGGGCGACGGCATCCAGGCCGCCAAGGCGGGCATCCTCGAGGTCGCCGACCTGTTCGTCGTCAACAAGGCCGACCGGGACGGCGCGGACCAGACCGTGCGTGACCTGCGGTACATGCAGTCCCTGGGTGGCCGGTTCGCCGAGCCCGGGCACTGGCGCCCGCCGATCTGCAGGACCGTGGCCTCCCGCGAGGCCGACAACGGCATCGACAAGGTGCTCGAGAAGGTCGAGGAGCACCGGCTCTGGCTGGAGTCCTCCGGTGAGGGGCAACGGCGTCGCGAGGAGCGGGCCGCGCGCGAGATCGAGGCGATCGCGCTCGCGACCCTGCGGGAACGGCTGGCCGACGTGCACGGCTCCGCGGCCCTCGGCTCCCTCGCCGGTTCGGTCGTCGCGGGGGAGACCGACCCCTTCCGGGCGGCGGACGAACTTCTCGACAAGCTCTAGAACGGGCAGGCCGGCCGAGGTCCGGCGAGGATGGGCGGGTGAACGGGAGACCGGACGCCGTCGTCGTCGGGGCGGGACCCAATGGGCTGGCCGGCGCGCTGCGGCTGGCTGCTGCCGGGCTGCGGGTGCAGGTCGTCGAGGCGGCTGAGCGCCCCGGGGGCGGGATGCGCACCGAGGAGCTCATGCGTCCCGGGTTCCACCACGACGTCTGCTCGACCGTCCAGCCGATGGCCGCGGCCGCACCCTTCTTCCGGGAGTTCGATCCCGAGAGCCGCGGCGTCCGCCTCGTCCTGCCGGAGGTCAACTTCGCCCATCCCCTCGACGGCGGCCGGGCGGCGGTGTCGCTGCGCTCGCTGGAGGAGACCGCGGCGGGACTCGGGGAGGACGCGGCCGCCTACCGCCGGCTCTTCGGGCCGCTGGTCGAGCACGGCACCGACGTCGTCGACTTCTTCCTGACGAGCAAGCTGCGCAGCGTGCCCACCCGCAGCCCGGTGGAGATCGCGAAGTTCGGGCTCAACGGCCTGCCGAACGTGCACTGGCTCGCGCACCGGTACTTCCGGACCGAGGGCGCACGCGCACTGATCGGGGGCGCCGCGGCGCACGGCATGCTCGACCTCAGCCAGCCGCTCACCTCGGCGCTCGGGATGCTGCTGACGATGCTGTCCCACCACGTGGGGTGGCCTCTGGTCGAGGGCGGGTCGCAGCAGCTCGCCGACGCGATGGTCACCGCGCTCGAGGAGCAGGGTGGCGAGGTGGTGACCGGCCACCACGTCACCGACCTGCGCGAGTTCGACGGCGTCCCGGCCGTGCTCCTGGACACGACGCCCGAGGCCTTCGTGTCCATGGCCGGCGACCGGGTGAACGAGGGCTACAAGCGGTGGGTCTCCCGCTACACGCACGGCGCGGGCGTGTTCAAGATCGACTGGATCCTGTCCGAGCCGGTGCCGTGGACCAACCCCGACGTCCGCCGCGCCGGCACGGTGCACATCGCCGGCACCCTCGACGAGACGATCGCGGGGGAGCGGGCACCCAATCAGGGCCGGCTCACCGACAAGCCGTACGTGCTCGCGGTGCAGCCGACGGTGCCCGACCCCACCCGCGCGCCGGCCGGCGGGCACATCCTCTGGGCGTACGTGCACGTGCCGCACGGCTCCGGGGCGGACATGACGGAGGCGATCGAGAACCAGATCGAGCGCTTCGCGCCGGGCTTCCGGGACACGGTCGTCGACCGTTACACGAAGACCGCCGTGCAGATGGAGCAGTGGAACCCCAGCTACCT
>NZ_DASYGF010000029.1:0-78660 GCF_036000045.1 Pedococcus sp.
CGAGCCGGCATACGACTTCGGGCGGCTCCCGGAAAGCCTCGGCCAGGCAGGTCGCGAAGTGTTGGCCGCCGGGGTCGCTCGTGCCCAGCAGCTGATGCCCGAAGATTCCCGGGTCGTTGGCGTGCCCGCGGTCGGTTCGCCCGCAGGCGAGCTCGTCCGCGCGTCCAAGGACGCCGACCTCGTCGTCACCGGCAGCCGGGGACGTGGGCCGATCCAGGCCGGGCTGCTGGGCTCGGTCTCCTACGCGGTCACATCGCACGCAGCGTGTCCAGCAGTGGTCGTGCGCGCAGGCCACCCAGCGCACCCCGGCCCCGACCATCCCGTGGTGGTGGGAGTTGACGGCTCGCTGGCCGCCGAGAAGGCGCTCGACGTCGCCGCCGAGCTGGCAGCGATGTCCGGTGCCACCCTGCATGTGGTGCACGTGGCCCATAGCTCGCTCTCACCCGATGCTCAGGCCTATGCCGAGAGCAGCCTGGCCGGCAACGAGCACACGAAGACGGTGCGCGCCCAGGCGGAAGCGACCGTGCGGCGGGCAGCCCGGCGAGTGCGGGCAACGTACGCACATGTGCCCGTCGAGACTGAGGTGCTCTACGGCAGCCCAGGACACGTCCTCGGCCCCTTGGGGACCCACGCGGGCCTCATTGTCGTGGGGACCCGCGGCCATGGCGGCTTCGCGGGCCTGCTCCTCGGTTCCGTCAGCCACCGGGTCATCCACGAAGCGCCGTGCCCGGTCATGGTCGTCCGCGGCTGACCCTCACCACTGCGAAGCCAGGACGTTGGTCCCTGTCGCGACACGGCCTGACGCCCGACAGTTGAGGTACGCCACCGGCAACGGAGGCGGTTCGGAAGGTAGACGAGATCCAGACCACGGGGAGACCCGCAAGGAACGCCTCAGACGAGGGCCGGAGGATCAGCGCAACCAACCGGATGGCGCGGAAGTCGTCTATCCACGCAGACGAGGCCCTGGAGATGTCACATCGTCCAGGGCCCCGCCATGTCCAGCCCCGTCCCGGCGTAGTGAGCACACCGCCCTCACGCAAGGACTTTCGGCACTGCCGGCGCCCCAGCGACCGCTCCTACTGTCGAGGGGACAACGACAGGACACACCATGAAGAACCTGCTCATCCTCGGCACGGGAACGGCCGGGACCATCATCGCCAACATGCTGCGGCGACGCCTACCGCGTGAGGAGTGGGCCGTGGTCGCGGTGGACCGCGACGACGCGCACCTCTACCAGCCGGGGCTGCTCCGGATCCCCTTCGAACCATCGAGGCAGCGCCAGCTCACCAGATCCCGACGCGCCCAGCTCGCACCCGGCGTGGACTTCCGACTAGGCGACGTCGACGTCATCGAACCGGCGTCCCAGCTGGTGCGACTGACGGACGGGCGCACCCTGCAGTACGACTACCTGGTCATCGCCTCCGGTACCTCCCCGCGCCCCGACCAGACGCCAGGGATGATCGGCTCGCAGTGGCGCAAGAGCATCTTCGACTTCTACACCCCTGATGGCGCGCTGGCGCTTGCTCGTGCGCTCACGGACTTCACGCATGGCCGTCTGGTCGTCCACGTCACCGACATGCCCATCAAGTGCCCCGTCGCACCGCTGGAGTTCGCGTTTCTCGCCGACGACTGGCTTCGGAAGAACAACCGCCGGGACAGCGTCGACCTCACCTACGTGACCCCGCTGCCGGGGGCTTTCACCAAGCCAGTCGCGTCGCAGCACCTTGCGCACATGCTGGCTGACCGGTCCATCGCCACCGAGCCTGACTTCCTCGTGGAGTCCGTCGACCCGGATGCAAAGACGCTCGTGTCGTTCGACCAGCGAGTTGTTCCCTTCGACCTGCTGGTCACCGTGCCCCTCAACATGGGAGCGGACTTCGTCGCGCGTTCCGGCCTCGGGGACGAGCTGAACCACGTCCGGGTCGACCCCCACACCTTCGTCTCAAAGGTTGCCGCAAACATCTTCGCGGTGGGCGACGCGGCCGACCTGCCCACGTCCAAGGCGGGCTCCGTCGCGCACTTCGCCGCGCACACGTTCGTGGACAACTTCATGTCGGTCGCCCACGGCGAGCCCATGACCGCGTCGTTCGACGGACACGCGAACTGCTTCATCGAGTCAGGCAACGGCAACGCACTGCTCATTGACTTCAACTACAGCACCGAGCCACTCCCAGGGACCTATCCCCTGCCAGGGATCGGCCCCTTCCAGCTGCTCAAAGAGACCCGGACCAACCACCTGGGCAAGCTGGCGTTTCCCTGGCTCTACTGGAACGTCTTGCTGCCCGGGCGACCGCTGCCCCTGCCGACCAGCATGTCGATGGCCGGAAAGGCCTCTGTACCTACCCCAGTGGCGGGGCCCCAGTAACGGCCCCAGAGAAAGGAGTTCGTCATGCCCATCATGACTCTCGACAACCGTCAGGTCAGCGTCGACCCCGAGGGCTTCCTCACCGAGTACGCCGAGTGGGACGAAGACCTCGCGCGAACCCTCGCACAGCAGATCGGCATCGCCCTGACCGACCAGCACTGGCCGGTTCTGCGCTTCCTGCGTCAGGATTTCGCCGACCAAGGCGAGACCGCGACGCTGCGCCGCACCAGCCTGCGCTGCGGCATCCCCATCCGCGACCTGTTCGTCCTCTTCCCAGGCAAGCCCGCGAAGAAGATGGCCTACATCGCCGGCCTCCCGAAGCCGCGCGGCTGCGTCTGAGCCCGCACAGCGTCGACCACCACACCTCACGCCAACCGAAAGTGCACCTCGCAAGGAGCCGTCATGACAACCATCGACACCGCAGCAGCGCCTATCCCCCAGTTCGACACCGCCAGCGCCACCGGCCGCAAGCTCGCCATCATCTGCTCCAAGGGCAGCCTCGACATGGCCTACCCCGGACTGATCCTCGCGAATGCGGCCCTGGGCGAGGGGGTCGAGACGCACCTGTTCTTCACCTTCTGGGGCTTCGACATGATCACCACCAAGACGATGAGCGACCTCAAGTTCACTCCCCTGGGCAACACAGCCACTCACATGCCGCAGGGCCTCGGAGGCCTGCCAGGCATCACGCATCTGGCCACCTCGCGGCTCCGTAAGGCCATCGCCGAGCTCGACGTCCCCGACGTCCCCGACTTCCTGGAGCAGATCGTCGCGTCCGGTGGCCACCTCTGGGCCTGCCGGATGTCCGCCGACCTGAACCACCTCACGGAGGACGACCTCTACGACCAGGTCGAGGGGATCATCAGCGCAAGCGACTTCATCGAGAAGACCGAAGGCGCCCAGCTGCTGTTCATCTAGCCCCCACCGGCGTGCAGCCCGTCAGGTAGGCGAGGGGACCTTCGCCCCTAGGTGACCGCCTCCCCTGGGGCAGATGGTGAAGGCCCGACCACGAGGAGACCATCATGAGCACGTCTTCGTCGCCACGACGCCACGCTGTGGTGGTGGGCATCGACGGCAGCCCTGCGGCCGACCGCACTCTTGACGTTGCGGTCGAACAAGCCCAACGATCACGCCTGCCCCTGCATATCCTGCACGCCACGAGAATAGGGCTGATGCCCTGGACCGTCGCCCGACTCCAGACTCATGAGGACATCGCGAAACGCAGCTACGAGCGTGCCGTCCACGCGGCCCCGATGCTTGCCATCACCTACTCCAGCCAGGTCGACGACCCGGTCCCTGCACTGGTCAAGGCGAGCCACACGGCCTCCCTCGTCGTCATCGGATCCGGCGGACACGATCTGAGCACCTCAGTGCTGTTGGGGGCGACGGCACATCAGGTGGCGGCCCACGCGCGGTGCGCCGTCATGGTGGTTCCAGAGACCGGTGAATGGTCGGCCACCGGCCCTGTCGTCGTCGGCGTCGACGCCGTCGAGCACTCGGTGCCCGCCCTCGAGCTCGCCTTCGCCGAAGCCTCCAGTCGAGGGGCCGAGCTCGTACCCGTGCATACGTGGTGGTGGGAAGAGCCGGGGCCGTTCCTGGCCGGCAACGAGTCGGAAGACGAGTGGGACGAGATCGTGCAAACCCAGAAGCTCCTGGTGGCAGAGATGCTCGCCGGCTGGCGGGAGAAGTACCCAGACGTCAAAGTCAGCCCGACGTCCGTGCGCGGTCAGGCAGCCGTCGTGCTCGAGGAGGTCTCGGCGAACGCCCAGCTGCTCGTGGTCGGAAGCCGGGGACGCGGTGGGTTCGCAGGCCTCCTGCTCGGCTCGGTCAGCAGCCGGGTCCTGCACCGGGCGAAGTGCCCCACCGTCGTCGTCCCCACGCTAAGGCTGATGCCTCCGCTCGACGCCCCGCTGGCCCGATGACACGCATGCCTCAGACCACGCAGGTCCGGTACGGCACTCATGAGCTCGAGCTCGACCTGCGATGGTGGGCAGCGGCCAACTACCTCACGGTGGGCCAGATCTACCTACGAGCCAACGCCCTCCTGGAGGAGCCGCTGACCCTGGCGGACATCAAGCCCCGCCTGCTCGGGCACTGGGGGACGAGCCCCGGGCTGTCGATGCTGTACTGCCTCCTGAACAGGCACATCAGGGACACCGACAGCGACTGGCTCTATGTCACAGGTCCCGGGCACGGTGGCCCCGCGCTCGTCGCCGCGGCCTGGCTGGACGGGACCTACAGCGAGGTCTACCCGCACATCGGGAACGACGCCGACGGCATACTCGCACTGTTCCGGCAGTTCTCAGCGCCCGGTGGCGTGCCCAGCCACGTCAGCGTCCAGACTCCGGGCAGCATCCACGAAGGCGGTGAGCTCGGATACGCCCTGGTCCACGCTGCCGGCGCCGCCTTCGACCACCCCGACCTCACCGTGGCCTGCGTCGTGGGCGACGGCGAGGCGGAAACCGGACCGCTGGCGGCGTCGTGGCGGCTGCCGACCTTCCTCAACCCACGCCGCGACGGTGCGGTCCTGCCGGTGCTCCACCTGAACGGCTACAAGATCGCCGGCCCCACGGTGCTCGGGCGCACCAGCGACGCGGACGTCGAAAGCTACCTGCGCAGTCAGGGATGGGACCCCCTGACGGTCTCCGGCGACGACCCCAGGGTCGTCTTCCCCGCCCTGTACGCGGCACTCGCCACTGCGCACCGACGCATCCGTGACATCCAGGACGGCGCCCGTCGCGCCGATATGGCAAGCGAGACCGTCCGCCACCAGTGGCCCGCGGTCATCCTGCGCACACCCAAGGGCTGGACTGGCCCTGCGGTCGTCGACGGCCTCCAGGTGGAAGGAACCAACCGCAGCCACCAGGTACCGCTGTCCGGTCTGGCCGAGAACCCCGCGCACCTGGCCATGCTCGAGGAGTGGATGCGCGGCTACCACCCAGGCGACCTGTTCGACAGCGACGGTCGTCTGTCCAGCGACCTTCGCGCTCTCGCTCCTCAGGGGGACAGGCGAATGTCGGCCACCCCGTACGCCAATGGGGGTCGGTTGCGTCAGGAGCTGCCGCCGCTCGACCTGGGCACCTACGAGGTGGCGGTGCCCACCCCGGGTCAGGCGTCGGTGGAGAACACCCTGCCCGCCGGCATGCTCATGCGAGACCTGTATGCCGCGACAGCCCGGCCCGACGGGGGCGGGACGTTCCGGCTGTTCTCACCGGACGAGACGGCGAGCAACCGCCTGCAGTCGGTCTTCGAGGTGACCGACCGATGCTTCATGGGGCCGCTGCTGCCGACAGACGAGAGCCTGGGCCCGGACGGTCGGGTCATGGAGGTGCTCAGCGAGCACCTCTGCCAGGGCTGGCTCGAGGGCTATGTGCTGTCGGGCCGCCACGGCGTGTTCGCCACCTATGAAGCGTTCGCCATGGTGTCCGCGTCGATGGCGGTCCAACACGTGAAGTGGCTCCAGCACGCCCATGACCTCAGTTGGCGGGTAGCGGTCTCGTCCCTCAACGTCCTGCTGACCTCGACGTGCTGGCGCAATGACCACAACGGCTTCTCACACCAGGGACCCGGGCTCATCGACTCGCTGCTTCCGCTGGCCCCCGGCGTGGTGCGCGTCTGGCTGCCGCCGGATGCCAACACCACCCTGTCGATCACCGACCACTGCCTGCGCAGCGTCGACCACGTCAACCTCATCGTCGTCGACAAGCAGAAGCACCTGCAGTACCTCACCCTCGAACAGGCACATCGGCACTGTGCGGACGGCGCGGGAATCTGGGACTGGGCCAGCACCTGCGGCCCGGACGAGACACCGGACGTGGTACTGGCCTGCGCTGGAGACGTCCCGACCCAGGAGGCCCTTGCTGCCGTCGAGCTGCTCCACCAGTACGTACCCGAGCTCAAGGTGCGGTTCGTCAACGTCGTCGACCTGATGGCACTCCTCCCGGAGAACGACCACCCGCACGGCTTTGCCGACAGCCGGTTCGACGACCTGTTCACCGGCGACCGGCATGTGGTGTTCGCGTTCCACGGTTACCCGCGCGCGGTTCACCAGCTCATCCACGGGCGCAGCAACCCGGGTCGCTTCCATGTGCGCGGGTTCAACGAGCAGGGCACGACCACGACGCCTTTCGACATGGTCGTGCTGAACCGGATGAGCCGCTTCCATCTGGCCAAGGAGGCTCTCCGCCGCGCCCACCGTCGGGTGACCGGCTGGGAGGAGCTGGCTCAGCTGTGCGACCGCCGGCTCGCCGACCACGAGCGCTACATTCGCGAGAACCTGGCCGACCTCCCCGACATTGCGAACTGGACGTGGCAAGGGCTGGACCGGTGACCCAGCGGGTGCTCGTGATGAATGCGGGCTCCTCGTCGCTGCGCTGGGCGGTGCTCGACCCCGACAGCGGACGCGTCGTGCGCGAGGGACATCAGGAGCACATCGGGCGCGGAGGTCCCGCCGACCACGAGACGGCAGCGCACCGTGCGCTGGATGAGCTCGGTGACGATGTGCGCCGAGAGGGCGCCACGTCCCTGGCCGCGGTCGGGCATCGGGTCGTTCACGGTGGGGCCGACTTCCGCGGCCCGGTGCTGGTGGACGACACGGTCATCTCGGACATCGAGGCCCTGGTCCCGCTGGCCCCGCTGCACCTGCCCGGCAGCCTGTCCGGGATCGCCGCGACCCGACGGTCCTTTCCCGACGTACCGCACGTCGCAGTCTTCGACACCGCCTTTCACGGGAGTCTCCCGGCGAGCGCGCACACCTATGCCGTGCCACGTGACTGGCGCGAGCGTTACGGGGTTCGTCGCTATGGCTTCCACGGAATCTCCTACTCCTTCGTCGCGCGCCGCGCCGCCGAGCTGCTGGGCAAGCCGCTTGGGCAGACCAACGTGATCCTCTGCCACCTCGGTAACGGGGCAAGCATCTGCGCCGTTCGCGGTGGCCGCAGCATCGACACGTCGATGGGACTGTCGCCCGTGGAGGGGTTGGTGATGGGCACCCGCCCCGGGGATGTCGACCCGTCTCTCGGGCCATACCTCTCGCGGGTCGCCGCCCTGGACAGCGAGCAGTACGAGAACGCCCTCAACCACGCCAGCGGTCTGCTGGGACTCTGCGGAACGCCTGACATGAAGGAGCTCGAGGCGCGACGCGCCGGCGGCGATGTGGACGCAGCTCTGGCGTTCGACGTGATGGCCTATCGCCTGCGCAAGTACATCGGGGCGTATGCCGTGGCCCTCGGCAGGGTTGACGCCATCGCCTTCACCGGCGGGATCGGGGAGCACAGCCCTGCTCTGCGTGAGGCGGTACTCGGCGACCTTGCGATCCTCGGCGTGGAGCTCGACACCACGGCCAACGTCGGGCCCGCCGCACCGGAGCGTCGCATCACCACACCCGCCAGCGCCGTGGCGGCATACGTCATTCCCACGAACGAGGAGCTCGAGATCGCCCGTGCGTGCGTGCAGCTTTTGACCAAGACCGGCCAGCCCACGTCCCCAGCGCGTAACCGCCCCGGGTAGGGCCCTCAGGAGGCGTCCGGCTCCCGAGGGTGGTCCGCAGCCTCGGCCGAACCTGGCTCCGCTTCTCGGACTCGGCGCACGCCGGGCAGCGTCTCGGCGATCGCCCGCGCCAGTCGCGTCTCTCGGCCGGGGGCAACGTCGCGAAGGGTCACGACGCCGTCGACGACCTCCACTGTCCAGTCCTCCCGGCCGATCTGCGCGAACTCGTAGGCGATGCGCTCCTGGGTCTGCGCATCCGGTGTTGCCAGCTCGCGCATGATGTCGCTGCGGCTGATGACGCCGACGAGCTGTCCGTCACGCACGACAGGCAGGCTCTTCCATCCCATGTCGGCCATGAGCTCCGCCGCGCGTGCCGCATCGGTGTGGTCGCCCACCGTCACCGGGTCCACGGTCATGACCTCGTCCACGATCCGGTGCCACGGCGTCGTCGACTCGTGAACCGGCCGCAGGCGCGCCCGGGGGTCTTCCGGGAGTCCTTCCCGCAGTACATCTGCGTCGCTCACGATCCCGACCACGTGACCGTAGGCGTCGACGATCGGCACTGCGGTGATGTGTTGCGCGGCCAGGACCTGCACCGCACTGTCCAGCTTCGACCCAGCCCGCAGGCTCGTCGCCGGGCTGGTCATGAGCTCCCGAACAAGCATGATGACTCCTCACATGGCACTTCCGGGCAGACCCAGGTCAACGTCGCTCACCTGGGAGCGCTGTCCCCGAGTCGTGGGCTTCGGTCCCGCTCACGCGGCGAGAGCATGGGACTCATGCGCGGGGTGCGTCCGTGGGGTCGGACCACCGCAACCGGGCACGCGGCGTGGTGCAGGACGGTGCGACTCACCGAGCCGAGAACCAGCCTCCCCAGCGCGCTCGTGCCATGGGAGCCGACCACGACGAGCCGCGACTCGCGCGAGGCGTCCTCCAGCGCCAGGGGCGGCGACGCCTCCACCACCCGCACCTGGACGTCGAGGGCCGGCCAACGCTCCCGCACCTTGGCCAGCGCGTCATCCGCGGCGTGACGTGCCGATCCCGACAGCGCCTGGGCCCATTCCTCGATCGCGTCGCCACTCCAGTTGGCGACCTCCCAACCGGTCTGCGTGAGTGTCAACCAGGCACACACGATGCGCAGCGGAACCTCGTCGCGGGCTGCCCGCTGCGCGGCGAACAGCAAGGCCGCCTCGGACTCGGGTGTGCCGTCAACGCCCACGGTCACCGGCAACGGCAACGCGGAAGCGTGGCCGGAGCCTTGAACCACGACCACGGGACAGTGCGCGCACTGGACGACCGCGGTGGAGACCGACCCCAGGACCGCGGAGGCGAGCGCGCCGTGTCCCCGGTGACCGACGACGACCATGCTCGCTGTCGATGAGGCGTCGATCAGGGCAGGCGCAGCTCCCGACGTCACCACGTGCGTCTGCACGGCATCGTCAGGCAGGAACTTCAGGGCAATCGTGCGGCCCTCGTTGGCAAGCTCCTCGGTCGCGAGCTCGATCGAACGTGGCAAGGGCGTTCCGGCCACGCCGACCCACGAGGGCATCCCCGGGTAGTAGCCGGACGAGATGACCAGAAGCCCGGTGCCTTGACGAACGGCTTCTTGTGCTGCCCACTCGACGGCATCTGCCGCGTTGGGCGACCCGTCGAAGCCAACGACGACCTCGCCGGGCCTGGCCGAAGGGGACGTGGTCACGGTGTGCTCCTCGCTGCTCGCGGTGCTGCCTGCAGGGAGACCACAGGGTCATCGGCCCCAGCTGTGCCCGTGCCCCGCAGGGCCGGCACGACCATCACGTCACACAGGGAGGCATCGAGCACGCCACGGGCGACGGACCCCTCGATCAAGCCGGCGAGCGTCCCCCCGCCGCGCGTGCTGACGACCAAGAGGTCGCGTGGACCGCAACGGTTGGCCAGGGCCGCAATGGTGGCTTCCTGCACGACCTCGACGTGACAGGGCACCGACGCGCATTCCGGGACCGCGTGGACCGCCTCCCAGACCGCTCCCTGCTCGTGGTGAAGCTGCTGGCCCGGATGACTCGTCGGCACGGTGTGGACGACTCTGAGGGGCCAGCCGCGGAGCTGGGCCTGCCGTGCCGCTGCGCGCAGGGGCCGGGTCGCCTCATCAGACAGGCTGACTCCCACGAGGACCTGAGGTGGCCGGCCGTCCCACGGGCCTGGGCTGGTGCGATGCTCGCCGCGAGGTACCAGGACCGGCGCGTGGAACCGGCGCACGAGCTCTGCACTGACCGTGCCCAGCGAGAACGCGGACTGGCCCCGCGCCCCGTGGCCGCCGACCACAAGCAGCTCAGCACGTTCTGCGACCTGGGCGATCTTGGGGTCGTCAGCTGAGTCGGCGACGACGACATGGACGGGGACGGTGCTGTCCGTGGCGGCAGCCCTTTCGGCCGCGCGCTGCGTCGTCGCCAAGGCCGCCGCAGCCGCGTCCTGCTCCAGCTCGCGCATCGCGGCGAGTCCGCCGCGCAGTGCTTCGGTGTACGTCACCGTCAAGACGACGAGCGGGCAGTGCCGGCGCGCAGCCTCGTGGGTGGCGGTTTCGACTGCAGCGTGGCTCTGCCACGAGTCGTCGCAGCCGACGACCACAGTGCTGAGCGCGCTCAAGTCCGCCATTGCAGTCACCACGCCTTCTGGGCTCTACCGCCCACGAACGCCCACGCCGGAACCACTTCCGCTGTCCGGCTCCACTGTCCGGCTCCACTGTCCGGGGCGAGTGGACCGCGCGGTGGGGCCATTGGTCCTGCATTTCGCACGACACCGTGAGGCGCCCCTGGATGGGACCTTCGCCCCTGCCACCGCCGGTGATGAGAACGGACACTCGAGGGGCGGGGCAGGTGCAGGCGGCCAGGTGCAGGCGCCGAGCACGACTCGCAGCCAGAGGCGAAAGGGAACGGACATGACCACCGAACACGACCGCGGCACCATCCCCACGGACCACACCGGGCTGCGCGTCCTCACCTTCGACGAGTGCTTGCTGAGGCTCGCCGAGTGCCCCGTCGGCAGGTTCGCGTTCCTGAATGACGGCGAGATCGATGTGCTTCCGGTGAACCACACCGTCGACGGGCTGAACATCTACTTCCGGACCCGGGGCGGCTCCAAGATCGAGGCCGCGGTGAACAGCGACCGGGTCTCGTTCGAAGCGGACAGCTACGACGAGCGGGCGATGGACGGGTGGAGCGTCCTGGTCTACGGCACAGCGGAGATCGTCGAACCCAAGGACATTCTTCGGTTGGAACCGATCGCCCGCGACTCATGGGTCCCCCCCGACTCGTCGGAGATGACGTGGGTCAGGATCCGCTCCGCGGCCATCACCGGTCGGGCTCTGCGGGGGGACGAGGCCCCTGGGGCCCTGTCCACCCCCTCCTCTGGCAGGACCTTCGAGATATGACCGCGTCACCGTTGCTCGTCCGGTTCGACGATGGTGACCGAACCATGGCCGACCTCCTGGGCGGCAAGGGCGCGAACCTTGCCGAGATGACCCGCATGGGCCTGCCCGTGCCCCACGGGTTCACGATCACCACGCAGGCCTGTCGGGAGTATCTGGCGAAGGGTCAGGTGCCGGCCGAGCTCGCTGCCCTCGTCACCTCTGCCATGGCAGACCTCGAGACCGCCACAGGACAGACCTTCGGTGCGGGAGACGACCCGTTGCTGGTGTCTGTCCGTTCGGGGGCCCGGTTCTCCATGCCAGGCATGATGGACACCATCCTCAACGTCGGCCTCACCGACTCCTCGGTCCAGGCCCTGGCCGCGCGTGGTGGCGAACGGTTCGCCTGGGACTGCTACCGCCGCCTCGTCCAGATGTACGGCCGGACGATGCTCGGAGCCGAGGCTGCCCACCTCGACGCCGCCGTGGCGGACGCCTGTGCGGGTGCGGGGGTCGCCGATCCCACGGCACTGAGCGTCGGGAGGCTGATGGACCTGGTGACCCACCAACGTCAGGTCCTCAAGGAGCAGACCGGCCACGACCTTCCGCAGGATCCCCACGACCAGCTGCGTCGATCCGTCGAAGCGGTGTTCGAGTCATGGAACAGCCCGCGGGCGCGGCTCTACCGGGCGCACGAAGGGATCCCTGAAGACCTGGGCACGGCCGTCAACGTCGTCCAGATGGTGTACGGCAACACCGGACCACGCTCTGGCAGCGGTGTGTGCTTCACTCGAGACCCCGCCACCGGCAGCCCCGTCCCGTACGGCGACTACCTGCAGAACGCCCAAGGCGAGGATGTCGTCAACGGAAGCAGACAGACCGTCCCTCTCGCGGCGCTCGAGGCTCTGGAGCCGACCGCCTTCGACCAGCTGATGAGCCACCTGGCAGGACTGGAACGTCATTACCGCGACCTGTGCGACGTGGAGTTCACCATCGAAGACGGCGCGTTGTGGATCCTGCAGACCCGGGTAGGCAAGCGCAGTCCGGCGGCGGCATTCGTGATCGCCGCCGACCTGGCTCGCCATGAGGTCATCACCATGGACGAGGCCCTCGCCCGGGTCGACGGACACCAGCTCGAGTCCCTGCTCCATGACCAGTTCGACGATCAGGATGGGCTCCCCTGGGTTGCGGCGGGGTTACCGGCGAGTCCGGGCGCGTCCGTCGGCGAAGCGGTCTTCGACTCCGACAGCGCCGTCTCCGCGGCCGCCGAGGGCAGGGCAGTCGTCCTGGTTCGCGCTGAGACCAGCGCCGAGGACCTGCCCGGCATACTCGCCTCGTGTGCGGTGGTGACCGCCCGAGGCGGGCTCGCCTCCCACGCGGCCGTGGTCGCCCGGGGGTTCGGCCGCACCTGTGTGACCGGGGTCGAGGGCATGGCGGTCGACGAGGCGGCCCGACAGGCCCACCTACCCTCTGGGGTGGTGATCCACCAGGGGGACGTGCTGTCCGTGGACGGCACCACGGGCAAGCTGTATGCCGGGCCGCTGCCCATCCGTCCAAGCAGCGTGGCCGCCGCACTCGCCGATCCCTCAGACGAGGCCCCGGATGCCGTTGTTGCCCGGCTCGTCGGCTCAGTGCGGCAGATCCTGGCCCAGGCGGACAGCCGCGCCCGGTTGAAGGTCCTGGCGAATGCCGAGACCGGTCCGCAAGCAGCACAGGCGCGCCGGCTCGGCGCCCAGGGCATCGGGCTGTGCCGCACGGAGCACATGCTTCTGGGTTCGCGCCGCCACCTCGTCGAGCGAGTCATCGTGGGCGACGACCGACCCGGTGCACTCCTGGAGATCGAGCGCATCGCGGTCGACGAGCTCACCCAGATCCTGCGCGCCATGGACGGCCTGCCGGTGGTCGTACGACTGCTGGATCCGCCTTTGCACGAGTTCTTGCCCGACTGTGAGGACCTCGCCGTCCAGGCAGCCCTCGAGGCCTCGGCAGGACGGGTCGATCCGGGCCTCAGGGCGCGCCTGGAGACAGCCCGGCGCTGGCATCAGGTGAACCCGATGCTGGGGCTACGCGGGGTCCGGCTCCTGACCGTTCTCCCCGAACTGGTCGACGTCCACGTCCGAGCCCTGGTCGCGGCCACGCACGGCCTCAGAGCAGACGGGTTCGACCCACGGCCCGAGATCATGGTGCCGCTGGTGGCCGACCCCGCCGAGCTGGCCGCAGCGCGCACCCGGATCAGGCAGCATCTCGAGGTGCCCGGCGCTTCGGGCGCCACGGTTCCGATGCCGATAGGGGTGATGGTCGAGCTGCCGCGAGCCGCGCTGAGGGCCGGAGAGCTGGCCCGGCTCGCTGACTTCTTCTCGTTCGGCACCAACGACCTGACCCAGACGACGTGGGGAATGTCCAGGGACGACGCGCAGACGAGCTTCCTGTCGGCGTATCGGTCCTCAGGGCTGTTGGAGCGCGACCCGTTCGAGAGCATTGACGAAGAAGGTGTCGGGGAGCTCGTGCAGCTGGCCATCGAACGAGGGCGGCATACCAAGGCGGACATCGGGCTCGGCGTGTGCGGCGAGCACGCCGGCGACCCCGGCTCCATCCACTTCTTCGCGCGTGCGGGCGTCGACTACGTCTCCTGCTCACCGCCCCGGGTGGTCATCGCTCGCCTGGAGGCCGGTCGCGCCGAGGTCCTCGGCGGCCGCGCCACTACTGACGACACCCGCTGAAGCCCACGTTCGCAGCCGACGAAGGAGCCTCTCATGACCCTGACACTGACGTTCCTGGGCGCAGCCGGGACCGTGACCGGTAGCAAGTTCCTGCTCGAGCAAGGCAGCTCACGCCTGCTCGTGGACTGTGGCCTGTACCAGGGGGAACGCCAGTGGCGACGGATGAACTGGGAGCCCCTGGGTGAGGAGCCGAGCACGATCGCTGAAGTCGTTCTCACCCATGCCCACCTCGACCACTGCGGCTATCTGCCGGCCCTGGTCCGCCAAGGCTTCACCGGGCCGGTCTGGGCCACTGCGGGAACCTGCGCGCTCGCTGACATCGTCCTGCAGGACAGCGCCCACCTGCAGGAGGAGGAAGCACAGTTCGCCGAGCGTGCCGGCTACTCACGCCACGACCCGCCGCAGCCGCTGTACACCGTGGCCGACGCCCAACGGGCCGTGCGCCAGCTCCGTCCGTGCGACTACGGGCAGGCGACGACACTGCGCTCGGGTGCTCAGCTGACCCTGTCTCGGGCCGGGCATGTCCTCGGGTCGGCCTCGGCCTTGCTGAGCTTCGCTGACGCCCGCGTGCTGTTCTCCGGAGACCTCGGCCGCCCCGAGCATCCGCTCCTGCTCTCGCGCTCCGCGCCACCCGAGTCGCGGACGGTGGTGATCGAGTCGACGTATGGCGACCGCGTCCACGCCGCGGCGGGCGAGCGGGACCACGAGGTACTCGCGGCGGCGATCCGCCGCACGGTAGGCCGCGGCGGGTCCGTGGTCATCCCGGCCTTCGCCGTCGACCGCACCGAGCTGGTTCTCCTCGCCCTGGCACGCCTTCAGGCGGCCGGCTCGATCCCCGAGGTTCCCATCTACGTTGACAGCCCGATGGCCCTGGCAGCCCTCGACGTCTACCAGCGCTCAGACCTGGCCGGCGAGCTACGCCCGGAAGGTCTACGAGACCTGAACGCGCTCCACGGGGTCCGCGAGGCGCGCTCCGCTGACGAGTCCAAGCGGCTCAACAACCCCGGCCGTCCCTGCATCATCGTCTCCGCCTCGGGTATGGCGACCGGCGGTCGCGTCGTCCACCACCTCGCCAGCATGTTGCCCCACCCGGACAACACCGTGGTACTCACCGGGTACCAGGCGGTGGGAACCCGTGGGCGGGCCCTCCAGGAGGGGGCCAGGCAGGTCAAGATTCACGGACAGTACGTGCGCGTGCGTGCCGAAGTCGTCTCCGACAGCACGTTCTCCGTCCACGCCGACAGCTCCGAGCTGGTCGGCTGGCTGGCCGAGATGCCGCAGCCTCCGACGACCGTCTTCGTCGTCCATGGTGAGCCTGGCTCGAGCGACGCCCTTGCCGACACGATCCGGGCCAGCATCGACGCGACGGTCGTCGTTCCGCGCCTCGGCGAGCGCGTGGTGGTCTCCTGAGTGGCCCCGGCTAGATGGTCGGTCGGTGAGGTTGCTGCGGCTGGTGAGTCGCGGCATACACCGCCGCCTGGGTGCGCCGCTCCATGCCCAGCTTGGCAAGCACCGAGGTCACGTAGTTCTTGACCGTCTTCTCGGCGATCGACATCGCCTCACCGATCTGGCGGTTGGTCATGCCGGCCGCCACATGGTCGAGGATTCGACGTTCCTGGGGGCTGAGGGCGCGCAGCCGTGGGTCGGTCTCGTCGCCCTGGCTCCAGGTGGCACGCAGCCTGCGCGCCTGGTCCGTGTCCAGCAGGTTCTCCCCCGCCGCAACCCGCCGGATCGCCGTCACCAGACCGTTGCCCTTGATGTCCTTGAGCAGGAAGCCGGATGCGCCCGCAAGGACAGCCGTCGCGAGGGCCTGCTGGTCGTCATACGAGGTGAGGATGAGCGCCTTGATGGATGGGTCGACAGACCGCACCTGTCGGCACGCCTCGATGCCCGATCCGTCAGGGAGCCGCACGTCGAAGACCGCCACGTCCGGGCGCAGTGCGGGAATGCGACGGGCGGCTTCCTGCGCCAGGCCGGACTCCCCGACCACCTCGAAGCCCGGGTTGGCCTCGAGGAGCTCACGCAGCCCCCGGCGGACGATCTCGTGGTCGTCCAAGAGAAACACTCTGATCACCGTCGTCGACTCACCGTCTCCTAGGCCCCGCAGGGCGACATCATGTGGCCGCACACTAGACGTGGTGGGGTCTACGGGGCAGGGCCGAAGGTCCCTACTGGTCACGGGCTGAGGGGAACCGTCCAGGTGAGGCGTGTCCCAGACGGTTCGACCGACTCGATGGCGAACGACCCCGACCGCGCCGTGGCCCTGCTCTCGAGGTTGGCCAGGCCGCTGCGTCGACCCACGGCGCTGATGCCCTTCCCATTGTCGCGGATGACCACCTCCAGCGCACCGCGCACGCTGACGTGAACCTCCGTGCTGGCTGCGCTTGCATGCCGGGACACGTTCGAGACCCCCTCGCGCACCACCGCCAGCAGGTCGCTCGCCAGGGCGGCATCCAGGCGGTCCAAGTCACCCTGAACGGTCAGCACTGGGGTGTGGCCCAGGCCAGGGACGTACGTCTGCAGCAGGTCGCGCAGCTGGGACTCGACGTCTGCCGTCGCCGTCTTCGCCTGGAGATCGAAGATGGTCGAGCGGATGTCCCTGATGGTCCCGTCCAGGCTTTCGACGGCCTCGTCGAGCCGGCTCTGCACCATCGGGTGGACGACGAGCCGGGCCGCCGCCTGCAAGGACAGGCCCGTGGCGAACAACCTCTGGATGACCAGGTCGTGCATATCTCGCGCGATCCGGTCCCGGTCCTCGAGCATCGCCAGGCGTGCCTTGTCGTGATGGGCGCGAGATGCGATCAGCCCCAAGGCGATCTGCTGAACGAACGCAGACAGCGCAACCATCACCGGCGACGCGACGTCCTCATCGCCCGGTTCCCACTGAACCAACAGGTGCCCGAGGGCGCCCGTGCCGGCAGTGATGGGAAGCACGGCCGTCGGCCCGGGAACCTTCCCTGCTGGCTCTGCCAGGTCTGTGGCGACCGCCAGGGCTGCACCGGGCTGGGAACCTGGAACCAACAACAGCTCCTGGCCTGAGCCGAGAACCTCGGCCCAGTGCGCTGCATGGAGGTCCAGCACGGTGACCGGGGCGCTCGCCGGCTCTTCGCGCCCGTCGCCGCTGCGGTACATCGCCCGGACCGAGGAGCCGCCGTCTTCGTCCACCAGGGCGATGGCGCAGGCCTGCGCTCCCACCAGGATGCACACCCGCTCCACCATCGGGGCGAATGCCTCGTCCTCGGCTGAGCTCTCGAGCAGACTCCTGGTCAGGTCGCTGCTCGCCTGTTCCCACAGCCGCTGCTGCTGGCTGCGCTCGTACAGGCGGGCGTTGTCGATGGCGAACCCCGCCGCGGAGGCTAACGCGACCAACATGGCCTCGTCCGACTCCGTGAACTCCGTACCGCCGCGGCGCTCGGCAAGGTAGAGGTTGCCGAAGACCTCGTCGCGGATCCGGATCGGCGCGCCCAGGAAGCTGTGCATCGGCGGGTGGTTGGGGGGGAAGCCGTAGGAGTCCGGGTGCGCTGCGATGTCCGCCAGGCGACGTGGCTGTGGGTCGCGGATCAGCAAGCCGAGGATGCCGTGTCCGCGCGGCAGGTCGCCGATCCGTGCCCGCTCCTCCGGGCTGATCCCATGGGTCACGAACTCGACAAGATGCTCTCCGTCCGGACTCAGCACACCGAGAGCGCCATACCGGGCGTTGACCAGCGAGCACGCCGAACGGACGATGCGCCCCAGCACCACGGACAGGTCAAGGTTCGTAGTGACGGCCGTCACCGCGTCCAACAACGCCTCGAGCTGTTCATGCGAGCGTCGCGCGGCACGTGCGCGCGCCTGCAGCTCCTCCAAGAGGTCGTCGACGTCGAGTGAGGCGCTGTTCGCCCACCGTCCCTGACCTTGATCGTTGGCCTGCACGCCCCTGAGGATAGGCCCCGGACCCAAGCCGCGCCTCGGCTTCTGCAGGGGCGGACGGGTCCGGGTGGGGGCCTCCGTCGAGGCCGGGAACATACAGGGACGTTCGGCCCAAGCGTGCCATCGCGGCTCGGCGCAGGCTCGAGGGGTGACGACCACCACGACGCCCTCGCCCCGACCTCGCCCAGTCGGGCCACTCTCGCAACCCGAGGTCGTGGCCGGCATCGTCAACGACGGTTCGGCCGCACTCGTCGCGCAGACCGCGGTGCGCCTCGCCCGCGAGCTGGCAGGCCGCGTGCGGTTCGTCCAGGTGCTCCCGGAGGGTCTCGACGACCACGAACGGGCGGATGCGGAGGCGGCGACCTTCCGTACGGCCCTGCAGGCCCTGCACGGCCGTCCGAGGGTGCAGGCCACCTTCGAGGCGCCGATAGGCGACCCCCGCGTGCTGCTGGTGGAGCGCAGCCGGCTGGCGATGGCCCTGGTCATCGGACCGGACATGCCGGGCCCCGGCGCGAAACACGATGTTGCGGCCTACTGCCAGGCCCATTCCGGATGCCGGGTCGTTGTCGTCGCTGCGTCCTGACTGGACCCCCTATCGCATTACCCGGGCACAGATCGGGACCTTGTGCCCTGTCTCGCACCTGTGACGACCGCGAAGACTGGCCCACCAGGCGTCGACGAAAGGGGCGGGCGTGGACGCACAGACCGCCGCCCGTTCCGATGCCGCTGCGGTCGTCACCGCGCAGACCTCCGACGCGTTCCTGGGGCTGACCGAAACAGAGGCTGCTGAACGTCTGGTGGCGGTCGGTCCCAACGCGCTGCGCGATCATGGGGCGCGCATGTGGCCAGTGCTCGCGCGGCAGCTTCGAAGTCCACTGTTGGTGTTGCTCTTCGCGACGGCCGGGGTGTCGTTCGCGGTCGGCGACCGGACCAACGCGGTCATCATCGGGCTGATCCTCGTGGCGAGCGTCGGACTCGGGTTCGGTAACGAGTATCGCGCCGAACGGGCGAGCCAGGCCCTGCACTCGACGATTCGCCACACCGTCGTCGTGACCCGGGATGGCAGGCTCCGCAAGGTCGACGTGGTCGAGCTCGTTCCCGGCGACCTGGTCCACCTCAGCCTCGGTGGTGTGGTGCCCGCTGACATACGCCTGCTGGAGGCGACCAGTCTCGAGTGCGACGAGGCGGTCCTGACCGGTGAGTCCCTCCCCGTGGACAAGGACGTCGCGCCCGCGGGCGAGCAAGCCGGCTTGGCCGACATGACCTCGATGGCCTGGATGGGCACCGTCGTGCACGCGGGGGCTGCCACCGGTGTCGTGGTGGCCACGGGCACGACGACGGAGTTCGGCCGGATCGCGGCGGGGCTGGGAGAGCGCCAGCCAGAGACTGACTTCCAGGCTGGGTTGCGCCAGTTCTCAGGTCTGCTCCTGAAGGTCGCCATCGTCCTGACGGTCATGATCCTGGTGACCAACATCGTCTTGCGCCGCCCGGTGATCGACGCCGTCCTGTTCTCCTTGGCGATCGCCGTGGGCATCACCCCCCAGCTGCTGCCGGCGATCGTCAGCACCAGCCTCGCGGCGGGGTCGCGGCAGCTCGCGAGGCGAAAGGTCCTGGTCAAGCGTCTCGTGTGCATCGAGGACCTCGGTGACATGGACGTTCTGCTCACCGACAAGACCGGGACCCTGACCGTGGGGTCTCTCACCTTCCTCGAGGCGGTCGGCGCGGCCGGAGAGCCCTGTCCGCAGGCCGCGGTGCTGGGCCTGGTTGCCAGCGACGTCGAGCAGTCCGGAGGCACCGTCGTCGGGGGAAATCCCTTGGACACGGCACTGTGGCAGGCACTGCCCGGCGACGCCTCGTCTGGCTACGTCCGGCTCGGCGAGCTGCCGTTCGACCACGTGAGGCGCATGACCTCGGTCGTTGCCAGGACCGCTGACGGGTCTGGCCTGCTCGTCGTCAAGGGGGCACCCGAGTCCGTGCTCGCTGCCTGCGTCGAGGTCGGGGCCGCCGCCCTGCAGACCCTGTCGTCGCTGTACGCCCAAGGCAGCCGGGTCATCGCCGTCGCCACTCGCCCTGCGGGGCTCATCACGGTCCCGACTCCGGCTGAGGAGCAGCACCTGAACCTGGTCGGCTTCCTGGTCTTTCAGGACCCGCCCAAGGCAGACGCCGCCGGGTCGCTGAAGCGCCTCGCCGCGCTCGGGGTGTCCGTCAAAGTTGCCACCGGTGACAGCCTCGAGGTGGCGCTCCGGCTCTGCGAGGACATGGGGCTGGACGCCGGCCGGCCGATCAGCGGCGCGGCGATCGACGCGCTCAGCGACGATGAGCTGACCACGGCGGTCGCCGGCTGCAACCTCTTCGCACGGATCTCACCCGAGCAGAAGGCCCGCATCGTCAGGGCGCTGAGGCACCGCGGTCATGCCGTGGGGTTCCTGGGCGACGGGGTCAACGATGCCCTCGCCCTGCACCAGGCGGATATCGGGATCTCTGTGGACACCGCGACCGATGTCGCCAAGGACGGTGCTGACATCCTGCTTCTTGAGAAGAGCCTCGATGTCCTTGCTGACGGTGTCGCGGAGGGGAGACGAATCTTCGCCAACACCATCAAGTACGTGCTCATGGGCACGTCGAGCAACTTCGGCAACATGTTCAGCGCGGCTGCTGCCTCCGGCATCCTGCCGTTCCTTCCCATGCTGCCCTCCCAGATCCTGCTCAACAACGTGCTCTACGACGCAGGGCAGCTGACCATTCCCACCGACAACGTCGACGAGGAGCAGCTGCGCCGTCCCTCCCACTGGGACATCGCCTTCATCCGGCGTTTCATGCTGTTCTTCGGCCCGCTCAGCTCGCTGTTCGACTTCATGACGTTCGGCATCATGCTCGGGCCCCTGCACGCGGGCGCCGACCTGTTCCGGTCGGGCTGGTTCGCCGAGTCGCTGGCCACGCAGACGCTCGTCATCTTCGCCATCCGCACCCGCCGGATCCCGTTCCTGCGCAGCAGGCCCAGCACGGCATTGACGCTGGCCAGCCTCGCCGTCGTCGCCGCAGCGGCCGTCCTGCCGCTGACACCGCTGGCCCACCTGCTCGGCTTCGCCCGACCGCCCGGCGCGTTCTATGGCGCGCTGGCAGGGATGGTGCTGGCCTACCTCATCCTCGTGGAGCTGGGTAAGAAGGTGTTCTTCAAGGATGAGCCGATCAGCGCACCACCGCCCTCTCGCGCCCGTCGGCGCGGTCACCTGCACCGGGTCAGCCGGCGCGCGGCGAGGTTCAGCGCCATCAGGGGGCGCCGTCCCACGAACCGGCCCCAGCCACGTCACTGACCGAACGACCAGCGCTCAAGCAGGGACCTTGGGCCCTGTTCGCCCTTGGTGCGCATGCCTAGCGTGAGGCCTGTTCACCGTTGACTGGAGAAGGAGAGCCGTCCATGAATGCCACCAGAGTCCTGGCTGCCGGGCTCGACGGGCCAGCCCACTTCCTCACCTGGGGTCCCGTGCAGATCTCGGTTGCCAACCTGGTCACGATTGCGATCATCATCGTCCTGTTCGTGCTCGCGATCGTCGTGCCGTTCCCGAAACCGCGAGGCCGACGGTGACCACGCGCGCACCCGCTCAGACCAGCGGCCATGACACCTGGACCGGCAACCTGCGCGAACGGCTCCTGCGTGCGATGCCCCCCGACCAGCTCCTGCCCGACGAGCAGCCGGACTATGTCGCCTCCTGGATCTATGTCTTCGGCGTCGCCACCCTGGCCGCCCTGGTCTTCATCATCGGCAGTGGCCTGCTGCTCACCCTGCAAGGCCCCCAGTGGTACCACGCCTCGTCGGTCGGGCACTTCGTCAACAGCCTCCACCTCTGGAGTGTCGAGCTCTTCTTCGTCTTCATGGTCGTGCACCTGTGGGGCAAGTACTGGATGGCGGCGTGGCGTGGTGGGCGCACCATGACGTGGGTCACCGGTGTGGTGTGCTTCCTGGCCTCCATCGGCGCCGCGTTCACCGGCTATCTGGTGCAGACGAACTTCGACTCCCAATGGATCTCATCCCAGGCCAAGGACGGCCTCAACGCCGTGGGCATCGGCGCGTGGTTCAACGTCACCAACCTCGGACAGATGCTCCTGTTCCACGTCGCGCTGCTCCCCCTGGTACTCGGCTTCATCGTCGTCTGGCACGTGGTCCTCATCCGCCGCCACGGAGTCGTTCCGCCGATCGACGCCACTGCGGACGATGCCGTGATGGATGAACTCACCCCACAGGAGCGCACGTCATGAGCGGCACCACACAGACTCGGGGACCTGTTCCGGCGCCGACGCGGCCGCTCGCCACCTCGACGGACCTCGCGAGGCGTCCGTGGTCGGGCGGCAAGCGGGAGTACGACCTGCTCAAGGAGCTCGTCATCGCGCTGGCGGTCGTCGGCGCCCTCGTTGTCGGCCTTGCGGCCGTCTTCAGCTCACCCGACGAGCAGAGCCTGACGATCGCCGGGTGGGCGCAGCAGTCGCCCAACGACTTCGTCGCCACCGCCGCGACCGAGCTCGCCGGCACCAGTGCGAGCGCGGGCTATGGGGCGCCATACAACGCCACGCCTGACGCCGGTCAGCACCTTGGACCGCTCAACCTCCAGAAGGCCGCCGGGGTGCGCATCCCCGTGGACTCCGCCAACGACTTCGTCATCACGCCACTGTCGACGCTTCCCGCCACCCCGACACTGGCGAGCGCCCTCACGCAGTGGAAGCGCGCCTCTGCGACACAGCAGGCCACATGGGCTGGGGCGTATGCCGATGCGCTCGCCAAGGTCTCTGACGGCAACCCCGCGAAGGTGGCGCCTGGCCAGTACGGGCCGGTGCCCGTGCTGACGGCCAGCCTTCTTGCGATGGGCCGCTCAGGAGCCTTGCAGTCCGTCATCCAGGGCGAGTCGGGGTTCTTCACCACCGACTACACCCGGTCGACGTTGTTCCTGGCCGACGGGAGCTACCTGTCCGACCACGCGGACGCCCAGCACCTGAGTGGTGACCAGTGGGGAATGATGAACGAGACGGGAAGCTTCCCCGGCCAGTCCTGGCTGTGGCTCTACACGTTCTGGTACCAGATCCAGCCCTTCAAGTCCTCACCCAACGCTGATGCACTGGTGTGGGCGCTGATGATGGTCCTGAGCCTGGGTCTCGTGCTCGTCCCCTACCTGCCTGGCATCCGGTCGCTCCCCCGGTGGATCCCCATCCACCGCCTCATCTGGCGCGACTACTACCGGAACCACACGGCACAGCGGCGTTGACGCAGGGGCCGCCCCAACCCCCGCGCCACAGCGTCGACGTGGGCCGCGCCCACGAGGTACTGCGGCATAGACGGAGGGACCTACGGCCCAGGTAGGGCGCAGCTCGGAACACGACACTGAGCCTGAGAGCAGCTGAACACGAGAACAGGATCCGGCCGAAGAGCCGACGCCGAGGTGAGTGTCATGTGGGACTGGGGATACATGGGCCCGGACGGGCTCATGATCGTCCTTGTGCCGATCATGGTGATCGGTCTGGTGGTGGTCCTGGTGCTGGGCATCAACGCCCTCTACCCCTCAGACAAGGGATCGAAGCCGCGGGCCGAGGCACAGAGTGAGCCGCCGCGCACCAGGGCTGAGGAAGAGCTCGAGCTGCGTTATGCCCGAGGAGAGATCGATGAGGACACCCTGGCGCGGCAACGGGCCGTGTTGCGGCAACGGTAGGGCCCGACGACTGAAGGTGTGACCGGATATGAACCTCTATGGGCTCGGCGTCTCGTTTGCGACGGGGACCTACTACCCCATGGACGGCGGCTGTCTCGCACGGTGACCGAGCCTCGCGATCCCAGCATGGCGTCGGCCCCGGACCCCGACTCGGACTCGGACCCGGCGCCGCGATCCCGACCGCCTCTGACCGGTTCCGCCGGTTCCGCTGAGCCCGCGGGAGTGGACAGCTCCAGAGGGCTGACCAACCGGGAGCTGGAGCACCATCTGCAGGCCTGGGTCCGGCGCGAGCTCATCACCGCCGAACAGGCCCGCCGCATCCTCGCCGAGGAGCGCGATGCGGCCGCGCAGACCGAGACCGGTGCTCCGACACCGAGCCTCGTCACTGAGGCGCTCGGGTACGTCGGCGGTCTCCTCATGCTCATCGCGGCAGGGGTGATCGCTGGGCAGTACTTCGACAAGATCGGCGGACCGGGCCGCCTCGCCGTGACGGCCGCCGCTGGGCTGATGCTGCTGGCCACGGGACAAGCCGTGCACGTCACGCCGGCGCGAGCTGCAGCGGGGCGGCTTCGGTCGGTCCTGTGGCTGCTCGCCGTTGCCGACACGGCGCTCTTCCTCACGGTTCTGGCAGACCAGATGCTCGGCTGGAGGGACGACAGGGCCGCCTTCGTAGCGGCTTCGGGGGCAGCCATGATGGGACTGGAGCTATGGCGCCGGCATCGGTGGGTCCTGCAGCAGAGTGCTGTGGTCGTCGCCCTCGCCGTGGCGCTGGGGGCCGGGGTTGCGACGTTCCTCGGAGGTGGGGACGGCGCGCCCTCCGGGGTAGCCATCTGGGGGCTCGGCGGAGTGTGGCTCGTGCTCGGCTGGGGAGGCCACCTGCGACCGCGGTACGCCAGCGACCTGCTCGGGGGTGCCATCCTGACCGCGGGTGCACAGCTCACCATGGACCACGACTGGGGCAGCGCCCTAGCCCTGGCCAGCGCAGCTGCACTGGTCGTGGCCGGCGTACGTCTTCGAGGCCTCGTGCTGTTGGCAATGGGCTCGGTTGCTACGTTCCTGGTACTCCCCGGGTTGATGGGGCGCTACTTTCCCGACACTCCCGCTGCGCCTCTGGTGGTTCTGGCTACCGGGATCGTCCTTGTGTTCGTGGCCCTGGTCATCGCCAGACGGCAGACTCCCGCGAGCCCTGCAACGCGGAAGTCGGGAGCTCTCCCACCTTCGGCCACCTGACGATTCTCACCTTCTCGACAGGCGTCGTGGCCGAGCTGTGCGTCCTCTGCGTCGGAAGCAGCTGCGGAGCAACCCTGGTCTCAGCTCGAGCGCAGCTGGCTCAGGGTCACGAAGGCATACCCGGCAGCGCGAGCCTCGGCGATCAGCCTCGGCAAGGCGTCGGCATCGAGCGTGGAACCGTCCGGAGCTGCACCGAGATGCATGAGCACGATCTCGCCGGGAGCGCGCGCCGCCGCGACCCTCGCGGCGATCTGCCCGACCGAGATCCCCGCGGCCCGACCCTTCCAGCCCAAGGTGTCAACTGTCCATCCCACCGCCACATAGCCCAGTGCGTTGACGTCGGCCAGGGTTCGACGGTCATAGTCGCCGTAAGGGAATCGGAACAACGGTCTCGGGTCTTGTCCCGTTGCCGCCAGGATCGACATCCTCGCGGACGTGACCTCCTGACGAACGGCAGCATCGCTCAGCTGTGGGAGGTGTGGGTGAGTGACCGTGTGGTCTCCGACGATGCCGCGGCGGCCGAGTGCCTCCGACGCCGCTGGATGCGCTTCGGCGAACTCTCCGGTGAGGAAGAAGGTGGCCGGCACGGACTCTCGGCTCAGCGTCGCGACAACCGAATCCACCGCCTGCGCGCCCGAGCCGGCGTCGAAAGTCAGCGCGACCACCATGCGGGACGTCGGTAGGCGCGAGACCACGCGACCGATGATCAGCGCGGGCACGGGGCTCGTGGGAGGGGTCGGCGTGCTGGTCCTGGGTCGTACGGGCGTCACGCTCGAGCTCGGGTATGGAGCGGGCGTCACGGGTCTCACGCTCGTCGCGGTACTCGTTGGCGTGGTCCGCGTAGCCATCGGCGGTGGCACCGTCGGACCCGACGCGGGTGGTGTCGTTGTCGCCGTGTGCGCTGCCGTGGTCCGCGACGGGTTGGAGGCCGGTGAGCTCGGTCGCGGCGACGAGGGCGCCGAGCAGGCCGTGGCCAGGGCCAGCATCAGGACCAGCGGAGCGACTGGGCGGTACGTCACGCCCTGATAGTGCGCGGCCACGAGGCGGTCGCCGGGGGCCCTACGTCCCACGACTGCATCACGAGGGCGTCCGCGGCGAGCTCGTGGGGTCACGCTCCGAGCTGTTCCGCCTGATGACAGCGCGGGACCATCGACCCTGCGGTCCTGGGCTCGGGAATGCGAGGGTGACGATGGATGCAAGGGTGGCCGTAGAGGAGAGGCGATGTCCAGCAACGCCAAGGTTATCGGAGTGGCGGGACCCCGAGCCGCGACCACCGGCTCGGAGTCGTCGCAGAGCCGGGGGCGACGGAACCGTCCCGGCTTCAGCAGCGCAGTCGGGGGCTTCTATCTCGCCGCGGCAGGGGTGAACACGGGGCTTGCGATCGGCAATGCAGGCGTATACCGGCATTTCGCAGACCACGGTCTCTTCGGGTTCGTCCGGACCGGCTGGGCTGAGATCGTCATGACCAACCCCGCGCTCTGGGCCGTACTGCTCGCAGCGGGCGAAGCCTGCCTGGGCATCACGCTTCTCCTGGGTGGCACCTTCGCGAGATGGGGGTGGGTCGGGGTGTTGGCCTTCCATGCGCTCCTGCTGCTCTTCGGCTGGGGCGACTGGGCCTATGCCGTCCCAGCCCTGGTGCTCTTCGGGGTCCTGGCCCGACACGACTGGGACAGCCTCTAGTCGCTGGTCCCTGACAGGCTGCCCCGACCGCCTGGGAGGAGCGCCAGCGCATCTGCGCACGCCGTTGCGCTGGAGAAGGTCGGTAGCCCGTGCGGAACGTCCACTCCTGGCACGCAGGCCACGACCCGAGCCCCGCAGCAGGCCCGGGCCGCCTCGCGTTCCAGGTCGAGGTGACGATGGTGGTCCAGGTGGGTGCGAGGCTCGTCCAGGGCCACGACGACGACGTCCACATCGGGGCAGTCCAGGACCGTGCCCAGGACCGAGCTGAGCCCCCTGACGGGCACGTTGTCCCAGCAGAGCGCATTGTCCTCGACCACCATCGAGGGGGTGGTGAGCCGCAGGCGCCGCTCCGCCTGCCCGGTGAGGCGAGCGGCGAGCATCCCTTTGGCCGCGCACGTGTCGCGGACGCTGCGCGCCGCCGCAGCATCGCCCACCACCAGCACGCTGGGCGGCGAGCATGCCGTGGCGTCGCCCGGGCGCAACGACAGCCTCTGGCTCGAGGACAGCATGGCCACGACGTCCGATGCCCTGGTGAAGGCGACGGTGAGGTCGGGCCCCCGTCCCTGTCCAGCTTCGGGTCTCTGTCCAGCTTCGGCCCAGGGCCCTAGCGACACCACCAGGGTGCCTGCTTGCCGGACCACCTTCAGCAGACTGGGGGGCCAATGCACAGCATCCATGGGTGGGCGGCATACCACGACCGCACGTGTGCCGGCCTCGAGCAGCGCCGCGACAACTGCTCCGGACCAGTCGGGCAGGTCCTCCCAGGACAGGTCGAGGACCGCGCCGACCTCGACGTCATGACGCTCAAGGACCGTCAAGAGGTGCTCGGGTCGGGCTCCGACCACGACGATGCCTCCACCGTCCCGGTCTGCTCGGTCCCTTGCACCGGCCGCCGGCAACCCGGCCGGGTTCGCGAGCGTGCGGACCCGGGACGCTGGTCCGAGCAGGAGGAGCCCGGCCCTCGCGCATGCTTTCCTCATGCTCTCCTGGTCTCGCTGCGTCACGAAGGGAGCCATCGGCCACAGCACTGCGGCCACGTCCGCCTCAGCGCACGCGCTGACCATCCTGCCGACGCTCCGGGGCAGACCGCACAGCACAGCAAGGTCGGTGTGGGGCGGAACGGGAAGGTGTGACTCCCGGACCGTGACGGGGCCTGCATACCCCCCGTTCGACAGGTGGCGCCGCATTCGACGGGCAGCCTTGCGACCTCTGGCGTCGTGCATGACCACAACTGCTTCAGGGTGCAGGGCCCGTCGGTAGGAAGCGGCGGACGAGGTCAGGTTTCGTTCTGCGACTCGCTCGGCGTAGGCATCTGACACGCTCAGGTCCAAGGAGATGTCGATGACTCCGGCGTCGGCATGCCCTGCGGCCATGGTCAGTCCGAGGTCGCGAAAGACGGTCATCATCGCTGCGTTGTCCGTGAGAACCGTTGCCGTCATCCTCTCCAGACCCAGCCCCTGGGCGTCGTCCACCAGGTCTTCCAACAACAGCGTCCCGATGCCTTCGCCCTGGTCGTCATCGGCGACAGCCAGCGCAACCTCGGCAGCACCGCGCTCGCTCTCAGGATGCAGCGAAGCAATACCCACCAGGGCTCCATGCTCGAGCGCGACGGTCGCGGCGAGCGTCTGTGACGGGGACCTCAAGCGCGAGAGGTATGCCGCGCAGGCGCCGCGGGAGCTGCCGAGAAAACGCCGATAGGCGGAGATCGGTGACAGGCTGGTGAGGAGCCGACCGACAGCCTCGGCGTCATCAGGTTGCATGGGACGCAACGTCGTCGTCACCCCGGTCCTGGTGCGGAGCCGTCTCGCTGCTCGTGTCTGTGACGTCCGCGCCACCTCTGACGTCTTCACCGCCCGTGACGTCTTCACAGCGACGGCACCACGACGACCGGGCAGCGCGAGTGCTCGAGGGCCGCACGGGCGACGCTGCCCAGCCTCAGCCCCTCGAAGCCCCCGGTGCCGCGTGACCCCACCACGAGCAGGCCCGCACGCCGCGACCCGTCCTCCAGTGCGGCCCACGGCTGCATCTCGACCACATCGCAGTGCACCCGGAGGTCGGGGTGCTCTCGGCGCACCTGGGTGCGGGCCTGTTCCCGGGCCTGGTCGGCCTCCTCGCGCAACCTCCGCGCGAATGCCGCCATGGCGTCGCCGTGCGTGGACGCGTACTCCCACGTCTCGGTGGGTGGCACGGCCCAGGCCGCCACGATGTTCAAGGGCACCCCACGACGGGTAGCGGCGGCCGCGGCATACGTGAGTGCGCCGGCGGAGTGCGGCGACGTGGTGGCCCCGACAGTCACGGGCGAGGTGAAGCTGCAGGCTGGATCGGTGGCTCCCCGAGCAACGGCGACGGGGCACGGGGCCATCGAGGCTGCCAGAGTGCTCGTCGAGCCCATAACGGCCGAGCGGGCGGGATCCAGGGACCTGCAGCCCGTGACGAGGAGGTCCGCGGTTCGCGCCGCGTCGATGAGCATGCCCGCGGCCCGGCCTGTGACCACGTCGCCGCTCAGCCGGCCTTCCGGCAGCCTCTTCCTCGCCAGACGCAGCCCCTCTTCGAGATGGCTCTGCGCGCTGGACAGCAGCAGGTGCGGGGTCCAGTCGCGGGTCGGTGTGGCGGGCATCCCGGGGTAGTCCGCCGCCACGACCACGTGCAGGGTGGTCCCGCGCTGCCAGGCCTCGAGTGCCGCCCATTCCACGGCCTGAACGCTCGGCGGTGACCCGTCGAACCCGACCACCACGCCCGCTGTCATGGCATCGTGTGGGCGGGGGGCCGCCGGTGCAGACGCCTGAGCTCCAGCCCCCTCTCGTCGCCTGCTTCAGGTGGTGGGTTGATGACGACCCCGCGCACCCCCGGGATGGTTTGCGCGATCGCGGTGGCGAGCCGAGTGTCGTTGGCCTGCTGAGGGCCCCGCACGGTGACGACCCCGGCACCGACGAGGACGTCCCACTCCTCGTGCCCGATGCGGGCGAAGTCACCCTTGACCTGGCGCACGATCTCAGCGTCGGGGGTGGCCAGCGCCCTGACGACGTCGCTGCGGCTGATGACGCCGATGAGCCGTCGGCGGCGAACGACGGGCAGGCTCTTCCACGCCGTGGTGGCGAACACCCGGATGACGTGGTCGACGTCCGCGTTCTCCTGGACGGTGACGGGGTCGGGAGTCATCACCTCATCCACCCGCCGGTCCTCTGCCCTGACGTGCGGCACCTCGGGAGGGAGTACCAGTGAGCCCTGGGAGCGCATGTTGTCCTTGATCACGTCGCCTTCGGTCACGACCCCCACCACGTGGTGGCGCGCGTCCACGATCGGGACCGCGGTGATGTGCTGTGTCGCCATGATGGTGATCGCCACATCCAGCCGCGTACCCGTGGGCAGGCTCGTCGCCGGTGAGGTCATCAGGTCCCGCACGAACATCTCATCCTCCAACAGCAGTCATCATCCAGGGGTCACACTCCTGTCCGCGGCCACTCACGCGGGCGGCTCGCTCCGCACGCCTCCGACGACGCGGAAGCGCCTGCCGGTGACCTCTTCGGGTGAGATGCGCACCAGCCGGGGCTTCTCGCCGCTCTGCCAGGGCAGGATCGGCAGCTCGAGTGCGCTGAGCACCTCGTCGGGATTCGCGACCACCACGCCCTGGCCGTGCACGACCACGCTCCACGCCTCTCCGGTCGCCACGTCATACCCGTCGGCCTCGAAGGCCACCGGCAGTCCGGCCGAGCCCCACAGCTTCCTGCCATGAGCCGTCCGGAACAGGATGCTTCCGCGGTCCACCACATGGTTGACGGGGAAGATGTCAGGTCTGCCACCCACGAACACGGCAAGGCGGCCTACCGGTGCCTCCTGAAGCAGGGCGAGCGCCTCGTCCCGGGGCAGCTCGCGCGTTGCCCCGGTGTCTCCGGGTGTGTTGGTACTCATGGCGTGGGAGCTCATAACCGGAGCCTGCCTGCGCCAACCCAGGAGGAAGAAGGGTCGAAGGTCCCGCTCACGTTGGACAGGTCAGGCATGAGTCAGGTGTGGGACTGATCACGGACCGATGGTCCTGATCGGGCGTTCCTCCTCGCAGGAGGCTCGAGGTACCAGATCAATGGCTCACGAGATAGGAGAAGACGATGAGCACCATCGTCCGGAACACCAACGACGTCGCCGCGGCTCACACCGCTGAACGCCTCGAGACTCGGGAGGCCACAGCCTTCCACTATGTCGCTGCGGCAACTCGAGTTGTCGTCGGCTGGATCTTCGTCTGGGCTTTCCTGGACAAGCTCTTCGCCTTGGGGTTCGCCACCGGGCGCGACCCTAAGACCGGTGTGGTCGACCGTTTCGGCCCCGCCGCCTGGATCCACGGAGGGTCGCCCACCCAGGGCTTCCTGAAGTTCGGCACCCAGGGCCCGTTCGCCGACTTCTACAAGAGCTTCGCAGGCGCGGCCTGGGCCGACTGGCTGTTCATGCTCGGCCTCGCAGGCATCGGCCTAGCCCTGATGCTCGGTGTCACCATGCGCCTCGCGACGTATGCCGGCGCGCTGCTGCTGATGATGATGTGGAGCGCCGCCCTCTGGCCGGCCAACAACCCCTTCGTGGACGAGCACATCGTGTACGTGCTCGTGCTCTTCATGCTCCTCCTGTCGGGTGCGGGCACGACGTTCGGTCTCGGCCGCTGGTGGGATCGGACCCGGCTGGTCCGGCGCTTCCCCATCCTGAAGTAGCAGTAAGGACCGACCAGTGAGGAGGTCGTGATGCGCCTTGCGCCGCGCGGGTCCATCGTCGTCGGGGTCGACGGTTCGAAGCAGGCTGACCGAGCCGTCGACTGGGCCGCCGAGGAGGCTGACCGGCGGCGCTGCCGGCTGCACGTTATCCACGCCAACGACATCGACTGGCTCGTGGCGGCCACGCTCATCAGCACCGACGACGGGCCATCGGCCGACGAGATCGTCGCGGCAGCCGTGGACCGCTCGCGAAGGGCGTTCCCCTCGGTCGAGGTGACCGGCCAGCCCACCACGGGCTCGGCAGCCCACGACCTCGTCGCCGTTTCGGCCCAGGCGCGCCTGCTCGTCCTGGGCGCGCACGGAACGACGCCGTTCCACCTGCCGCTGGGCTCCGTCCCACAGGCAGTCGCCGCCCATGCCTCGTGCCCCGTGGTCGTCGTGCACGGCCACGAGACCATGGGCCCGGAGCCCCAGCGGCCCGTGGTCGTCGGGGTGGACGGATCGGCGTCGTCGCTGCGTGCCGTCGACTTCGCCTTCGACGAGGCGGCCCGCCGGGCGACCCGCCTCGTTGCCGTCCACTCCTGGTGGATCGAGGTGGTGGAGGGGATGGTGGTGACCACCCCCGGCTCACCACAGTGGCAGCTCGCCGCAGAGCGCATGCACGCCGACGTCGCCGAGTCGCTCGCCGGCCATGGTGAGCGCTACCCGGAGGTCGACGTCGAGATGCGGCTGGTGAACGACCACCCGGTCGAGGCTCTGGTGTCGGCCTCGGGAGACGCGGCTCTCCTGGTCGTCGGGTCGCGGGGGCACGGTGGGTTCGCCGGGCTCCTGCTCGGGTCGGTGAGCCGAGGCGCGATGACGCGCTCCTCATGTCCTGTCGCCGTGGTGCCGGCCACTGCACGTGTCGAGTGATGGAGCCGCAAGGATGAAGGCCTCACTGGGCGACGGCGGCAGGGGGACCTTGGACCCTGGGACGGCACTGCGCACTCCACCGAGGCTGTCGTCATGGTCGTGACGATGTCCCAGCTCGAGCGCCGTCTGGCGGCGCTCCCGCCATGCCCCCGCGTCGTCGTCAGTGGCAACGCCGCGACGCCATGGGAGGTCCTCGAGACACTCGACCGGGCCGTTCCGGCATACCGGCTATGGATGCTCAACGCCGGGAACGGCGTTCCCGACCGTCCGGGGGTCGTCGCCGAGACGCCGTTCGTCGGACCGGGGATGCGCGGACACTCTGCGCTCGAGTACGTCCCCTGTCGTCTGTCGATGGCGCCGCTGCTGTTCTCCCGGACACAGCCCCCCGATGCGGTCATCGTCCACTGCGCGCCTCCGCGTCAGGGGGTCCTCAGCCTCGGGATCGAGGTCAACGTCCTACCGGCGGCCATCGAGGCCTGCCGCGCACGTGGTGGCCTGGTCGTCGTCGTCGTCAACCGCCACATGCCCTACACCCTGGGCGACGCCCAGCTCGACGCCGCCGCCGCCGACGTCATCATCGAGGTGGACGCTCCCCTGCCGACGGCTGGAGCTCCGGCCCGCCCAGACGAGGCGAGCGTGGCCGTCGCCGAGCACGTGGCGGCCCTGGTCCCCGACGGCGCGACCGTCCAGATGGGGATCGGCGCCGTCCCGGATGCCGTCGCCGGTCACCTGCGCGACCGCCAGGACCTCTCGGTATGGAGCGAGATGTTCTCCGACGGTCTGCTCACCCTGCTGCGCGGCGGTGCGCTCAGCGACCGTATGCCGATCACGGCGTCGTTCTGCTTCGGTACCCAGGAGCTGTACGACTATGTCGACGGCAACCCGCGGGTCCGCATGCTGCGGACCGAGAAGACGAACGACCCCGCTCGCATCGCGGCGAACCCCTTGATGTGCAGCATCAACACGGCACTCGAGGTCGACCTCTACGGGCAGGTCAACGCGTCACGCATCGACGGCCGGATCTTCTCGGGATACGGCGGCCAGACCGACTTCATCGTCGGTGCCCTGCACTCCCCCGGTGGGCAGGCGCTCATCGCGTTGCGGAGCTGGCACCCACGGGCCGACGTCTCGACGATCGTTCCACTCCTCGGCGAGCCCGTGACGTCGTTCCAACCGAGCGCCGTCGTGACGGAGCAAGGGATGGCACGACTGTTCGGCCGCTCCACAGCGGGCCAAGCTGAAGACCTCATCGACCGCGCCGCCCACCCGAGCGTGCGCGAAGAGCTGTGGGAGGAGGCCCGCAGCCTCGGACTGTGCGGCGCGAGACGAAGTGGGCGCGACTCAGTCGTCGTCAGCTGCTAGCTCGTCGGTGGACGCATGCACCACGATGACCGGGCACTGGGCATGATGCAGGACACCTTGGCTGACGGAGCCGAGCATCATCCCGCCGAAGCCACCCCGTCCGCGGCATCCGACCACGAGCAGCTCTGCGCCCAGAGAATGGTCGACGAGCGCTGCCACCGGGTGGTCGTGAAGCACGTGCTGCCGGACTCGGACGTCGGGGTACTTCTCCGACCACCCTGCGATCGACTCGGCGGCGACCACGTGCTCTTCCTCGGCGATCTGCCTGCGGAGCTCCTCCGAGTCGAAGGCGACCACCGAACGGCCCTCGTAGGGCATGAACCAGCTGTGGACCACCGTGAGCGGCAGCTGACGTTCGTCTGCCTCGGCGAACGCCACGCCCACGGCCTCTTTGGAGACGTCCGAGCCATCCACACCGACCACGACGCCGGGGCGCTCCGGACGGGCTTGCGGCAAGGCGCGCACCACCGCGACCGGACAGCGAGCGTGGGCCGCCACCTGGATCGAGGTGGACCCGAGGAAGGCGCTCCGGACGGCGCCGTGGCCCCGCGCACCGACCACGACGAGCGCGGCGCGCGGCGACGAGTCGACAAGGACGTCGGCCGCAGCCCCGCGCTCTGCGCGCGTGGCGACCGCTACCCCGGGGGCGAGGGCCTGCGCTCGGTCGGCAGCGGCCCGCAGCAGCTCGAGGCTGTGAGCGTCGTTGACCTCCGGTCCGGCATAGGCGGCGGTCGGGTCGCGCGGGTAGATCGGCCGGGCGTTCACCAGCTCGAGCGGCAGTCCACGCCTGGACGCCTCGTCGATGGCCCAGTCGAGTGCCACCCGCGACGGTTCATGACCGTCGACTCCCACGATGATCGGCTGGGGCTCCTGGGTCGGCTCATGGGTGATGGACATGGTGGCCTCCTGTGCTCTGGTTTCACCAGGCTCGACCACTGGCGCGCCACGCCCCAGGGCCCTAGGTCCCGACACGTCGCTCAGTGGGACGTGCGAGCCGGCGGCCCTGCGCCCCTCTCGTCGTCGTGAGGCTGTGGCGACCAGCTCACGCGCGCCAGCATCACCAGCCCACCGAGCATGACCACCTGGAGCAGGACAGCCCAGGGCGAGGTCAACGAGGAGGTCAGGGCCTGCCCGGCGTCGGTGTGACGCACGATCCTGGCGGTGCCCAGGTAGATCGAGTAGCTCACCGTCCGCCCCACGAAGAACGCCGCCGTCAGCGGAGCGAGCTGAAGGCGGAGCAGTCCGGCAGCCTCGAAGAGCTGCGCCGACGGCAGCGGTGACAACGCGAAGGCCACCAGGGCCGCCCAGGAGCTGCGGCGGTGGGCGAGCAGTCGCTTTCCGGCAGCGAGCAGGTTCTCCCGATAGCGCCGTGGCAGATGGCCACGGAGACGACCGGTTGCCCAGCCGAGCATGAGACGACCGCTGGCCGCCGCCACCGCCCCGACAGCAACCAAGGCTGCCTCGGACAGGTCCTCCCCGAGGTACCAGAGCACCAGTACCGCCCACGTCGGAGGCCCGAATGCCGGCACGAGGTTGACCGCGAACACCGACACCGCCACCAGGACGTACACCCCGACCACGGCCATCTCAGCTCCCACTCCTGCCAGTCAGTCTGCCTTGCGCCCGGCGGTCCTCCGGGGACTTTCGCCCCTATGCGGGCCCCCACGTCCGCGCGACGGTGGGATGGAGGACAGGAGCCAGCAATGGGTAACAGCCAGAAGCAACCGAACATGGCGGTCGTGGTGGGGGTTGACCGCAGGGCGTCGAGCCAGCGTGCCATCGACGAGGGAGTGAGACTCGCCCAGCGAACCGGCCGTCCCGTCCACCTGGTGTACGCGACCGGTGTGGGGATCGTGCCGTGGAGCAAGGAGTACCTCGCCGGCAAGGACGACTTCATGACGACCTGTCGTGACCGCGCCGCAGCAACGGCACCCGACACACCGGTGACGTATGCCGTCCACGTGGCCGAGCCTGCGGCGACGCTCGTCCACGCGAGCGAGACCGCCTCGCTGGTGGTCATGGGGTCGGCCGGCCTGGGTCGGGCCACCGATGTGCTGCGGGGGTCGGCGACGGCCAAGGTCATGGCCCACGCCCACTGTGCGGTCATGGTGGTCCCCCACTCGGGAGAATGGGACACCGATGGACCGATCGTGGTCGGCCTGGACATCGAAGAACATTCACGCCCCGCGCTGGAGTGGGCCTTCTCCCAGGCATCCCTCCAGAAGGCCCCCCTCGTTGCCCTGCACACCTGGTGGTGGGAGGAGCCGGACCCCTTCTACTCCAGTGGCGCCCTCGGTGAGGAATGGCTCCAGGTGGAGCAGTCCCAGGAGCTGGAGCTGGCGGAGATGTTGGCTGGATGGCAGGAGAAGTACCCCGATGTGCAGGTCACCCCCACGGTGATCCGTGGGCAGGCGGCCTTCGCCCTCGAGGAGCTCTCCACCACGGCGCGCCTGGTCGTCCTCGGCACCCGCGGCAGGGGTGGGTTCGCCGGCCTCCTGCTGGGCTCGGTGAGCAACCACACCGCGCACCACGCCCACTGTCCGGTCGTCGTCGTCCCGTCGACCAAGCGATGACGATGTCCGCGAGGCAGCCACAGAACGCAGTGGTCGTGGGGGTGGACGGAGGGGTCGCTGCCAACCAGGCGCTGGACGCCGCCGTAGCGGAAGCAGAGCGATCCGGGCGGCCCTTGCACATCCTGCATGCCACACGAATGGGGACGCTGCCCTGGAACCCCGAGCGCATCGGGGCCCACGAACAGATAGCGCTGGGGTGCTATGAAAGGGCGAAACGCGCCAACCCGGCTCTGTCGATCACCTACGACACCCAGATCGAGGGTCCGGCTGCGGCCCTCGTCACCGCGAGCCACACCGCCTCACTGATCGTCCTCGGCCCAGCCAGCTACGGCCGCGCGGCGTCCACCGTCCTGGGGGCGACCTCGCACCAGGTCGCCGCACACTCTCGGTGCCCGGTCATGGTGACTCCTCAGTCCGGCCGTTGGTCGTCCAGGGGCCCCGTCGTGGTCGGGGTGGACGCTGCCGAGCACTCGGTCCAGGCCATCGCCTACGCCTTCGCTGCCGCAAGCACGCGCCATACCGACCTGGTGGCGGTGCACACGTGGTGGCGCGACGAAGCCGGGCCCTTCCTGCCCGGCTCCGGGTCCGAAGAGGAGTGGACCCAGGTGGCGCAGAACCAGAAGCTCATCCTTGCCGAGATGCTGGCCGGCTGGCAGGACAAGTACCCCGAAGTCCGGGTCACACCCACATCGGTGCGCGGCCAGGCAGCCGTCGTCCTCGAACAGGTATCGGCCGACGGCCAGCTGCTGGTGGTCGGGAGCCGGGGCCGGGGAGGCTTCACGGGACTGTTGCTCGGGTCGGTCAGCAGCCGAGTCCTCCACCGCGCGCGATGCCTTGCGGTCGTCGTGCCATCGACGAAACGACACTGAGGTGTCCCAGAGGAGGGATGACCGCCCATGGGCCAGAGCCTGACCGCGCCATCCAGGCCGGTCCCCTACCCCGTGCACGTCCGCACCGACCCGCTGCCCTCATCCGGTCGCTGGCTCTGGCTCGTCAAATGGCTTCTCCTGGTTCCCCATCTCGTTGTCCTGGCACTTCTCTGGGTCGCCTTCATCGTGCTGACCGTGGTCGCCTTCGTCGCGATCCTCGTGACCGGCCGGTACCCACACAGCGTGTTCGACTTCAACGTGGGCGTGCTGCGGTGGACGTGGCGGGTGACCTACTACGGATACGGCGTGCTGGGCACCGACCGGTACCCACCGTTCACTCTCGCGGACGTCCCTGACTACCCGGCGCACCTGGTGATCGACTACCCCGAGCACGAGTCCCGCGCTCTGGTCCTGGTCAAGTGGTGGTTGCTCGCCCTCCCCCACTACGTCGTCGTCGGCATCCTCGTCGGCGGAGGCGCGTGGACGGGCAGGGGCGACGGCTCAGGGCGCTTCACGTGGAGTGGCGGTCTGGTCGGGATCCTCGTCCTCGTGGCCGCGGTCACCCTCATGCTGACAGGCAGGTACCCGACCTCGCTCTACAACCTCACCCTCGGTCTGCAGCGATGGGTTCTACGGGTCTGCGCCTACGCCGCGTTGATGACGGACAGCTATCCCCCGTTCCGGTTGGACATGGGACCGGACGAACCACGAGCTACCGAGCCAACACCTTCCGGGCCACCACCTTCCGGGCCGCCCGCCGCACCGAGCGGGTCAGGGGCTGTCGGGTCCGGGGCTCGGAGGTGACACAGGTCGACCGGTCAGGATGAGAGGCCCGGCCTACGCAGCCTGCGACGCCAGGCGATCACGCCACACACCAGTGCGCCGGCGACGAACAAGAACGGACTGGCAATCAGCCAGAGGAACACCACACCGTCACGCGGAGCAGGGACACACCCGAAGCCGATCCCCGTGCACTGCCCGTTCGCGTTGTGGTCCGGCAATGTCGCATGCAGCACGAGCATAAGGACCAGTGGGAGGACCCACAGCGCGCCCACCGTCACCGCATACGGGTGCCTTCGGAGAAGCGGTTGCATGAGACCCATGGTGGCCCGACCGGGTCGCACGATGTCGCGGTTCTCAGAACCCGCCGCAGCAATGCTCGCGGCACGGAAGCCGCAGGAGCGCCCGTATGGGCGTCAGGAGCACGTAGGTTGCAGTGGACGACTACGTCCTTTTGTGGATGTTGACAGCTTCCCTCGCGGACAGGCTATGGGGAGCGTCAGCACCGGCCCCGCGCGCTGACCATCTGGTCACGGAGCGAGTACGGCCCGAGCCCTCTTGGACGGGAGCACCAGAGCAATGAGCATGAGCACGCAGCCTTCGTCCTCCACCCCGCCTCTTGACGGGAAGACGTCTCGGGCATCCAGCCGGTCGGTCGGCCGGAGACGATGGGCAGCTCTGCTGAGCGTGGCCACCGCGGTGGCGAGCGTGGGAGCTGCCCTGGGGCAGCCGGCTCCCGCCCAGGCTGCCAGCGGCCTGACGCTCGACAAGGTGGTCAGCGCGCACTCCGCGAGCAGCACGACCAGCGTGACATCACCGGCACTGACGACCTCGCAGGCGGGCGAGCTCCTGGTGGCCTTCGTCAGCTCGGACGGCCCCTCGAGCGCGACACAGACGGTCACCTCGGTCGCCGGGGCCGGACTGACGTGGCGCTTGCGGCAGAGGACGAACGCCCAGCTGGGCACGGCCGAGATCTGGCAGGCCGTGGCCACGGGCGCGGTCACCAACGCCACGGTGAAGGCCACCCATACGGGCTCCTACCAGTCCGCGATCACCGTCGCCGCGTTCCTGGGGGCTGACCTGTCGTTCGACGGTGCCACCAAGGGAGCCAGCGCGGCCTCCGGCGCGCCTACGGCAACGGTGACCACGACGCGGTCGGGGTCGTGGGTGTGGGGCGTGGGCAACGACTGGGATCGGGCCGTCTCCCGGGCCGTCGGGTCCAACCAGACCAAGGTGGACGAGTTCCTGGCCTCCAGCGGCGACACCATCTGGGTCCAACGTCAGACAGCCGTGACGACCGGCTCGGGCGTGGGAGTGCCCATCAGCGACACCGGTCCCACGACCGACCGATGGAACCTGTCCGTCATCGAGATACCGGCGGCGAGCACCGACACGACACCGCCGATGATCTCCGCCGTCTCCAGCGGCACCCCCACCCAGACGGCCGCGACGGTGTCCTGGACCACCGACGAGCCAGCCACCACCCAGGTCGCGTACGGAACGACAACGACCTACGGGTCGGCGACCACCCTCGACACCGCGTTGACGACCACCCACGCCCAGACGCTCACCGGCCTGACAGCCGGCACGACGTACCACTTCCAGGTGAAGTCTGCGGACGCCTCGAACAACCTGGCTGTCTCACCCGACGCCACCTTCACCACGGCGGCCAGCAGCGACACGACACCACCGACGGTCAGCCTGTCCACCCCCGCGAACAATGCGACGGTGAGCGGCAGCGTCGCGCTCTCCGCGTCGGCCTCCGACAATGTCGGGGTGGCCGGCGTGCAGTTCACTGTGGACGGGACGAACGTCGGGGCCGAGGTCAGCACGGCACCGTACTCCACCAGCTGGGACAGCACCACAGTTCCCGACGGGTCGCACACCATCTCTGCGAAGGCGCGCGACGCCGCCGGCAACACGGCCACCGCCACCGCCACCGTCAGCGTCAGCAACACCACCGCCGATCCCGCGTCGGTCGGGTCGTGGGGGCCAGTTCAGCCCTGGCCGGAGGTCTCCATCCACGCCGCACTCACGTATACGGGGAAGGTCCTCACCTTCCAAGGCGACTTCACCTCCAACGGCCAGCAGTACGTTCTCGACCCGGCGACCGGTGCGACGACCCAGGTGCCGAACGCAGCAGCCGACCTGTTCTGCGCAGGACAGGCGGTGCTGGCCGACGGGCGCATCCTCGTGGTCGGTGGCACGTCCACGAGCGGCGGGCTGGGGACCACCCACGTCACGGCGTTCAACCCCGCGACAGGCGCCTGGCAGACCCTGGCACCTATGCATCACCCGCGCTGGTACCCAACGGCGACGACCCTCGCCGACGGGCGCGTGCTCGTGACCTCCGGGGCGAACACCGGCAGCAGCGACCTCGTCCAGGTCCCTGAGGTCTACGACCCCCAGAGCAACACCTGGACCGACCTGACCACCGCCACCCGCAACATCCCCTACTACCCGTTCATGTACCAGCTCCCGGACGGTCGCATCCTGCAGGCCGGCGCCTCGGAGCAGGCGACCTCCACGATCGCGCTCACCATGTCCACCCAACAGTGGAGCACCGTCGACGGTCGCGTTCTGGACGGCGCCTCGATCACCAACTACGCCCCCGGCAAGCTCCTCAAGGTCGGGACCGCCTCCGACAGCGGCTTCACAGGAACCTCTGCTGCCACCGCCTACACGCTGGACATGAACCAGCCCACACCCTCGTGGCAACCGACCACGTCGATGGCCTACCCGCGCAGCTTCGTCAACCTCACCAACCTGCCCGACGGCACCGTCCTGGCCACCGGCGGCGATACCGACAAGTCCGGATACAACGAGGCCAACGCCGTCCTGCCGGCTGAGGTGTGGAACCCCGCTACGGGGAGCTGGCGCACCGTTGCTGCCATGTCCGTGCCGCGGCTCTACCACTCGGTCGCGCTGCTCCTGCCCGACGGCCGCGTGTTCGTCTCCGGCTCCGGCGGCGACGCCGGAGTGCCCGACGAGCGGAACTACCAGATCTACTCGCCCCCCTATCTGTTCAAGGGTGCCCGACCCGTCATCACCCAGGTGCCCAGCACGGTGCAGTACGGGACCAGCGCGTTCGTGCAGACCCCCGACGCGGCAAGCATCACGTCCGTCTCGCTGATCCGCACCGGCTCGGTCACCCACTCCTTCGACCAGAACACTCGAGCCCTGACCCTGCCGTTCACGCAGGCCAGCGGGGGCCTCACGGTCCAGCTGCCGGCGGACGGGAACGTCGCGCCCCCCGGCTACTACATGCTCAGCATCGTCAACGGCAACGGCGTTCCCTCGGTCAGCTCCATGGTCCGGTTCCCGGCCCCGTCCGAGGACACCGTCCCCCCCACCGCTCCGACCAACCTGGCTGCAGCCGGCGGTGTGGGCCGGGCCGACCTCACCTGGACTCCCGGCACCGACAACGTCGGCATCGCCCACTACGACATCTTCCGATCCACCAGCTCGGGCTTCACCCCTGGTCCGTCGAACCAGGTCGGCCAGACCGTCGGGAGTGCGACGTCGTACCACGACACCGGACTCGCTGCGGGGGCCTACTACTACCAGGTCAAGGCGGAGGACGCCGCGACGAACCTCAGTCCTGCCTCCAACGAAGCCAGCGCCACCGTCACCAGCGACACGACCCCGCCCACCGCCCCGGCCGGGCTGACGGCCACCGCTGCCGCTGGCCAGGTCGGCCTCAGCTGGACGGCCGCGACCGACAACGTGGGCGTGACCGGGTACACCGTGATCCGTGACGGCGCCGCCGTCGGCACCACCAACACGACCTCCTACACGGACACGAGTGTGGCCCCCGGTTCTACCTACACCTACACCGTCACCGCTCATGACGCTGCCGGCAACGTCGGGCCCGCGTCCGCCCCCGTCGCCGCCACCGTCCCCTCGGGGGCCCGGCCGGTGACGATCGACAAGCTGGTCACGGCTCATCAAGGCGCTGCAAGGGCGACGGTCTCGGCCGGGGGGATGACCACGACCGGATCAGGAGAGCTGCTCCTCGCCTTCCTCAGCTCGGACGGCCCGCTGGGAGCGGGGACAGCCGGCTTTTCCGGCGTCGCCGGCGGCGGACTCACATGGACCCTGCGCCAGCGGGCCAACGCCCAAGCGGGGACGGCAGAGATCTGGCAAGCCGTCGCCCCCGCCCCACTGACCAACGTCACCATCACCGCCACGCAGGCGTCTGGCGCGTGGGCGGCCTCGATGACCGTCGTCGGCTTCCTCGGCGCGGACACCGCACCTGGAGCCGTGACGGCGGGGAGCGCCGCCTCCGGAGCTCCCACCGCAACCTTGACCACCACCCGTGCGGGCAGCTGGGTCTGGGGAGTCGGCACCGACTGGGACGCACCCGTGGCACGCACCATCGGCCCCAACCAGAGCCTCGTGGACCAGTACCTCTCACCTTCGGCCGACACCTACTGGATCCAACGACAGACCGGCCCAACGCCGCAGGCCGGGACCGCCGTCACCATCAACGACACCGCCCCGACGGCGGACCGCTACAACCTCGCCCTCATCGAGGTCCTCCCGGCCCCCTGAGGCTGCCCGACGTCGGTCGTGGCTCCCCCTTGGCGGTCGTGGCTTCCCCTGTCGGTCGTGGCCTCCCTGCGGGCGCTACAGCTGCCTCTCAGTCGGCACTCTCGGTCATGACCCGGCGGTGGAGCTCGGTCGTCAGGGCATGGATCTGACGCGTCAGCTCGGTGTTCGTCTTCAGCTCCAGCTCCGACTCCGTGAAGTCATGGTCGGCCTTGGCCTGTTGGAACGCAGCCTGCCGGTTCTGGCCGATCATGACGAAGGTCGACAGGAAGATGGCCTCTAGCGACACGATGAGCGTCAGGGTCGGCCACGGGCTGGCCTCGAAGACCAGCATCCAGACGGCGAACAGCGCCGCGTGGATGTAGACGAAGTTCATCGAGCCGGCGAAGCCGGTGATCTGGTCCGCGATCTTCAGCTGAAGGCTGCTGGCCCGCTTCGCCATGACCGCGGCATAGGCGGGGTGGGTGCGGTGCACCGGGGCGGTCTCGGTGGGGTCGGCGTGAGTCATGAGGTCACTATCCACCCCACCCGACCGCCAGAGATGCGGTTCCGCCCCACAGCTCGGTCCAGGAGCAGTCACATCATGGCGTCGGTATGCCGAGCGTCCCCCGTCCCTCGCGCGTCCCGCGCCTCTCCTGCCTCCCCCACCTCGAGCTCCGTCCCCCAGCGGGCGGCCGAGGTGATGACGCGACCACCCTGTGCGGACGGCGGACGGCGTCGGCCAGCAGCAGTCCCCCGCCTGGAGCGACCGCAGCCAGCATGAGCACGGCATACAGGACGGCGACCGTCACGCCGGTGGCTGCGCCCAGCCCCGCCGCGCCGAAGGCCCAGGCGGCCGCACCTTCCCGCAACCCCCATCCCCCGATGCCGAGGGGCACCACCAACGCCATCTGGACCACCAGCAGTAACGCGACCAGCTGGGCGAGCGGCGCGCCGCTGCCTGCGAGCCTCGCCGCCGTGACGAACACCGCCGTATGCCCGGCGACGACCAGCACCGAGGCGAGCATCAGTTGCGGCCACACGTCCAGGGCCAGCAGGCCATGGCGCAGGTCAGCGGTGACGGCCCGGGCGGCACGGGCCACCCGGGTCCGGCCGCGGCGACCGGCGTCTCGCATGACCAGCGCAGCACACCCGACAAGGACCGACAACCCCGCGAGGCCCCCGACGACGTAGGGCAGCGCCGGGCGGACAGAGGTCGGCAGAGCCAGCAGGACGGCCACGGTCACGGCGGCCTGAACCACCTGGCCGCACAGCCGCTCCCACGCCACAGCGCGCAGCCCGCGCACGATGTCGCCGGCTCCCCGGCCGTGCCTGACTGCCCGGTGAACGTCGCCGAGGACCCCACCGACGAGCACGGAGTTGAGGAACAAGGAGCGGTAGTAGGCGCCCACCGCCTGGCGGAGCCCGAGGTCGACGCCGAGCGCGCGGGCCACGACGCGCCAGCGCCACGCGGAGCACAGTGTGGTCAGGCCCGTGAGCGCGGCGGCGGCCAGGAGCACCGGCCAGGTGACCGAGCGCAGCCCGTCGGAGAACGCCGTCGCGCCCACCTGCCGCCACAGGAAGCACAGCACGATGGCTCCGGCCGCCAGGCGCGACCACCTCGATCCCGACGCGGCGGCGAACGTGCGTACCGCCGACCCGATGCCGAGCCGAACGGAGCTGGTGACGGCCACACCCGTCATACGGATCGGCCGGGCGCGGAGTTCAGGCAGCCACTCAGCGGTGGGCGGCGTCCAGGGCAGCCTGCAGGCTGGCCCGGTACCCCTCGCTCGTGTACGTCGCCCCGCTCACGAGGTCGATGTTGGCCGACTGCGCGGCGAGCGCCTCGCTGCGGAGCGTGGGCTCGGCACCGGCGCTGATGTCCACCGAGGTCTGGGAGCTGTCCGTGAGGTGCAGCGCCTTGACGTCCACGATGCGGGTGCCGAGGAGGGTGACGCTCACCTGCACATCGCCGTAGCGGGTCTGGGCCACGCCGCCCACGATGGTCCGACGCGTCGGCGCCGCCTTGCTGCCGGCCTTGCCGGTCTTCGCTGTCGACCCCGACCGCGGACCGCTGGAGGACCCGGACGTCGTCGGCCCCGGGGGCACGGCGATGACGCGGACCCCACCCACGGCCGTCGGCCCGGGCCGCTGGCCGGCCTGCCAGCTGGTCACGATGACGACCCCGGCTGCCGCTGCGGTACCCAGAGCAGTGATGACCCTCACCAGCTGAACCTCTCGTCGTGGATGTTGCGTCTCGGCACGCCCGCGGCCCGGAGGCTGGAGTGGACCAGATCCATCCACACGTTCGGACCGCAGATGTAGACGTCGTGCTGGCGCGGGTTGGGGACGAGCTGGCGAAGCCGGTCGGCGTCGTCCCGGCCGGGCAGCCCGTCGGGCAGCCAGGAGCCCTCCACCGGCGGCCCGGTGAGCAGGTGCAGGGCATGACCGCGCGACTGGGTCAGCTGCTCGAGCTCGGTCCGCAGGGCGAGCCGGTCGGCGGCGTCCGCCCGGTAGGCGATGGTGAGGTCGCCGGGCCGGACCGTCGGGTCCGCGGCGAGCTCCTCCGCCAGCGCGCGGATGGGGGTCACGCCGATGCCGGCCGCGATGAGGAGCACCCGGCGTCGCGTGCGCTGGGCGGTGGTGAAAGCGCCATAGGGCCCCTCGATGAGGACGCGAGTGCCGGGGCGAAGCCCGGCCAGCGCCCGCGAATGGTCGCCGAGGTCGCGCACCGTGAGCCGCAGATGGCGGTCGCTCGGCATGATCGACAGCGACCAGGGGTGGGCGAACGTACGCAGACCGGGGGCGTTGAAACGCCAGTTGAAGAACTGTCCCGACCTCGCGTCGAGCTCCTCCAGCCGGCGACCCCGGACCCACACCGACCACGTGCCGGGTCCCTCCTCGACCACGGCCTCGACCCTGAGCTGATGGCGCACCGAGCGGTAGACCGGCACGACGGCCCGCCACCACACGATCGAGGCGGCGACGCCGACGTACAGCGCCAGCCAGTACGCATGGACCAGGCCCGACTGGGTGAGGTCGGACCCGATGGACAGCTGGTGCGGGATCGACAGGGTCACCGCTGCGTATGCCGTGAGGTGCACGAGGTGCCAGCGCTCATATCCCATGGCATGCACAGCTGCCCGCACCGACGTCACCGCGATGACCACCATGAGCGCCGTGGCTGCGAAGGCCGTCAGCATGTCCGGCACGTTGCGCAGCATGACGAACGGTTCGACCACCACGCCGAACCACGCCCCCCGATGGTCGCGCGCGGCATACCCGAGGATGAGCGCCTCCATGTGGAGAAGCACCAAGGGCACCGTCACCCGGCCGAGTATCCGGTGCGCCTTCAGCGCCCGGTCGGCGCCGTAGACACGGTCGAGCCAGGGCACCCTGGCCGCGAGCAGCATCTGGATGAGCAGGAGGTCCACGGAGATGAGCCCGGTGAGCCGGCCGACCGACACGAGCTCGGTCGCAAAGTCTCCGGCGAGGAGGTCATGGCTGCCGCCGTCACGCAGGTAGACCGCAACGACCAGCACGAGGCTGGCTACCGCCGCGACCTCGAGGAGGTCTCCGCGGCTGCGACGCCAGGCCTGGTGCCGCTGGCCCAGCAACCGCGCCTTGCGGAGGTTGGCGTCGGCGGTTCTGCGGGTGCGTTGACCGCGGGGATGAGTGGTCACCCTCCCATGGTGGCGGGCGGTTCTCAGAGACTTATGAGACCGGCGTGCCACGATGGCATGCGTGACGACAGGTGCCCGGCTCCTCCTGGTCGAGGACGACCTCCGCTTGGCCGGGATGCTCGAGCAGCTGCTCACCGAGGAGGGCTACTCCGTGGCGGTGGCCCGGGACGGGCAGGACGGCCTTCACCAGGGTCTGGTCGGCACGTTCGACGTCATGGTCGTGGACCGGGGCCTGCCGGCCATCGAGGGGGTGGACCTGGTCTCTCGGCTGCGCTCGCGCGGTGTCGCGGCGCCGATCCTGCTGCTGACCGCCCGCAACACCGTGGCCGACCGGGTGGAGGGGTTGGACGCCGGTGCCCAGGACTACCTCGCCAAGCCGTTCGACATCGACGAGCTGCTGGCGCGGCTGCGCGCTCTCCTGCGACCGGTCTCGGCGCTGGCCGAGGAGCTCCCCGTGGGCCCACGGCGTCTCGTCCTCGCCGAGAACCGGGTGATCTCGGGTGACGGTGCTCCCGACGTCATCCTGTCGCCCCGCGAGGCCGAGCTGCTGGCGGTCATGGCCCGCCGCCCCAAGCGCGTCTTCACCCGCGACGAGCTGCTCGACGGCATCTTCGACGGTGCCGAGACGCCCGGAGCCGTGGACACCTATGTCCACTACCTGCGGCGCAAGCTGGGGGCCGGGGTGGTGGAGACCGTCCACGGTGTCGGCTACCGGTTGGGGGCCGAATGACGCCCCCCGCCGAGGGCACGCTCCTGCGCCGGGCCGCCTGGTCCGTCTCCGCGCAGACGGCGCTCGCCGTGGCGATGGTGGTGGTGATCGTGTCGCTCGGCGTCGTGGTGCTCTTCGACCATCAGCAGGCCACCGAGATCAGAGGACTCGTCAGGCAGACGGCCACGAAGGCCGACGACGTCAACGACCCGCCGGTCGGGATCTGGCTGGTGCGGGTGACAGGCGCGTCGCGGACCGCGAGTCCGGGGACCCCGGCGGCCGTCGTCGGCGCCCGGCAGCTGGCCGAGGACCCGCCTGGTCTGGTGTCGGTGGACACCGCAGGGTCGCACTGGACCGCGTGGGTCGACGCCCGCGGGGACGGCGTTCGGTTCGCCGCGGTGTACGACCAGTCGCGCCACATCGCCGAGGAGCACCGCATCGTCGATGCGACCACACTCGCCGGCCTGGTCGGCGTGATCCTCGCCGCTGGTATCGGCCTGCTGGTCGGGCGCCGAGCCGTGAGGCCGCTGGGTAGCGCCCTGCAGCTCCAACGACGTTTCGTGGCAGACGCCAGCCACGAGCTGCGCACGCCCCTGGCCGTCGTCCACACCCGCGCGCAGATGGTGAGGCGCCATCTGGCCGCCGACGCGTCTCCGCGCCAGCGCGCCGAGCTCGACCAGCTCGTGGCGGACACCGAGTCACTGGGTGAGGTCGTGTCCGACCTGCTCCTGGCGGCACAGCTGGAGCACACCCAGCTGGCCCACAGCCGCGTCGACCTGGCCGAGCTGGCCGAGGAGGTCGGCGCCAGTATGCGCCCGTATGCCGAACAGGCCGGGGTGCACCTGGACGTCGCCGTCGAGGGTGGGCGGTCCGACGGACTGGTCGTGAGCGGCGCACCGACTGCCCTGCGACGCGCACTGACAGCGTTGGTGGACAACGCGATTGCCCACTCGAGCTCGGGCGGTGCGGTCTGCATCCGGCTGCAGGCCGATGGTGCTGGTCCTTTCGCCCAGGGCCGGGCGGCGGGCATGATCCGGGTGAGCGTCGAGGACCACGGAGACGGCCTCGACCCCACCGAGGCCACCCGCCTGACGCAGCGGTTCGCCCGAGGGGAGCCGACCTCCGCGGGAGGCGGTAGACGGTTCGGGTTGGGGCTGGCCCTGGTCGACGAGGTGGTGCGGGCGCATCAGGGCCGGCTCGAGATCGCCGGCGCCCCCGGAGAGGGGTCGTCGTTCACGCTGCACCTACCGGGCGCGGCAGACGCCGGCACGCGGGCAGAGGCCGATGGCTGACGGCGACTGGCCTGCGTCCACTGCGTCCTTCAGTCCCGGGCTCCACCCTCGACGCTGAACCGCCTGCCGGTGATGGTGCTGGGTATGACCCGGACCACCTGAGGTTTCGAGCCGCCCTGCCACGGGAAGATGGGCAGCATCAGGGCCTCGATGACCTCTTCGCTCTCGTAGACCACCCGGCCGACACCGTGCACGACCACGCTCCAGGCCTCCCCGGACGACGCATCGTAGCCGTCGACCTCGAAGGCCACCCGCTGCCCGTGCGTGGCCGACAGCTTGGTCCCGACTGCCGTCCGGAACACCACGGTTCCGTGGTCCACGACATGGTTGACCGGGAAGACGTCCGGCGCACCGTCGACCACGACCGCCAACCGGCCCACGGGGACCGACCGGAGCAGGGCGAGCGCCTCGTGGAGCTCGATCTCGCGAGTGCGCGGCTGGGGGACGTGGGTCGGGCTCATGCCATCCAGTGCAGACCGGATGCTGCGGCCCGCACCAGTGACCAACGTCCCGGACTGTCTCCGAGGGCGGCATTTGAGCAAGTCAGCGCCGATCCAGGGGAAACTGGACATACTGACGGACGACAGGTCGGGACTCAGGGGGCAGGGCTGTGGTGGTGGGATGCTGCGCGAGCTGACGGCGATGGCGGCCGTCACCGCCGTCGCGCTTGCGGCGATGGGGATCTACGTCGCTCGTCGCGCCGGCTCCCGGGCCGGCGCCAGCCTCGCGGTCATGCTGTCGAGTGTGGCCTGGTGGGCGACCGCCTACGCCATGGAGCTCTCCACCATGGGGTCGGCCCGAGGTCTGTGGGGGGACCTGAAGTACGCCGGAATCGTGCTCCTCTCCCCCGCGTGGCTCGTCTTCGTCCTCCGTTACACCGGCAGGGACAGCTGGGTCACGCGACGGCGCGTCGCTGCGCTGGGGATCGAACCGGTGTTGGTCGCGACGGTGCTGGCCGTGCCCGCGACGCACGATCTGGTTCGGTTCTACCGGCCCGGGGGGCAGCCTGGCGCGGTGCCGGTCATCGAGTCGGGTCCGCTGTTCTGGGTGGTGTTCGGCTACGGCAACGCCGTGCTGCTGGTCGCGACGGTCCTGTTCGTCCGCGCCATGGCGGCGTTGCCCTCGACCTACCGAGTGGCGGCCACCGTGATGGTCACTGCGGCCCTGGTGCCGTGGGTGGTCAACGTGCTCTACAACCTCAACGTGGGGCGCTTCGGCGCGGTCGACGTGACGCCCTTCGCGTTCATCCTCACGGGCGCGGTGCTGGTCTGGGGGCTCTACCGTGAGCGGCTCATCAACCTGTCGTCGGTGGCCTGGAGTGCCGTGGTCGAGGCGGTCGCCGACGGCGTCATCCTCTGCGACGCCTTCGGCACGGTCAGCGATGCCAACCCAGCCGCGTTGCGCGTCCTGGGCCAGCGCCGGCGTGAGCTCGTCGGGCGGCCACTGGACGCCATACTTCCTGGCGCCGTCACGGAGCTGAGCCCCGACAACGGTCCTGGGACCGGGGACGCCCAGGTGACCTTCACCGGGCGCGACGGCCTGACCCGCCACGTCGAGGTGCGACGCCAGGACCTCAGCGTCCCGTCGGGAGCCCGACGCGCCGGGGAGCTGGTCCTACTCCGCGATGTCACCGAGCGCACGGTCCGAGAGCGGGAGTTCCGCTCGCTGCTGACCGAGCAGACCCGCATCGCCACGGTGCTGCAGTCCAGCCTGGTCCCTGCCCTCCTCCCCCCGATGGGCGACGTCTTCGTCGCAGGCGTCTACGAGCCGGCCGGCTCGGGCCTCGAGGTGGGCGGCGACTTCTACGACGTCTTCCGGATCGACGCGCAGCGATGGGGAGTCGTGTTGGGCGACGTGAGCGGAAAGGGCGCCTCCGCCGCCGCCCTCACCGGACTGGTGCGCTACACCGTGCGCGCCCTCGCCATGCTGAACCCGCGACCGGCGCAGGTGCTTCACGGCCTCAACGACGTCCTGCTGCGCGAGGGCCAGGACGAGCGGTACTGCACCGTCGCGTTCGCCGTCGCCCAGGAGGACCCGGACGGGCTGGACCTGACCCTCGCCCTCGGTGGCCACCACCAGCCGCTGCTCCGCTCCGGCGACGGTCGCGTGCGAGCCGTCGGAGTTCCCGGCACGGCGATCGGGCTCATCGACGAGCCCACCATCACCGAGACCCTCGTCCAGCTCCGGCAGGGCGAGCTGCTCTGCATGTATACCGACGGGCTGGTCGAGGCGCGCCGCGAAGGGGTGTTCTTCGGTGACGAACGGCTCTCGGCGTTGCTGTCCACCCTGGGAGGGGCGAGGCCCGCACCGGTGCTCGACGCGATCGCCAGCGCCGTCCACCACTTTCGCGGCGGCGCGCTCGAGGACGACCTGGCTCTCCTCGCGATGGGCCTCCCGCGGTAGGTCCGCGACGCGACCGTTCCCCTCGGTCCGCATTCGCCAGCGGCGACGGCTCTCGTGCGCTAGCGTCCACCGCGGGCGGACAGGATGCCGGGGGTGACGCATCATTCGGGGTGCAGCACATCTTCACTGCAACCGCTCGCGTCGGCCATCCGGGCTCGATGCCAACACGAGATGCGTGAAGAGGAAACGAGCCATGGGCAAGGAAGCACGACCCGAGGACAGCACGACGGCACGCCCCGACCGGCGGGCGCTGCTGCGCACCGGCGGTGTTGCGGTCGCCGCCACCATGGCTGGGCTGGCCGTGGCCGAGATCGCCACTGCGGGCGGCGCCAGCGCCGCGACGGGGGAGCCGGTCACGATGGGCGCCACTAACGACGCGGGCACGACCTCGACCAGCCTGACGAGCGCAGGCACCACGGGCTCGACCCTAGAGCTGGCGAACACCACCACCTTGGCGCCACTGAGGCTCGTCGAGCAGACCCGCCCGACCGCCCAGCCGGCCTTGACCAGTGGCGACCTGGCCAACTATGGGGGCGACCTGTACTACGCCACCGGCGACCCGAGCGGGCCCCTGGTGGGCATGGTCTACTCCGAGGTCAACGCCAACCAGCTCGTGCCGATCACCCCGCAGCGGGTCCTCGACACGCGGTACTCCGGTGGCCGCGCCAAGATCGTCAACGCGGCCGGCAACCTCGACTCGGCCGGGCGGCTGCTGGCCGGCCACAGCATCGACATCGACCTGTCCAGCCTGGAGTTCGCTGCCACGGCCGCATACTGCAACATCACCATCGTCGGCCCCGTGAACGGCGGCTGGCTGACCCTGTGGCCCGGTGGGACGCGACCGTCCGTCTCGTCCATCAACTTCACGGCGAACGCGGTCATCGCCAACTTCGCCGTCACCGGGACGAGCGCCACCGACACCGTCACGATCTTCGCCTCCACCACCACGCACGTGCTCCTCGACGTCACTGCCTTCACCGTCGCCAACCCGAGTCAGATCAACCCCAGCGTCATGCCGGCCACCATGACCATGGCGAGCCAGCGGCTCGCCACTCGCGCCAAGACCCACAACGCGCCCAGCTGGTACTCGCCGCGCTGACCGGTCGGCGCCTCGCTCCCAAGGCGCTATGGGAGCGAGGCACCGATGGTCGGCGCGTCGCCTCAGTAGACGTCCGGCCGACGGTCCTCGAAGAGGTGGTTGTGCGGGCCGATCCGCTTGTCACGTCCGGCCTGGAGGTCGAGGTCGCACTCAGCGGCCCCTGAGGCGTCGACCTCGGCGACGACCCAGCCCTCGTGGCTGATGACGGTCGTGCCCTCGTTCCACTCCTGACCGCGTTCGACCCCGCTGCGGTCACAGCAGATCACCGCCATCTTGTTGGTCCGTGCGGCGGCCTGGGCGATGACGACCTCTGGCGGACGCTCCCCCTCAGGTCGCTCGACCAGCGGCCAGTTGGTCGGCACGACCAGCGCATCGGCGCCACGCATCGCCACGTTCCGCGTGTACTCCGGGAACTCCAGGTCGTAGCAGACCATCAGTCCGAGCCGCCCCAGCCGCGTGTCGACCACGGGGGCCCGCTCGTCGCCGGCCCGGAACACGGTGTTCTCCTCATGCCAGAGGTGCACCTTGCGGTAGTTCGCGAGAACTCCGCTGCCGTCGAACAGCATCGCGCTGTTGTAGACCACGCCGTCATCGCCGAGCTCGGGGTACCCACAGGCGACGATGGTGTCCTGAGGCACCGCCTCGACCCACTCCGCGACGCGGTCATCGGCGGGCGTCATCGCGACCGAGCGCGCCTCCGCCTCGTCGTGGAACATGTACCCCGATGACGCCAGCTCGGGCAGCACGAGCAGGTCGACCCCGCCGCTCGCCCGGATGGACTCGAGGATCTGCGCGTGGTTGTAGTCCGGCTCCCCGATCCGTGGCGCCAGCTGACGACACCTCACCCGCGTCATACGAGCTGTCCCGGCTCTGGCTCGTGGTCGAGGCCGTCGGACCTGTGGGGCATGGCGTTCCTCGTCTCCGGGGTGGCGGGCACTGGGCGTTGCTGCGAACACTGGGCGCTGCTGTGAACCTAGGGACTCACCGCCAACAGGACAACCCGGCGACGTACATTCGGGTGATGACGCCGACTGATCTCCCGACGACGCTGGGCGAGCTGACCGCGAGTGGCTACGTCCACCGCACGGTCAAGGAGGAGCTCCGCGACAACCTGCTGGCCCGGCTGCGGGCTGGAGAACCCGCTTTCCCGGGGATCGTCGGGTTCGACGACACGGTGCTCCCCGAGCTCGAGGCGGCCCTGCTGGCCGGCCACGACCTCGTGCTGCTCGGTGAGCGGGGCCAAGGCAAGTCCCGCCTGATGCGCACGCTGGCCCAGCTGCTCGACGAGTGGTCCCCCGCGGTCGCCGGCTGCGAGATCAACGACGACCCCGTGCGGCCCACCTGCACACGGTGCCTGCGGCTGCGCGCCGAGCTGGGCGACGACCTCCCGGTCCGGTGGCGGCACCGCCTGGACCGGTATGCCGAGAAGCTCGCCACACCGGATACCAGCGTCGGTGACCTTGTCGGGGACGTCGACCCGGTCAAGGTCGCCGAAGGGCGAACCCTCGGCGATCCCGAGACCGTCCACTACGGCCTCGTGCCGCGGGCGAACCGGGGGGTGTTCGGTCTCAACGAGCTCCCCGACCTGGCCGAGCGCATCCAGGTCGCCCTCTTCAACGTGCTGGAGGAGCGCGACATCCAGATCCGCGGGTACTCCCTGCGCCTGCCGCTCGACCTGCTCGTCGTGGCGACGGCCAACCCCGAGGACTACACCAACCGCGGCCGCATCATCACGCCGCTCAAGGACCGGTTCGGTGCGGAGGTCCGCACCCACTACCAGGCGGAGGTCGCGGACGAGGTCACCCTGATCTCGCAGGAGGCCCGGCTCGTCGCGGACGTCCCCGAGCACCTGGTCGAGGTGATCGCCCGGTTCACCCGCGGCCTGCGCGAGTCCTCCGCGGTCGACCAGCGGTCGGGGGTGTCGGCCCGCTTCTCGATCGCTGCGGCCGAGAGCGTTGCCGCCTCGGCCCTGCGGCGGGCCGCCCGCGTCGCGGAGCCACAGGCCGTCGCCCGCATCTGCGACGTCCCGCCCGTGGTGCCGACCCTGATGGGCAAGGTGGAGTTCGAGATGGGTGAGGAGGGACGCGAGCGTGAGGTACTCGACCACCTCCTGCGGCTCGCGACCGCCGAGACGTTCCGGGCGCGGCTGGCAGGCCTGGATCTCTCGGGGTTCACCGACCTGTTCGCCGAGGGCGACGTGGTGGAGACGGGTGAGCTCATCCCCGCTACCGAGCTCCTCTCCCAGATCGGCGCGACTCCCGGGCTGTCCAAGGTCCTCGACAGGCTCGGGCACGGCGACGACGCCACGCCGGGTGTCGTCGCCGCCGCGGTCGAGTTCGTCCTCGAGGGGCTGCACCTCACCCGTCGGCTGGACAAGGACACCGTCGCGGGCCGCACCGTCTACGGAGCCTGAGCGTGGCCGGCATACCTGGTGGGCATCCTTCGCACGGCGACCGGTTCCGCTACGGCCCCTGGCACGGTGGGGCCGACCCGCTCGCGCCGCCGTTCGACGTGCGCGCAGCCCTGGACGAGATCGGGCGCGACGTCCTCGCGGGCGGCTCGGCCAGGGAGGCCCTGCGCGACCTGCTCCGCCGTGGACTCGGTGAGCGCCGCGGACTGGACGACCTGGCCGACCGGCTACGCCGGGCCCGCGAAGCCGCACGCAGGCGCGGTGACCTGTCCGGGACGCTCGACCACGTCCGTGCCGCCCTCGACCAGGCACTGGCCGCCGAGCGCGACACCCTGGCCGGTGAGGACACCGATGCCGCACGCCTCGCCGAGATGGACCTCGCGACGCTGCCCGACGACGTCGCCGGCCAGGTCCGGGCCCTGGCCTCGCACGACTGGCACTCCCCCGACGCCCAGGCGATCTACGACCAGATCGCCCAGATGCTCCAGCGCGAGGTGCTCGACGCCCAGTTCGCCGGGATGGCGCAGGCGCTGTCCGGCCAGGACCCCGAGACCATGGCGGCGGTTCGCGACATGCTGGCCGACCTCAACCGCCTCCTCGCCGCTCACGCTCGCGGCGAGGACACCACCGACCAGTTCCGCGACTTCATGGACAAGCACGGCCCAATGGTCCCCGAGTCCCCGGAGACAGTCGACGAGCTCATCGACGCACTCGCCCGCAGGCAGGCCGCCGCGGCCCGGATGATGGCCTCGCTCAGCCCGGAGCAGCGCGAGCAGCTCGCCCAGCTGATGAGCGACGCTCTGGCGGACGCCGACCTGGCCTCCGAGATGGCCCAGCTGTCCGACAACCTGCGCGCGCTGCGCCCCGGCCTGGACCGGGGCGGCCCGGTCCGGATGGGACAGGGCGGGGTGCCGCTCGGCTACAGCGCGGCCGTCGAGGCGGTGGCCGACCTCGCGGACCTCGAGGCCCTGGGCCAGCAGCTCGCCCAGTCGTACGCCGGGTCTAGCCTCGACGACGTGGACGTGGAGCGCCTCGAGCAGCACCTCGGTGGCGACGCGGCCCGCGACTTCGAGGCACTGCGCCAGCTGGAGCGCGAGCTCGAGCGGCAGGGCTACCTGAGCCAGGGCGACGACGGCCTGCGCCTCACGCCGAGGGCAGTACGGCGACTCGGCGAGACCGCTCTCAAGCGGGTGTTCGACGGGCTGACGGCAGACGGCCGCGGCGACCACGACGACCATCGCACCGGCCACGCCGACGAGCCCACCGGCCTGACCCGAGCCTGGGAGTTCGGTGACGAACAGCCGATCGATGTCGTGCGCACGGTGTCGAACGCCTTGCGCCGCAGGGAGACTCGCGACTCAGGCGTCAGGCTCGAGGTGGGCGACTTCGAGGTGGTGGAGACGGAGCGGCGCACGACAGCGGCCGTCGCGCTGTGCGTCGACATGTCGTTCTCCATGGTCAACGAGGGTCGCTGGGGGCCGATGAAACAGACTGCTCTGGCCCTCTCACACCTGGTGCAGACACGGTTCCGGCAGGACGCCCTCGAGATCATCGGCTTCAACATCGCGGCACGCCGTCTCACACCGGTGCAGCTGGCCGAGGCGGAGCCGGAATGGGTGCAGGGCACCAACCTCCAGCACGCCCTGATGCTGGCGTCCCGGCATCTGCGCCGGCATCCCCAGGCCCAGCCGGTCGTGCTGGTGGTGACCGACGGCGAGCCGACGGCCCACCTCGGGGAGGACGGCATACCCCACTTCCAGTGGCCCACGACCCAGGCGACCCTACGCGCCACGGTGGCTCAGGTCGACGAGCTGCGCCGAGCCGGCGCGGCCCTCAACGTGTTCATGCTCGGCGACGACCCCGGCCTCGCCCGCTTCGTGGACGCGGTCGCCCGCCGGGCCGGCGGCCGGGTCTTCACACCCACCGTGGACCGGTTGGGCGAGTACGTCGTCAGCGACTACCTACGAACCCGCCGAGGCCGCAGGCGCGCCGGCTGAGCCTGGGTCGAGCCTCAGCGGCTGAACGCGCTGAGGAACTGGTCCCGGAAGGCGTCCATCCGCCACACCGGCGCGCCGGCGGTCGGCAGCAGGCCCGGCTGCCAGCCCCACCCGGCGACTCGCGACAGGACGCGAGGGTCCTTGGCCAGGATGGTCACCGGCACGTCGCGGCCTGCGTGGGCTCCGGAGACGGCATCGGACGGCTGGTGGTCGCCGAGCATGAGCACGACCAGGTTCGGGTCCGTCGTCGTCTGCAGGAACGACGTCACCGCGCCGACCGAGTACTCGACGGACTGACCGTATGCCGCGGCGATCCGCTGCTGGTCGGCCCACACGTGCGCGGCCGTGTCACCCAGGGCCGGCATGGGGTCGAAGACCGAGCCGTCGCCGACGCTCGCCCAGCGGACCAGCGAGGGCAACGGCGCCCAGGGCGAGTGGCTTGAGGTGAGATCGAGCTCCGCCATGACCGGGCGGCGCGGACCGGGGGTGAGCTCCAGGCGCTGCAGGGCCGCCAGCACGTACTGGTCGGGCATCGTCGAGTAGCCGAACCGGGGGCCGGCATACCCGAGGTTGCCGGCACCGTAGAGGTGGTCGAAGCCGTAGAACGCCTCACCCTGCGGCCAGTCGTCCTGGTCGGAGGGCACGGCGTCGACCGTGCGCCACCCGGCCCGCCGGAACGCCCCGCTCAGCGTCAGCCGGTGGGTCGTCAGGAGGGTGTCGTACCGTTCCTGGCTGTCGACCCAGAGCCCTGACTGGAGAGTCGAGTGCGCCAGCCAGCTGATCCCGCCGAACGTGGGCGAGGTGAGGAAGGCACTGCGTGACCCGACTCCTGAGGCCTGGAGGCGGCTCGTCGCCGTCCGGAGGGTCGCGTCAACCCCGGCGGAGATCGGCGAGCCCTCCACGGCGACGCGTCCGTAGCTCTCGACGAAGACGACGACGACGTCCTTGCCACGCAGGCCCTGGAGCAGGTGGGACGCGGGCGCCGCCCGGAACGGGTCGATTGCGATCTCGCGCGCGAAGGTGGTGCGGTCCTGAAGGTCAGAGCGCACCTGCAGGACGTGTCGCGCGACCAGGCCGGCAGCGTCGGTGGAGGCCACGGCACGCCCGTCGGGGAGCTCTAGCCCCGTCGCCGCCAGCGCCGTCCACACCACCGCCGCTGCGCCCAACCCCAGTAGCGCGCCCCGCCGGCGGCGGTCCACGAGCCCTTGCAACCGCACCACCGACCAGCCGAGCAGGACCACTCCAAGGGTCCAGCCCACCGCTCCGAGCACCACGACCAGGACGGCTAGCGGACGCCCGACCGAGTCGGTCAGGAAGCCCAGCCCTGACCCCGCATACGTCCAGTCCTGGGTCGGGCGCAGGGGACGTCCCAGCGCCTGCAGGAGTCCGGTGTCGAGCACTTTCAGCGTGAGCAGCAGGGCGAGGAGCACGCCGATGCCGGCCGCGACGGCGGCCCGAACCCGCGAGGGCAGGCCGACCAGGGAAAGCGCCAGCAGGACCGCCACCGCCACCACGCCCTCGAGCGGGAGGCGCACCAGGCTCTGCACGCTCAGCGTGCTGAGGTCGTCAGGCGCCACGAGGGCGAGCCAGGCGAGCACGCCGCCCACCCCCCACAGGACGACCAGGGCCCGCCGGCGGCCCCCGGGGTGGAGGGCACGCCGGCGGCGTTGGCTACGCATCGTTCGGCGCCATTGCTGCCGGCACGCCCTCCAGAGCGGGGTCCCCCAGCGGCTCCCGCCGGACCCACAGCCACCAGACGTCCCGGCCGAACGACTCGGCCAACATCCCCCACGCCACCGTCAGAGCCAGCACCAGCACCCACCGCGGCCCACGCGGCACCACGTTCGCCGTGAGAACGACCCCCTGGGTGGCGGTGACGACCTTGCGCCAGGGCCGGGCCGGCAGGGTTCGCCGCATCCACGGTCGCAGCCAGCCTGCGAGGACGAACAGGTAGCGGGCGGCTCCGATGAGCAGCACCCAGGCACCGGCCCACCGCGCGACGAGGATGCTGAGGACGAGGAGGAGGAAGGCATCCACCTCCATGTCGAACCGGCCACCCAGGGCCGAGACGGTCCCCGTGCGCCGGGCCACCCAGCCGTCGAGGGCGTCGAGCGCCAGGGCGACCCCGGTCAGCGACAGCAGCACCCGCCCGGTCGGGCCGGCCCACCCGCCTGCTGCCAGGGCCGTCACGCCCCCCACCAGCACCGCCCGTGTGAGGGTCACCCGGTTCGCGGCCCCCAGACCCGGCATCTCGTGCCCGGCCAGCCCCCGGGCCAACGCGACGGCCGTCACGAGCCCGTAGGCGACGCCGAGAAGCCACCCGGTCGCCCCGAGCCCGACCGTGCCACTGAGCACGAGGAGCAGCACGAGCTGGGCAGCGAGCCCGGCGACCGGGCCACCGTGAACCGACGCCATGGCTCCTCCGTGTCTAGGGGTGCAGGGATGAGACGAGACCGGCTGGGTAACTGTTCACCGAGGCCAGACCGCGAGACGGTCACGGACGGTCGTGGGAGCATCGAGCAGGCACCGAGGGGAGGGCTCGTGGGACGTCAGGCGACGGCATACTGGCTGCGCGAGCCGGGCCTCGGTGAGATTCGCCCTGTCACGCTCCCCGACCCTGGCCCCGACGACGTCGTGGTACGGGCGCTGCGCTCCGGCGTGAGCCGAGGTACCGAGCTGCTCGTCTTCCGCGGTGGCGTGCCGCCGAGCCAGTATGCCGCGATGCGGGCGCCGTTCCAGGACGGCGACTTCCCCGGGCCGGTCAAGTACGGCTATCTGAGTGTCGGGGTGGTCGACGAGGGACCCCAGCACCTGCGGGGGCGGACGGTGTTCTGCCTCTATCCGCATCAGGACACCTATGTCGTCCCGGCGTCGGCCGTCACCGTCGTGCCCGATGGCATACCCGCGGACCGAGCGGTGCTCGCGGGCACGGTCGAGACGGCGGTGAACGCGCTCTGGGACGCCCCACCCCTGGTCGGGGACCGCATCGCGGTGGTTGGCGCCGGGATGGTGGGCTGCTGCGTGGCCCGTCTGGCGTCGCTGTGTGCCGGCACCACGGTCACCCTCGTCGACGCACTCCAGAGCCGAGCCGACGTCGCCGCGCGGCTCGGCGTCGGCTTCGCGCTGCCCGCCGAGGCAGAGGGCGGTTGCGACCTGGTGGTGCACACGAGCGCGACCTCGGAGGGTCTGCAGAGGTCCCTGGAGCTGCTGGCGCCCGAGGGCGTGGTCCTCGACCTCAGCTGGTACGGCGACCAGGACGTACGGCTCTCGCTGGGGGGCGCCTTCCACTCCCAGCGGCTGGCGATCCGGGCGAGCCAGGTGGGGGCGGTCGCCCCGGCCCGGCGCTCGAGCCGCACTCACGCCCAGCGGCTGGCCCTCGCACTGGAGCTCCTGCGTGACCCTGCCTTCGACGTGCTGGTCACCGGGACCTCCCGGTTCGAGGAGCTGCCCCGGGTCATGTCAGAGATGTCGTCCGGGCGGCTGTCCGGCCTGTGCCACACGATCGCCTACAGCGGGGAGTAGCCATGTTCAGTGTCACGGTTCGCGACCACCTCATGGTCGCCCACAGCCTGCGCGGCGAGGTCTTCGGCCCCGCCCAGCGGCTGCACGGCGCGACCTTCGTCGTCGACGCCACCCTGCGGGCCGACCGGCTCGATGACGACGGCATCGTCGCCGACCTCGGCCGGGCCGCCCAGGAGCTCCACGCCGTCCTCGAGGAGCTGACCTATCGCAACCTCGACGACGAGCCGAGCCTGGCCGGGACGAACACCACCACCGAGGCGCTGGCCCAGGTGGTCGCCGACCGTCTCGCTGCCCGTGTGGTGGATGGCCCGCTCGGAGCCTCGGGCAACCTGACCGGCCTGGCAGTCACCCTGCACGAGTCCCACGTGGCGTGGGCCGGCTACGAGCGGGCGCTGTGAGCGTCGTCCATCTCGTCGTGCCGGACGGCTTCGACCTGCCGTCGCGGCCCAGTGGCGGAAACCTGTACGACCGCCGGCTCGCTCAGGAGCTCAGCGAGACCGGATGGTCCGTGCGGGTATGGCCCGTCGCCGGCACCTGGCAGCCGGGCGGGAGCCTGGCCGACGGCCCCCTGACAGACATCCTGGCCGCGATCCCGGATGCCGCGGTGGTGCTCGTCGACGGGCTGGTCGCCCGTCGCGCCGGTTCCGAGCTGCTCCCCCACTCCGCGCGGCTGCGGGTCGTGGTCCTCGTGCACCAGCCCACACCCGACGCCGAACGAGCGGCCACCGTGCGTGCGGTGCTGGGCGCCGCCCACACGGTCGTGGCGACCAGTGAGTGGACCCGCCGGCGCCTGGTGGAACGCGACAGCGTGGCCCCGAGCCGGGTCCGTGTCGCGGTTCCCGGCGTGGACCGGGCGCCGTTGGCACCCGCCTCCTCGTCGGGTGAGCGCCTGCTCTGCGTCGCCGCCGTCACCCGCGAGAAGGGGCACGACCTTCTCCTCGCCGCCCTGGGCTCGATCCTGGACCTGCCGTGGCGCTGCACCTGCGTGGGGCCACTGGACCGCGACGTGGAGCTGGTCGAGGAGCTCGGGGTGTCGCCCGAGGGCACGCTCAGGGGACCCTTGCGTATGCCGGTGACCTTCACCGGCATACGCGTGGGCGCAGCCTTGGATGCCACCTATGCCGCCGCCGACCTGCTCGTGCTCCCCTCCCGTGCCGAGACCTACGGGATGGTCGTGACCGAGGCTCTGGCGCGCGGGGTCCCCGTGCTGGCCACCGCGGTCGGCGGCGTGCTGGAGGCGCTCGGAGGCGGGACCGAACATGGACGGGCCGGAGCGCTCGTCCCGCCGGACGACGTGCAGGCCCTGGCATCGACCCTGCGCTCCTGGCTGGGTGACGAGGACCTGCGGCGCCGCTGGCGGGCCGCCGCGCGGCAGCGCCGCACCACGTTGCCCCGCTGGTCGGACACCGCGCGCCGCGTCGCGCAGGTGCTGTGCGAGGCCGCGGCATGACCACCGACCCGGCACTGAGGGTGAGCGCCCCCTGGCTCCAGCTCCGGGAGGCGGCCGACACCGCCGCGAGGTCGCTCGCCCTGGCGTCCCGCGCCGCGCGATACGTCGCTGCTCGGCCCGGCGCCGGCGACGAGCCGAGCGTCGTCTACGACCTGGGCTCTGGCACCGGTGCCATGGCCCGATGGCTCGCTCCGCTGCTCCCAGGCCCCCAGCACTGGGTCCTCCTCGACCACGACGAGGACCTCCTCGTGGCCGCGGACATGGCATACGCAGGCCGGGCCGCTGACGGTGCGCCGGTCACGATCGAGACGCGCCCCCTAGACCTGACCGAGCTCGAGCCGGCGCACCTCAGCGGCGCCACGATGGTCACCGCGTCGGCCTTGGTGGACCTCCTGACCGTGGACGAGCTGGACCGCATCGTGTCCACCGTGACGGCCCTGGCCTGCCCCGCTCTGGTGACCCTCTCCGTCGTCGGCCGGGTCCGGCTCCGGCCTCACGACCCGCTCGACCCGGTCGTCGCCGAGGCGTTCGACCTGCACCAGCGCCGGACCGTGGCAGGTCGGACCCTGATGGGACCCGGTGCGCTGGGCCACCTCGCCACGGCGTTCGCGCGAGCGGGTGCGCGTGTCGTCAGCCGTCCGAGCCCATGGCGTCTCACGGCCACCGACGCCGCGTTGGCTAGCGAGTGGCTCTCTGGATGGGTCGCGGCAGCCTGCGAGCAGCGGCCCGAGCTCGCCGTGATGGCGGCGCCTTACCGTGAGCGGCGCCTGGCTCAGGCCGCGCAGGGTCGACTGAGGGTGACCGTCCAGCACGGCGACCTGTGGGTCGTGCCCCGATGACGGCCGAAGCGCTCGAGCGGGGTGGCCGCCGTGGCTGACACTCCCTACATCCTGCTGAGCTGCGGCATCTCGTTGGACGGCTACCTCGACGACGCCACGAGCCAGCGGCTCGTGCTGTCCAACGCGGCGGACCTCGACCGGGTGGATGCGGTGCGTGCCGGCTGCGACGCAGTGCTCGTCGGCGCTGGGACCGTCCGCGCCGACAACCCACGGCTCCTGGTCCGCTCCCCCGAGAGGCGCAGCGAGCGCCTCGCCAGAAGCGAGGGCCCGACGCCGGCCAAGGTGACGCTCACGGCGACCGGCAGACTCGACGCCACCGCCCACTTCTTCACCACGGGCGACACGCCGAAGCTCGTCTACACCGCGAGCCCGGGCCTGACGCAGGCGCGCTCGGCGGTCGGCGCTGTGTCCACCGTCATCGACGCCGGGGAGCCGCTCGACCTGCTCTGGGTCGCGAAGGACCTCCACTCCCGTGGGGTGCGCCGGTTGATGGTGGAGGGCGGCGGCCGAACCCTGACGCAGTTCCTCACGGCCGGACTGGCCGACCAGCTGGACCTGGTCGTCGCTCCCCTGTTCGTGGGCGACTCGCGTGGCCGCCGCTTCGTGGCCGACGGTGAGTTCCCCTGGAACACCGGGCACCGCGCCACGCTCGCGGACGTGCGCCAGATCGGCGATGTCGTGCTGCTGCGCTATGCCCTGTCGACCCGCTTCGGACCGGCCTGAGAGGACGACCCATGACGCATCCGCTGGGACCCGCCACCGTTCGCACGCAGGTCACGGTGCCGCTGCGCTTTCCCGACGGTTTCACGACCACCGCCCGGGTCTACACCTTCCACGGGCTCGCCGACGGGCGAGAGCACCTGGCGCTCGGGCTCGGCGACCACGCCGGGCGCCCACCCCTCGTGCGGCCGCACAGTGAGTGCCTGACCGGAGACGTGTTCGGCAGCCAGCGCTGCGACTGCGGTGCTCAGCTGCGCGAAGCCGTCGAGCGCATCAGCGAGGTGGGCGGCTTCCTGCTGTACCTGCGACAGGAGGGCCGCGGGATCGGCTTGTACGCCAAGCTCGACGCCTACGAGCTCCAGGACACCGGGCTCGACACCTACGAGGCCAACCTCGCTCTGGGGTATGCCGCGGACGAGCGCAGCTACACGGCCGCGGCGCAGATGCTGCATGCCCTCGGCGCCGACCGGGTGGCACTGCTCACCAACAACCCGACCAAGGCGACCCAGCTGGAGCGGCTCGGAATCACCGTGGTCGACCGTGTCGGCACGGGCGTGCACCTGTCACCGGCGAACGCCCGGTACCTCGCGACCAAGGTAGACCGTGGAGCCCACCTGCTGGACCTGGGGTGAAGGGAGACGGGTCAGCGCATGTTGCCGGTGTGGCCGAGGCTGAACCGCCCGGGCTGTGGCCACACTGACAGGCCATGTGGCCCGGCGTCGACAGGGATCTTGTGCAGCAGGGCACCTGTCGTCGTGTCGAAGACATAGACGACGTTGTCGTAGCGGCCCGAGAGCCACAGCTGCTTGCCGTCGGCGGTCACCCCACCCATGTCGGGCGAGCCACCACCGGGGATCTTCCACCGGGCGACCGGGGCCAGGGTGCTCGAGTCGAGCACGCTGATCGTGCCCTCGTCACGGTTGGAGATGAAGAGCCGCCGCCCGTCCCGGGACGGGTAGATGCCGTGGGCGCCCATGCCGGTGTGGATGAAGCGCGAGTACGTCAGGGTGCGAGCGTCGATGACCCAGATGCCGTTGCGCAGCATGTCGGCCGCCACGAAGAAGCGGCCGTCAGGCGTCAGGCGCACGTCCTGAGGCATCGAGCTCGCGCCCGGCCGGAGCCCGGCCTTGGGGCTGCCGGGCATGTTCATGGCCTCCTGGGGCGAGGTCGCCCCAGGAGTCTGGATGGCATTGAGGTCGATGACCTTGCGGATCGAGGTGGCACTGGCGTCGGTGACGATGAGCCGCCCGTCGAACTCACAGCTCGCCACGAGCGTCTTGAGGTCGCGGGTGAAGTCGGCGTGGTTGATGCCGGCACAAGGCACGTGGAGCGAGCGCTGCAGCTCCATGGTCTGCGCGTCCCGGACGTCGATGCGGCGCAACCGCTCGGCCATCACCAGGGCGTGCTGCCCGTCGGGGGTGAAGTAGAGGTTGTAGGGGTCGTCCACCGGGATGGGACGGCCCGGCTGCCCCGTCTTCGGGTCGATGGGCGTCAGGGTGTTGCCATGGTCGGCGTTCACCCACAGCGTCTTGAGGTCCCATGAGGGCACGACGTGCTGCGGCTCCGCGCCCACATGGAACCGGGCGACCACCTGGTAGGTCGCGGGGTCGATGAGCTGCACCGTGTTGCTGATGGTGTTGGGCACATAGACCATCGGCTTGGCCTGGCGCGCGACGGCGCTCAGGTCGCCCGCCGCCGCATCGGCATAGACCGACGTCGAGCGGGTCGTGGTCGAGGTCCTCGGCTTCGCCGAGCTCTTGGTCGTGCCGCCCGCGGGAGACAGGTCAGAAGATCCTGACGAGCACGCCGTCATGGCCAGCACTGCGAGCACCGGCAGCACCACCCGAGGCACGGCCAGTCGCCTGGTGAGTCGACGGCTCATGCGGTGGCCAGCAGACGGGACAGGGTGACCGGGGCCAGCCCCTTGCGGGACAGGCCGGCAAGGATCTCCGGGAGAGCCTTGGCCGTGCCGGTGTGACCGAAGTGCAGGCTGACGATCGACCCGGGCTGCACACCGGCGAGCGTCCGGTCACGCACTGCGGAGGCGCCGGGGTCGAGGTAGTCGCCGGGGTCGACGTCGTAGGACACGCACCGCTGGTAGCCGGCCGCCTGGGCCGCCGCCCTGATGGTGGCCGTGCTGTGCTGGGTGCCGGACGGCCGGAACCACCACCCGGCGGTCCCGACTGCTGCGCGCAGAGCGTCGGCGCCCTTCTGGGCCTCTCGGACGGCTTCTGCCGGGGAGAGCTGCTTCATCTGCTGGTGACTCCACGTGTGGTTACCCAACTCGTGCCCTGCGGCCAGGATCTCCCGGCCGAGCGAGGGCGTTGCCTCGATCCAGTTTCCCACCGCGAAGACGGTGATGTGGGCGTCGGCGCGGTGACACGCCGACAGGATCTCGTGGACCAGCTCGGCCGGCCCCTGGCCGTGGAAGGTCAGGGCCACGGCCTTGTGGTCACGCGGGCCGCTGACGATGTCGTCACCCGGGGTCTTGGCGATGGCCGGCTCAGGCGCCGGGCCGGAGCCCGACCCGGACCCTGAGGACGACCCGGGCTGGGGGCGCGTCGTCATCGGCGCAGAGCTATGGGGCTTGCCGTGGGAGGTGGAGGCGGGGGTCGACCCGGGCGCGGAGCAGGCGCCCAACGTCAGCCCGGTCAGACCGGCGGCGATGACGGCGCGCCGGGAGAACCCGCTGTTCTCGAGCTCGGACAGGTCTTCAGGCATCGGAACCACTCACCTTGCCACCCTCGGGCGTCAGCCCTGAGAAACCGCTGAACTCGATCCGGTGCGTGTGAAGGTGCATCGCACATCGTGACGACCACCGCCTCAGCCGTTCGGACTGCCTTTTGTGTTGCTCCACCATGACCACCACCCTACGGGCCTACCTTCGAAGCGTGAGCACGCACACCGCATACCCCACCACCCACCGGCCCCGCGTCCAGCGCAGCGCCCGCGGGTGGGTCTGGGTGTGCCCCTGCGGCGGGGCCTCCTGCCGCACCCCGGCCCAGGCGCCCCTGCCGTGGAGACTGGCGCTGATCGGCGCGTTGCTGCATTCGGGGAGCGTCGCTCCCTGACTTCGGCCTATGGTGCGAGGACCACTGCCATCAGGAGGTCTGAGCAATGAAGGTCGGCATCCCGCGCGAGGTCAAGAACAACGAGTACCGCGTCGCCATCACGCCCGCCGGAGTTCACGAGCTGAGGGTGCACGGCCACGAGGTGTTCGTCGAGAAGGAGGCGGGCGTCGGCTCGTCGATCCTCGATGAGGACTACGTGTCGGCTGGGGCGACCATCCTTGACTCCGCCGACGACATCTGGGCCACCGGTGACCTGATCCTCAAGGTCAAGGAGCCGATCGAGCCGGAGTACCACCGGATGCGCGAGGGCCAGACCCTCTTCACCTATCTGCACCTGGCGGCGGACCGGGCCCTCACCGAGGAGCTCGTCGCCCGCAAGGTGACGGCGGTCGCCTACGAGACCGTCGAGCTGCCGGACCGCTCGCTGCCGCTTCTCGCGCCCATGTCGGAGGTGGCGGGTCGCCTGGCTCCCCAGGTGGGGGCGCACACCCTCATGCGCGCCCAGGGTGGCCGTGGCCTGCTCATGGGTGGCGTGAGCGGGGTGTACGCCGCGAAGGTCGTCGTCATCGGCGCCGGCGTGTCGGGCATGAACGCGGCCGCCATCGCCCTGGGCATGCAGGCCGAGGTGCTGCTCCTCGACCGCGACATCGCCAAGCTGCGACACGCCGACGCCATCTACCAGGGCCACTGCCAGACGGTGGCGTCGAACACGTACGAGATCGAGCGCGCCATCTCGGACGCCGACCTCGTGATCGGCGCGGTGCTCGTCCCGGGTGCCAAGGCGCCCAAGCTCGTCACCAACGAGCAGGTGTCGCGGATGAAGCCGGGCTCCGTCCTCGTGGACATCTCGATCGACCAGGGCGGCTGCTTCGAGGACTCCCGGCCGACCACCCACGCCGACCCGACGTACCAGGTGCACGGCTCGGTCTTCTACTGCGTCGCCAACATGCCCGGAGCCGTCCCGCACACCAGCACCTATGCGCTGACCAACGTGACCCTCCCGTACGCGGTCGAGCTGGCCGACAAGGGCTGGCGCGATGCCCTGCGCGGCAACACGCCGCTCGCGCTGGGGCTCAACACCCATGACGGCTCGGTCACCTACGAGCCCGTCGCGCAGGCCCACGGGATGGAGTCGACGAGCCTCGACGCCGTGCTCGCCTGATCATGCTGCTCCCTTGACCGGCCTTCTCACCTGACCATGCTGTTCGCCGACGTCGTCGCTGCCTCGCAGGCGGCCACCGCCACCCGCTCCCGGCTCGCGAAGACGGCAGCCGTCGCGGCCGCGCTGCGTGCTGCCGGCGCTGCCGATGCCCCCACGGTCGCGGCGTTCCTGTCCGGGACGCTCCCCCAGCGGCGGGTTGGCGTGAGCTGGCGCGGCCTGGCCGAGCTGCCCCCGCCTGCGACCTCTGCGACCGTGACGGTCGCAGAGGTCGACGCGGCGCTCACCGCCCTGGCCGCCCTCGGCGGGGCCGGCTCGGCGCTGAGCAGGCAGCAGGCCGTGGGGGGCCTGTTCGGCCGGCTCACCGAGCCCGAGCAGCAGTTCCTCCGCGGCCTCATCACCGGTCAGGTACGTCAAGGGGCACTGGACGGGGTGATGCAGGCCGCCATCGCCGCGGCGGCAGAGGTGCCCGAGGCGTCGGTGCGCCGAGCGGTCATGCTGGCCGGCTATGCAGGTCCCGTGGCCGCAGCCGCGTTGGCCGGCGGCGTGGAGGCGCTGGACCGGATCACGCTGGAGGTCGGTCGCCCACTGCGGCCCATGCTCGCCGCCTCGGCGCCGGACGTAGGCTCAGCTCTGGACTCGGTCGGTGCGCCGACGGGAGTATTCGTGGACGGCAAGCTGGACGGTATACGGCTGCAGGCACATCGGGACGGGGACAGCGTCAGGCTCTTCACCCGCTCGCTGGACGACATCACCGACCGGCTCCCCGAGGTCGTCGAAGCAGTGCTGACGCTGCCCTCGCGGCGGCTGGTCCTCGACGGCGAAGCCATCGCGCTCGACGGCGCGGGGCGGCCACGCCCCTTCCAGGAGACCGCATCTCGCACGATGAGCAGCGTCGGTGTGGACCGGCTGCGCAGCGAGGTTCCGGTGACGCCGTACTTCTTCGACGTGCTTCACCTGGACGGCGAGGACCTCCTCGACGTGCCGGCCGAGGAGCGCTTCGCCAGGCTGGCCGACCTCGTCCCCGAGCCGTGGCTGGTGCCCAGGCAGCGGGCCGGTGACGAGCGGGAGGTTCAGGAGTTCTTCGAGCGTCTCGTCGCCGACGGTCACGAGGGCATCGTGGTCAAGTCCGCGACTGCCCCGTATGCCGCCGGGCGGCGCGGGGCCGGGTGGGTCAAGGTCAAGCCGCGGCACACCCTCGACCTCGTGGTGCTCGCCGTCGAGTGGGGCAGCGGGCGGCGACACGGCTGGCTCTCGAACATCCACCTCGGCGCACGGGACCCGGAGACCGGCGACTTCGTCATGCTGGGCAAGACCTTCAAGGGCATGACCGACGAGATGCTGGCCTGGCAGACCCAGCGGTTCACCGAGCTGGCGACCGAGGGCACCGACGGCTACGTCGTCCCCGTGAGGCCCGAGCAAGTGGTCGAGATCGCGTTCGACGGTATCCAGACGTCGTCGCGGTATCCCGGTGGCATGGCGCTGCGGTTCGCCCGTGTGCTGCGTTACCGCGACGACAAGACGGCGGAGGAAGCCGACACCGTTGCCACGGTCCGGTCACTGAGGGGCTGACAGCACCTTCAGGGCCGTGTCGGCGTGCGTCTGCATGCTGACCTCGCTCTGGACCACCTCGAGGATCTGCTGGTCCCGGCCGATGACGAAGGTGGCGCGCTTCACGGGGGTGATGAACCGGCGCCGCACGCCGTAGGACACAGCGACGGCGCCGTCGGAGTCGGCCAGCAACGGCATACCCAGCGAGTCCCGTTCGTCGAACTGCCGCTGGGTCGCCACGCCGTCCATGCTGATGCCCACGGGCTGCGCGCCGACGGCCGCGAACTCGGCGCGCAGGTCGCGGAAGCGACAGGCCTCCGCCGTGCAGCCGCCCGACAGCGCGACTGGGTAGAAGAACAGCACGACGCTGCCCTGCGTGAGCAGGCCCCGCAGTGTCTGGAGCTGACCGTGCTGGTCGGGCAGCTCGAAGTCGGGGGCGCGCTCTCCGGCGGACATCGTCCTCATACGGGCGGTTCGTCACTCCCCCGGTGGCGGATTGGTCGGGTCCGGCGATGGGGATTACATAGGTTACCTATGTACCATGGGAGAATGTCAGAGCGTCAGACCGTCGGCAACGACCTGCTTCGGGCGGCCGCCCGGCTCACCCGGTGGGCCTCGCGGCATGCGTCGTTCGACCTGCCCTATGCCCAGGCACGACTGCTCGCCCTGCTCGACGAGCTGGGACCCGCTCGCGTGAGCGTCCTGGCGGAGGCCGACCACAGCAGCCAGCCGGCGATGACGACGGCGCTGCAACGCCTGGAGGCACAAGGCCTGGCGCAGCGGCGGGCCGACCCCGACGACGCCCGGGCCTCGTTGCTCGCGCTGACCGACCACGGGCGCGCCACCCTCGACCGCGTCCGGGCCGCCCGCCTGGCCGCGCTGGCCCCCACGTTGGACGGGCTCGAGGACGCAGAGATCGCGCGGCTGCGCACCGGCATCGACGTCATGGAGGACCTCCTGCGCCGCGCGGCCGCTGTGTACCCCACTCCCACCACCCGGAAGGAACCCTGACCCCACCATGTGGCGCCAACCCAAGACCGTCTGGTCCGTCGCCTTCGCCTGCGTGATCGCCTTCATGGGCATCGGCCTGGTCGACCCCATCCTCAAGCCGATCGCCGACGACCTCGGCGCCGGCCCCTCTCAGGTCTCGCTGCTCTTCACGAGCTACATGGCCGTGATGGGCCTCGCGATGCTCATCACGGGGTGGGTCTCGAGCCGCACCGGGGCCAAGCGCACCCTGCTCCTCGGTCTGCTCATCATCATCGTGGGCGCCGGCCTGGCGGGCGCCCAGGACACCGTGGGCGGCATCGTCGCGTTCCGCGCGGTGTGGGGTCTTGGCAACGCCCTGTTCATCGCCACCGCACTGGCCACCATCGTCAGTGCTGCCAGCGGGTCGGTGGGTCAGGCGATCATCCTCTACGAAGCCGCTCTGGGTGTCGGCATCGCGGCAGGGCCGCTGCTCGGTGGCTGGCTCGGCGCACACTCGTGGCGGTGGCCGTTCTGGGGCGTGAGCGTGCTCATGACCATCGCCTTCGTCGCGATCATCTCGACCCTTCCAGCCACGCCGCCCACCGGCCGCCGCACCCCACTCTCGGCACCGCTGCGTGCACTGTCGCACCGTGGGCTGCTCACTGTGGGGATCACCGCGCTGCTCTACAACTTCGGGTTCTTCACGCTACTGGCCTGGACGCCGTTCCCCCTGGGCATGGGAGCCCACCAGGTGGGCCTCATCTTCTTCGGCTGGGGCATCCTGCTCGCCTTCACCTCGGTCGTGGTCGCTCCCCGTATCCAGCGGCGCTTCGGCACGCTCCCCGGCCTGGTGGGTGCCCTGGGCGGGTTCGCGGTCGTGCTGGCGGCCATGGCCCTGGGGTCCTCCCACAAGCCCGTGCTGGTCGTCGGCGTGATCCTGGCGGGCGCCTTCCTCGGCATCAACAACACCCTCATCACCGAGACGGTCATGAAGATCTCGCCGGTCGAGCGCGGTGTCGCGTCCGCGGCATACAGCTTCGTGCGGTTCGGCGGCGGAGCCGTCGCCCCCTGGCTCGCCGGCACCCTCGGCGAGCGCGCCGCCAACATTCCCTTCTGGGTGGGCGCCGGCGCGGTCGTTCTCGGCATCGTCGCGCTGCTGACCGCCCGCAGCCTGGTCGACGCCATCGACCGGCAGCCCAGCCACGGCGCGGAGCCGCAGGGCAGCCCGTTGGAGGCCGAGGCGCTCACGGTCGGCGACGCCTGAGCCGACAACCGGCGGCTCCCCGACGCGAGCACGGGGCGCGCCCCTAGGCTGGGCGCCGTGCTCGACCAGATCACCGCGACGCGGTACGTCACTCCCCTGCGCGAGGGCGGTTCCCTGCCCGGGCTCGTCGAGGCCGACGACCTCGGCACCTACGTCCTGAAGTTCCGCGGAGCCGGCCAGGGTCTCAAGGTCCTGGTCGCCGAGATCGTCGTCGGCGAGCTGGCCCGGGCCCTCGGGCTGAACGTCCCGCGGATGACCGTGGTGGACCTCCAGGCGCCCATCGCCAAGTACGAGGCGGACGAGGAGGTGCAGGACCTGCTCACCGCGAGCCTCGGGCTCAACCTCGGGATCGACTTCCTGCCGGGGTCGTTCGGGTACGACGGGTCGCGACCTCCCGACGCCGAGACCGCCGCGTCGATCCTGTGGCTCGATGCGCTCACAGCCAACGTCGACCGGACCTGGAGCAACCCGAACCTCCTTGTCTGGCACCGCAACCCTTGGCTCATCGACCATGGCGCGGCCCTCTACTTCCACCATGGTTGGCCGACCCGAGGTGCCGACCCGGCGCGTTTCGCGGCTCAGCCGTACGACGCGAGCACTCACGTCCTGCGGGATGTGGCGGGGGATGTCGGGGACGCCCACGCACGGCTGGCTCCTCTGGTCACCTCGGACGTGCTCGATGCCGTGGTCGGCCAGGTTCCGTCGGAATGGCTCGAGCCGGCGCCGGGGCTCGTCGACGCTGCTGCTGTCAGGGCGGCCTACGTGGACCATCTGCGCGCCCGTGTGGCCCAGCCTGCGGCCTGGCTACCTGGAGGCGGCGCATGAGCTTCTTCGGCTACCAGTACGTCGTCCTGCGCTGCGTGCCCCGCGTGGAACGCGAGGAGTTCGTCAACGTGGGCGTGGTCCTCTACAGCCAGGGAGCGGACTTCCTCGAGGCGGCGTACCGGGTGGACGAGGCCCGCCTGCGCGTGCTTGCTCCGAGCGTCGACCTCGAGGAGGTCTCGGCCTCCTTGGAGACCATCTGCCAGGTATGCCGCGGGGTCACCGGCGGCGGGCTGCCCACCCTGGGTGGCTTGGGACGTCGGTTCGGCTGGCTCAGTGCGCCCCGCAGCACCGTCGTCCAGCCAGGTCCGGTCCACGGTGGCCTGACCGGTGACCCCGCGGGGGAGCTGCACACGCTGCTTCGTCGCCTCGTCGACTAGGCATCGACACCGGTCCTCCACAGGGGTGGGCCGCCGAGTATGGCCGCCCACAGGTTGACCGCGCGGTGCTTGACTATCGATGACGGAAGTCCTTGCGCCGCAACGGATTTTGCCTCGCTTCTCGGCCCGGACGGCTGTCAGTGGACCCGTCTAGCGTTGCGGTCATGGAGGGGCATTCCGCGACCAGCGACCTGGCCGCGCGGCGCGCGACCTTGGAGGGTGCGTGCGCCGCGCTGGCCGGGCTCGACGAGGTGCTCTACCAGGCCGGCGGTGACCAGCTGGGCCCGCTGCTGACCCTGCTCGACCGGCTCGGCATGGCCGCCGAGCTGGGCCGCGTGCACGTCACCGCCGAGGCCATCGCCCGCGGCGAGACCGGCACCCGAGGCTCGGCGGCCACCCCCGCCCAGTGGGTGCGCGCCCACGCACCCTCCACCCTCGCCGGCGGCGCCGCCCAGATCGTCACCCTCGCCCGCGAGCTGGCCAAGACGGCCAACGCACCCGTCCTGGCCGCCGTCACCGACGGCCACCTTCCCCTCCGGTCCGCCGCGGCGGTGATCGACGAGGCCGACCGGCTCCGACCCCTGCTGGCCGACGGTGCGGAACCAGCCGTGCTCGCCGGGCTGATCACCATGGCCGCCGAGCACGGGCCCCGCGGCGTCCGGATGGTCCGTCCCCGCCTGCTGGCCCAGTACGGCCTGGACGACCAGCTCCAGCGCGAGCAGGATGCCGCCGCCGGGTTCGTCGCGCTGTCCCAGCCACGACCGGCCGGCTCCGGCATCTACGAGTACCTGCTCACGCTCGACAGTGAGGGCCACGCCGTCCTCGAGTCCGCCCTCGGCCCCCTTTCCGCACCCCGACCCACCGACGGCGCACCCGACCACCGCAGCAGCGACCGCCGCCGCGGCGACGCCGTGGTCCAGCTGGTGCGCCGCGCCGTCGCGGCCGGCGACTCCGTGCCCACCACCACCAAGGCCCAGCTGTTCATCACCATGGACTACCACCAGCTCGCTGCACGGCTGAGCAGCGCAGACAGCGCAAACACCTCAGACAGCGCGGACGCCCGCCGTCCCCCCGGCCTGGCAGCCGGCACCGTCCTGGGCGGCCCCCACGCGGGCGAGCTCCTGGCCCCCGAGACCATCCGCCGCATCGCCTGCGACGCGGCCCTGGTGCCCGTCGTCCTGGGCACCAACCGCGAGATCCTCGACTGGGGCCGAGCCAGACGCCTGTTCACCCCAGCCCAGACCGCCAGCCTGTGGCTGCGCGACGGCGGCTGCACCTACCCTGGCTGCGACGCCCCGGCCCACTGGTGCGACGCCCACCACCTCATCCACTGGGCCGACGGTGGCCCCAGCGACCTTCTCAACGCCGCCCTCCTCTGCGCCCACCACCACCACCTCGTCCACCGCCGACGCCTCGCCGGCAATCTGGCAGACAGCGGGTCATCCCCACCGGGGGCCACAACACCGGGGGCCACAACGGCGACATACGACCGCGTCCACTGGAACCTCCACCCCGGAAGCTACGACCGGCTCATCACACGACGGGCAGCCGGCGATGCGGCCTGAGCGCCTTACGTGCCCTGGCGTCTCGTCGCATAGAACGCCACCGCCGCGGCCGCCGCCACGTTGAGCGAGTCGACGTTGCCACCCATCGGAATCCGGACCACATCGTCGACCTGCGCGAGGGTCGACGGGTGCAGGCCGTGGCCTTCGGTGCCGAGGATGAGCGCAAGGCGCTGGTGGTTGTGGCCAGCCAGCTCATCGAGGGTGATGGAGTCGACGCTCAACGCCAGCGCGGCCGTCCGGTAGCCGGCATCTCGCAGCAGCCGCAGGTCGTCAGGCCAGCTGCCGAGGCGGGTCCAGGGCACCTGGAAGACCGTGCCCATGGACACGCGGATGGAGCGCCGGTACAGGGGGTCGGCACAGCGTGGGGTGATGAGAACCGCGTCCACGCCCAGGGCTGCCGCGGCACGGAAGCCTGCGCCGAGGTTGGTGTGGTCGACGATGTCTTCGAAGATCGCCACTCGCCCGCCGTGGGCGCCGCCAACGAGCGCCTCCACGCTCGGCAGCGCGGGGCGCTGCATCGACGCCAGCGCACCACGGTGCAGGTGGAACCCGGTCAGCTGCTCGATCATGTCGTGCTCGCCCACGAACACGGGCAGTCCGTCGCGCTCGGCCTCCGCCACGACATCGGCCAGCTCGGTGAGCCAGCGCCGCGCCATGAGATAGCTCCGTGGCTGGTGCCCGGCGCCCAGGGCGCGGCGGATCACCTTCTCGGACTCCGCGATGTAGAGCCCTCGCTCCGGCTCGGTTCGCCTTCGCAGGGCCACGTCGGTCAGCGAGACGTAGTCGGCGACCCGTGGGTCGAGAGGGTCCGTGATCTCGATCGGCACGGCGGTCAGCTGAACCAGAGGATCTTGATGATGCCGACCACGCCAACGACGATGATCACCGCACGCAGCCCGAGGGGCGGGAGGCGTCGCCCGACGCGTGAGCCGATGACACCGCCAGCGAACGCCCCCAGCCCGACCAGGAGCGCCACGAGCCAGTCGATGCGACCCCAGGCGACGACCATGAAGGTGACCGCGGCTACGCCGTTCACCACCGTCGCGAGGACGTTCTTGTACCCGTTGAGCCGCTGGATCGGCTCGGTCGACAGGGCGCTCATCAGCCCCATGAGGATGACGCCCTGAGCGGCCCCGAAGTAGCCGCCGTAGATGCCTGCCACGAGCACGCCTCCCGTCAGCGCGGCGCCATGCCAGGCGGCCGGCGGGATCCCCGCCTCGTGCCGTTCGGCTGCGCGGCTCTGCAGGCGCGGACCCAGCACGACGAGGGTCAGCCCCACCGCGATGAGTACGGGGACGATCGCCTGGAACGCGGCAGGCGGCAGCACGAGCAGCAGCACCGCTCCCACGATGCCGCCGACCAAGGAGGCGGGAGCCAGGCGGCGGAGGGTAAGGCCCGCCCCACGCAGCTCGGAGCGGTACCCGTGCACGGCGGTCACCCCGCCCGCGACGAGCCCCACCGTGTTGGAGACGTTCGCGACGATCGGCGGATAGCCGAGGAACACCAGCACCGGGAACGTGATCAGCGTCCCGGAGCCAACGACCGTGTTGATCGTTCCCGCTGCCATCCCCGCAACCAGGATCCCGAGGGCTGCGAGCACGGACACCCGGTCACCCTATCGGGGCGCGCGGTCAGGGCTGAGGCGGCTCCAGGTCGTCGGCCGGCGGCGCAGTCGGGGCGGGCGGCTCGAACGGCGGCGGCTCGTACGGCGGAACTGCGTCGGCGGGCGGCCCGGGGTGAGGCTGGACCCGGGGAGCGGGCGCCGCGTGCTCCGTCGCCTCCTGGCTAGCCTTGCCCGCCATGCCTCGGGCTTCGGCCAGCGCCTGCTTGGGGTCCTCGAGGACGGTCTCCTGGAAGACGTCCTGGGGATCGCCGGGGTCCACCCACTCCTCCCCGTCGTCATCCTGCGGGCCCCGTCCCTTCTCCGGCACGCCCAGCGCCCCACCGATCCCACGCAGGGCGTCGGTGAGCTCGCTCGGGATGATCCACATCTTGTTGGCGTCGCCGCGGGCGATCTGCGGCAGGACCTGCAGGTACTGGTAGGCCAGCAGCTTCTGCGTCGGCTTGCCGCGGTGGATGGCGTCGAACACCTGCTGGATCGCCCGCGCCTGACCCTGCGCCTCCAGGATCCGGGCCTGCGCCGAGCCCTCGGCCCTCAGGATCTGGCTCTGCTTCTCACCCTCGGCCGTGAGGATGTTCGACTGCTTGGAACCCTCGGCGATCAGGATGACGGCGCGACGGTCGCGCTCGGCCTTCATCTGCTTCTCCATGGACTCCTGGATCGACATCGGCGGGTCGATGGCCTTGAGCTCGACCCGGTTGACGCGGATGCCCCATTTGCCGGTCGCCTCGTCGAGGACACCACGGAGCTGTGCGTTGATCTGGTCGCGGCTGGTCAGCGTCTGCTCCAGGTCGAGCGACCCGATGACGTTACGCAACGTCGTCACGGTCAGCTGCTCGATGCCTTGGATGAAGTTGGCGATCTCATAGACGGCCGACTTGGCGTCGATCACCGAGTAGTAGATGACGGTGTCGATGTTGACCACGAGGTTGTCACTGGTGATCACCGGCTGGGGTGGGAACGACACCACCTGCTCGCGCAGGTCGACGTTCGCCCGCACCTTGTCCACGAACGGGATCAGGAAATGGATGCCGCCCTCCAGCGTCCGCGAGTAGCGGCCGAGCCGTTCGATGATCAGCGCCGTCTGCTGAGGCACGATGCGGACCGTGCGGAACAGCACGATCAGCGCAAAGGCCACCAGGATGACCAGGACGATGAACCCTGCACCTATGCCGTTCATGTTCACTCCGATTTCTGACCGGTCGTGTCGCCGGTGACGATCACGGTGGCCCCCTCGATGGACACAACCCGGACTTGCTGTCCGGGCTGGCACTGCATGGCGCCACCAGCGGTGCGTGCCGACCACGTCTCACCGCCGAGCTTGACCCGTCCGTCGTTCTCGGTCACGGTCTGCAGGACGCGCGCACTGCGGCCGACCAGACTCGCGGCGCCGATCGTTCGACTCGCCTCAGCGACCATGAACCGGCGGGTGAGGAAGGGCCGGACCAGCGTCAGCAGCAGGGCCGCCGCCACGACTCCGACCAGCACCTGGATCGGGAAGGGCGCGCCCAGGGCCGAGACCAGCGCCGCGGCCAGGGCTCCCCCCGCAAGCATGAGAAACACGAAGCTGACGGTGGCGGCCTCGATGGCAGCCAACACCAGAGCGATCCCCACCCACGCCAGCCACGGGTTCCCCGCGAACCAGTCCATGGCCCCTCTGCTTTCTGTCAGCTACCTCTAGGACGACGGCGGGGGCTCAGTGGTTCCCCCGTTGACTGTGGTCCCCCCGTTGACTGTGGTCCCCGTGTTGACCCTGGCACGCGCCGCCCAGCGGTCTCCGCGCCGCTCGAGCTCGAGCGGCATACCGAAGGTCGCGGAGAGATTCTCTTCCGTGAGGGTGAGCTCCAGCGGGCCTTGGGCCACGATGCGCCCGTCGCGCAGGAGCAGGACGTCGGTGAACGAGGGCGGGATCTCCTCGACGTGGTGGGTCACGAGGACCAGGGCCGGCGCCTCGACATCGGCGGCGAGCTCCCCCAGCCGGCGGACGAGGTCCTCCCGCCCACCGAGGTCGAGGCCAGCCGCGGGCTCGTCGAGCAGCATGAGCTCGGGGTCGGTCATGAGGGCGCGCGCGATCTGGACGCGCTTCCGCTCGCCCTCCGAGAGCGTTCCGTAGGTGCGGTCAGCCAGATGCTCGGCGCCCAGCGCCCCCAACAGCTCGGCGGCCCGCCGATGGTCGAGCTCGTCGTAGCTCTCCCGCCACCGGCCCACCACGCCATACGACGCGGTGACGACCACGTTGTGGACTGCCTCGTCGCCCGGGATCCGCTCGGCCAGAGCAGCGGAGGCGAGGCCGATCCGAGGACGCAGCTCGAACACGTCGACCGCACCCAGCACCTCGCTGAGCACGCCGGCGACGCCCCGGGTCGGGTGCATCCGTCCGGCGGCGAGCTGCAACAAGGTGGTCTTACCGGCGCCGTTGGGGCCCAGGATCACCCAGCGCTGCCCCTCCTCCACCTCCCACGTGATGTCGTCGAGCAAGGTGGTGCGTCCACGAACGACGCTCACACCTGCGAACTCTAGGACGTCACTCATGGCACCGGACCCTATCGGGAGGGCATCGGCTTAGCATGGCCAGATGCCCGAGCTGCCTGCGTCCGTGCGCCTCTCGCTGTGGACGACCTACGCGTGGAGCTCCGGGACGATTGCAGGGACGAACGCCGGGACGAGCTCCGGGACGAGCTCCGGCTCGCGATCGTGGCTCGACGACGTGCTGCGACGGGCCCTGCCGGACCTCGACCACGTCGCCGGCGACCTCGACCGCCTCACGGTGTGGCACGAGATGGGCGAGCAGGCACTGCTCGTGGCCCTCCCCAGCCCCGGCGACCTCTCCGGTATACCGGCCGCCTCGGCGGCCGCCCAGGCCATCGCCGCGGAGGTGGGAGAGTGCGTGTTCGTGCCCGGCGTGGGCGGCATGCTGGTCCCCACAATGTCCTCGTACGGCTCAGGTTCGGGTGGCTCGCTGGACCTCGGCACCAGGGTGGACTGGACGGCATACGACGCCGACCCGGTGCCCCGCCACCGGCTGGAGGCGCTCGAGCCCTCCCAGCTCGAGAGACACCTCCGCGAGGCCATCGCTGCGGCCACCGCGTCGCTGGACGCCGTGGGCGGGCAGCCGTTCGGCGCCACAGCCGCGCGCGAGCTGGCGGATGCGGCGCTGGGCGGTCGATGGGGACTTCCCCCGGGCCTGCCGGGCCGGCCCGCGCGGGTCATCGGGCTGGCCGGGACGGTGAGCCAGGTGGTGGACGTGGCTCTCGAGGCCGGGGATGGGGCGTTGACCGTGACGACTGCAGCCGCCCGCCACACCGTGCTGCTGCGACTCCGCCGCGCCGCCGACGAGGCGCTGGCGGCGGCGACCAACGCGGCCTGTGCCGTCCTCGCAGGCTGGCGCCCTGCCTGATCCGCTAGCCGAGAACGTCGTGGTAGACCCGGACGGTCTGCTCTCCGATGCTGGACCACGAGAAGGACTCCTCGGCCCGGCGACGCCCCGCGAGGCCCATCCGCGTTGCGCGGTCGGTGTCACTGACCGCGTCATTGAGCGCCTTGGCGAGCTCATCGACGAAGCGGTCGGCATCGAGCGGGATGCCGCTGCCGTCCTGCCGCTGGTCGATGGGCACAAGCCAGCCGGTCTCGCCGTCGACGACCACCTCGGGGATGCCACCGGTGGCGGTGGCCACGACGGGGAGCTCGCAGGCCATCGCCTCGAGGTTGACGATGCCCAGCGGCTCGTAGACCGACGGGCAGACGAAGACCGCGGCCCCGGTCAGCAGCTCGATCACGTCCGGCCGCGGTTGCATGTCGGCGATCCAGACGACACCGGAGCGGGTGGCCTGAAGCTTCTCGACAGCGGCCTTGGTGCGGGCTCCGATCTCCGGGGTGTCCGGTGCGCCCGCGCACAGCACGACCTGGACGTCGGGGTCCAGCAGGTGCGCCGCCGCGACGAGGTGG